>CAWDQK010000049.1:0-7698 GCA_963804395.1 uncultured Verrucomicrobiae bacterium | reverse complement strand
GCATCGGCCCTGATCCATCTCCTGTTGGCTGCCGCTGCCCTGTCGCTGGAACGCGCCGCCGTGCCCGTCCTGTGGGCGGCCGTCGAAATGCCGGTGGTCGCCCTGGTGTTCGCGTGCTTTCTCGCGAGCCAGGCGTGGATGGGCGGCCGCCCCGCGCTCCTGTTCACCTTGATCTTCGTGAGCGATGGTCTGCTGCTGGCGCTGGCGTGGCTGGATGAGCGCCTGCCCAACCTGCACTGGGCGGCCGGACTGGCGACGTTCGCGTTGCTGGCAATCTGGACGGACCTGCATCTCACCGACGCCCTCCTGCCCTGGGCGCTGGCGGCAAGCCTGTTGTTTGCCGCGCTGCATGCCGCTTTTCCGCTGTTGCTCGAACGGCACCGCCCCGCCTCGGCGCCATCGTGGTGGAACCAGCTGTTCCCGCCGCTGACACTGCTGCTGATGCTGTTTCCGATCTACAAGTTCGAGACCGTTTCCTTGCTGTTCTGGCCCGCCATCCTGCTCGGTCGATCTCATCGCGATTGGCGTGGCCCTCCTGAGCGCCTCGCTCGCCGCCGTGGCCGCGGTGCTGGTGCTCACGCTGCTGGCGACCGGCCTGTGCATCTTTCAGGTGCCCGCATCATTCGTGTTTGAGCCGTCGTTGCTGCTCGTGATTGGCGGGTTCTCCGTCTTCTTCTTCTTCGCCGGTCTGTGGCTCGTCCGCCGGCTCGGCAGCCGACTGCCGTCCGTCGACTCACTGCCGGCGGGTCTGTTGGGCGGCGTCCAGGGGCAGATTCCAGCCGTCTCCTCGCTCCTGCCGTTTCTGCTGCTGATCATGGTTTGCGCCCGTCTGGCGGTGCCCAATCCGTCGGCCGTCTTCGGGCTGGGGCTCCTGCTGGTGATTCTGACGCTCGGGCTGGCGCGGTTGCTCATCGTGGAATGGCTGCCGGTCTGCGCGCTGGCTGGCATCGCGGCGCTGGAATCAGTGTGGCACGCGCGCCAGTTCAGCCCGACGGCGCCGGAGCTGCCGTTGGGCTGGTATGTCGGATTCTACGCTTTGTTCGCGGCCTACCCGTTCGTGTTTCGGCGCGCCTTTGCCCGCCTGACCGGGCCGTGGGCGGTTGCGGCATTGAGCGGGCCCGCGCAGTTTTGGATGATCTACCAGGCAATCAAGCTGGGCTGGCCGAACGGCTTTCTGGGAGTCGTGCCCGCCCTGTTCGCGGTGGCGCCCCTCGGCAGCCTCATGGTCATCCTGCGCACGGTGGCGGAGGACAACCCGAAGCGCCTCAACCAGCTCGCCTGGTTCGGCGGCGTCGCGCTGCTCTTCATCACGCTCATCTTTCCAATCCAGTTCGACCGGCAGTGGCTCACGGTTGCCTGGGCGCTCGAGGGCGCCGCGCTGCTCTGGCTCTTCCACCGTGTTCCGCATCCGGGTCTGCGCGCGACCGGCACCGTGCTGCTGGTGACCGCTTTCGTCCGGCTGGCGCTCAACCCCGCGGTCCTCGAATACCACGTCCGTGGCGACACCGCGGTGTTCAACTGGTACCTCTACGCCTATGGCCTGGCGATCGCCTCTCTTTTCGTGGGCGCCCGGCTGCTGGCCCCGCCGCGCCAGACCGTGCTCGGCATCAATGCCCAGCCGCTGATTTATGCCTTGGGCGTCGTCCTGTCATTCCTTCTGCTGAACATCGAGATCGCCGACTACTTCACCTTGCCCGGCACGGACACGCTCGCGTTTCAATTCTCGGGAAACTTTGCGCGCGACATGAGCTACACCATCGGGTGGGCGCTCTTCGCTCTCGGCTTGCTTTCCGCCGGTATTTGGAAACAGCAGCGGTCCGTGCGCTATGCCGCGATCGCGCTCCTGAGCGTCGCGCTGCTCAAGCTCTTCTTTCACGACCTCGCGAGCCTCGAGGCGCTTTACCGCGTCGGCGCGCTCGTGGCCGTCGCCGTCATCGCCATCCTGGCATCGTTCGGCTACCAGCGCTTCCTGCCGAGCAATGAAAAAAACATACCTCCGCGGCCTTAGTCTTGCAATCCCCCTGACGCTCCTGGCCGCCGCCAGCAGCTCCGCCCTTACGCCGGCCGCGTGGCAGCACCGGCAGGCTCTCAACGTCGCCGCACCGGGCTTGGTGCGCGTGGACCTGACCCCGTCGTCCTTTGATGCTGCCGGTCAGGAACTGGAGGACCTTCGCATCCTTGACCCGAACGGGCATGAAATCGCGTTCTTGCTCGATCGTCCGCCAGTCCCGGTGGCGCATACGGTCCGCCCCGCCTCGTTCGCGGTGACCCTGGTTCCAGGGTCAACCCAGGTCACAATTGCCACCGGCACGACGGACAAGCTCGCCTCGCTTTCACTGGAAACGCCGGGCTTGTTCTTCCTGCGGGCGGCGCGGGTTGAGACGTCCGAGAACAATGCTGATTGGGTCACCCTCGATCAGGGCGTCCCAATCTTCCGCGAATGGGGCGCCGAGAAACTTGATCTGCCGGTCGGCGGTCGCGTTGCAGCCTACCTGCGGGTCACCATCACGGACAATCGCGACGCCCCGCTGCCCATTACGGGCGCAAGCCTCCGGTTGGAGCCCCCGCCTGCACCCGCGCCCATGCCGGTCGGCGCCCGCCAGTCCGGCCGCGATGAGTATGCCGGCGAGACGGTGCTGACTCTCGCCCTCGATGGCCGCCACGTGCCGCTGGCGGCCCTTGAGTTTGACACGCCAGAGCCGCTGTTCATGCGCCGGATTGCCGTTTCCATACGCGAAGTGCGCGATGCGATCCCCGGTGAGCGCACGATTGCTTCGGGCACGCTGTTCCGCGCCGCGCTCGACGGAGCACCCGCCCGCGCCCAACTCGAGCTGCCCGTGGTTTTCACCCCATCGACGCGCGAACTGCTCATCCATATCCGCAACGGCGATTCGCCTCCCCTGGCCATTGAAACTGTGCGCGTCAAGCGCCGGCCGGTCAGTTTGCTGTTCATGGCACCCGCGGCCGGGAGCTACTCGTTGCTGGCCGGCAATCCCCAGGCGGCTGCGCCGCGTTACGACCTCACGGCCTTCGCCGACGAGATGCGCGGGGCCAGCGCCGCGGTTGTTGTGCCGGGCGCCGTTGAAGATATGCCAGGCTATCAGGCCAGCGAGGTCCTCGCCGACGTGCCCCTGACCGGTGCGCCGCTCGACGCGGCCGAATGGACCTTCCGGAGAGTCGTCCAGCTTGCCGGGCCGGGAGTGCAGGAACTGGAACTCGACCTGGAGGCACTCGCAAAATCACGGCCAGACTTTGCCGATCTGCGCCTGCTGCGCGACGGCAATCAGATCCCCTACGTGCTGGAACAGCCGGCCCTGGCCAGGTCGTTGGATTTGCCGCCGCAGGCCACGACCGACCCAAAGCGCCCAACGGTGAGCATCTGGAGCGTCCGCCTGCCAAAGGCGGCTCTGCCGCTCCGCAGTCTCGTGCTGACCTCGGCGACTTCGCTTTTCCAGCGCCAGTTCCAAATTTTCGAAGACGTGTCCGCTCCGGACGGCAGCCCTGTCGAGTTCACCCTCGCCACGGGCCAGTGGAGCCGGACGCCGGAGCCGGGTGTTCCGGGAAACCGCGTCTTCGAACTGCCTGAACGGATGCGCACGGACACCCTCTGGATTGAGACTGACAACGGGGACAACCCCGCGATCACGCTTGGCACCGCGCGGGTCGCCTATCCGGTGGTGCGCCTGGTCTTCAAGGTTGCGGAAACTCCCGACCTCACCCTCGCCTACGGCAACCCGTCAGCGAATGCACCCCGCTACGATCTGAGCCTCGTTGCCTCGAAACTGCTTACCTCCGGCCGTAGCATTGCCCGCCTCAGTGCCGCCGAGCAGAGCACCGCCGGCCGGAATCCGTTCGCCGGCATCAACGGGGGATATGTCTTCTGGTGTGCGCTCGCGCTCGTCGTCGTGGTGTTGCTATTCGTCGTGGCGAAGCTGCTGCCAAAGCCCCCGGGCTAATATCAAGAGCTAAGAAACACTCTGGATCGGCTTCTGGGTATTGGTCGGGCTGATGACCTTGCTCCGAACCTGGTTCGCAATCCGCGTGCGCCGGTCCCTACGCGCGCATCCGGCATCCGATGTACACGGCCATCCTGGCCTGGATGGCGAGCCTCGGCTTCGTGGCTGCCAACGGGATTCCCATCATGTTCGCCGCCTGCGTCTCGACCATGATGAATTGCAGGAGGTCGATCAGCCACTATGGGACTGCACAGAGGGCGAGGCGGAATCCGACGTAGTCGAGGCGGAGGCCCGGCCCGCCCCCGTAGCGGTAGGCCGAGCGGCAGCGCTGCGCGATGCTGGCCCAGCCGCCGCCGCGATAGACGCGGAGCGAGCCCGAAGACGGCCCGATCGGATCCGTAACGCTTCTGCCCGGATAGTTGCCATACCAGTCCCGGCACCATTCCCAGACGTTCCCATGCATGTCATAAAGCCCCCACGCATTCGCCTGCTTCTGCGCGACCGGATGCGTCGTGGTGCCGCTGTTGCTCGAATACCAACCCATCGAGTCGAGGTTTCCGCTCCCGGCAAACGGACCCGTTGTCCCTGCCCGACAGGCGTACTCCCACTGCGCCTCCGTCGGCAGCGTGTACTCGTAGCCCTCTGTCATACGACCGGCTTGACGTTCACGCTCCGTCAGCTTGCGGCAGAACTCCATCGCATCCGTCCAAGATACATTCTCTACGGGCGCATCGCGCCCGGCATTCTTAAATAGCGACCGATTTCCGCCCATCAGCGCCTTCCACTGGCCTTGCGTCACCACTGTCTTCCCCAGCCAAAAGCCTTTCGTCAAAATCGCCGAATGCTGTATCTCGTCGTTTCTCCGGCCCTGTTCGGATACTGGCGATCCCATGGTGAAGGTCCCTGGCCGGATGTACACCATCTCCAGATATAGATCCGGCACCGGCCATGCCTGTCCTTCCTCTGGGGCGCGGATCTTCTTCAGCACCGCATTCAGGTGCAGCTCATTCTTCGCCGCAAGCGTACCGCTGACCGACGCGATTTTGTAGCCTTTCAACCGCACTTCAAACGCATAGTCGCCAGGTACATTCTCAGCCTGGTAAGGCGTCTGCCCCACCTCTTTACGATTCTGCACCACCGCCGCCCCGGATGGATCGCTTGCGACGATCAGCGTGCCGGTTGCAAATTCCGCGTTGATCAGCGCTGTCTTCTGTCGCTCCACCGTTGCTTCTTCCACCACGGGCTGCGGCCAGCCGTCCCGCTGGACGGTCACACGGTAGCTGCCCGTCGGCAATTCTGCCAACCGATCTGGTGTGCGCCCGCTTCGCTTTAGCCGCTCGGGCGTTTCGCCCTGCAACGCGTAGCCGAGCCCAGCCGGGGTGGATTCGATCTCCAGAACTCCCGTACTGCGAACCAGCCCTGCCGTCAGCTCAGCAAAGTCGTACTCCTTCACCTCCATTTCAGTGCGGAAATCCTCATAGCCCGGGGCGGTCACCGTGACCTGGTACCTGCCAATCTTCACCTCCCTGAGCGTCACCAGCGGACCTTTTTCCAGCGCAAAGCCACCAACCCGCACCTCAGCATCGGCTGGATTCGTGCGAACAATTAATCCGCCTTTCGCGTTGGCCAGGTGAAATGCTTCCCATCCCAACCTTCGCTTCGCCCAGGCTGCCGCTGCATCGGCCTCGTGCCGGCCGGGCGCGGTGGAAAGAT
Organism: uncultured Verrucomicrobiae bacterium; assembly: GCA_963804395.1. Lineage (GTDB taxonomy): Bacteria > Verrucomicrobiota > Verrucomicrobiia > Opitutales > Opitutaceae > Fen-1467. The sequence goes on along the minus strand of CAWDQK010000049.1, from coordinate 2,029 downwards.
ACGTCTGCACCACCGGTTCAGTGGCCTCAACCAAGGCTCGTGGCGAACCATCGGCCACCGCCTCGATACGTTGCAGCATCCCGGCGTAGTCACTATCTTCCTTCTCACGCTGTGCCTTGGCTGCGGCCTCCTTTCTCTCGCGCTCAACCCGCGCCTGCTCGGCTCTGGCCGGTTCGATCCGCTGTTGCTCTGCCTCGCGCTTGCGTTGGGCAGGAAGATGGGAGCCGAAGAACCACCAACCCGCTGCAACAACCCCTAACGCAGCGAGTCCTGCAATGACCAGACGTCGGCTGCTGCGTTTCGCGTTCTGCGGCGGCAGCGCAGGCCCCAGATCTGTGCCACGACCAGCGACCCTATTCACCAAGGGAACCCTTTCCTGCCCCTTTGCATGTTTCGTGGTGTCAACCAACCCCAATCGCTCGGCAACCTCGCCCGCCGACTTCGGGCGGTCCTGTGGATCCTTCGCCAAACAGGCTAGAATAGCCTCCTCCCACGCTTGGGGAATCGCCTCACGTTCCACCCCCAACTCGGTGCAGCGTTCGGCCATCGACAGCGGCTTCTCCTCCAGGATCTGCATCCGCAGGCTATACGGATCGCCGCGAAAAAACGGCGGCTTACCGGTGAGCAACTCGTAGAGTGTCGCCCCCAATGCATAGAGATCGTCGGGTGCCCGTGGCGTGCGCCCCTGCACCTGCTGCGGGCTCATGTACCGCAGAGTGCCACCAGTGTCACCGCCCCCCATCCCAGTGAGCCGCGTGGAACTCTCTGCCAGACTCCGCGCAATGCCAAAATCCGTCACCTTCACCACACCATCCCGAGCGACGAGGATGTTCGCCGGTTTGAGATCCCGGTGAACGATCTTTGCTTGACCGTGGGCATAGTCCAACGCCGCGCAGAGCTGCGTTACCAACGGGGCAAGCGTTTCGATGGCGAATACCTTGCCCGGCTGCTGCAGGCGTAATTGGGAGAGCGTTGTGCCTTCAACATATTCCATCGAGATAGCCGCTACATTGCCATCCCGTTCAAAATTGCGGATGCGAACGATATTGGGATGCGTCAGCCGCAAAGCGTTGCGCGTCTCCTCCTTGAGTTCGTCAACGGACGCGGCGTCGCGTGCCACTACTTCGGGCAGGAACTTCAGGGCCACTGGTTCATCCAGCTCGGTGTCACGCGCCCGCCAGACGACACCCATGCCGCCCGCGCCCAACTCCGTTTCAAGTACATAGCGTCCAAACAACCGCTGCCCCGCAGCCAGCCCTCGTACCGTGGCGAAATCATCCAGATCATCACGATGGGTCGAACTCTCGCCGGGCTCTTCTGCGGACACATGCCGAGTGGGGTCATCGTCGGCCATACCCGGAATCAATGGCTGGAAAGCGCTACGCCTTCAACGGGAAACTCGTGAGGGAAGGCATCAGCTGGGTCCCCGCTACCAAGACTTGCCCTTTGCCACCAACCCTGCGCCCAGTGAACAGGCAATCCATTTGGGAGAACGAAGCCGAGTGGGAGTCGCTCATCTATTGAAACTGGCGGAATCCGCTTCGCTAGACAAAAACGAAGCCCAAACCGTCATCGCTGATGTAGCACATGCAATCACCCGCTGGCCGGAATTCGCAGAAAACGCGGGCGTACCGGCAATCGAGACAGCAAGAGTCAACCGTGTGCTTCGCACGCTGCTTCCAACCGTTGGGAGCCGGTAGGGTCACAACGGGTATTCGAATCCGGTGAGGCATACGTTCTGCGAAAAAGAATCACGGGTGATTACCCAAATACCTTGGAATCCGACAAGGCGCGGAGCAGGCGATCACCAGTTTACGTGGATCGCAGAGTGGAATCTGCCATTCTGCCCTGCATCCATTCTCGGTGACCGAGGCTGTACGGATAACCCTCCCTAAGAATTTGCCTGCGCCTCCGAGGGCTGTCATGAAAGCCGACCGGAGTGCATTTGGACACACGGCAGGGTCCCTCTGGGGCTATTTCTTGCTCCGGTTTTGCTCCGGATTGGATCCTTCAAGTTGGATCTGCTGCC
>CAWDQK010000048.1:0-73264 GCA_963804395.1 uncultured Verrucomicrobiae bacterium | reverse complement strand
ATTTTACAGTTGTTAGGCTGGACTAAGGGAGTCTTTCACAGTGCGGAGCTAAAAGACACTGTCCGGGGTTTTAGACGACCCGAAGCGGAGGCTATTCTACAATGATTGTTAAAGTCATAGTGGCACCAGAATTGGTAGAGATATACTGTGAAGATGGTGAGCGTGTTTTTTATTCAGACTTAAAAACGGATATTGAGTTTGCAAGGAAACTGCCTGCGCCTGATCGCCTACTCCCGGCTCGTTTCCCGCACTACTACGACCTCTGCTGACCCCTGTCCGTTCGTCGCCGCGCTCGACTGCCAAGGTCGACAGATCTGCCGGAGCAAGAAGTGGTTCATTTAGGGTGATGGTGACGTCGGCGAGGCCGCCACTTTCCGAGTCCTTTTGAACAAAATTGCCGATCCAAAACCGACTAAAAGTCGGCGGTACCTGGGAACGAACACTGGCGGCGAGTACATCGTTGGGCGGCCGGCGGATGACAATCCAGTCAAAGATGCCTGAACCTTCGACAAAAACCAGCAATGCACCTATCGCGATAAGGGCCAGGATGTGTCCTGACCGGAACCTCATCTTCGGCAATTTCATAGGGAAAACCGTTGCTGCAATACCGCCGATCCACGGCGAAGCCGGTGTTCTGATCGATCTGACGTGAGCGTCATAATCAGCTTGGAAGGCGGCCGGAAACCCGGTTCGAATCTAACTCCAGAGTCAAACCGTGCCGCGAGGCGCTGACTGTCATCAATGAATGACGACCGCGGGGGGAATGTGTCTGACTTCGCTCGTCGGAAGCTCACTGGGGTGGCAAGAAACTAGGTTTCCACGAAGATCATGCAAGACAGAAACTTCTGCATCGAAGTCGGCAGTGAATGCTTCCAACCGAGCTGCGTTCTGTAGCAATCTCCGGTTTGAACTGCGGACACGTAAGCCCAAGAGTTGCCTACGGAGAATGAATGCTGAGTTGTTCGTCTGCGGTCTTGGCTTTGAGGCATTTTTGCGGGTGCAGGCGTTTCCCAGACGGTTGCTGGTCTTCAAGGTGTCGATTCCCGATGGGATGCCAACTATGACGGCTTCACAGCCAACAAACACCTAGCACAAAGGAGTCGGGAGGGCGCAGCGAAAACGCAGCATTCTTAACGCTCCCTCGTGCCGCCATATTGAGCGGAGCTAATTCACCCGTATGAACGGTTGCATGTCTACAGCTATTTTCAGCGGTTTTTCCGCTTAAAACTGGCTTTCAGTGACCGCTTATGCTCAATTATGGGCATGTTGCTGCAATTTTCCTTCTCAAACTTTAAGGCATTTCGTGGCAAGCAAACCCTTAATCTAGTAGCCGGAAATCGGGACAAAAGCCTGCCTGAGAACTGCATTGAGCCGAATTTGCCTGGCTTGGACGGGAAACTGCGGCGTTGGAACAAGGGGACTGCAATCTACGGAGCTAATGCCAGCGGCAAGAGCACCGTTCTGGACGCTCTAGAGGCATTCGCTGAGCTTGTTCGAGGATCTGCAAAAATCACGGACCCTAAGGAACCTATTGTCCAGATCGACCCTTTTGCCCTGGACCCGTTTGCGGCCACAGAGCCGACAGCATTCATCGTGTCGTTCATTCAGGAGGGAGTCCGATACGAGTATCGAGTCGCAGCAACCCGTGAACGCATCTGGCACGAGTCCATCCGCGCATTCCCAGTCGCACAGGAGCAGGTCTGGTTTACCCGCGATTGGTCAGAATCCGAGAAGGATCACGTTTATGGACCGAAAACCTCCAAGGCATTCGCTCGGGACCCCATCTTAGAGAAACGAACCCTGCCCAACGCCCTGCACCTCACGAAACTGGTGTCGGAGAATAACAAGCAGGTGGAACCGGTTTTTCGCTGGTTCAAGGAACGCTTGCACTTTCTGGATCTGAGTACCCGTAACCGCTTCGGCAGCGCGTTCACCATGCAGCAGATTGCGGAGAAGACGCCTCTCATGGCTCGGATCCTCGAATTGCTGAGCCTCGCAGACATCGGCGTCACGGGCGCTAGCGTGCAAGAGGGGGCCTACAGCGAAGCTGAAATACAGCGATTCATGAGCATGGTACCTGAAGCGCAGCGTGACGAGCTAAAGAAGGCCAAGTGGATCAGACCTGAACTCCTTCACCGTGCCCCGGGCGGAACTTCTCTGCCATTGAAGTGGGACTCCGAGTCCGCCGGAACGCACCGGCTCTTTGCCCTGGCTGGCCCTTGGCTCGATATTCTGGAAAAAGGCTACGTCGTTTGCATCGACGAACTCGAAACCAGCATGCATCCGCTCATGGTGCGCGAACTGTTGCGCCTTTTCTTCAGCGAGAAGGAAAACCCAAACCGGGCGCAAATTCTTTTCTCCACACATAACCCGCTGCTCCTCGATCCCACTTTGATCAGACGGGATCAGGTGTGGTTCACTGAGAAGAACGACGAGGGCGCTGCACACTTGTATCCTCTTTCAGAATACGAACCGCGCCAAGGGGAGTCTCTTGTTCGTGGATATATGGCCGGGAGATACGGCGCCGTACCTTTCATCCCAGGTGGCCTCTTGGGAAGTTTCTCGGAATTGGCGTTGATGGAGGGTGAATCGTGAGCGACATCCCGGAGTCTTCAGATTTGCCTTGGTGGAAACATGCTCAGGCCCTCGCTCGTGAGAAACGGGCTAGCAATAGGCTACGTCCAGCATGTGCACGACCCGGAGATTCCATCCTGATCGTGACCGAAGGGACCGTTACCGAACCAATCTATTTCAATCTCGTTCGTAAGGATCTGAAGCTCTCCACGGTTACCGTGGCAATCCACCCGGGTGAGCATTCGGATCCTCGGCACGTGGTCAGGACGGCAGAAAAGAAGGTCGAGAATCTCGCAAGGCGCGCTCGCAAGGGCCGACTCGGTATGTCCGAGCCAGCCAAATACGATCACGTCTGGGCAGTGGTTGATACGGATATGGCTCTGCGCCAAGGGTTTTGGAATGATGTTGTTCAGTTGGCGGCTGGGCGAAAGATCACCTTGGCGCCGTCTACTCCCTGTTTTGAGTTCTGGCTCCTTCTCCACTTGGTGGGAGCAACAACTCGTAGCGATCTCGTAGATGGAACTGCGGCGAAAGCAGCGGTGAAGGTTGCACTGGGCCAGGAGTACTCGACCAACGAAGATGTTGCAAAAAGGGTAATGCCGATCTTCGTTCCCAAGTGGCCCAGCGCAGTCAGCGCTGCAGGAAGGGTCCGTAATTCCCATGCGAGCGCCGGCACCCCATCGCCTGCAAACCCGTCTACTGAGGTGGATCGCTTGGTCTGCACTATGAACGATGCAGCTCAACCCCATCATCGAAAAATCCCCTGTGCCCAGTCATGATCTCAACCGGTGCCCGGGCTAAACTCGTCGAAGCCGTGCAGCTGTGTAGCCGCGATTGGATAGGAAGGACTAAAGAGAGGCTTCAGATAACCGATTACGGCTCCGGATCGAAGCCGAGCCATGCGACGATCTGCTCGCGGACTTTCCCATAGGGTCTGCAGAAGTTGCCCTCCCAATTCCCGACCGTGGATCGCGCAACTCCCAGTTGTTTAGCAATTACTGCTTGCGTCAGCCTCATGTCGATGCGCTTCTTGATCATGTGCTCGCCGATGGTCTTCGGGTTGGCCGGGGCAGGTGTTTGCGGCATGCGTTTGACCTTCGTTGAAGCGGGGCGGGAGACCACTAACCTTCGATCACAACTTCCCAACAGCTCCAACGCCTCCTGCGGGGCAGGAGGCGCGCCAGCCGACGCTCCTGCCACGTCTCTGACGTTCGGCAGAAAACCAAACTTGACCGTTCTCACGCCCGGCTTACCTTCTTTGCCAATGACTGCGACGGCGTTTTTCGAATTGAAGCAGCGCGCCTCCCGATTGTCTGAAGGCGATCGCCGCCGGCTGTCCGCTTACTTGGTCCGACTTGGGCAAGAGCGCGGTAGTTGGAAACGTGAAACGGCGCGCCGTCTGAAGGAAATGGAAGAAGGAAGGAAGGTCAGCGTCGCCGATCTGCGCAAGCAGTTAGGTCATGCCTGACCGGTTTTCCTATAGCAGTCACCTTTCTCTCGAAGCCGCGAGCTTTGTGGCATCGCTGCCTCGTAGAAAGCAGAAGGTTGTGTTGGATTTCGCCGATATGATCGCCCGGCAGCCATTCTTGGTCGGAGATTACCAAACAAGCGATTCTGTCGGACATACCGTCGAGAATCTGCTGCTCGAAGATTACCTCTTTTCTTATTGGGTTGACCACGCGACCCGTGAAGTCCGCATCAGCGACATTATCAGAGTATAACAAATTGCCGAACAGGCGGCCGCTGCGAATGGCCTTGGCTGGCATGCCGACTGCGGAGCAGCCGGCACGCCAGCCTGCGGTACATCGCAGGTCCTGAGCGTTCGGCATATCGCGCCAGCAAACAGTACAGGAGGAAACAAACGAAAGAATGAAGAAACCTGTAATCGACACCCGGTGGGTAGCTATTCCCACCCGAGAAAGGTCGGCAGCCACTCGGCAGCGAACATTGCGTCGCGCTACCGCAAGGGGCGCACGAAGCGTATGGAGCGAATGTCAAAGCCGCGTGATTGAATCCCGAAAGACGTACAGCGCCCGGGTCTTCCTGTTTGCGTAAGGGGGGCAGTATCGCCGTGCACACAGTAAGACGCCGCCGAAGTGTGGCGCAGGCCATGTGCAGGGGGACCGGGCCGGGAGCCGAGAGCGGGGCAAAGGCACAATGGGGTATCCTGGGAAGCTGGGAGAGCCGCACCGTTCCTGCATGGAACAGCCGGATTAGGACGACACCGGCTCAACAACGTCCGAGCGCATGGGCCGGGCTTCCCGAGGCCGGTGCGAGCGAAACACTGGGGAGCGTGAGGGAACCCCGCGGGCGAGGAAAACCGGAGGCAGGCTCGAAGCCTGCGCTGCGGGTCGCGATCTTTCTCATTGCGGGAGAGCGGAGACCAAGGCAGATTTCCGGACCTGCCCGCCAGCGCGCGGTGCCTCGAATTTTTTCTCATGTCCGGCCCTTCCATTTCCGGTGACGTCCGTCGCTCCCTCCTGCGCAAGATTCTGTCCAATCCGGCGCCGGGGCGGGAGGAGCTTGATTCGGTGATCGACCTGACCGCCACCAAAGTGGTGGACCAGCTGCGGTGCCAGGCCATGACCCTGTACCTGGTCGAGGGCGATCAGATCGCCTTCAAGCACGTCTACTATTCCCCCACTTTGTGGGGCGGCGAGAAGATCAAGGAGTTGCAATTCAAGCAGGCTGCGCAGAAGCTGCTCCAGCTGCGGCTCCCCAAAGGGACGGGCAATGTCGGCAAGGTCATCGAAACCGGTCAGCCGCTGTTCTTCAGCAGCCAGGGCCCGGAGGCGGCCTCGCTGAAGAAGATGAACACGTCCTTCGAGGTGCATTCGATGCTGACCGTGCCCCTGAAGACCAATATCGTCCTGGGTGCAATCCAGGTGCTCAACAAGGAGCTTCAGGCGGGCACCAACGGCCAGTTCGAGCAGAAGGACCTGGCCCTGCTCCTGGAGGTGGCCGAGTACTCCGCCACCCTGATTCACCGGACACTGGATCCGAAATTCCAGCTGAGCCCGGAAGACACGGCCCGGTTCGTCGCGAAGTTCTGCGATCTGCCGCTGGTGACCCGGATCGAGGAATTGGAGATCGATGAAAAGCTGGTCGCGGCCACCGGCGACGGAGTCATCCGGCGGGAAGGGATCTTTCCGATCAAGAAGACCGGGGACAAGACCGTGGCCGTCCTGATGGCCAATCCGCTGGATGACGCCAGGAAGGAGGCGTTCCAGCGGGCCGTCGTGCTAACGGTTGACGATGTGCAGGTCGCGCCGGTCACGCTGATCGAGCAACTGCTCAAGAAATACTTCAAGGACTCGGCCAAGGGTGCGGTGGCGGGAATCTCGCTGGGCAGAATCCGCGCGCGGCCCGAGGTGTGCTGGCTGGTCCGGCTGGGCATCGACCAGGGCCTTTTTTCCCGCTCGCAGTGCGAAGCCATCCTGCGGGTGCTGGGTGCGCAGGTCGAATTGCTCGACTTCGCCCAGCTCCTGGTTGACAGCGGCGTGGTCACGTCGGTTGGGAAGCTCGAGGAACTCGCCAATCTCGCGCTCGACAATGCCGCCCGCGGTCCGCCCGCCAATGATCCGTTCGCCGCTCCGGCGGGTCCGAGTGCCGGGGAGCAGCGGGCCGGCGCGGCGGCCGTTTCCGAATCGGCGGAACCAGCGGGCCCGCCAGGCTTCCCCTTCGAATCGATCGGATCCCTGAGCGATGACGCGCTCGTCGCCAAGCTGAGCGAGCTGCTCAAGACCACGGCGCAGCTCGGTGCGAGCGACCTGCACCTCTCCGCTGGCGCCCGGCCGTTTATCCGGAAGGACCGCGCCTTCACGACCATCTCCGAACATGCGCTCACCGCCCAGGAGTCGCTGCGGCTGAACACCGTGCTGCTGGCGGAACCGCAGCGCCGCGCCTTCCTTGACAACAAGGACCTGGATTACGCCCTGGCGCTCGATCTCGCCAACCGCTACCGCGTGAACCTCATGCTTCACAAGGAAGGGGTGGCGGGCGCGTACCGCATGGTGCCGGCGAAGGTCCGGCCGCTCGCCGAGCTCGGATTCGCTGCGCACATCGAGACGATCAACAAGCTCCTTTCCTACCACAACGGACTCGTCCTCATCACCGGCCCGGTCGGCTCCGGCAAGACCACGACGCTCGCGTCGATGGTCACCTACCTGAACGAGACCCGCAAGGACCACATCATCACGGTGGAGGACCCGATCGAGGTCGTGCAGATCGCGAAGGGCTGCAATGTCACCCAGCGCCAGGTCGGCGAGCACACGCGGACGTTCTTCACGGCGCTCAAGGGCGCGCTGCGCGAGGACCCCGACATCATCGTGATCGGCGAGCTCCGCGACCTTGAGACGATCGAGATGGCGATCAGCGCCGCCGAGACCGGCCACCTCGTCATCGGCACCATGCACACGAGCGACGCCGCGACGACGCTCAACCGCCTGCTTGATGTCTTCCCGCCCGCCCAGCAGACGCAGATCCGGGCCAGCGTCGCCGAGAGCCTGCGCGGCATCGTCTGCCAGCGCCTGCTGCCCGCGCGCTAAGGGCGGGCTCGTCCTCGCCTGCGAGATCCTCGTCAACAACATGGCGATCGCCAACCTCGTGCGCGAAGGCAAGACGACCGGCCTGCGCAACACGATGGAAACGGGAGTCCGCGACGGCATGTGCCTCATGGACAATGTGGTTTATGCGCTCTGGGAAAGCAGCCAGATCAGCGCGCCGATGCCCTGGCCAACATTGCCAACCGCGTGCTCCGCGCAAAAATCACCTGACCATGGCCGCGATCGACCCACTCCTCCGCGCGACGCTCGAAAGGGGCGGTTCCGACCTCCACCTGACGATCGGTCTGCCGCCCAAGGCCCGGATCTCGGGCTCGCTGCTGCCATTGTCCGCGCAACCGATCGACGCCGCGGCGATGGAGCACCTGCTCCAGGAGATCTGCCCCGAGAACCGCTGGAACGACTACCTCGACCGCCACGATCTCGATCTCGCCTACGAGATCCCGGGCGTGGCGCGTTTCCGCTGCAATTTCCTCTACAATCACTGGGGCATGGCGGCCGTCTTCCGCGAGATCCCGGTGAAGATCCTTTCGTTTGACAGCCTGAAGCTCCCGGCGGCCCTGAAGAAACTCTGCCAGCTTGACCAGGGCCTCGTCCTCGTGACCGGACCCACCGGCAGCGGCAAGTCGACCACGCTGGCGGCGATGATCGACTTCATCAACGAAACCCGGGCCAAGCACATCATTACGATCGAGGATCCGATCGAGTTCGTGCATCCGAACAAGAAATCGGTGATCGTGCACCGCGAAGTGGGCGAGCACGCCGCGTCGTTTGCCGCCGCCCTCAAGGGCGCCATGCGGCACGATCCGGACATCCTGCTCGTCGGTGAGATGCGCGACCTCGAGACGATCAAGCTGGCCCTCGGCTGTGCTTCGATGGGCATGCTCGTCTTTGCCACGCTGCACACCAACAGCGCTTCGAAGACGATCGACCGCATCATCAATGCCTTTCCGGCGGACGAGCAGAACCAGGTGCGCGTGATGCTCGCCGGCTGCCTGGCGGGCGTGGTCGCCCAGTTGCTGTGCAAGCGAATTCCCAAGGGCCGCTGCGCCGTGCACGAGATCCTCCTGCAGCACGAAGCCCTGCCCAACGTGATCCGCACCGGTCGCATCTCGGACATCAAATCGATCATCGAGGGCGGCGGCGCCGACGGCATGGTCACGATGGACGCGAGCCTGATGAACCGGGTCAAGGACGGGACGATCGAGCCGAAGGAGGCGTACATGAAGGCGGCCAACAAGGCGCCCTTCGCGGCGTTGCTGCAGCCGGGCGACCTCGAGGGCGGGCATTAGGAGGAACCTGTCGGGCTTCGCCCTCCATGTTCCTAAGCAAATGGCTGGCGCCATTTGGGACGGACCGGCAGCCTTTGCTGAAGCTTCGGGTTGGCACGCCGTGTCGGCCGCATTTAGGACTGCAGCCGGGGGGCGCTTGCCCTGAGCCGTTTCGACAAGCTCAAGGCCCCGAGCTTCTCGACTTCGCTCGGGACCCTGAGCTTGTCGAACGGGCCTGTCGAGGGGACTGCCGAAAGGGCCGACACCGGCGGGGTTCCGGCCGGCCTCAACGCGGCCGGCTGCAGTCGTACAAACGGCGCGGCGGGCCCAGCGACCTCCAACCCAACGATGACGCGCCGCCTTATTTCGCCGGCGAAAAAATAGCCACGGTTCCGCCGGCGGGGGCCAGCTTGAGCTGCAGGGTGTCGGACGGGCTGACGGTCCTGGCGTCTCTCACCAGGTGTTCGGCATTCTGATCGCAGTCCGGCGCGTCCTGCCAAAGGGTGACTTTCCAGTCGCCCGCGCCGAGGAATTTCAATGGCACGGGCAACTCACGGGCTTCGCTGTTGGTGATGGCGGCCAGATACCAGTTCTTCCCGTTGCGCCGCACCTCGACCACATATTTGCCCACTTCACCGGCCAGGCCGCGGGTCTCGTCCCACACCGTCGGCAGGCCCTTGAGGAAATCCATGCCGGGCAGATAAGCGCCGTCCTTGTCCTGGTAGTTGTCAAACGAATCGCACGCGACGGTGAACGGACTCTCGATGAGGATGAACATCGCCAGTTCGCCGGCGCGCGTCGCCTGCACCTGCGTATCGACCTTGACATTCTGGAACTGGGACGGCTGGCGGTTATGGAAGCCGCCGGGAGTGTAGTCGCCGGGACCGGCCAGCACCCGGGTAAAAGGCAGGGTCGCCCGGTGTTCGGGCGTCTCCTTGGTGCTCCACTTGTTGTATTCGTTGCCCTGGATGCCCTCGCGAGTGATCTGATTCGGCCAGGTGCGGTTCAGACCGGTCGGCTTGAACGCGCCGTGGAAGTCGATCAGGAGATGGTTTTCAGCGGCCGTCCGGCAGATGTCCTCGTACCAGTTGACGGCCCACTGGTCGTCGCGATCAATGAAGTCGATCTTGAGTCCCGCCAGGCCCCATTTGGCGTACATCGGGAAGTCGCGCCGGTAGACCGCGGGGTCGATGAAGTCATTGAAATGAAACCACAGCCACACGCGCACGTTTCGTTCCCGGGCGAAGGCCACCAAATCGGGGACGATCGATTTGTCGAAAATCTCCGATAACTGATACGGCCATTCCATATCCGCAGCGAGCTGGATGTACTGTTTGAGCGTGGGCAGGTCATTCTTTCCCCTGGCGCACCACCACGTGCCCCAGGAGGCCATGCCCGGCTTGATCCAGGAGGTGTCGGCGAGTTTGCTCGGCGTGGCGAGGTTCAGCACGAGGTCGCTTTGGATGAGTTCGTGGGGCCGCCGGGCGATGATGAATGTCCGCCACGGGGAATTGTGCGGAGTCCGGGCCACCACCAAGCCCTTCTGCACATCGCCGGCCGGCGGGGCGGATTGCGCCTCGACTCCATTGTTCGCGGACGGTTCGCGTGACGGCCATGGCCGCGCCGGGATTGGCGGGGCGAGCTGCACCTCCAGCGTATTTCTGGCGCCGGCCTTGGGCACGAGCCACATGCCGGACCAGTCGATCAGGTCAGATTCGGTGATGGCGACGTACGCCGCCGGGGTCTGGACCAGAAAGGGCAGGCCATGTTTGAAGCCGCGATTGAGCGTGGAAAGCTTTGCCGGCAGGTACCGCCATTCCTGCGAGCCGACGAATCCGCCCTCGGGACGGCTCGGCCCCTCCGGGTTGTTCCAGCCCGCCCAGACCGGATGGTCGCCGGCAAACGTGAACTCCGTGGCGTCGCGCGTGACGACAAACGAATCCATTCCGGGTTGCTTGGGCAGAACCAGCCGGAGGCCGACGCCATCGTCATAAGCCCGGGCGACCACGCCAAAGAGGCGGTCGCCTTCCGTCAGCGTCAGGGTCAATTCATTATAGTGATCCCGGACGTTGCGGTTCTTGCCGAAGCGGTCTTCCCAACAGCTGTCGGCCGATTTCCGCTCTTCGCCCTGCATGGAGGGTTTCTCCCCCAGCTTCACATTGTCAGCCAGCTCCAACCCAAGGCGCGACCGCAGCAACACCGGCTGGCCGTCCACCGTGATGCCGTACCCGAGGGGGCCGTCGGTGTAGATGGTAACGACGATCTTCCCGTCGGGTGAACGGACGTCGCGGGCGGCCGCGGAGGCGGCGGGCGCGCACAAGCAACAGGCAATTCCAACCAGAGCGCTGATCATCCAGCCAGGGCGGCGAATATTCATGACTTGTCTCCTGTCGAGTGGTTGATGGTCGAGCAAGCGCAGGCCCGCAGCGCCGGCGGGATTCGTCCAGCTTGCTCGCATGGAATTTATTGGACCCGGCTAGTCTTATTGCGTTTCCGCCTTCCCGTGTCACCATTAACTTCACCACTTAGCCGGGATCGTGCGGCCGGATAACCACTACGAAACACTCCAAACACACGAAAGAATCTCGAACGGCGAAGGCCCCTGGCGGCCGCGCTGCGTCCCGCCTGGCGGCCGTTGGGATTCTGCTGGCGGCGGTCGGCAGCGCCACGGCGGCGTTCGCCGCCGACAGTTTTACCCGTGGGGTTGGGGTATATCCGGGCGATCCGGCGGCATTTCAGGGGCCGACGCTGGTTCCGGAGGCCGCGACGTATCGCAATCTGGCGTTACACCGGCCGGCGACGGCATCGAGCAATTACGACTTCAATCTGACGGCCCAGCTTGTGACCGACGGAATCATCGACTCCCGTCTGCCCAGCTGGCTGGTCTGTTCCTCCAGTTCCGAGGGAGTCCTGCCACGGCACGAACGTGAGCATCTCGTCAACAACTACACGGCCACCGGCATCGACATTGCCGGCACCGGGGGATGGGTGCAGATCGAACAGGCCGGGCGCTACGAACCGAGGATCGTTGATCGCATCGAAGTGACGGCCATTGCCACGACGGACGACCAGCGGCCCCAGCGCTGGACGTGCGCAGTCGACAGCTCCGACGACGGGAAGAACTGGATCGAGCTCGGCCGGACCACCGGTGAAGACATCCTGGCCAGGGACGTCTCGTGGAACCCCAAGGTGATCAAGGCCGCCTTCGACCTCGCGAAGCCCGCGCCGGCCCGCTTCTACCGCGCTCGCCTTGACGCGCCATCGGTGACCACCTGGCGAGTCGCCGACGTGGTCACGCTGGACCAGGGGGCGAGTGTGCATCTGGGCGGGCCGTTCGATTTCACGAGCGCCTGGAAGAGCGCGGGCAGCGAAGCCGAGTGGGTGCAGGTGGACTTGGGCGCCGTCGGCACGTTTGACCGGGTGTCCCTGCATTGGATCCGGCGCGCGGATGCGGGCTCGATCGAGGCTTCCGAGGACGGCGCGAACTGGCGGACGCTCGGAACCCTTTCGGCCACCGGCGACGACTACCCGCTGACCCCGGCGGCCAGCGGGCGCTACGTGCGCGTACAGATGGTGCGGCCGGCCACGCCGGACGGCTACATCCTGAGCGAGCTCCAGGTTTTCGGGCGCGGAGGCCTGGTGCCGCAGCCCCAGCCAGCGCCAGCGCCGCACTCCGGTGAGCGGCAGGACCTCGTGCGCGGGTCGTGGCGCATCCAGCGGGATTCGCTGGTAACCCTGGGCGGTGAGGCGCTCTCGATGCCCGAGACGCGCTGCCAGGACTGGCTGCCGGCCACGGTGCCAGGCTCCGCGCTGGTCAGCTACTGGAATGCGGGCGCGTTGCCTGATCCAAATTACGGCGACAACCAGCTGCAGATTTCGGATTCCTTTTTCTACGCCGATTTCTGGTATCGCGACGAGTTCACGATCCCCGCTCCGGCTCCCGGCCGGAGGATCTGGCTCAATTTCGACGGCATCAATTGGAAGGCAGACGTCTATTTCAACGGCCGGCAGGTGGGCCGCATCGACGGCGCATTCACGCGGGCCCGCTTCGACGTCACCCCGCTGGCCCGGCCCGATGCGGTCAACGCCCTGGCGGTGCGCATCCACAAGCCGGCGCATCCCGGCAGCGTGCGCGAGAAGACCGCCACCGAACCCGGGCCCAACGGGGGCGCGCTGGGCGAGGACAATCCGAGTTTCCACGCCAGCGCGGGCTGGGACTGGATTCCGAGCATTCGCGGGCGCAACGTCGGCATCTGGTCCGACGTCTACCTGACCACGACCGGGCCCGTATCCATCGAGCGGCCGTTCGTCTCCACGGTGCTTCCGCTGCCGGACACGAGCACCGCCGAGGTGACAGTGGAAACCACCCTGCGGAACTCCGCCTCCCAGGCGGTGAGCGGCGTGCTGCGCGGCCAGTTTGGCGAAGCCCAATTTGAGCAGCGCGTCGAGGTCCCCGCGGCTGCGACCGTCGTGGTGCGGCTCGATCCGGCCTCCGTCCCCGCGTTGCGCCTCCGGCACCCGCGCCTCTGGTGGCCGGTAGGCTACGGCGAACCGGATCTGTACGATGTCAAGCTGGCGTTCGAGACCGGCCCGGGCGTGGTCTCCGACGCCAAGTCCCTCCACGCCGGCGTCAAGCAGTTCACCTATGCCGAGGAGAAGGGCGCGCTGAAGATCTTCATCAACGGCCGGCGGTTCGTCGGCCGGGGAGGGAACTGGGGCTTCTCGGAGTCCAACCTGCTGTATCGAGCCCGGGAATACGAGGCCGCGGTGCGCTATCACCGCGACCTGGGATTCACGATGATCCGGAACTGGGTCGGGCAGGTGGACGACGACGCCTTCTTTGATGCCTGCGACCGCAACGGCGTGGTGGTTTGGGAGGACTTCTGGCTCGCCAATCCGTTTGACGGTCCCAACCCCGCTGACAATGCGATGTTCCTCCAGAACGCCGCCGATTTCATCGATCGCATCCGGAACCACGCCTCGGTCGGCCTCTATTGCGGGCGCAACGAGGGCAACCCGCCGCCGGTCCTGAACACCGGCCTGCAGGAACTCGTCGCCTCGTGTCATCCGGAGATCCGCTACATTCCGGGCTCGTCGTTCGGGCTGGTCAGCGGGGGCGGGCCCTACCACATGATGCCGATCAGTTTCTATTTCGACCAGCGCGCCACGCCCAAGCTTCACAGCGAACTGGGCATGGCGAACATCGTCAGCCTGGACAGCCTCCGGCAGATGATGCCCGTGGCGGACCAGTGGCCGCAGAGCGCCGTCTGGGGCTTGCATGACTTCACGAAGCGCGGAGCGGTGGGCGGGGGCGCCCTCCGCGAGGCGATCGCGAAGACTTATGGTGACGCGGCGAGCGCCGCCGAGTGGGTGGAGCTGGCGCAGTTCACGAATTACGACGGCTATCGCGCGATGTTTGAGGCGCAGAGCAAGCGCCGCATGGGCGTGCTCATCTGGATGAGCCACCCATGCTGGCCCTCGTTTGTCTGGCAGACCTACGATTATTACCTCGAGCCCGACCGCCGGCTATTTCGGCGCGAAGAAGGGATGCGAACCGCTGCACGTCCAGTGGAATCCGCTGGACGACACGGTCGAGGTCGTGAACTACAGCGCCGGCCAGCGCACCGGTCTCAAGGTTTTGGCGGCCGTCCTGAATCTGGACGGGTCCGTGCAGTGGGAGCAGTCCGCGACCATCGACAGCGCGGAGGACAGCCTCGCGCGCCCGATCAAGCTGACGTTCCCTGCGGCCGGGCTTTCACCCCTGCATTTCGTGCGGCTGAAGCTGGTCGAGGGTGCGGCGACGGTCTCCGAAAACACCTACCTGCGCAGCCTCACGACCTACACGGTACCGGGATTCGTCTTCGGCCCGCATCCACGTCCCCGACTACCCGGCATTTGATTTCCACGCGATTCGCGCGCTGCCGAAGGTGGCGCTGCGCGGCACCACGGTCGCAGTGCGCGAGGAGAGTCGCTGGGTTTTGCGGACCGAGCTGGAGAATTCCTCGAAAACCCCGGCGTTGCTGGTCCGGCTGAAGGCCGTGCGGGAGAAAAGTGGCGACCGCATCTTGCCGGCCCTGCACGACGACAACTACATCACCCTGCTGCCGGGCGAAAAACGCATCCTCCGGACCGAACTGGAGCAGGCCGACACCCGGGGCGAACCGCCGCGCATCGTGGTTGAAGGCTTCAACGTCGAAGACGATGGGCGCTGATGGCGGTTGCAGAAGCAGGTAGCCGCGAGCGTGAGCGAGCGGACCGTCTTTTTCGCTCGCGGCTCCGGCGGACGGAAGCGGGCGCGCGGGCGCTCCCGGTGTGCCAGGACGACAATTACGTCACGGTCATGCCCGGTTACGGCAACAAGCGGATCTGGGGAGACCGCCAGAGCAGGCTGATGCCGTAGGCGAGCGCGACCGTTCCGCCGAATGCCGCCCCAATCGGAACGCCGAATTTTTCCGCCACGGTTCCGGCGATGAGCGCCCCGATCGGAAAGAACCCCTGAAAGACCATCATGTAGACGCTCATCACTCGTCCACGCAGCTGGTCGGGCACGGTGGTTTGCACGAGCGTATTCGCGGTGGCGTTCTGGGTCATGAAGCCCAATCCGGCAACCAGGAGGATTCCGAGCGTCAGGTGGTAGGATCGCGAAAAAGACAAGGCGATAACCATCGTTGGAAAAACCAGGTTGCCGATCGTCAACATCAGCCCTTTCCGCTGATAGTCACCGAGCGATGCGATCATGAGCGCCCCCGTCAGCGCGCCCACGCCGATGGCGGTGCTCATAAAACCGTAGCCAACCGTTCCCGCATGGAGCACGTCCTGCGCGAGCGCCGGCAGCAGCGCCATGTAGCCGAGGGCAAACAGATTGGAGACGGCAACGAGGGCAATCAACGGCCGCACGACCGGCTCTCGGCGGATGTAGTCGAGCCCCTCCCGCATCTGCTGGAAGGGCGAACCGGTCGAAGCGGCTCCGACGTACGGCTTCACATCCATCATGAGCAAGCCGGCGATCACCGCGAGGAAACTGGCACCGTTGAGGACGAAGCACCACTGGGCGCCGACGGCGGCAATGGTGACGCCGGCCAATGCGGGCCCGACGATCCGCGCGCAGTTGAACATCGCCGAGTTGAGCGCGATGGCGTTGGTGAGCTCCTTCCGCCCGACCATTTCAACCACGAACGCCTGCCGGGTCGGAGCATCGAAGGCGTTGGCTGTGCCAAGGAGAAACGCCAGGATTGCGATGTGCCACCATTGGACAGTCCCGGCAAACACGTCGGCCGCCAGAATGAAGGCGAGCAGCATCATGACCGTCTGGGTGGCCAGGATCAGGCGGCGCTTGGGCACGCGGTCGGCGAAGACGCCGGCCCAGAGAGAGAAGGCCAGCACCGGCACTCCGGCGCAAAACGACACGATGCCCAGCTTGAAGGGGGAACTGGTCAGCGCATAGACCAGCCAGGCCTGCGCGACATTTTGCATCCACGTTCCAATCAGCGAGACCAGCTGACCGACGAAGAAGAGCCGATAATTGCGATGGCGTAGCGCGGCAAATGTGCGCGAGAACCCGAAGGGGCGGGCAGCTGCGGATGCGTCCTGGCGGGCCGGGCCCCCGGACCCGGCGGCCGGCATCATCGGAGTCTCGGGCTTATCCATGGTCGGCCGGCCGGCCCGTATTCGCGGGCGGCTTGGCAAGAGGCCAGTGAAGGCGAGCATTTGGGCGGAAATTCACGATCGCAGATCGATCAAAATCCCAATGATGCCCCCTAAAGGCAAGGGCAGAGAGGAGATTCGCCGCGTGTTGCCTTTAGCCGGGGCGCACTCCTTCGCCAAGGCTTCGGAGCGCAGGCCGACCCCGGCAGCCGGCCTCAACGCGGCCGGCTACAACTGCATGGGCGAATGCGTATAGCCGGGGCGCACTCCTTCGCCAAGGCTTCGGAGCGCAGGCCGACCCCGGCCGCCGGCCTCAACACAGCCGGCTAAAGCTGCGCTGTCGGCGCTGCCGCCATGTGCCAAAGAAAACCGGCCGGAAATCGCGTCGCCCGGGTTGCAGGAAAAAAGGGCTTGTCTAATATCTACTTCCACAATCTAGATTGAATGGATAGACATTATGAAGCTCTCCAAGAAAGGCGAGTATGCCATCCGCGCCTTGATCGACCTCGGCATTGCCGCCGAGGTCGGGCGGCCGCTCATTCAGGTTGCGGAACTCGCCGCCCACGAGAAGCTGCCGGTCAAGTTTCTCGAGCAGATCATGATGGTGCTGAAAGAGGCCGGTCTGATCGAAAGCCAGCGCGGGAAATTCGGCGGGTATCGTCTGGCGCGGCCGGCTGGGAAAATCGTGATCGGCCAGATCGTCCGCCTGATTGACGGCCCGCTCGCGCCGATCAGTTGTGTAAGTCAGACGGCATACGAGAAATGCTCGTGCCCTGACGAGACCCATTGTGGCTTGCGAATGTTGATGCTCGATGTGCGCAACGCCATTACTGGCATCCTCGACCGGTATTCGCTCGCGGACGTGGTTGAGGTAACGCTCCGGAAGATGCGCCGCGACGGTGTTTCATTGCCGTTTGCAAAAGCCAGGTCGGCGCCGCGACCGTCGGGCAGGAATCGGGAGCAGACACGTGCCGGCCGGGCTGCCCGGCTGCAGGCGGTCGAGGGATTGATCAACAATCTGATGGGGGATTACGCGATTTGACCCGGTGGCCGGCGTGATATGAAACTCCGAATCTCGCTTCTCCTGGCGTTGCTGGCGTTTTCCCCGCTCGGTGGACGGGCGGAGAAGGTCGTGCTGCGCGCGGGCTATTTTCCCAACATCACGCATGCGCAGGGCGTGATCGGCAGCCAGACATCGCGCGAGGGTCATGGGTGGTTCGAGCAGCGCCTGGGGCCGGATGTCACGATCCAATGGTTTCCGTTCAATGCGGGCCCCAGCGCGATGGAGGGCGTGTTTGCCGGTTCGATCGACCTTACTTATGTCGGTCCCAATCCGGCGCTGAATGCTTACATCCGGTCGGGCGGCGACGAAATCCGCGTGCTTGCGGGGGCGGCCGAGGGCGGTGCGGCCCTCGTGGTGCAGGGGGACGGCCGGATCAAGCTGCCGGCGGACTTCCGCGGGCGCAAGGTGGCCACGCCCCAGTTTGGCAACACGCAGGATGTTGCGGCGCGTTCGTGGCTGAAGAAGCAGGGATTCAAGATCACCACCAGCGGGGGTGATGTGTTTGTCATTCCCACGGCGAATCCCGACCAACTCGCCCTGTTCGCCGCACGCCAGATCGATGCCGTTTGGACCGTTGAGCCCTGGGTCTCGCGCCTTGAGCAGGAGGGCGGTGGCAGGATCTTTCTCGAACAACCCGACGTGGTGACGACCGTGCTGGTCTCAAGCGTCCGGTTCCTGAAGGATCATCCGGATCTGGCGCAGAAGTTCCGGGCGGCGCACGTCGAACTGACGGGCTGGATTGGCGCGCATGAAGCCGAGGCGCAGGCCCTGGTCCGGTCCGGGCTCAGCGCAGAGATGCATCGCGATTTTCCGGCTGCCCTGGTCGGGAGTTCATGGCGGCGGCTCCGTTTCACCTCCGATTTGACCCCGCAACAGATTGCCGGATTGGTGGCGGATGCCCAGAGCGTGGGCTTTCTCCCCAACGCCATCCCGCTCGACCGCATGTTCTCGGGAAAACCATGACTCTTCAGCAAGAGCTCGCCGTGTCGCCCAGCGCCAAGCTGGCGGTCAAGGACGTCTCCAAGACCTTCCGCGCCGGCGGCAGGCAGGTGCAGGCGCTCGACCGCGTGACTCTGAACGTCAACGAAGGTGAATTCGTCTGCCTCGTCGGTCCGAGCGGCTGTGGAAAATCCACCCTGCTCAACATCATCGCCGGGCTGGAAACGCCGGACTCCGGCACGGTTCAAACCGACGGCAAATCGATCCGCGGGCCCGGGAGGGACCGCATGGTGATGTTCCAGGAAGCGGCGCTGTTCCCGTGGCTGGACGTGTTCGCCAACGTCATGTTTGGGCTCAAGCTCAAGCCCGGGCTGACCAACTCCGAGCGGGAGGACGTGGCCCGGTATTACCTGAAGCTGGTGGGCCTCGACAATTTCCACCGGGCGAATCTCCACGAACTGTCTGGCGGGATGAAGCAGCGGGCCGCGCTGGCGCGGGCGATGGCGCCGAATCCAAGGGTGCTGCTCATGGACGAACCATTCGCGTCGTTGGATGCGCTGACCCGGGAGCAACTCTACGGCGATCTCCAGCGGATCTGGCAGGAACGCCGGAAGACGATTGTCTTCGTTACGCACAATGTTCGCGAAGCCGCCTGCCTCGGAGATCGCGTGGTGCTCTTCTCGCCGCACCCCGGCCGCATCCGCGAGGAGTTCAGGATCCCGCTGCCGCGCCCGCGGGACATCAACAGTGTTGACCTCGCGGAGCACGCCACAGAAATCATGAGCGCCTTGAAAGGGCACCTGAGCGCGTCGGAGGTGCAGGAATGAAACGGGTGCTTACCGCGGTGGCTTTCTTTGCGACTCTGCTGGCTGTCTGGCAGGTTCTCTTCGTGGCGAGGATCTGGTCGCCGGTCCTGCTGCCGAGTCCGACCAGCGTGGCCCGCTATCTCTGGGACTACACGTTCAATCCTGGAACGGCCGGCGTGGCCAATCCGAACCGGTGGCAGCTTTTCCTGGCGATCGGGATAACAATGAAGCGGCTTGTTGTGGGCTATCTGATCGGGCTGGCGGCCGGGCTGCCGCTGGGGATGCTAACGGCGCGGTTCCGGGCGGTCCGGGATACGCTGGGCGTGCTGGCGCTTGGTCTGCAGGGCCTGCCGAGTGTCTGCTGGGTGCCGCTGTCGCTTCTGTGGTTTGGTCAGTCGGAGGCCGCCATGCTGTTTGTCGTGGTCATGGGCACTTTGTGGTCCGTGGTCCTGGCGACCGAATCGGGCGTGCGCAACGTGAATCCGATCTATGTCCGGGCGGCACGAACCATGGGCTCCCGCTGGTTGCACACCTGGCTGAAGGTGATCATGCCGGCGGCGCTTCCGTTCATCGTCAGCGGAATGAAGCAGGGCTGGGCCTTTGCCTGGCGCTCGCTCATGGCCGCGGAGATCTTCGTCACGATTCTGACCGGCTTCGGCCTCGGGCAGCTCCTGCACTACGGCCGGGAACTCAATGCCATGGACCAGGTGATCGGCGTGATGGTGGTCATCGTGTTGATCGGGCTGCTCGCGGACAAAGTTTTGTTTTCGCCGTGGGAACGCTTCCTGCACCGGCGCTGGGGCACCTCCAAATAGGCCGGCTCCAGCGGCGCGGGAAGCCGCGCCGCTGCACGAGAGCGGTTTAACCCGAACTTTTGCCGGGAACGCAAAGGTAGCTGCGAGCGGATGGTTCGTCCACTCGCCCGCCCCGAGGTCGAGGGGCTCACGCTCGCAGCCACACATTTTGTGAAACCACGCCAAACAAAAAACCCGCAGCGGGTGCGCTGCGGGCTGGAAGTGATCTGGGAACCCGGCGATCAGGCCTTCTCAACCAAGCCGGCTTTCATAGCCTTGACCGAGACCCACACCCGCTTGGTGCCGCCATTGGCCAGTTTGATGCGAATTCGCTGCAGATTCGGGCGAAACTTGCGCGGCGTAATGCTGGTGACGTGGGTGCCGATGCCGCCGCTCTTCTTGCTCTGGCCTTTGCGGTTAATGATGCTGCCTTTGACCGGCTTCCGTCCTGTAACGTAACAAACTCTTGCCATGGGTTTTCTCGGGTTAAAGGGGTCGGAGTAAAGGGCGGTTGCTCAGGGAAGCAAGGGAAAACTCCGGGGAAACCCACAACGGGGCGCATCTGCCGATGATTGACGGTAACGCGGCGAGGGCGCTGCGTCCCCCGGGTAAGTCCAGTCTGGCCCCTCTCAGCCGGGCAGCGGCCTCCGACGCGCCCAGAGCACCTGAAACTTTCGGCCCATGTTGCCCGGGTGGAGGAGCTGCATCGCCGCGAGCTTGCGGGCGCTAAAGCGGGCCGCCTCAGTCGTGGCCATGTAACTGAGTGCCGGTGCGGCGTGATGGACGAAGAAGGCTTCCTGGGATTCGAGTGTCGGCGTCTCGAATCCATGAGCGGTCAGGACCTCGATGATCCAGTCCCAGCAGACATGACACGTCAGATCCTGCTGGCCGGGCCGGGCGAGAAGATCATTGCTCTGGCGGTGGCGGCAATAGGCGCGGACGGTTCCCGTGGGAGTTTCCTCCGTCAGTTCCCGCCAGGATTTCCCGTAGTCAAACGCCAGGAATAATCCGGTCCACGGTTCGGCCGCAATCTGAGCTGCCAGGCGCGCCGCACCGAGCGGAAGATCGATCCGGTAGCCTTCGGGAGCGGAAGCGGGGAGGCGATCCCGGACGGCTTGCACTTCGGGCGACATCCCGGGCAAAAGAATCTCGCTGAGCACCCCCGCCTCAATGCGAACGCCGGTCTCCTGCCAGCACCCATTCGCGCGCACCAGTCGGTGACAGGGTTGAGCGTCGAACAACTCGTTTGAGAACACGATGGAGCAGGATGAGATGGTCAGCGGTTGTCCCAGTGAGATTTGTTGAACCCCGGCAAACGGGTGCGCCACGGCGGAAGATCCCGCCATCTGCGCGGGCAGCACGCCCGATGCCTCGCCGGCGCCGAGTCCGGATGATTCGGCCCCGATTTCGACAAACGTGCAGACGACCGGCGACTGCTGACCGAGCAGGTCAACGCAGGCTGCCGCCACCAGTTCGCCGAACACCGGTCCCAACGAAGCAGCCGTGAAGAAGTCCGTCTGCGCGATGCGTCCGATCCGCCGGCGGGGCGCTGAGTAGTAGCCGATCGCGGGGTGGTAAAGCGCGAGGTCCATGAACCGGGCGAACGGCATCACCCCGGCGGCGTCAGCCCGCTCCCGGAAGGCGGCGATGAACTCGGGCGAAGGCATGCGGCCACGATGGACATCTGCCGCGCCGCATGCAACGCCAGGTGCCGGGACCAAAAAAGACGGCCGGCCCCCGGGAGGCCGGCCGCTGCACGCGCCCGATACCCAAAATCGCTTGGCGGCGAGCTAGAAGCTGTAAGTCGTTGACAGCCTCCAGGACCGGGGATCGCCCGGGATCAGCGAAGTGACGCTGCCTGCCGCAAGGATGTAATCTTTGTTCAGGACATTATCAATCGTGAGACGGACAGTCCACGAGGCCCGGCGGTAGCTGAATCCAACATTGACCAGGGCGCGCCCGGCAACCAGGAACGAGGGCTGTTTTGGAACAAAGCCCACCAGTTTCCCGCTCGCATCCTGGATGGGCGAGCCCGTGGTGTATCCCGTCGTGTTGGTGCCGGCTACATCGCTCTTGTAATCGAAGCCCACATTGGCGCCGAAGCCTTTCAACGCTCCATCGGTAAACCGATAGTCGAGGTAAAGGGCACCGGCGTGGTCGGGCACCGCACGAACCCGCACGTCCGTGACCGGCTGCCGCTCCTTCATAGTGGTGTAGTTGCCCAGAATCGTCAGGTTCTTGCTGAGTGAATACGTGGATTCGAACTCCCAGCCCTTTGACTCGAGATCCATGTAGACCGATGTCGGGAGCAGGTACGCGGCCGCCGTATTGCCCTGGGCAAGCAACGTATAATAGTCGCTGTTGGGGGAGGCGAAATTCTGCTGGGAGATCTTGAAATACGCGACTGAAGCGGTGAAGGTCCCGTTCAGCAGCGAGGTCTTTGCCCCGACTTCATCCTGGCTGCCAGACGTCGGCTTGAACGCGTTCACGGTCACGGCGGCAGGGTGGAGGGCATCAACGGGGTACGCGGTCGTCTTTTCAAGATAGGTGCCGGCACTGAGTTCGTTGGGCATCGTCCCGCCCGTGGTGTTCCGGCTGACGTAGAGGGAGATCGCCTTGATCGGCTTTACGACCAAACCCATGGATTCGGCATTGGAGAGCAGACTGTAGGACGGCGCCGACATGAGAATATTCTTGTCGAGGGCCGTGCCGGTTGTGTCCGTGCGGGTCAAGTTGCCATAGAAGCGGGAGACACCGCCTGAGAGTTGCACCCGGTCGTCAAAAACGCTGATTGTCTCGAGGCAGGAAGCCTTGCATCGTGGTCTGCTTGGACGTCAGGTCGGTTCCGAGGCCGCCTCCGTAATTCGGTGGTACGGCGGGATTGATCCCAGGAAACTGATAGGGCGGGTAGGTCATCGAACCGAGAGTGGCCTCGGTCACGCTCGGGCGCGTGGCGTTGGGCCACGACTTGTAGTGAACCTTGGAAAAATCGGCGGTGAAACCACCCAACGTCGTCGATTTGAACCACGGAGCATCGAACTTGGCCGCATAGTCGTTCTTGAGATGCGCCTCCGTGTATTCCAGATCGACCCGACCGACACTGTGGGTGTAGATCCAGGCCGATGGATCGGTGATCGTGTTGGGGGTGCTGACTGGGGTGACCGTGCCGTTGGCATTGGTCGTGAGGGTCCACTTCACTCCGGGTTGGGCCATGCCCGTGTAGGGATCGATATTGGCGGCGCCGCCCGTATTGCCGCCGCCCGCGTTCGTCAGACCATCGTTGGTGCCGCCGACATCGATGCGGCGGACGTGATCACCCATCGCGTAGAGCCGGGACGACACATGGTCGCCAAGAGCCGAGTCCAATTCCGTGCTCACCCGCTCGGTGGTGCGGTGGCGGCTGTCGGCGGCATCGCCGAACGACCAGTTGCGGGGCACGCCGCGAGCGATGACCGCGTCCTGGTCGCTGCCAATGCTTGGGTCCATGGGAACGCCGCCGAGGTCGGTTTCCCGGTTTTGCAGAAAATCGGCCTTGAGCGTCAGTTTCTCGGTTGGCGTGAGCTCCACGGAGAATGATGGCGAAATCTCGTACCCGTTGCGATACTGGTTCTTGATATACATGTTGTCGTTCCGCCAGTAGGTGGCGACAAGCCGGACCGCCATGTGGTCCTTGGCGTCGAGCACGCGGTTGACGTCGATGTTGACGTCGTTGCCGAGATACTGCGCCAGATCGATGGTCACCGATTCCGAGTTTCTGGACATCGGCGATTTCGTGATTGGATTCATCACTCCACCAGGGCTGCCGCCGGGGACCAGGATCGCATTCGGGCCTTTGATGACCTCAATGCGGTCGATGTTGAAGGTCGGAATCGACATGCTGTAGCCCGACGTCCCCGAGATGACAGAGCCGTCAATGAACTCCTCATTGACCTGGAATCCCCGGATCATGTAGCGGTCGCCGCCGAACGGCAGCGTCCCCTCGACCAGGGGCGTCACATACTTGGCGGCATCCGACATTTTGAAGCCCATCGAATCCTTGATGAAATCACCAGAGACGACGGAGATCGTCTGCGGAACGTCCTGGATCGACATCGCGACGCGGGTTGCCGAGAGAGCCTGCTGTGACTGGTACGGGTTGGTCGCCTGTTCGGTGATGATGAACTGCGGAAGCAGGACCACTCCCTCGTCGGCGGGGGCCGCGGGACCTGGAGGAGTTTGGGCGAAAGCGAAACGGCAGGCGCCAAGGGAAAGGGCGGCCAACGTTGCGCGAAGCATGACGCGGCGATGCGCGTCGTGGTGTACGGTGTTCATGGGGGGCTGGACGGGGTTGAGGTTAAGCAAACCGGAGACCCATGCCTGCGGCATGCGGGTGGGGCGAATCAAGGCACAGGGGTGAGGCGTATATCGGGGGGAGGGTGCGCTTTCCGGCGAGCCTTGGCGCTCCGCGCCTGCACCTGCAATCGAATGAATAATCTGACAGTAAGATTACAGGCCTGCCGGCAAGATCCCTGGCAGAAAGAATGCCGGGGATCATCCATTCTGCCGAAAAAGCACCGGGATCGCACCAAGCGGAAGCGGATGCCCCCCAGCGGCGGGACGAGCTGGCACCTTCGCGGGAAGCTCCCAGCGCCGCAGGGTCATGACGGACGGTTGCCCTCAATCGGGCCGTGGTGGTGCGCCTCCCCGTGCCGTCAGAGCCGGAGATTGGCGAACGGGGACATGGCAGGAAGCTCGAAACATCCAGCTCGACCGCCCGCGAGATATTCCGGCGGACGGAAGCCAAACCACGGTTGGTCCGGATGGAACGTCAGCATCCCGCGTCCGCTGGAAACTGCGAGAACATCTCCGGGTTGACCGTCCCCTCGCAAACCCTGGTGACCGGGCCCGTCATGCGGATCGAAAAATCGGATCCGATTTCAATCCTGATCTCGCCGCCGGGCATGTGCACCGTGACCGCCCGGTCAACCAGGCCGAGACGGCACGCCACGGCGGACGCTG
Source organism: uncultured Verrucomicrobiae bacterium (assembly GCA_963804395.1). GTDB lineage: Bacteria > Verrucomicrobiota > Verrucomicrobiia > Opitutales > Opitutaceae > Fen-1467. The sequence continues at coordinate 48,613 of CAWDQK010000048.1, read as the reverse complement.
CGCTCGAACTGCTGCCTGAGGCCAGGGTATAGCCGGCGCCGCGCTCCCAGATTTCCAGGCGGATATTCCGGCGGTCGAGCACCTGCATGAACTGCACGTTGGTCCGCCGGGGAAAATTCGGATGCACCTCGATATCAGGGCCGTAGCGCTTCGCGAGCTCCGGGGAAATCTCCGCGAGCGGAATGACACAGTGCGGATTGCCAATGGTGGCGGCGCAGAAACGGAACGTGCGGTCCTGGATTGTGATCGATTCGTTGAGCACCTCCCGCGGCGGCCCGGAGACCGGGATTTTCGCGCTGTCGAAACTGACCCGTCCCATCGCGATGGTGATGCGGCGGTCGTCCAGGACCTCCGCCTCGACCACGCCTCCGGGCGTATCAATCGTAAAGCGCGGCGTCTTGACCAAGCCTTGATCCCAGAGATAGCGGGAGAAGATGCGCAGGCCATTGCCGCTCTTCTCCGCCTCAGAGGCATCCGGGTTGAAGATCCGCAGACCAAACTCTGCCTGCGTCGTCGGGATGGGTCCCCAAAGAATCCCGTCTGAACCGATTCCAAAATTGCGTTGGCAGAGCAAGCGGATCTGCCGCGGCGTCGGCGGGGTCCCCCCGGGATCGTCGCGCGGATTCAAGACGAGGTAATCGTTGCCTAGAGCGTGATACTTGAAGAAGTGCATCGGACACGGGACGGAAAACCACGAATCGCCCGAAAGGGCACGAAAAAACGGAGGACAGCGGTTCGCCCTCCACATAAGCGGACCAGTAAATTGGAGGCCGCTGCGACGTCAGCGCCAAGGCCACGGCACGACAGGCTGTCGAGGCGATCGGGAATTGTAGCCGGCCGCGTTGAGGCCGGCCTTTGCGCGAGGCGACAGGCAGTCCCGCCGGGGTCATCGCCCCCGGCTACAGTCGTCGTCGCGGCTACGTTCGCGTTCTCGGCTACAGCTCAAGTCGATACGCACTAGCGCGGAGCATAGTCGAAGAGGCCGCGCTGCCTGACCAAGGCGGCAACGGCAGGCGGTACCGCCATCTCCCAGGCTGGATCTCCGCTCTTGATCTTCCCAAGGACGTCGCGGGAGATGATGTTGAGCGTCGCCGGATTGAAGCCGGTGACGCTCTCAATGTAGTGGCTTTCGAACAGGTGAGTGTACAGGTGGCGGAGATGGGGCGGCACCGGGACGTTCTCGGCGGTGATCAAGACGCTGTCCGCGAGTGCCGCGGGCCCGGCGTCCGCAACCTCCGGGGAATCACTTGCCGGCGGAGCCACGCTGTCTGCCGCGCCGGCCGCGACATAACGTCTATACGTGGCCGCGCGCATCGGATAAACGTAGAGTTTGACCGAGTTCCGGAACATGCGGCCAAAGGATTCAAGAATCCCGCCGGGCAGGTTCTCGTAGTATTTTTCGTTGAAGATCTCGACGAGGTTGTTCACGCCGAGCGCAACCCCGATCATCTCCTTTGTGTAGCGGCGGAAATAGGACGTCAGCCGGTAGAACTCCGGGTAGTTCGAGATCATGACCGGGAAGCCGATGCTGCCGAGCAGATCGACGCGGGCCAGGAAATCCTCCGCATCAAGTTTGCCGGAGGCGAGCAGGTTGTTCATGGTGATTTCGGTCAGCACCATCACCGACTTGCCCTTGACGGCCGGCTCCTGCAGGAAGAGCGCCGTCGTGCAGTTGAGCATGTTGACGTTGACGCGGGTGACGGGACGGAAGCTGCCGCGTTCGACCAGAATTGCCTTGCGATAGAGCACCTCCGAAGGCTGAAGCACATCGCCGTCAGGACCGAACATCACGCCGTTGGTCAGACCGGTCTGCACCAGCAGCAGGGAAAGCAGCCGGTTGTCGACCTGGGCAAAGGCGGGCCCGGTGAACTTCAACATATCCACCTCGATGCGGTCGGTGCTGAGATTATCGACGAGCGAACGGATGAACTTCTCGGGGGATACGCGAAGGAGGAACGCCCCATAGATGAAATTGACGCCGAAGATCCCCAGCGCCTCCTGCTGCAGCACCGCGTCCTTGTCCCACATCCGGACGTGCAGAATGATGTCGTTCGGCGGCTCGCCCGGGTGAATCTGGAAGCGGATGCCCATCCACCCGTGGGCGTCGTTGTTTCCCTTGAAACCCCGGGTGGCCACCGTGTCGGCAAACACAAAGAATGAGGTCCGGTTCCCACGCGTTTCCGCCAGTCGCTCCTGCAAGAGGACGTATTCATGGTCCAGCATCGTGATCAGCCGCTCCCGGGAGACGTAGCGGGGAGCCTTGCCATAGATCGCGTCGCTAAAGACCATGTCATAGGCGGAGATGGTCTTGGCGATGGTGCCGGAGGCGCCGCCAGCCTGGAAGAAATGGCGGACCACCTCCTGGCCTGCGCCGATCTCGGCAAACGTCCCGTAACGGGTCTCGTCCAGATTGATCGTCAGTGCCTTGCGGCTGGTGGTGAGGGACTCGGTCTTTTGCTCGCTCATGGCCGGCGGTGATTCTTGTCCAAGGCGCGACCGATCACAAGCGCAGGCGTGAAATGGTGGAGCCCGCGCCATCCCCGGGGCCTGCAATCCGGAACGATCGCTGACCTCCTGAATAGACTTGAAATCGGCAGGTCGTCACCGAGGACACCGAGGTAACACAGGAGGGCACAGAGATTCAAACAATGGAACCAGGATCAAAGGGTTTCCCCGTCGGCGAAAACTTGGAGAAGGCTGCGCGTTTCCAACAGTTTCTCCAGGTTCTCTTTTGGCGGCCCGGTGCTCCCTGTAACTTGCTCCAACGGCGGAATCCAGGATTTGCCAATGACAGAACGCCGAAAAGGAAAGGCTGCGCGCCAGCCGTAGGATCAGGCCGTCTTCCGCACAAATGATCAGCGCGGCGGGACCTCCCGCCGCGCGTTCATCTCCGGTTTCGCGGAGCAGTTCAAGATCCGGGTCTGGTCCCGGGCCGGTACCGGCTACCGTCTCGGAGCATCGGCACCCGAGATGCCGCCGACCGCGGCGGTGTAATTGCCGGTGACGTAATTCGACATGTTTTGGGCAATGCGTGTCAGCATGCTGTCGCCACCAGCGTCCAAACCCGGGTTCCACGCACTGGCGTGGGCGTAGAACATCGGCGTGGCGATCACCTGACCGGTCTCTTTTTCAGTAATCTTCATCGAAATCAGCACGTAGGAGCCTCCTGCCATTGGCCCGGCCCAGAATCGCGCGGCTTTCGGAACGAATTTCATCTCCTCGATGTTTGGTTCAATCAGAAGGGTCCGTACCTTCTCGGCCTTGGAGCCAGCGTTGTTCCAAATCAGCATGATGCTGGCCGTACTGGAGGTGAACTCGCGTTGGATGTTCGCCAGGGCCTGATCATTCGCCGCCTTGCCGGCAAAGGGCGCGCCCATCGCGATGTTCCTGACTTCGAACTGGGTGAAATCCGAAAACTTTGCGGCAGGAGGCGGATTCATCACCGGAGGAGGCGTGAAACCCTTGGCAGCGTTCGCGATGGCGGGCATGGCCGCGAGCAACAGAGCCGTGATGAGCGTGGCGGGAGTTGATAGGATTCTCATGTCAGTAGGCTGGGCGTTTGGTTTTGGCGGAAGAAAACGGGTGAAAATGTGAAACAAAGATTTCGCCTGAAAGAACGGGCATAAAAACTCCCGACAACTCAGACGAGGGGTCTCGGTCGGCGGGGGTGCAGGCAGGCTCCCGCAGATTATTCGCAGAGTCAAGCCGCACCTTCCTGCACGGCGGCTGCCGGCAGGACGCAAGATCAATGGTAATAGGTGCCGGCGTTGATCATCGCCGAATACACACAACTATTGGGATCAGAGCCGGCGATCAACGCGATGGCTTTGTGTTTCTTGACTTCAGGCTTAACAAACGCCTTCCGACTATTTTTTATGTTATTCATTCGCAAATTTGAATTGGTCCGCGGTTGGCGGCTGGGGTGCTGCGTTGTGCACGCATGGCGGCCCAATATCATCATGCCAATCTTCGCGCAAGACCACGCCGCGAAGAAAGCGACGCCGAGCTAGATCCTCCGCGCCCTGTTACCGGCGCGAAACAAAATCAAAGATAATACGTGACGCCGGAAACACTCGATGCATAAACGCAACTACCGGATCCGGCGATCACGGCAATGGCCTTGTGCTTCTTCACTGCTGGTTTCACGAACGCTTTCCTGGCCTTAATTTCTGTCTTCATTTTGAGGTACACGGGTTGGTGTTGAGGGGACAACAGTCACAGACCAGGAGAATGATAAGACAGCCAGTCGCCCGTTCGTCAAGTTTGGATCGCATCGGTACTCGCGAATCGCGAATCTTCTTTGGCCTGGCGTGGGCGCCATCGTCGGGCAGTGATGGCGGCTCCAAGCGCACCGCCGGCCGGAGCAACCGGCGCCGTCCCTGTGGTCAATGCGGTGGCGGATGCGCCTCGAGCCAGCCATTCCATCCCCCCTGCACGACAAAAATGCCATCGACGCCCATGTCATGTTTCAACCAGCGAGCAATGGCCTGGCTTCTGCCGCATCGTTCATCGGCGCAGTATACGACGATCCGCGCGCCAGGCTGCCACGCCCTGATCAGGTCGGGCAGCCGTTTTTCCCACTCCTGTTCGTTGAGCGAGAATGCACCGGGGACATGACCCTTGATGAATTCGGCGGTGGGTCGGGCATCAACCAGCAGGACCAGTCCCCGCCATTCCTGCACGGTGCTCCAGGCCACCTCCGGAGCCTTGATCAGACCTCTCGACCACGCGGGTCGCCGGGGATGAATGACGGCGGCAAGCAACGCGGGCACCAGGGCGGCCAGCAGCAGCATCCCGGCCTGACGGAGCGCACCTGAGATCTGGCTGGCCCGCAGCTTCATTGCAGGGAGTGACGGCATTTCATGTCCGCTTCGACGCGGCAGACCGTCCTCGCTTCCCGGGAAGCGCGCCAGCAAGGCAGAGTCTCGCTGGACCGGAGCAGGCCGGCGTCAATAGTAGTAACAATGGCAGTCAGAGATGTTCGCTGAATAAATACAGTCGTTGTTCTTGCCGGATCCGGCGATGACGGCGATGGCTTTGTGCTTCGTCACTTCAGGTTTCACGAACGATTTCTTCGCCTTGCTTTTGGGGCTCATGGTGGAATTCAGTTTGGATTGAAGTAGTGGTTTCATGGAGACGCGACGCCTTCGTCGCGCCGCCAGCCAGCAGCCGGCGACAAACCGCCGGACAGAAAGCCAGTCGCCGGGGCTGTCGGGGAATCAGTTCCCGTCCATCGGGATTGATACACGTTCAGCCACACACCCGGCAAGAACAGACGCATTGGTAATCCGGCAATCCTCAATCGACCGGTGCCGTCAAAGGCCGGCCGGCCTCGAATGGTGCCGCCGCGCCACCGCCGCGAGGACCGCATTAGCAATCTGCCCGGGCGTGATTTCGTCCAGGCAGCGAGCGTGCCGGCACCCGCATTCCGCCGGCTGGAAACAAGGCGGACACGAGCTGGACCGCAGATTGTAGTTGATCGAATGGCCGAACTTTCGCGGATCAACCGGACCAAAGACCGCCACGGCCGGGGTGCCGACCGCGGTCGCCAGGTGAATGGGGAAGGAATCCGCGCCCACCACGCAGTTGAACGCGACGGTAGATCTCCGCAGAAACCCGGATGGGCGGCAGAGGGGACAGCCGGCGAACGGCCCGCAAGACCGGCTGCTCGGCCTGTTCCACGACCAGCGCCTCGGGCTGCAGCCGGCGGGCCACGGCCTGCCACCGATCAGCGGAAAGATCCTTGAACGGATTGGCGCACCGGGTGTCGATGATGACAACCGGGAGCTCCGCCGGTGGGCCCAGCGCGGCGGCCGCCCGCTCGGAATCTTCCGGGGTGGTGAAGATTTCAAGGGACTCGTCCGAAATGGAGACCCCATGGCTCGCGGCGATCTGCCGGACCAGGGGCTGGTCGGCCGCGGTATCGTCGCGCAGCCACCCGCGGTGGGCGGAGAGGTGCAATCCAGCCGGCCCGACGGTGAAGGACTCAATTTGGAAGAAGGGTGAAAAAACGTCGCAGACCTGGTCCGGGATCGCCCAACGCGGCAGTTCATCGTCACGGCACGGAATCAATTCGTTGAGATAAGGATTTTGATCGAAGATTTGGGCGGCCGGCCGGGGGCAGACACAGGAGATCCACTGGTAATCGCCCGAGGCCCGGAAATGGCGGAGGAACGGCGTGAGGGCGAGGCAGTCGCCCAATCCTCCGCCTGCGACCACGCGCAGCCGCCCGCCCTTGCGGGTGCGGCCCCACGAGGCGAGGCTCGCGCGGAGCCGCTGCGAAGTCGGGTCATCCAATCGGGCATTCATGATCCGCGCCAGGCGCTGCGATTCACCCAGTCTCTCGGCGCGCGTCCGCAGCCGGCGGGACGGAGACGGCGGGAACGGTCCGGTCCTTCGCGGTCGCCGGGGCTGCCATCCAATAGACGATGTCGCCGGTGCGTCCGAGCAATACCGGGTAGATGGTCCGCGGCGGCCGGGACTCGCCCAACACGACACCGCGGAGGCTGATCCAGCTGTGCGCGCGGCAGTGCTTTCCCCCGGGAGACTGCACGCCGAGGTGCATCTGCACGTTCAGGCCGAGCTGGCGCCCGGCCATGGCGGCGGCAAAGGAGCGGTAGAAACAGACCTTCAGATTCCAAAACGTCAGCAACCGGACGGCGGAGAGAATCCGGCGGAATGCGGCGATGGCCACGGCCGGCGGGGCCGTTCGGGCCGCGGCCGGAGGCAGCGTCAGCCTGGGGGGCGCGCGGTGGCGGAGGCGGTAAGCCAGCCCCAGGTACCGCAGCAGCTCGCGCCAGGGGACCGGCGGGCGGACGGTGACGGGGTCAGCTGCCATGATGGTGCCCGCTTTCGGAGATGGCGGCGATCCTTCCGTTGGCGACGCCAATCGTGACATCGGCCAGGTCGCCCAGCGAAGCGTCGTGGCTGGCGAGGATCAACATCCGGCCCCGGGCGATCCTCTGGATCAGCGCCCGGAACCGGCCGCGATTCAGCTCGTTGACCATGGACGTCGGTTCGTCCAGAATGAGAATGGGCGGATTGCCCAGCAGAGCCCGCGCAATTGCCAGACGCTGCCGCTCGCCGCCCGAGAAGAGCTCGCCCCGGTTCCCGCACGACGAGTCCAGACCAAGGGGCAGGGCCGCGACCTTCTCCTTCATTCCAACTTGCTCCAGGACGTCCCAGAGCACCGCCTCGTCGGCAATCTCCCGCGACCAGGACAGGTTTTCGCGGAGAGGCTGATTCAACAGCACCGGGTCCTGGAAGACAAAGCCGATCTGGCGGATCCAGCTGGCGCGCTTGAGGGTGCCAAGCGGGCGTCCGTCGATTTCGATCTCGCCCCGGGTCGGCCGGTACATGCCGCCGATCAGGTGCAACAGGGTGGTCTTGCCGCCGCCCGAGGGTCCGTGCACCACGTAGATCAGTCCCTTCTGCAGCTGCAGGTTGATGTCAGTGAGAATCTGGAGATCGCCGATCTTGAAATCGACGTGCCGCAACGCGACCACCTGATTGAAGGCGGTGAGCTCGACCGCGCCCGGGGCGTCGACAAACTCCCGCGGCAGATCCAGCAGGCGGAAGATGCGCCGGAGCGGAGCCGCCGAGACGCGCATCGACACGTAGAGACCCGCGAGGCTGGTGACCGATTCGGCCGCCAGGGGAAACAACAGCAGCATCTTGATCACGTTCTCCGTCGGGAGCGAGTGGTGCACCAAAGTTTCGCGACCGGCGAGGACAAGGAGGCAGACGAGCGCCAGCAGCGGCACGACACTGATCAGCTCGGAGGCGCCGGTGTGGGTGACGGCGAAGGCCCGGTTGGCCCGGAACAGGTCCCGGCAGATCTGCCGGAACTGCTCCGTGCGCTCCTTGCGCGGCGCCAGCGCGCGGCTGAGCAAGGCGGTGGAAAGGTGTTCGGTGAGGAACCCCTGGATCCGGCCGCGCCATTCCATCAGCTGGGCCGACCGATGCTCGATGTGCTGGCCGACCAGATACACCGTCAGGGACACACTCGAGAGCAGGCCGATCCCGACGAAGGTCCAGAGTGGGGAGAGGCTGTAGAGCAGCAGAAATACAACCAGCAGGCGGACCGGCTGCATGAAGAGGCGGTCGATGACGTCGATGAGAAAGTAGCGGGTTTGATCGAGGTCCTGCACATAAAGGGACGACACCTCGCCCGGCCGGTAGAGCCGGAAGAAATTCAGATCGAGATGGAGGCTGTGTTCAAACATCTCCAGCCGCAGCCGCTGGTTGGTTTCCTGCAGAATGGTCTCGAGGAAAAAGAGCTTTGTCACCCGGACCGCGGCGATCAGGAAGAGCCCCGCGGCGAGGGCGGCGGCTCCAGTTGCCAGACGGGCAAAGGGAGAGGATCCCTCCAAAAACCGGCGGGTCAGCCAATCGAGTCCCAGGGCCAGGCGGCCGGAGTATTCGCCCGCCAACGGGGCCGGGGTGCCGCGGATCGCGGACAACAAATAGTCGGCGGCGAGCCAGGCGCAGCCGCTTTGCAGGGCGATCACCAGCAAGGACAGGCCTGACACCAGCAGGATGCGCGGGATTTGCGACCGCAAATAGGTGAGAACTCGCAGGGCGGGGTGCATGGCGTCAGTCGTTGCGGAGAACTTCCAGCACATCGACCCGGGCCGCCCGTCTGGCCGGTTCAATGCCCGCGGCCAGTCCGCAGAGACTGCAGACGACCAGTGGAAAAATGACCGCCTGCCACGACCATTCCGGTTCGAGCCCGCTGGCGCCGGGTACGCAGTAGACGATGATCTTGCAGACCGGCGCCGCGACGACGGCCCCGACGAGGATGCCCAGGAAGGCGCTGACCACGCTCAGCACCAGGCTTTCCGCAACCACCATGAGGGTCAGGACCCGGAGCTCAGCGCCACAAACCAGCCGGATGGCATATTCGCGGGAGCGCTGGATGACTCCGACGAGCATGACGTTGATCATGCCAACCGCCGCCACCATGATGGTGAAAGCCGCCTGGACGCTGCAGAGGACCATCGTGTTGGAAATGATGGCGCGCCGCTCGCTCAGGCGCGCCTGGGGTGCATCGATGTAGTAGGCGCCGGGGGCCCGGCAGGCATCGAGCGCGCGGCGGACGCTCGCGATGACCTCGTCAAACTGTTCGGGTTTGTCCCAGTAGAGCATGATGAAATCGATGAAACCGGGCCGGCCCCACCAGTGTGCCGCGAGCGGGTAGGGGATGACCACGCGGGCGCTGAAACGCGGGTTGACCTCCGGCGGGTCAGGGACGAAGCCGATGACCTGGAAACGCCGCCCTTCGACGAAGATGATCTGGGATTCCGGTGCGGCGAAGTGAAACCGGTGGGCGGCGCTGAGCGTAAGCAGGCAACCGCCTTCGCTGGTGGGGCCGGCCCCGCCCGGCAGGGACCGCCCGGCAACGGGCTGATAGACCGGCCGGGCCAGACTCTCGGCGGTGACCCCGTCAACCGGGAGCGAGAGAATGGTCGAGCCGCAGATCGTGATCGAGCGCCGCGTGATGAACTCCGTGGCGCGCGCGCCAGGAGCGAGGCCGGCCCTCAGTTGGAGGAAATCGCTGGTGGTAAACCCGATCTCGGCCCGCCGATGCTGCATCGCCAGATCCGGCCCGCTATCGGGCAGCAGCATCGCCTGGTGACCGCACAGACTGGCGAGGTCGCGCCACAGTCCGGTGAGCGCGCCATGGCCAACGAGGAATGTGACCGAAAGTCCCAGCGCGCCGATGGACATGGTCAGGACCGCGAAGGCGGACTGCGTGCGCAGCGAAAACAGGTTTCGCCCGAGCAGCGACGCGAGCAGGCCGAGGCGCTCCAGCGGGGTACCGGGCTGCAGGCTGGTGTCGGCCGGGTTCATCGTTCAGGCGTCCAGCCGTCCGCCAGCCAGATGGTGGCGGCGCTGCAGGCGCGACGCCAGGTCGCGGTTATGGGTGACGACGAGCAGGCTGGCGCCCCGCCCGCAGAACTCCAGGAGCAGTTCGATGATGTAGTGGGCCGTGGTCTCGTCCAGGCTGCCGGTCGGCTCGTCGGCGAAAACGATGCGCGGGGCCGAGATCAGGGCCCGGGCAATGGCGGCCCGCATCAGCTCCCCGCCGCTGAGCTGCCGGGGATAATGCAGGTGGCGGTCGCCCAGGCCGACCCGTTCCAGCATGGAGCCGACCACGCGCCGCTGAACGGCGGGAGCCACTCCCCGGTGTTCCAAGGGCACGCAGGTGTTGGCGTAAATGGTGAGCCCCGGGATCAGTTTGGCGTCCTGGAAGACGAAGGCGCTGGAACGACGGAGCGCCTTGCAGATGTCCACCTCTCCAATCGGCCGGCCATCAAAATCGATCCGGCCGGTGTCCGGCAGGGTCAACCCCGCGAGCAGGTGGAGGAGCGTGGACTTTCCGGAACCGGAGGTGCCGGTGATGGCCACCGACTCGCCGGCGCCGATCGCCAGGCTGATCCCCTTGAGCACCGGGATTGTGCCGGCCGGGCTTTTCCAACTCTTGAATACGCCGTGCGCGGCAAGAACAGTGCTGGGTGCCGCAGTCATGGCAGCGGGGACCGACCCGGATCGATGGTCACATTCACCGGATCACCCGGAGCCAGCCCGGTGGCGTCCGCCCCCAGCTCCACCATCGCCTCGAACTTCGAGAAGCCCTGCTCCTTCGCGGCGGGCAGTCCGTTGACGGAGACGACCGTGGCCCGGTACCGGCGGACCGGATTCGTGTCGGAGAGAACGGTCACGGACATCCCGGTTTGAATGGACTTGCGTTGGGCGGCCCAGATTTCCATCCGGACGTTCAACGACCCCGGCTGCCACAGTTCGAGCAGCAGATCGCCCGGCTTGAAGGTCCCACGATCGCCCGCGCGATGTTCCACGACGCCATCAAACGGCGCCTTGATTTCCAGCGCCGCCAGTTGCCGGCGCAATTCGGCCAGATGCAGGGCCAGAATCGTCTTCAGTTCCATGCGCTCCGACTTGGTTTCCTGCCGGAACTGCAGTTCCTGCTCGGTCAGCTGCAGCTTGAGGTGAGCGTCCTCGTTGGCAGACCGCAGCGATTCCGCGGCGCTTGCGCTCAGGTAGTGCTCGACCGACCCGCCATCCGCGAGGCGGGCGGCGAGGCGCGCACAACGCTCGGTCAACACTTGTTTTTCGCGCAGCAGATCCTCCTCGTGCAGCAGATCCAGTGAAAGCCGGTCAATCCGTTCGCCGAGGTCCGCGGCGGCCTGGGCGAGGGTGGGGGAACACTTGACGAGCAGCAGGTCTCCGGCGTGCACCGCCTGGCCGCTGCGCACCGGGGATTGCAGCACCGATTCCCCCGCGCCGAGGAGGAACGACTCATAAAGGCGGGGTTCCACGCGCCCATGGAAGACGGCTTCGTTGGTGGCGGCCTCATCCGGGCCGCCGCTGGCCAAAACGATGGTGGAACCCAGCGCGGCCAACGCGCAGGCCGCCCAACCACCGCGGGACACCGCCCGGCGGCCCGCGCCGGACGCGGTCCGGGGCGGCCGCAGTTGCCGTCGGTGGTCAGGATTCCAAAGGCTCGATTCAGTCTCCATGGGGTAATTGCGGTTCAGCGCAGCTCGCCGGGGGCGGCGCCGGGATGATCTGCCGGTGCTGCCAGCCCCGTGGCCGTCAGCGGATTCAGTCCGAGGGCCAGCTTGAAGCGGACCCAGGCATGGGTCCATGCCAGACGGGAGGCGCATTCCTTGCCGCGCACCCGGGCCGCGAATATCCTCTGCTCCAGATGTCGCAGGTCGCCGTCTTCACCGGATGGCAGAACCCGGCCGGTGTCGGTGGCCGCCCGTTGCGCCTGCTCGAAGATCGTGGACTGGCATTCCAGATCCGCCAGATGGGCTCCGAGTTCCTGGGGCAGGCTCCGGCCAACCCGCTCGATTTCCAGCTGCGACCGGCGGCTCTGGAGTTTGGCGAGCGCCACGCGGCGCTTGAAATCACCGGCGTCAAACAACGGGAGTTCCAGGCTCAAGACCGGGAGAAACCGAACATAGCCCTCGGTGCGCGGGTTCTCGATGTGTCCGGCGCCAAAGGAAAGATCCGCCGATCGGATGAGACTCCACCTGGCGATGGTCACCTGGTCTGCCGCCATCACGCTGCGGAGGCCGGCGATGCGGACGTCCGGCCGGCACGTCCACGCCAGACCGACGAGGTCGGTGAAAACGGGGCGGGGCGGCTGGCTCGTTCTCTCCCGTTCCAGCCACGCGCCGTACTCGGCTTCCAGTCCGGGCGCTGCCACGCCGGCGCCGAGCATCAGAATCAGCTGCGCCTCCGCCGAGCGCAGGTCGCGGTTCGCGAGCGAGGCGCGCTCTTCGGCGTCCTCCAGGTTGGTCCGCCACAGCAGCGGATCCGCCGCCTCGATTCCGGTCGCAACCAGCTTTTCGGTCGCGGCCAGGCCTTCGCGTTGCAGTTCGACCTCGGCTTCGAGTGCGGCGGTTTGTTGTTGGAGCAGGACCATCCGCGCCACGGTCTCGATCAGTTCCGCGGCCACGCTTTGTTCCGCCAGTCGCCGCTCCTCCTGGGCAATTGCGGCTGCGGCCAGACTCGAGCGCGTCTCGTGATCGTGCAGGAGCGCTCTTGAGAAATCAAATGAGAGGAAAACGCCGCCGGACAAGGGATCGGTGAGATCGTCCTTTGCATACACCTTTGGCGAGGCCATCGCGCGTACGGAGAAGCGCGGGACCACCACGCGCCGGGCCTGTTCGACTTCAAGGTTGCGTTCCTCGATGCCAAGGGCGGCGCTCTGCACGGCCGGCGACCGCTTCAGGGCCAGTTCATAACAGGCCTGCAGGGTGCGGGGAGCGGTTAGGTCAGCCATGGCGACCGGTTCCTCCGGCCGTCCCAGGTTCTGAATCATCTGCTGGTGCGCCTCGTCCTGCAGTTCGCGAACCGAGCTGCAGGCGGCGAGCAGGAGCGGCAGGGCGAGCGCGGCCATCGTCGGTGGAGGGAGGCGCATGGAGGGTCAGCAATCTGGTGCCGCGCCGAGCATCGTCTTCCATCCATCCTTGACGACGTGCGCGATTTGCCGTCCGAAGATGCAGCCATCGGCGACGTTCTCCCGGGCGGACAACTCCTGATACTGGCCGAAACAAGCCTTGGGGCAGAATTCGGCATCGGGGCATCCGGCGCACTGCTGCGCCGCCTCGGCGGTTTCGGCGAGATACCGGTGGAGAGCCTCCTGCTCAAAGCCTCGGTCCAGATCGCCCAGTCGATACCGCTTGGAGCCATTGTAGGCGGTGCACGGGAAGATCTCACCATCGCCGGAGACGCTCAGGGTGTCCCGGCCCGCCCCGCAGAAGGCACACGACCCTCCGGTCAGCAAGGAGGTGAAGAATGAATACAGGTCGCGGGGGCCGGCATAATGGGAGAGAAATCCCGCCACGCCGGCGGCGGCCTGCTGGCGGGCGAGGCCCGTCAACTGCTCGAGGTAGCGCGCCTGCCGCTGGCGCCACTCGGCTACGTCGCGGTCGGAGTAGCGCACCGCGTGAAGCTGCACCGTGCATTTGAACACCGGCACGCCCAGAGCAGCCCAGTATTCGGTCAGAGCGGCCAGATCGGTGTCATCGGTGTAGACCGAGGCGACTGAACTGCTCCGGGCCTCGGTTGAAAGGTCGCGGGTGTAATAAAGCCAGTTGCGCAAGGCGGCGGCGTGGCTGCCCGCGCCGTCGGCGCCGTGCCGGTGGCGGTCGTGCAGCGCCGCTCCGCCGTCGATGCTGAAGTTCAGCCGGACCCCGCGTCCTTTCAACTCGTCGATTCTCGCCTCGGTCAGCGTGGTGCCGTTGGTCAGGACGGAGACGGAGATTCTGGCCCCCTGAAGTGACGCCCAGGCGTTCGCGGCGTCGAGAAACGACAGGAAGCGATCATAAAACAGGAGCGTCTCGCCGCCACCCAGTTCGAGCGAGACCGCCCGGTTTGGCGGCAGCCGTTCGGCCATCAACGCCAGCAAACGTTCCCAGCGATCCCCGGAAAGGCAGGTCCGGTGCCCCCCGTAGGTGCCGAACAGGGTGGAGCAATAATCACAGCGGAGATTGCAGTCTTGAGCGAATTCCAGGTGCCAGGTCTTCGTGGTCGAACTCATGGCGCAGGTCCCTCCCGACTGTTGGCGGACACCTGGAGGCAGGTCGAGAGAATTGACTCGGATGAAAACGCCTCCAGGCAGCGGGACCGGGCGCAACGGCGGAGCCGGTCGGTGTCCGAACAGGCAGGACAATCAGACGGCCGGAGGAGGGCCTGGCCGGGATGGCCCCAGCAGGCGGGATTCGATGGACCAAACATGACCACCGCCGGCACCCCGATCGCAGCGGCGAGATGGGACGGAAAGGAATCGACCGTGACGACGGCGGCCAGGAGGCGGTACAGGGCCGCGAGCTGGAGCAAGGTCGGCCTGGGAAACTGGTGCAACCGCGGCTGCGGTTCCAGAGAGGGGACGGCTCCGAACACGACCACATCGAAGTGCGCCACCAACCGCGAGACGACCTCAGCGGCAAATGGCGCGGGCAGATTCTTTTCGGGGAGTCCGCTCATCGGGTTGAAATGCACGGCCTTTCGCTGATCCCAGGCCGCGGCGACCGTCCGGGCCCAGGCCTCCTCCTCCCGGCCCGGAAAGACCTCCATCCGCGGATCGGCCAACGCCAGATTGTTCTCCGCAGCGATCTGTTCCAGGAGCGGGCGGTTCAGAAGATTGCGTCCCTTCTGCAGTCCGACCGTCGGCGGGTCGCGCGTCGTGAGCTCGAGGTACGGGGAGAAGACATCCCATCCGGCTTCAGGCAGGGCGCCGATCCGCAGCAATTCGACGGGGCCGCCGTGCAGGCGGTTGACATGCGGATTTCCGCGAAACAATTCCATCGCGTTCCTCGGGCACCAACACTCGATCCAGCGATACTGCTCGACCGTTTTGAAGTGACGGAGGAACGGCGTGCTCAACAAACAGTCGCCCAGACCTCCGGAAACAATGAAACGGAGCCGGTGTTCGGGATTGGCCTGGGTGGAGCGCTCGTACACGGTGGTCAATTGGATCTCCCCGCGAGCCAGAGCGCGATTTCCCGGGCATTGCAGGACGGTTTGCACGCTCCCAGGTGGTGCAGCGGGCAGGTGGCGCAGACCGGATAAGTGGGCCGGTGGACCACTGCCGCCATCCGATGCCGATAATGCTCCGAGGCGGCGGCCAGCGAGGGGAAGTCGGTGAGGCGGGGACCCGCCACGCCGATCGCATTGCACGGGAAGGTCGTAAGATCTGGATTGATCGTCAGATTCTGGGTGTAGCCCTGCCAGGTGAGTGCACAGGCGGTGCGCAGAGCCTCGGTTCCCCCGAGCAGGCGGAGGGTTTCATCGGACACCCCGCACAACGGGAAAGGTTTGCTCAGGTGCGGGGGGACACCGCGCTCGAGCGCGCCGGCCACGAAGGCGCGCAGCAGTTGCTCCATCCAGCCACCCGGCTGGAGGCTGCCGGAGAGATCCAGGAAGCGGTTGTCGCTGTTCGAATTCTCGAACGCCAGCGCGAAGTTCAGGGTCTTCACCCCGCACGTCGCGGCCAGGTCCAGGGCACGCTGCCACGCGGCGGAGTCGGTGTGGTCCGTCAGGGTGTAGCGCAGGCGCGTGGGGAGGCCGTTCTCCCGGGCGCGCGCCAGGTTTTCCCGGAAGCGCTCCCGGCGGGCGGCGTCTCCATCCAGCGATTCCTGGTCATAATGGGCGACAAACTCCCGGAAGTTTTCCGGCGTCAGCAGATCCCGGATCCTGGGGCCAAACAATCCGTTGGAGGTCAGCAGCGGAATCAGGCCGCGTTCGCGACATTCCGCGACGAAGGCCGGCATGTCCCGATAGACGGTGGGTTCTCCCCCGCCCAGCACCAACGTCCGGATCCCCTGCCGGGCGCACCAATCCAGGGCGAGGTGGCGGTCTGCCGCCGTCATCTGATGGCCGTGCTGCCCCGCCCACGATTTGGCATAGCAGTAGGAGCACGTGATATTGCAGTCGTAGGTTGGGACCAGGATCACCTGCGAACCCGGCCGGTTGACCTGAAGGCGCTGACGCAAAAAACCATCGGCCGCTGCCGTCGAAGCAATGCCCCGGCGCGCGCGCTCGGCCTCCACCAACCCGGCGAGCAGCGGAATCCGGTGCCAGACAGGATCACCGGGCTCCGGCGCGGGGAGCCCATCGACGGCCTCCTCCAGCGCCAGCTTGAGCTCGTGCCAGCCTGCGCCGAATCGATGAGCCCGGCAGCTGTCCGGGACCGGACCGTGATTCATCGGCCAGACCCCAAGCCAGGGCAGGGCATGGCGAAGGCATTCGGCTGCCGCCCTCCGCACCTCGATTGCCGGATCAGCCAGCGCCCGAATCAAGAGGCCGAAGCTCTGCCGGTCCGGATCGTCTGCCAGGATCCTCAGTGCCGTGGCTCGAACCCGGACGTCCGGATGGCCGGCAAACGCCGCATACGCCCCGAGCTGGAGGGGATCAGCCATCGCGTCGCAGTCCCAGGATCAGGCCGGCCAGGCTGTCGAGATCGGTTCCGGGATGGAGCCGCCAGGCAGGAACCCGAACGGCGAGATCAACCAGCGCGTCCCAGACCTCGATCTTTCGGACGGGGAAGGCCGCTTCAATCACCTGTTCAAGCAACAGCGGCAACGCGGCGGCGGGGGTCAGCGGCGATGCCTGCGAGTGCGCCGATCCCGACCGGTTGCCGAGGAAGATCATGATTCCCGGGCTCAGTCCGGCGTCGTCCGGCTGCTGCGGCCGGATGGTCGACCGCCTGACCAGACTCTTGGTCTCGCGAGCGCCGCCCAACGACGCGTCAAGTTGTTGCAGCGAAGCCAGCGGCGCGCCGGCAATCTTCGGGGTCAGGGGGACGCCAAAGAAGTGATTCGGGGCCGTCACCTGGAGAAAGGTGTTCTCATCGGTGTGCAATCGGGCTCCGGCGCGGGCCAGTGCGAGCGCGGTGGTCGATTTGCCGCTTCCGCTTGGACCGGCGATCAAGAGGCTCCCGGCGGCCGAGTCCAGGAGCGCGGCATGCAGACAGATCATGTCGTGGTGCAGTCCATAGAGAAACCGGACCAGTTCCGCCAGTTCGTCCAGCGGCCAAGCCCGGCGCCCGGCCGACCGACCCTTGATCCGCGCTGTCTTCAGAGACCCGTTGGCGGGCGGCGCTACGGTGGGTCTCCAGATTCGCTCGGCGATCGCCAGCGTCGACGTGCCGCCGGCATGAATCAGCTGAACATCAGCGGGTCGATACAGACAAAAATCACCGCCGCGCAGGTGCAGACTCATTGCCCGGCAACCGTCTGCGGAGAGTTCGTGGGTATAGGGCACTGCCACCCCTGAAACCTGGGCAAACGCCGGCGGCAGGGGGAGTTCGCTGCCGGCGTCGTGGCAGGCGACCTGCACCGGCTGGACTTCCGCGGCGGGTCGGGCACTTGCGACGATCAGCCCCAGGCGCCGCTGCAGGCCGCGGGCGACCGTGGCGCTTGCGATCGCGAGCAGCAGGCCTCGATCGCCCGGGCGAAGTTTCAAATGAAGTTGGGTCATCGGACGGGCGCGAGATTGGGCGTCGGGGTCGCCTGCCTCACCAGGACCGAACGCAAACCAAAGAACCGACGGTGGCGGCGGGGCGGAACACCGGCGGCCCGGGTGCCGGTCATTCGGGCAGTGAAGATCGAAACGGCGGCGGAAACCGCAACGGGAGACCGTTCAGGACGCGGTACTGCGGAGCAATGCCGGGTCGCTCTCAGCAAATCCCCGAATGCAGTGGGCAAGGCAGCCACCGGTGCATTGCTGCCGGCGAAAAAACCTGCACTCCTGGCAATCGTCGCGCGTGCCGAACTGGCGGAATGCGGCAAGCCGCTCGCTGAAGTGCCGGAAAAGTTCGTTTCGATTTTCATATTTCCGCAGGTCCACCGTTAGCAGCTGGCTGAGGGGAAAACAAGGCCAGGCGGTCAGGTCGGGACCGACATCGATGATCGGACGGCAGAGGCTCAAAAATCCATTTTGCGCGGACCTGATCAGCGTTCCCCAGCGCTCCTCCGGGAACATGCAGTAGACGAAGCCGCAGTCGAAGCAGCCGAGCACATCGCTGGCCTCCAGCTGTTCCAGTTGATCCAGCAGCCGCCGGCCGATCTGTTCGCGCATCGCCACGGTGATGTACTGGTTTTCCTGGCCGAGAATCGGGCTCGCCAGACCCAGCCGCAGTTCCCGTTGCAGGCCGAAGCGGGCGATCAGCTCCCGGGTGAAGAGCAGGCTGAAATCAGCCTCGAAGATATTGAAGCCGATCATCGCTTTTCCTCCCGCAGCCTCCAGACACCGCGCCTGGAAGTCAGCCTCCGGTCCCTTCCAATAGCGGGGCTCGTTGATGTTCACCACCAGTTTCAGGGGTGCAGAGCCCAGCGCCGCCACATAGTCACAGACCCGCCGGCTCCACATGCCGTTTGTGAACACGGCCACGGAGAAGCCGCCCTTCAATCCCAGGTTGACGATCTCCGAGAACTGCGGATGCAGCGTGGGCTCCCCACCCAGGATCTTGAATTCGCTGATGTGACTCCGCTGAAGAAACTCCAGATAGAAGCGGACCGACTCCAGGCTGATATTGTTGGCCGCGACCGCCACTTCCTGTCCGAGCCTGACCCGGTTCTGGGCGAAACAATACGAGCAGGAACGGTTGCAGACATCGTTGATTAGCAGATTCATCTAATTTATGCGAACTAAGACCGGGCCGGCCGGAACGCAGGCCATGACGGAAATATACAACCGGTTCGTCCGCGCTGGCGAACCGCAACCGCACCAGGCCCATCCGAATCTGCCGCGATCGCCGCCGCCGGCGCCAGACAGGATCAGTGGTAATACACGCCCCCAACCGTATTCGAGGAATACAGGCAGTCAGCGCCACTGCCGCTTCCGGCGATCGAGGCGATGGCTTGGTGCTTCTTTACTTCTGGCTTAACGAACGCCTTCCTGGCTTTTTTCTCGGGTTTCATTTGGCGTGTGTGGGATGATGTTGGAGGTGGAAAACATCTTCAGGCGGCCGGGACGATCACGCCCTCGGCCGTCCATTGATCGAGGTTTGACTGGATCGCCTCATCGATGGTTTGCGGTTCGGCGTCGTAGGCTTCGAGCAACAGGGCCCGGATCTCCTCGAAGGAGTTTCCTTTCACCAGCGCCCGCCAGATCACGGAGGCGGTCTCGTTCAGGGTGTAATACTCGGACGTGAACAGATTCAATACGACCACGCTTTCGCCGAGGTCCTTCCACGTCACCTTGTCGGAGACCGAGTAAATGCTCATGGGGTACACCGGGAGAAAGTTTCAGAGGACATCTAAAGAGCAAGGCAAATGCGCCGGACATAGCCGGGATCCAGCGTGGCGGCGGGCATCCCGGGTGGAAACCAGGTCTGCACCGGCCGGTCCCAGCCAAAGCCGGCCATGTAGGAATCGGCGCTGGCTTCCAGTCCGGCCTTGAACGGCCGGGGATCGACCCCCCCCGGCTCGTCGTATTCGAGCACGTAGTTGCAGAATGGATTCAGCTGGCGGGGCCGGAGCCGGATCGAGAACCGGTCCGGATCGGACGCGATCGGGCTGAACGCCGTGAGCATGAAGCGGTGCCACGTCACCGTGTGCAGGCAGCCGGCCGCGAACAGCTGGCGCACATAGTCCAGCGCATCGATGGTCTCCTGCACGGTCTCGGTGGGAAACCCGTAGATCAGGTAGGCGTGGACGCTGATGCCGGTCCCGGACAGCGCCTGCATGGCGCGCGCCGCCTGGGCGAGCGACACGCCCTTCTGCATCAGCGTCAGCAGCCGGTCCGAGGCCACCTCGAGTCCGCCCGTGATCGCGATGCAGCCCGACCGGGCCAGGAGCGGCGCGATCGGCCCGAACCACCGGTCGAACCGGACGTTGCCCCACCAGGAAATCGCCAGCTCCTCCGCCAGGAGGCGCTCGGCCAGCCGCCGCAACAGGGCGGGCGGCAACGCTTCATCGACGAAATGGAAGCCGCTCTCACCGGTTTCGTCCTTGAGGCGACGGATCCGTTCGATCGTGACGTCCAGTGGCGCCGGTTCGTATCGTCCGATGTAATCGAGGCTGGTGTCGCAGAACGCACACTTCTTCCAGTAGCAACCGTGGGCCAGGGTGAGTTTGTTCCACCGGTGTCCGCCGGCGCACGCGCGCATCCTGATCCTGGACCGGAGTGTGAGGTATTGGTGAAGGGGAAGTCCGCGGCAGGTGGGGGTGCCGGTCTGGGCAAATGGCACCTCGTCCTCCGTGGCTCCGTTGAGCTGCAGGACGCGTCCGTCGCGGCGGACGAGCGTTCGCCGCAGCCGGTCCTCGGTGCGTTCGCCCTGAAACAGCTCCAGCAGGCATTGAAGCGGCCGTTCTCCGTCGTCCAGGGTGATGAAATCCACGTAGTCGAAAATGCCCGGGTCGGTGAGATCGCGCAGGGTCGTGTTGATCCACCCGCCGCCGAGAATCACGTGCACCCCGGGATCCAGGGTTTTGAACCGGCGGGCGATCCGCAGGGCGCCGACCAGGCTCCCGGGGAAGGGCACCGTCAGCCCCACCACTTCCGGCCGGTGGGAATGCCATAGTTCGTCGGCGAGTCCGTCGATCAGGCGGTCGATCAGGCCAGGCAGCTGCTCCAGCCGCTCGCGCATCGGAGCAAACGACGGCGCATCCAGGGGCAGCCGGTCGGCGTACGCCTGGAATTTGAAGTCGGCGTTGACCGCGGTGCGGATCACCCGGATCAAGTCGTCGATCACGCTGCAGGCGCGGTATCGCGCCTCGTCGGTTTCCCCCTGGGTGCCAAACGCAAACTGGAGCGGCCGGGGCGTCTGGGCCAGCCGGGCCCGCTGGGCCGCCGTGAGCCCCCCCAGGACTGCTTCATAGGTCTGGAGGCTGCAGGACGCCGTCTGCACCCAGTCGGCCGTGGCGTCGATCGGGGCCGGGAAATAGCCCGGCTGGACCGCCCGGGAAATCGCGCCGTGGTCGCCGCCCTGCAGGCAGGCGACTGCCGTGTCCACCGTGCCGGCATATTTGGCGAACTGCGTGAGGAACGCCTGCACCGCGGCGTCCGGGACGATCCTCCCGGCCCGGACGCCGGCGCTGATCTCATCCCGGACCGCGTGCAGTCCGGCGCGCGAGAACAGGCGGAGCAACAGCGCCAGGCTGGCGTCCGCGAGCTCCGCCGTGAGGCCGAGGGTCTCGAGGAATCCGGCCAGGTAACAGATCGCCGGATACGGTCCGGCCGGCTCGCTGATCGGCGGGTTGACCAGCAGGACGCGCAGGGGTTTCATCGCGGACCGCCTTCCCGCCGGCTGGACCCCCGGCCGGTTGCCGGCGCCGGGGCGAACGGGCGCCGGAATGCGGCGGCGCGGCTCAGGGACGCGGGGGCGGGGCGGCGGGGGTGGCGCATGGTGGCGGCGCCAGGATGGGTGAAGGCGCGGGCGGCGGCAAGGCATTCGCGGCGGGACCGGCGTGAATCCGGGTGCATCTGCCGATTGACGGTTGTGGAGGGCGGTTTCCGGACGTAGCGCCGGCTTGCTCGCGCCGAGGCGGCGGAGCTTCCAGCCTGCTTCAATCGGGAAATGCGACCTCCGGATCCGCCGCCGCCAGAAAACCTTGGCGGGATCCGGGCAGCGGGTGTAATCTGTGGCCCTGGTTCCGCCGAAGCCGGCCGCAGCGCCCGCCGGCGGGCGCCCGCCAAAACCGCATCCAATGATGGAACCCGCCAGTATCAACAGCGTGGCGACGGCCTTCACGGCCGGTTTGGTCACGAGCCTCCATTGCCTCGGGATGTGCGGCCCGCTGGCCTGTGCGGTGATGCCGTTGCGTGGCGACCGCGCCGATGCGCAGATCGTCAGCAGCCTCTATCACCTGGGCCGCCTCGCGGGCTATGCGGTGCTCGGTGCGCTGTTTGGCGCGCTGGGCCGCCTGCCGGTGGCCTGGATGGGATCCGGGGTCGTGCGTTGTCTGCCGTGGCTGCTCGTCTTGTTCTTTGTTGTCGTGGCGTTCCGCTGGGACCGCCTCCTGCCGCGGGCGCCGTTCCTCGGGCGCGTCTACCGGCGCGTCCACGCCTGGGGCCGGACCCGCTCCCCGGGCGTCGCGGCTGCAGCGCTGGGCCTGGCAACTCCGCTGCTGCCGTGCGGTCCCCTTTATCTGCTGGTGGTCGTCGCGATGTTTGCGGGCTCCGCCCGGCGCGGCGTGGAATTCATGCTCGCCTTCGGACTCGGCACGGTGCCCTTGCTCTGGCTGTTGCAGGTGAACTTCCAGTGGATCCGCGCGAAACTGCCGGCGCTCTGGCTGGGAAAAGTCCAGACGGGGCTCGCGCTGGCCGCGGCTTTGCTGGTCGCCTGGCGCCTGCGGGGCACCCTTGGTTTTCCCGGCCCGGGAATCGACCGTTTCGTCTGCCATTAGAAGCGGCTGGTGAGTGCCGGCTAGGATCTCCACCTGAGGGGCTCACCAAGAACCGGCCGGATGATGAGCCTCGACTCCCGGCCGCTCGACTGCGTTGATCCGGCTGAGGCATGAATTGCAAAGGACTGCTTCCCGGGGATCAAATGCCTGGCCCACGCCCGGTGGTCCGAAGGGCGGGGGCGCCAGGCCCGCGGCCAGGGCGGAATCTGCCGTCTGCCGCCATTGCGGCTCGCCGCTGACCACCGATGCGGCCCGGTCGGCGGGCTTTTGCTGTGCGGGGTGTGCGTACGTGTTCCATCTGGTGGAGACGGGAGGGCTGGGTCGGTACTATCACCTCAAGGACCGGGTGATCGCCCCGGCCGGCAGCGCGCTCTTCCAACCTCGCGACTACGGCTGGTTGGAGACCCTGCAGAAGGAGGCGGAAGCGGAGGCGGGCGCCGCGGCGCCCGCGGTGTCGTCCAGCCCGTCGAGGACGTCTCCCCCTCGGGGCCGGCCGGAACTGGTGCTCGACCTCCAGGGCATTTCCTGCGTCGGCTGCGTCTGGCTGATCGAACGGGTGTTCGAGCGCGAGCTAGGCGCGCGGCGCATCGAGATCAATGCCCAGCTCGGACGCATCCGGATTGGCTGGGAGCCCGGCGAGTTCGAGGCCGCGCGTTATGCCCGCACGCTGCAGTCGTTCAACTATTTCCTAGGCCCGCCGTGGGAGGTGGCGGCCGCACCCGCCGAGTCCCGCGACCTCGTGAAGCGGATCGGCCTCTGCACCGCCTTCGCGATGAACATCATGTTGTTCACGCTGCCGGCCTACTTCGGCATGGCGTCATCGTTTCCCTACGCCCCGCTGTTCGGCACCCTGGCGATGTTGTTCGGCACCCTCAGCTTCCTGGCGGGTGGCGGCTATTTTCTGGGGCGGGCGGCGCGGGCCGTCCGCGAGCGCGTGCTCCACCTCGATCTGCCGATCGCGCTGGGGATCGCCGGCGCGTACACCGGGTCGGTCTATGGATGGCTCGTGGCGGACGCCCGGTTTGTGTATTTCGACTTCGTCGGGTCGTTCATTCTGCTGATGTTGATCGGGCGCTGGGCGCAGGTTGCCGCCATCGAGCGCAACCGCCGGCGGCTGCTGCAGCACCAAACGGGTTTGCCGGCGGTGCGGCTGTACGACGAGGCCCGGGCGGAGGCCGGGCCGGTTGCAGTGGAACGGCTGCAGGCTGGCCAAACCTTCGGCGTGCCGGTGGGTCACACGGTGCCGGTGGACGGGAGGTTGCTCGCCCGGGATGCCGTCTTCACCACCGCGTGGATCAACGGCGAGTCGGCTCCCCGGCTCGTTCGCGCCGGTCAGCGCGTTCCAGCTGGCGCGGTCAATGTCACCCGCGGCGAAGTGCGGCTGGAGGCACTGCAGCGTTGGGGCGAATCGTTGCTTGCCCGGTTGATGCAGGGGGAGGTCCGGCCCGGCTCCCGGCACCGGTTGACGGTACGCATCATCCAGTTCTATCTGGTCGGGATCATCGGGCTGGCGCTGGGGGCGGGGGTCGCGTGGTCGGTCGCGACGGGCGACGCGGTGCGGGCCTGGTCGGTGGCTCTGGCCGTGCTGGTGGTGTCATGCCCGTGTTCGCTCGGTCTGGCCCTGCCATTGGCCGACGAGATGGCCGTGGCTGCCCTGCGGCGCGACGGAGTGTTTGTCCGCGAGAACGACCTCTGGGCTCGCCTGGGCCGGGTGCGCCGGATCGTCTTCGACAAGACCGGCACCCTGACGTTTGAAGCGCCCGGTCTGGTCAACCCCGGGGCGCTGAAAGCCCTCGATCCGGCAGATTGTCGCGCCCTGCTTGCCCTGGTGCGGGACAACCCGCATCCGGTCAGCGTGGGTTTGCACGAGGCGTTGCTCCTGAATCAAGGGGTGACAATTCCCGGGCGGGCCGGATCCCCGGCGGGCGAAGTTTCAGAAACGATCGGCTTCGGCCTCAGCCTCCGAACCGAAGGGGATCTGTGGACTCTGGGGCGGCCCGGATGGCGGGGCGGTCCCGGGAAGCCGGCCACCTTTGCGCCCGGTTTGAATCCGGGGCCGCCCACGGCTGACGATGTAACGGAACATGCTACAAAGCGGTTAGCCGGGGCGGACGACCCGGAGGCGGCCCGGACCGAATTCTGCCGCAACGGCGCCGTGATCGCACGGTTTCATTTTGCGGACGCGGTGCGGGCGGACGCGCGGATCGAGGTCGCCGCGCTGCGGGCCGGTGGGCGCGACGTTTTCATCCTGAGCGGCGACCACCAGGCAAAGGTGGATGCCATGGCCCGCGACCTTGGACTGGCGCCGGAAAACGGCATTGGCGAGGTGTCGCCAGATGGAAAGGCGGACTGGATCCGGGAGCATGACCGGCGGGACACGCTGATGCTGGGCGACGGGGCCAACGACAGTCTGGCGTTCGACCGCGCGTTCTGCCGCGGCACGCCGGTCGTGCACCGCGGGGTGCTCGAATCCAAGTCGGACTTCTATTATCTGGGCCGCGGCATCGGCGGCATCCGGCGGCTGTTTGCCGTGGACGCGATCCGCGCCCGCACCCAGCGGCGGGTGATCGCCTTTGCGATCGCCTACAATCTTGCCGCGGTGGGCGTGGCCCTGACAGGCCAGATGAGTCCGTTGCTGGCGGCGGTCCTCATGCCCGCCAGCGCGCTGGTCTCGCTGGCGATCGTCGGCCTCGGGATGAGACGGGTGTGAGCCGGACTCAGGCCGGCGACCGGTGCCCCTGCGCCCGGTCTCCGGGACTTGCTCCGCGCAGCCTGCCGGCGCCGCGCCGGTCAAAAGATCAATGTCAACTAATAGATGACATTTCGATTCAGGCCGGGACGCCCGGGAAACGTCCTAAAGAAGCGCTTTTGGAATCGCCGCGGTCAGCACCTCGGGGGCGCCGGACGTCACCAGCACGTTGTCCTCAATCCGGACGCCGCCCAGTCCGAGATGGGGCTCGACCTGGTCCCACACCACGCAGTCGCGAAACTGCTCGCGGCGCCCCGGTTCGTTGAGCAGGGCCGGAATGAAGTAGAGCCCCGGCTCGACGGTGACCACGTAGCCCGGGGCCAGCGGCAGGTCCACCCGCAGGGTTTGCAGACTCGCGCGGGTCGAGCGCGGACGGCCGGGAAGGTTGCCGCCTGCATCCCGTACCCCGAGGCCGACGAGGTGGCCGAGGCCGTGGGGAAAGAACAGCAGGTGCGCGTCCCGTTCGACGAGCGATTCGGCGTTTCCGCGCATGAGACCGAGCGAGACGAGGCCGGCGGTCAGGTTGACTGCGCACTGCAGGTGGACGTCGCGCCACTCGGCGCCGGCGACGCAGCGGCGGATCGCCGTCTCCTGCGCGGCAAGGACCACCTGATAAAGATCCTGCTGGAAGGCCGACGGCGCACCGGCGACGAAGGTCCGGGTGACATCGATCACATAGCGGTCGAGTTCCGCGCCCGCGTCGATCAGCACGAACTCGCCCTCGCGGGCGGCGCGGTTTGTTGGTTCAAAATGCAGCACGGCGGAGTTTGGCCCGCTGCCGACGATCGTGCCGTATCCGGTCCGCGTCGCGCCGTGGCGGAAGAACTCGGCCTCCAACTCGATCTGGATCTGGCGTTCCGTGGCGCCAGGCACAATGATCGCGGCCGCCCGGGCATGGCCGGCGGCGGTGGCGGTTGCCGCCCGGCGCATCGTCGCGAGTTCGCCGGCGTCCTTGGGCCGCCGCGCATGCGTGAATGACTCGCGGACTCTGGCCGTGAGCGCTTCATCCGGCCGCACCCCGGCGAGCGGAGTCCCCAACTGCGCCAGGGGACGTCCGCGGCGGGTCGTAATCCAGGCCGGCAGGGCTCCAAGCGGCTCGCCCGCAGCTTGCTCCCTGGCTTCCCAGATGCGCTCGCCCTCCGTCACCTCCGGGACGAAGAGTCGCCAGCCATCCCGCGATCCGTCGCGCGGGTCGAAGGCGGCGATGGCGCCAGGGCAGTCCACGCCGGCGACATAAAGGAATTCGCTATGGGCGCGGAACGGATAGGTCTGGTCGGTGTTCTCGGGCAGTGGGACCGGCAGGCCGGCTCCGACGAGCAGGACACCATCGGTCAGGTTGAGCGCGGCGGCGAGGCGCTCGTGTCGTTCGGCGAGTTGGGTGAACATGAGGGGAAGGCCTGCCTGAGTTGTCGGCCGATCGTGGTTGCGCGACAAGTCGTTTCCGCGCCAAATCAGCCGCCCGTCGGGAAATCGTGCGGACCGGCCGGACCAGGATTGCGCTGCCGGCCGGAAGGATCACGCTGACGGGTTCCAGCGTATGAAATTCAGCCTGCCCCAAGCCGATGTCTATGTGCCGAGCGGTCTTGACCCGGAGGCCGCGCTCGCGCGGACCACGCACCTCTGCATCGCCGCCCATCAGGATGACGTGGAGATCATGGCCTATCAGGGCATCGCCGGATGCTTCGGCCGGGATGACCGGTGGTTCTCGGGCATCGTGGTGACCAATGGCGCCGGGAGCCCGCGCCTCGGGCCGTATGCAAAGATCAGCGACGAGGAGATGCAGACGGTTCGCCGGCGCGAACAGCGCCGGGCGGCCCGCTTGGGCGCCTACAGCATCCAGATCCAGCTGGCCCATCCCAGCGCGGCGGTCAAACCGGCGGAGCATGCCGAGGTCCGGGCGGACCTGGCGAAGATCCTGTCGGCCTGCCGGCCCGCGGTGCTCTATCTGCACAATCCGGCGGACAAACATGACACCCATGTGGCGGTGTTCCTGCGGTGTCTGGAGGCGATCCGCTCGCTGCCGCGGGCGCAGCGGCCGCTCCAGGTGCTCGGATGCGAGGTCTGGCGCGACCTGGACTGGCTGCCGGACTCCGAGAAGGTGGCGCTCGACGTGTCTGACCGGCCCCAGCTTGCGCAGAAACTGCTCGGGGTGTTCCGGTCGCAGATCATGGGCGGCAAACGCTACGATGCCGCGACCCTCGGCCGGCGGGCCGCCCACGCCAGTTATTTCTCGCCGCAGACGACGGATGCGGTCCGGGCCCTGACCTTCGCGATGGACCTCACGGTCCTGGCCAAAGTCGATTCGCTCGACGTGGAAACCTACCTTCGCGATCTGATCCGCGGTTTCCGGGATGATGTCATGGCCCGGCTGGAGCGGCTCTCCTGAGCCGGCGGCCGGGCGGCGGAGCGTTCCGCCCGACCGTGCGCGCCGGGAACATGTCATCCAATAGTTGACATTTGGTTGAGGGTCAACCCGCCTCCCTGCCGGTGGTCGCTGCCCGGATCGCCGCCGGCGGAGTCAGCGCTCCGGCGCCGCTGCCTTCCGCGCAACAACGATCGAGCTCATGCCCTCGTCCCGATGGCAGACGGTTGCCCGGGTGAAACCGGCCGCCGCGAGGTCCTCGCGCAATTCACCGAACGTAAATGTGCCGCCGCCGGGGGTGCCGACCAGCATGTTGACCGCGAACAGGGCGCCGGAGAGCGGGCTGGTGCGCGTCTCGTCCATCAGGATGTCGCGGATGGCGATGTGCCCTCCGGGCCGCAGGGCGGCAAACACCTTGGCGAACAAGCCGCGGTTCTCCTCCCGCGAGTTTTGATGGACGATGGCGCTCACCCACGCCAGGTCGGCGCCCTCTGGCATCGCATCGGCGGTGTAATCGCCGGGCACAAGCTGCACGCGATCGCGCAGCCCGGCGGCCTGCAGCCGGCGGCCGGCCATGGGAATGACGGCTGGCAGATCGAAAAGAATTGCCGTGGCCGACGGACAGGTGCGGAGGAATGCGATGGTCCACGTGCCCGAGGCCCCGCCGATATCAAGCAGCCGACGAAACGTGTGTGGTCGCACGCGCCGCACCACGGCGTCGGCCACGGGCGCGGAGGTGTTGTCCATCGCCCCGATGAACGCCTCCCGGTCGCCGGCCACCCCGCGCACGCCCGGAATCCGCGGCGCCGGGCGGCCCGTCTTGACCACGCGGGCCAGCTGCACCCACCGGCGCATGCAGGTCGCCTGGTGCCGCGCCATCGCGAGGCTGGGGTGGGCTCCGCCGGCTGTGAGCACGTCCGCCACCCCGGGACCCAGCGAATAACGGTCGCCCCGCTTGGCCACCAGCTGCAGCGCCGCCAGCGCGTCCAGGAGGGTGGTCAACCCGCGCCGGTCGCACGCCAGCTGCCGGGCCAGCGCCGGGGCGGTTGCCGGGCCTCCGGCCAGGCGGGAGAAAACATCCAGCTCCGCGGCGGCGGCCAGCACGGCCGCACCCTGGTAGTGGCGGATCAGTGCGTTGAGTTCACCGGGAGTCCATGACCTGGTCGCGTCTTGGGTTCATGCCGGCACGCTGACACAGTTTCTGCGATTCGTCGACGTTGTCGGATGGGTGCCCTGGCCGGAATCCAGTCATGCGCCCTGGTCGGTTCCCGGGTTTTTCTTTCCTTTTCGTCAGAGGCGGGAGACCATTCCGACCCCGAACCGCCCGCCAAGCAACCGATCGCCTGCAATCCATGCATCGACGCTCCTTCATCAAGTCTGCTGCCGCCCTCGGGGCGGCGGCTTTCGCCTCCCAAACCGTTCTCTCGCGTGTGCTCGCGGCGCCGGGACCCATCTCCCTGCCGGACGTCTCCTCGGTGGAGGGGCCGGACTGTTTCAACAGCACGCTGAAGGCGGTCGAATTGCTCGGCGGGATGGGGCGCTTCGTGAAGCCCGGCGCAACCGTTGGCCTCAACGCCAACGTTGGCGGCTGGCTGAAGATCCCGGGCACCTATACCCGCACGGATGTCGTGCTGGCCACGGCCAGGATGGTCGCCGATGCCGGGGCGAAAAGGATCATCTTCCTGCTCAAGGTCGCCCCCGACCTCTGGGCGCGCAGTCCGCTCAGCGCGAAACACCCGGCCCTCGTTTCGTCGATCGCCGAGACCCCGGGGGCCTATGTCACCCGGGAAATACCGCAGGGCGTGGCGATCAAGCGGGCGGACATGGTCAAGGACCTCTTCGAGTGCGATGTGGTCATCAACCTCCCGATCTTCAAGCACCATGGCGGCACGATCCTCACGGGCTGCCTGAAGAATGTCATGGGGACCTGCAGCGGCTCCACGAACCGGTTCTTCCATTACGGCACCACGCAGCGCGGGGCCCGCGAGGACCTCGGATTTCTCGCCCAGTCGATCGCCGACGCCAATCTCGTGCGCAAGCCGGACCTGTGCGTCGTTGACGCCACCGAGTTCCTGGTCACCAACGGCCCGGCGGGCCCGGGCGAAATGCGGACGGAGAACCGGGTGTTCGCGGGCACCGACCCCGTCCTGCTGGATTGCTTCGGGGCGAAGCTGCACCACCGCCAGCCCGCCGACATCCGCGTGATCACGGCGGCCGCCGCCCATGGTATTGGATCTATGGATACTGGCGCCTGCACCCTGAAGGAGGTCACGCCGGGCTAGCCCTGAGGTTGCTTTGCGCCGCCAGGCCGCATCCAACGCGGCCCGGGTCTCCCGCCCCGGGCCACCCCGGAAGCGCGCGCGCCGCGCCGAACCGAACCGACCCTCGCATGACCCTGTTTCGCACTCAAATCGCCCTTGCCTGCCTGACCCTGGGCCTGACGGCGGCGGCGGCGCCTGAGGATTATCTGGCCGCCGGGCCGGATCTGCCGGGCTGGAGCCAGGAGGACAAGCCCGCCACGTTCACCTCGGACACGCTCTGGGATCTCATGGACGGCGGGGCCGAGGTTTATCTGGAATACGGCGTGGCCGGCGCCGCCAGCGTGCGCTACCAGCATCCCGGCAAGGGCCGGGTGCAGGTGGAGCTCTATGCCATGAAGGACGCCGGGGCCGCGTTCGGAATTTACTCGTTCAATGCGCGGGTCAAGGGCAGCAGCCCGGTCCCGATCGGCGACGACGCCCTGCGGACGAATTACTTCGTGTTGGTCCGGAAGGGGGCGCATTTCTTCACGCTCACCGCGGTCTCCGATCCGGCCGCGACGATGCCTGCGTGCCTCGAACTGGCCCGCGCAATCGCCGCCCGGATTCCCGCCGTCGCCGGCAAACCCGCCCTGTTGTCCCGGCTGCCCGCCCTGGCCGGCGGCGCCGCGCAGGTGGTGTATTTCCGCGGCAGCCTCGGGCTGCTCAACCTCTACGCCTTCGACGCCTCCGATCCGTTCCAACCGATCGAGGGCGCGGCCGCCGAGGCGGACCGCACCCAGTTCTTCATCCTGCGCCATGCGGACGACGCGGAGGCCGCGGCGCGGAGCGAAGCGGCGTGGGCCACGCTGTCATCGAATTCCAAATACAAGGTGGGCGGGGGCGGGCCCGGCGAGCGCAGTCTGATCGACGACCAGGGCCGGCACCTGCTGTTTGCCCGCGACGGGGCCTGCAATCTCATCGCGATCGGTCCCGACCCGGCGGCATTGCGCCGACTGCTGCAGCCGGTGCTCGGCGCCAGGCAGCGGTAGGCCGCGGGTCAGGCCGGTGCCGGTGATGCCGGCCGGCCGCCGACGTTCAACCGCCTCAACCCCAAACCCCAAGGCCTGACCCTGTCGGATCGCCCTAGTTTTTCGGGTGGCCCGTTGACAGCTGGGCGAGCGCCTTCTCGGCCTTTTCCAGTCGATCCTGCAACGCGGCGGAGTTCGTCCGGCTCTCATCCAATTGCACCTGGAGCCGGGCCGTGTCGGTCTTGGCCTCATCCAACTGCGCCTGCATCACCGTTGTCTGGGCTTTGGCTACCTCGACCTCCCCCTGATGCCGGATGGACACAACGTTTGCGTCCTCCATCTGGGATTGGAAGACGTTGGCGATCGCCCGGGCCTTGTCCAGCTGGGTCTGCAGCTCGGCTGCGCCGGCCTTGGTCTTGTCGACCAGGCCGTTGAGCCTGTCGGATCTCGCCTTGGCGTCATCAATCTTCGTCTGAAGCGTGGCCAGGTCGGCCTTGGCCCCGTCCAGCTGCGCCTGCATCTGTGCCGTGGCCGTTCCATACTGGTCGATCCGGTTCTGGCTTTCCGCAATGGTCGCGCCCTGCGATGCGACTTTCATCCAAAAACCCAGAATCGTGAAGAAAAGGACGGCGGACAATATGCCGAGCGCGATGGTTGCGAGGCGCATTCCGGCCTGCGCCGGAGTCCGGGCCTCGCCATCACCGTCATCCGGGGGGCGTTCCGCGGTCTTGCCGGGACGAGCGGCGGGGACGTTCGTCTTGGGGGGAGTGGAAACAGGAGCATCAGCCATAATGGTGCGAGACTAGCGCAAAGCCGTTCCGGCCTGTATGGGGTAAAACCCGGTTCCTGCCACCCGGGCGCTGTGGGCGCCGGATCGCTGCCCTCATGCCTTCGGCGCGGTGCGACTGCCTGGATCCGGCTTAGGGTTAAACCCCATGGGGCCGGCGCGGGGTTTCGCCTACAGTCCCGGGTTGAACGACGCTCGTCATGCTAAAAAGAAAAGCACCACGGGCGGTCTTCCTGCCCGATGCGCCGTCACCGTCTTCTCACTGCCGCCAGTCTGGTTGCCGTCTTCGCCGCGGTGATCGCGGCACTGCCGTGGTGGTTGGAGTTGCTGCTCGTGCCGGTCGGGCGGGCGTGGGGAGGCGGCTTCAGCGCCTATGAACGGGTCGGATACTCGCGTTTTGCGCTGCGGGATGTCGCGGTGCGCGCGGCCGGCGTGCGCGTCACGGTTTCGCGTGCCGAGGCCGACACGCCGATCGTATGGCTCTGGCGGCGCTGGACCGGGCGGCCCGGCGAGATCCTGGTGGAGCGCTGGATGGTGAAGGTGGAGCGCCCGGACCGGCGCGAGGTCGCGCCATCGCCCGAGGGCGGCTGGGTTCCGCTGCGCGCCACGCTGCAGGGCGTCGCGGCGGGGCTCGACCGTTGGGCACCGCGGGTCAGGGCCGGCGCCGGGACGGTGCACTGGCCGGGCGGCGGACTATCCCTGGCCTCGGCGACGTGGACCGGAAGCGCGATTGTGGTGGAAGACCTGGTGTTTGGGCCGGTCAAGACGAAGGCGAGGCTGGCGTTTCCCGCCGGTACGGATGTCCTGCGCCTCACCGTGCGGCTGATCGACGCAGACGGCACGGCCAGTCTGGAAAGCCGGGGCCCGGACGTCTCCGGCGAGGTCACGTGGTGGGAGCAGCGCGCGGCGCTGGTTGCCCGTTTCGGCGGGCGCGGCTGGCTGCCGGCGGAGGCGACCTTGCGGGCCGACGGGTGGCAGGTGCCGGGCGCACGGCTGAAAGTCGGAGAACTCTACGCGACCGTGCGTGGCCACGGAAAAGTCGAATGGCGCGACGGACACTTTGTAGCCGATCTGGCGGCGACCGGGGAACCGGCGGCCGGAAAATCGGCGCCGCCGCTGGAAGCGACGTTGCGCGGGCATGGCGATGCGCAATCCCTCACCGTTGAGGCGCTGCACGTCCGGCTGCCGGGAATCACCGCGCAACTGAGCGAGGCCGTCACCGTCGACCGCCTGGGCCGGTTTCAGCCTGGGGCCGCGCGCTTCGCCGTGCAGGCGGATCTCGCGAAGCAGCCGTGGCTCGCCGCCACGGGTTCGGTTAATGGCGAGGCGTGGCTCGTGGCGCGCGCGGCGGAGCTGCCGGTGGTCGATTTCAACTTCGCGGCGCGGGACGTTGCGGTGGGGGGGTGGCATTGGGCGGCGCCAGTGCCGAGGGCCGGTTCGTGTGGCCGCGCGTGGTGATCACAGCCGGCGCGATCACGACCGCTGACAGCAACCTACGGTGGCGCGGCGGGTGGGATTTTCGCGCGCAGGAGATTCTTGATGCGACGGTTGCCGGCCAGATCGGCCGAGCGTCCCTCGCGCGCTGGCTGCCCGCAGAGCCGGGATTTGACACGATTTCGATCCAGGCGCAGGCCAGCGGGCCCCTCGCCAGCCTGGCGCACACGGGCAGCGTGCAAGCCGTGGACGTAAAACTCCGCGGGTTGAATCCGCTCGCGCTGGCCGTCACGTGGCGCGGTCGCGGCGACACCCTCGACGATTTCACGGCCGAGGCGAAGGCGGGCCTGACGCGCGTTTCCGCGGCCGGCTCGGCGACCCGCACGCAGCTGCGATTGAGCGGACTGACGTTGGTCCGGGGAGACGCAACCTGGTTGAGGCTCACGGCGCCGGTGACCGTACGGTGGAGTCCCGCGCTGCAGATCGACGCGCTCCGCCTGACCGGCGACGGCGACGCCAGTCTGGCGGTCACCTGGGGGGAGACCGGTCGCGTCGAGCTGGCAATGCACCAGGTTCTGTCGGCTTGGTTTGAGGAGCTCGCGGCGCTGCCGGGCCCGGCGTGGCGGGTAAATTCCCTCGCGATCGCGGGCGCCTGGGACCGCGGGCCGATGACGTATTCCGTGACCGGTGATGGGGCGATCGATCTCGGTGGTGGACGCATGGCGGCGGTAACGCTGGCCGCGAAGGGCGACCAGGAGGGGCTGCGGGTTGAGGCCCTGCGCGCGAGCGAGGGAACGACGACGATTCTCACGGCGACCGGGCGCGCCCCGTTCGTATTCCTTCCGGGCGCAGTTCCGCTGCTGCGGATCGAACCGGAGGGCGCGCTCGCGGTCGAGGCGGTCGTAACAAGCAACGGAGCTTTCTGGGGAAAGCTCGCGGAGCTGACCGGAGTCGAGTTCACCGAGCCGTGCGCGACGGCGCACGTGACGGGCACGTGGGCGCGGCCGCTGGGCGAAGTCCGCGTGAATGCGGCGCGCATCGCACTTGACCCGGAGCGGTTCAGACCGCCGCTTCCGACGATGGAGTCGCTCGCCGTCGTGCTGACGGGCGATCGCAGCGGGATAAAACTCGACGCGTTTTCCGTGAGCGTCGAGGGGCAGGCGGTGCGGGCGCAGGGCCGGCTGCCGGTGGCGGAGGGCGGCTGGGACCGGTTGAGACAGGAACCGCTGGCGTTCGCCCTGGGCAGCGCGGAGCTGCATCTCGAAGTGCCGGAGGCTGAGGTGGCGGCCTTCGCGCGTTTTCTGCCGCCCTATCTCGCGGCGAAGGGACGGTTGCAGGCGGATCTGAATTACCGGCCGGGCGGCACGGTCGAGGGGTTCGTGCGATTGCGCGACGCGGCGTCGCGACCGCTCGGTCCGCTCGGCGTACTGCAGGAAATCAACGCCGACCTGCAGTTGTCGAAGCGCAAGGCCGAGCTGCGCAATGTCACCGCCAAAGCGGGCGGCCAGCCGGTTACGCTGAGCGGGACGATCGAGTTTCCGGCCGGCGCGGCGCCGCGCTACGACGTGGCCTTGCGCGGGGAGAATCTCCCGTTCATCCGCCAGCTGGGGCTGCTCGTGCGCGGCGACCTGGACTTGAAACTGCGGACGCCTGCCGGCGGGGCCACCGCGATCAGCGGTTCGGTGCGGCTGCGCGACAGCCTGTTTCTGTCCGACGCCCGCGCTTTTCTGCCGGGTGGCACGACGGGCAGCGTGCCGCAGCCGCCCTATTTCGCGGTGGGGATGCCGCCGTTCAATGCCTGGACGCTCGGCGTGGACGTCGTCGGCAGCCGGTTCCTGCGAGCGCGCACTCCGGTGTTCAACGGGATCGCGTCGGCGCGGTTTCGTCTCAGCGGCACGCTGGGCGAGCCGCGCGCGATTGGCCAGATGGTGATTGACGAGGGGCAGGTGTTGATGCCGTTCGCAAGTTTCCGCGTGAAACAGGGTGCGGCGCAGATCACGGAGGAGAATGCCCACAAGGTGTCGCTTCTCGTGCGCGGGACGGCGCGGCGCAATGGTTACGACCTGACTCTGGAGATCACCGGCACGCCGGAGGCGCCGAGGATCCTGTTGACCTCGAGTCCGGCGCTCGAATCCGGGCAATTGCTGATGATGGTCATGACGGGCGCCGCGCCGAGCAACGGCATCAGCCCTTCCAATACGCAGCGGTTTGCGCGCCTCGGCACCTACTTCGGGCAGGGCCTGCTCGGCAGTTTCGGGGTCGACGCGGACAACGCCGATCGCCTGAGCATCGTCCAGGGCGAGACGATTTCCCTGCAGGGGCGCGAGACCTACACCGTCGAATACAAGCTGACCGACCGCTGGAAGTGGGTGGGGGAATACGACGAATTCGACGACTACAACGTCGGGCTGAAGTGGCGGCTCTACCCGGGCAAACGCGAACCGGAGGCGCTGCGCGATGCACCCAAATAGGCGCAGTGGGCCGCGGGTCGTTCCTCCGTTGGTGCTGGCGTTTGCAGCCGTCGTGACATTGCTCAGCGCGGCCGGCGCGGCCGCGCCGGCTCCGTCAGCGGAGGGGCTGGCGACGATCGAGGTCTCCGGTGTCGGACCGCTGCGCGACCGCGAGCTTCGTCGCTCGCTCGTGCTGCTCCTCGGTGCGCAGCGCGGAGCGACCCTCGACGCCAATGCCATCGAGGACGCTGCAGTGCTGCTGGTCTCCGCGCTCGGGGAGGAGGGCTTTCAGAAGCCGGTCATCGAGACCGACGTGACGCTCGCCAATGGAGCGGTGCGACAGCTGGTGTTCGATGCGAGCCTGGAAACCGCGATGCCACGACCGCTCGAGGCGCGCGCGGTGAGATTCCAGGTGAAGCCGGGCGCACGGTGGCACGTCGATTCGGTGGAAATCACCGGCCTCACGGTGCTGCCGGCGAAAACCGCGCGCGCCTTTTTTCGCATGGAATCGATGTTGTTTGTCCGGGCGAAGACGAACGCCTACTCGCCGTCGCACGTCGGAAGCGCGGCCGGAGCGCTGTTAGGGGAGTTGCGCCAGCGCGGTTATGCCGACGCGGTGGTGCGCGCGGAAGCGGTGAAAATCGACGAGGCGAGCGGGGCCGTGGCGCTGCGGGTGGCGGTAACCGAGGGCGCGCACTGGCGGGTCGCGGCGGTGCGCTTCGAGGGTGCGGAAGCGGGAACGGTAAAACCGCCGCCGGCGGCGGAATGGATTGGCCGCTCCTGGTCGTCAGCGTTGCAGGAGAACCTGGAAGAAGCGATCCGGCGGGCGTATTATCAACAAGGATTCGCCGATGTCGTGGTGCGCATCGCCGCCGCGCCGGGGGCGGTGCAGGAAGGACAGAAGCCGGTGACGGTCAGTGCGCAGATCCAGCCGGGTGCACAGGCGAAGATCGGGCAGGTGCGTTTTGAGGGCAACGCCGTCACGCGCGAGTCTGTGTTGCGGCGCAGCGCGCAGCTGCGGACGGACGGGCCGCTCGATCCGCTGGCGCTGGCCAACGCGCGGTACCGTATCTCGCGGCTCGGCGTGTTCGACTCGGTGGATCTCCGCCTCGATCCCGCGGACGGGCCGGTGCGCGATCCGGTGTTTGCGCTCAAGGAAAGCCAGCGCGACGAAGCCAGCCTGCTGTTCGGCTACGGCAGCTACGAGGAACTGCGGGGCGGCGTCGAGTTTCGCCAGGAGGACCTTTTTGGACTGGCCCACCAGAGCCGGATCGAGCTCGTGCAATCCATGAAAAGCACCAGCGGAGACTATACGTATTCGGTGCCGGAGCTCTTCGGTGAATCGATCGACGGCGCGGCGAGACTTTTCGGGCTGCAGCGGCAGGAGCTCGCCTTCTTGCGGCAGGAGTATGGCGCGAGCTTCACGCTGACCCGGCCTCTCCCCTGGCTGGGCGCGGTGGGCACGGCCGGCTACACGTTCCAGGTGCTGCGCGACAAGGACAGCGAACTCGCGACCCAGGCGACCGACAAATCGCAGCTGAACGTGGCGAGCATCGATTTCGGGCTCACCGGCGATCACCGCGACAATCCGCTGCGTCCGCGCCGTGGCTACCGCTGGTTCACGGAGGTCGAGGTGGCCGCCCGCAGCCTGGGCGGAGCGGCGGAGTATCAGCGGCTCGAACTGGGCATGGCCTATCACACCCCCTGGGGCGACGGCCGCTGGATCCATCTCGGTCTGAGCCATGGCGTCATCACCACGATGGGCACCACCGACGCGACGGTCCCGGTGAACAAGCTTTTCTTTCCCGGCGGCGACAACAGCATCCGCGGCTACCGGGACGGTGAGGCCGCGCCGCGCGGCGCCGACGGGCTTTTTGTCGGCGCGAAAAGTTATGTGCTGGCAAGCGTCGAACTTGAGCAGGCGCTGACACCCGACTGGTCCGTGGTGGCCTTTGTGGACGGGCTCGGCACGGCGGCGCACTTGAGATCCTATCCGTTCAATGAGCGGTTGTACACTGCCGGCCTGGGCGTAAGTTACCAGACGTTGATCGGCCCGATCCGCCTGGAATACGGCCACAACCTGAATCCGCGGGCCGGCGACCCGCGCGGGACGTGGCAGATCTCAATTGGCAATCCGTTCTAGGGTTTCTACGCCCGCCAAACCCTACGCGGCAATCCGTCGGAATGCCGAGTTCGAGACCGGCAAGGCTCAGCCGCTGTCCGAGGCGGATTTCCGGCACGGTATACGCCGCACTCGCGGATGATCCTGGAATACTATCCGGCGGTCCAGGGGCCCAGCTGTAGTGGATCGGGTCTCACTTCTTGCCTTCCGGTAACCGCTCGGCGTTCCAGAGGCAAAAAGGTGCGGCCTGACCCCTTCCCAATCCCCCGGCAAGGGGCGACCGACCTTGCGCGAATCCATGGTCTGAGTAGTACTGCGGCGGCGCAAAACTCGAAGCCGAGAACCGTCGGCGCCGCTTGGATCACATTCCCTTGAGCTGATCGATAAACGGGGAGGGACCGCCCGGTTGATAGCCGAGCTCGCCAACCGTCTGGCCGGCGTCGTTCAAGATAACAACATGCGGAAACCCCCCGACCCGGTACTGATCCTGCAACTTCTGATTTTGGGCTGCGACCTGCTGGGCTTGATAGGTCTCGCGGGGAAAATCCAGCTTCACGAGTATCAGATTGGTCTTCGCATAACCGACAAAAGCCGGGGTTGAAAGCACCTCGCTATCGAGCCTCTTGCACCATGGACACCAATCGGAGCCCGTGAACAGCAAGAACACCTTGCGTTTTTGCGCCTTTGCCAGGTTCAGCGCCGCCGCGTAGTCGGTTGTCCACTGTCCCGGCGCAATCAACGCTTCCGCGCTGATTTCTTTCACCGGCGTCTTGATCGAAATCACTCGGCCCTCCTGTAGCTTGATGATCAGGTCTGGGTACGTGAGAATCATCTTGCTGCCGAGCTCAAGTTTGTTCGCGGGTCTCCCCTTCTCGGTAATGACCTGATCATACGTGGCGCCCACCGTGACCCCCCGCAGCACGCCAGAAGACAGGACCAGGATGACTGCCAGAACAACCGGAAACGATCCAATACGGAAACTGCGCAATTGAGATGATGAATGTGTAGTCATGAGGGTAATCGCGCTGGAGGATTCATGTGCATCTCATCGACTGCTTACGAGCAGAATAAGCGGAGTTGTAAAATCACCATAGATCGGCACACCCCTACAGCTGGCGACGTCCAGATCTTCATCTACGCACTCGGAGAAGGGCCGATCCGAAAGGCCGATCCGAAAGAGTCAGGCTTTGGGGTTTGGGGTCCGCGGCGACCGGTCGGAAGGATTTGAACGTGGTCTGCTCGGAACGATGGCTCCGCCGAGCGGCGTGATGCAACAACCCAGGAATCGTTCAATGCCGGGCGTCAATTCCGGCATGACGGGAATTGGCCTGTCGGCCGAAGCCCCCGGGGCGAAGGTTGGTCGGGCCGGTGAGGCTCGACGTTTTACCTGTGAGAAGATTGGAAGGGGGACAAACGGGGGACAGTAAAGGGCAGGGCTTGCCAAGCCGGACAACCACTGACGGCAGCCATTTGGCCGGGTTTTGCGGTGCGTAGATTGAAGTCTCAGCGACTTGAACGGCGTTCATGTGAGTCCGAATGCATGATTGCCCGCTTGCCAACGGGCCTTTAATACGCATAACATGACACTGAATGTCGTATTATGCATAGACAAAGCACATGCTCCGGGCCTCGATACGGTCGCCAATACCGGGGACTGGTGAGCGCTTTTGTCGATGCGCGCCAGCGTCAGGGCCAGTACTGCTTCACCGACGCAGAGCTGGCGAAAGATTCCCGGCAGAGCGCCGCGGCGCGCCGTGCTGCTCTTGGCCGGCTACGACGGGAGGGGCGACTGGTGCGCCCGCTGCCTCGGCACCCGTTCTTTGTCATTGTTCCCCACGAGCACCACTCGATGGGGGCTCCGCCGCTCGCCTGGTATCTCGATTCGCTCATGCGCTTCCTTGGGGTTCCTGAATATTATGTGGGTCTGTTGACGGCCGCCCAGTGGCATGGGGCATCCCATTTTGCCGTTCAGGAGACTCAGGTTGTGGTTCCCCGCCAATTGCGGCCAATCAAGGTTGGGCGCGAACGGATCCGCTTCGTCACGAAGTTGGCTGCCTGTCGCACGCCGGTCGATGTGCGGAACTCTGAGAGTGGCTCCGTTCGAGTAAGCACGCCCGAGGCGACCGCCGTGGACCTCGTGCGTTACCCCGACGTTTCGGGAGGGTTCAACATGATCGCAGCTGCGTTGACTGAGTTGGCGCCGCGCCTTCGGCCCCAGGCGTTGCGGCGGGCCGCCGTTCAGGAGGAAGACGTCGCAACCGTCCAGCGGCTTGGGTGGCTCCTCGACCATGTGGGCGCCAAGCACCGGACGGCGCCGTTGGCTCGATGGATCACTCAGCAACAACCGAGAACTCGACGTCTCGATCCACGGGCGCCGGCTGAGCGGGCGTCGCTCGACAAACGCTGGCGGCTTTGGTTGAACACGAAG
Organism: uncultured Verrucomicrobiae bacterium; assembly: GCA_963804395.1. Lineage (GTDB taxonomy): Bacteria > Verrucomicrobiota > Verrucomicrobiia > Opitutales > Opitutaceae > Fen-1467. Next base: position 8,628 of record CAWDQK010000048.1, on the reverse strand, counting down.
GTTGAGGCAAATCTGTGAAATCCCGGCAGGAAATCATCGCATGGCGCAAGTGCGCCGCTTGGGCCACGGACGCCCAGGTGGAGCAGGATCTCCTCTTGACCCAGGCGATGGTGGCGATCTTTCGCGATCCCTTCCTTTTTGGGCAGGTCGCGATGCGCGGCGGCACCGCGCTCCACAAGTTGCACCTGGCTCCGGCGGCGCGGTACTCGGAGGATATCGATCTTGTCGTGGTCGGTGGTCGCCCGGTTGCCCACATCGAGCGTGCGCTGGTGCGGGTCCTGGAACCCCTGCTTGGCAGACCGACCGGCAGTGCTGTGGCATTCCTGACGGTGGCGGCCAGGAATCTGGCGAAGCAATCGAAGATTCGCCGGCTGACCTACACCTATGCGCCGACCATAGGTCCTCCACCGGAAATGAAGATCAAGATCGAGGTCAATTTCAACGAGCGGCATCCGTGTTATGATCTGGCCGACTTCTCGTACGCCCCGCCGGTTCCTGGGCTGGATGGAATGGTGGTCCTGAAGTCGTACGCCCTGGACGAGATGCTTGGAACGAAGATGCGCGCGCTCCTGCAGCGGGCCCAGGGACGTGACCTGTTCGATTTGGACCGGGCCTGCGTCCGCCACGACGAGAGCATTGTTCGTGGCGCAGGTCCCCTTGTTGATCCGAGGCGAGTGGTGGACGCCTTTTCGACATATATGCTGCGCGAGGGCGTGAGGATCACACGCTCCCAATTCGACGAAAGCCTGCGGGAAAGGACGTCTGCCCGCGCCTTTCGGGCCGACATGACAAAGGTCCTTCCGCCAGGGATCGACTACGACATCGACGTGGCGGCGGAGCGAATCCGTAATGTCTTTATCGCTCGGCTTCCAGACTAGCTGCGGGTTCTGTCGATTCTCCCTCGGCCTCGCGCAGTTCACGAGCGGGCCAGCAACGGACGGGCTCGTCGGACACAGATTCGCTCCAGATGCACCTGACGGTGTGGGTCGGCCGCAGCCTGTGCATTGACAGTATTTCGCGAATCGGAAATCATTCCAGCGACGTAGGCCCCCGATGATCACCCCAGCTCTTCTGCGTGCGCGCTCTCTTGACGAGCCCGGTGCGGGAATACCGCGCGCCGGGATATGCGAGGGGGCCGTCTGGCAATCGGTGGTTTTGCCTTAATGGCATCGAATGACGCCAACATCATTCATCATCATTCTCGGAAGCGCACTCATGGTCGCGGGCAGTCTGATTTACGCTCTTTCCAGAGGAGGGCGTGCGGTCGAACGCATGCGTTCGGAGCGGCTCGCAAGATGGAAGGCGGAGGAACAAAGTCGCAAGGTCGTCGCAAACGATGGCAAGGTTTTCTATCCTCCAGGCCCTCCGCCTTCAGGGGCTGCCGGATTCCCGAATTCCGGCGACAGTGCATATGGATCGGCCGACCTACCTACGAACCACTATCCATGAGACGGTCATGGCAGTATCGCACGCCGGGAGCAGCGAGGGGGACGTCGGGCGACCGGCGGTCCTGCCTTAATGGCTAATATCGAACGAAGAAATATGTCGGAGTATTTCATTAGTACCGACACCGCGCTCTTGGACCACGCCTTCATCGCGCGGTCCCTGCGGTCCACATACTGGGCCTCCGACAGATCGAAGGAGATCGTCGAGAAGTCTCTCGTGTCGTCATTGTGTTTCGGCGTGTGCCTAATCGACACAAAAGAGCAGGTGGGGTTCGCCCGCGTGGTTACTGATCGTGCGACTTTTGCTTGGATCTGCGACGTATTTGTGGAGCCAGGCCATCGTTCCCGGGGGCTCGGCAAGCGATTGGTTAGCGAGATTGTCGAACATCCCGAGCTCGCCGCTACCGCGATGTACCTGGGAACGAAGGATGCGCACGGACTCTACGCACGTTTTGGGTTCGCGAATTGGCAGCTGATGCGACGGCCAAAGAAGAATGTACCCGACCAGTTGCCACTGCAGACGCCGACCAGCGGCGCTGCTGCTGCTGACGCATTCGTCGCGCGTCCGCCCGGCGCTGAAGGTCTTTGAACGTCCAAGCTGGATCAGCGATGAGCAAGAAACCACATTCCGCCGACTATTTCGGTGACACCAGGGATTTCTGGTGGAATCACGATTTTCTCCAATTGATGAGTGGCAGGTGGAATCTCGTTGCAGTAAAGAGTGCGCTCGATGTTGGCTGCGGTGTTGGTCATTGGGGACGCTGCTTAGCCCCGTTTCTCTCCCCTGACTGTATGTGGACGGGAATCGATCGTGAATCGCAATGGATCGAGGAGGCGCGGAAGAGAGGCACCGGAGTAAAACACCTCGCCGCCTCGTTCGTGGTGGGCGAGGCAGAGCGATTGCCGTTTCCTGACGGCTTCTTCGAAATGGTCACGTGCCAAACGGTGCTGATCCACGTGAAAGATCCGTTGGCCGTCATTCGGGAGATGATTCGCGTGCTGGTACCGGGCGGACTCATCGTGATTGTGGAGCCAAATAATCTCGTGGCGAACCTCAGTAGTATCGAGCTTCAGAGGCCGATTAGCGAACTGATTGGCCTTCTAGAGTTCCAAGTGATCTGTGAGCGTGGGAAGATGAATCTTGGCGAAGGATTCAATTCTAGTGGGCCGTTTGTAGCTGGCTGGCTTTTCGCGTTGGATGTGGAGCAAATCGAGTCCTATTTGTCGGACAAGGTGACCATGCTCTTGCCTCCTTATGCTTCAGCTCATGCCCATGCGCTGGTCCGCGAAACAGGAGAGATGAATAGGCGGGACTTTTGGATATGGAGTCGGGAAGACGCGCGCCGTTATTTTCTGGCGGGAGGTGGCGCAGCGGAAGCGTTCGATGGTCGCTGGCGAACAGCGCTCGATCGAGATCGAGAGTTGCTCAGTGCCGTTGAGCACCAGGAGCTCCGAGTTTCATTCGCGCCAGTCTGCCTGCTTGTTTCGGGACGGAAGAAAGTGCCCAGCAAGGCGCGACTGCGAACGTCGGGTAGCGTCACTCCGACTGTTGACGCCTCAGTCGCGCCGCCGCCCGGCGCTGTAGGTCGGTGACGTTACCTGGTTGAAGCGTGGATCGAATTGCGGTGTGTAGGCTGATCTTCTTGCCCAAGCATCCGCCAACGTTAAGAACCCTACCCAAATTGTCGGCGTCAGTGTCGACGAGCGCCACGCCGGTTGCCAGGGCACACCATTAGAATTTCTCGCAGCGGTTTCGTTGCAGCTGGGGCGTCAGAGACCTGGCCAAAGAGAGAAACAGCTTTCAATTTCTATTCCATAACTCCGACCATTTAACTACCTATCTCATTGCACAACAACAAGCTAAATGGTCGGGCCGGTGAGACTCGAACTCACGACCCCTTGCACCCCATGCAAGTGCGCTACCAGGCTGCGCCACGGCCCGAACCAAGAGGCCAGAAGAAAGAGCCATGCGCCGGGACGATGCAAGGGTTTTCAACTGCGAGTTGAAATTTCGCCCAAGTCCCCACCTAATCCCTTGCCATGACTCCTGCCGAGGCCACCCAACGCATCGCCGACCTCCGGATCGAAGTGGCCCGGCACGACGAGTTGTATTACCGGCAGGCGAGGCCGGAGATCACCGATTTTGACTACGACCAGCTGAAGCGGGAGCTGGCGGACCTGGAAGCGCAGTTTCCGGAACTCAAGGCCGCCGAATCTCCCACCGACCGGGTGGGCGATGATCGCCTAGAGGGATTCGCCACCTATCGACACCGCCAGCCGATGCAGAGCCTGGATAACACGTACTCCGAGGCTGAACTCCGGGCCTTTCATCAGCGACTCGTGAAGCTCTTCGGTCGCGAGGATCTGGTCTATGTGGTGGAGCCGAAGATCGACGGCATGGCCGTCAGTCTCACCTATGAAGAAGGCCGGCTCGTGCGCGCGGTCACGCGCGGGAGCGGAATCGAGGGCGACGACATCACCGCCAACGCCCGGACGATTCGAACGCTCCCGAAGGAATTGAAAAGAGCCGGCTCCAAAGGAATCCGCGGGGCTCCGGTCCCGGAGGTCGTCGAGATCCGGGGGGAAATTTACATGGCGACCGCGGAGTTCGAACGCATCAACCGCGAGCGCGAGGAGGCCGGTGAGGCGCCGTATGCGAATCCGCGCAATCTCACGGCGGGGACGATCAAGCAGCTCGACGCGCGCGAAGTCGCCCGCCGCAAGCTGGAGATCGTCCTGTATGGCCTTGGATTCTGCGAACCGGCGTTGGACCGCCTGGCTGCTCCAGGACAGCCGGACGAGGGGGATCTGTTGCGGGAAGAGGCCGGCGCGGCCGGAACCCAGAGCGGTCTCCACGCGATGATCAAGGCTTGGGGTCTGCCGACGGTCGAGCGGTTCTGGACGGCGCGCGGGGTCGACGAAACGTGGCAGGCGGTGCAGGAACTCGACCGTCTGCGGCACAGTTTTGCCTACGGCACCGACGGTGCGGTGATCAAACTCGATTCGTTTGCCCAGCAACGGGAGGCCGGAAGCACCGCGAAGGCGCCGCGCTGGGCGATTGCCTACAAGTTTACGCCCGAGCGGGCGGAGACGCGCCTCAAGGCGATCACCGTGCAGGTCGGCCGCACCGGGGTGCTGACGCCGGTGGCCGAACTCGAACCGGTGTCGCTGGCCGGCACGACGGTGTCGCGTGCGACCCTGCACAATCGCGACGAGATTGCCCGCAAGGACATTCGCGTCGGCGATTTCGTGCTGGTGGAGAAGGCCGGCGAGGTCATTCCGGCGGTGGTCGGCGTGAGCCCGGCCCGGCGTCCGCCGGAGTGCGTGCCGTTCGTTTTTCCCTCCCAATGCCCGGCCTGTGGGACGCGCACCGTGCAATATGAGGGCGAGGTGGCGGTGCGCTGTCCGAACGTTGACTGCCCCGCGCAGATCCGGCGACGCGTCCTTCATTTTGCCTCGAAATACGGGGTTGACATCGACGGCCTGGGCGAAGCGATGACCGACAGCCTGGTGGAGAAAGGCTGGGTGCGAAGCATCGCTGACGTCTACCGCCTGCGGCGCGACGACCTGCTCACGCTGGGCAAGAGCGTGGAGAAATCGACGGACAACCTGCTGGCCGCGGTGGAGGCGAGCAAACGCGCGGACCTCTGGCGGGTGATCAACGGGCTGGGCATTCCCCATGTGGGGGTGTCGGCGGCGAAGGAGCTCGCGGCGAGATTTGGCGGCCTGGAAGCGCTGGCCGAGGCGAAGCGCGATGATCTCCTGAACATCGGCGGCATCGGCGAGACGATGGCCGACGCGATCAGCGCCTATTTCAATGATCCACGAAACCAGGATCTGGTCAGCCAGTTGATCAATCTGGGTGTGAAGCCGACCGCTCCCGCGCGCGTCGCGGGCGCCAGCATGGCGGCATTTGCGGGCAAGACCTTCGTCCTGACCGGGACGCTGCCGTCGTTGTCGCGCGAGGCGGCGACGGCGAAGATCGAGGCGGCCGGCGGCCGGGTGAGTGGAAGCGTAAGCCGGAAGACCAGCTACGTGCTCGCAGGCGAGGCGGCGGGTTCGAAGCTGGAAAAGGCCCGGTCGCTCGGGGTGTCGATCATCGATGAGACGGAGTTTCTGCAGATGCTGGGCGGATGATCTGCCGCGCTTCGTTTACGCGGGCGGGCGAAATCGGGGCGCCTTTCCCGATTGACGGTAATCCCGGCGCCTCGCCGAGCGTAGCGCAGGCTAGCTCGCGCGGCGGCGGCGGAGCATCCCAGCCCGCTTGACCGTCAATCGGGAGAGGCGCCCGTGAAATCGTTGCGGGCCACCGCAGGATTGCACGGGGACGAAACGCCTGCATGCTCGAACGGATTGGCTGAAACACCGATCACCGTCGCCTATCTTTTCACGACCTTTCCCAAGGCTTCTGAAGCGTTTCTGCAACGCGATGTCGCGGCCATGCAGGTGCGTGGAGTCAAGGTGCGGATCTATTCGCTGTGGGGCGGGGGCGGCGTGTTTCGCGGGACGAAGGTTGAGTCGCTCCCCCGGTGGTGGTTCTTCCTCGTGCTGCTCTGGTGGATCCCGTATGAGGTGGCCCGGTATCCGGGGCTGTTGTGGGAGCTGATCGGCAACACCTGGGGGCGGGGCGCGCCGTCTCGGCTGAATTTTTGGGAGAACATGCTGGGGGCGGGGTTCATAACGTGTTTCATTCACCGAATCCGCCGGGATCCGCCGGACGTGGTCTACGCGGCCTGGGCAGGGGCTCCCGCCACCGCGGCCTGGCTGATCTGGCGGGCCACGGGAATCCCGTATGTGACGGGGGCCCACGCCTACGATCTCTACGAACATGGCGGCGACTGGTGGCTGATGGAAAAGGTGAAGTTCGCCCGGTTCGTCCATACGTCGACGGAGATGGGGCGCCGCACGTTGCTGGAACGCGGCGCCGACGGATCCAAGGTGGTCGTGATCCGCCGCGGGCTGGATGGGTTTCCCGACTGCAAGCCGTTGCGCCGGCCGCGCCGACCGCTGCGGCTCGTCTGCATCGCGCGCCTCGTGCCAAAGAAAGGGCTGGTGGAGCAACTGGGAATTTACGCGGCGCTGCGAGGTGGGGGAGTGGAATTCTCGGCCCGGATTGTCGGCGCAGGAGAATTGCGGGAACGGCTGGAGCGGGAGGCGGATCGGCTTGGCTTGCGGCCCGCATCTGGCGTTCACTGGCGAGGTGGCCCCGGCGGAGGTGTGGGAACACCTGTGGTGGGCCGACGTGCTGCTGCATACCGGGATAATTGCCGCCACCGGCGACCGTGACGGCCTGCCCAACGTCATACCCGAGGCGATGGCGGCCGGCACTCTGGTGGTGACTTCTCCGACGGCGGCAACGACCGAGGCGATCCAGCACGAGGCGACCGGTCTCGTGGTGGACGTGGCGCGGCCCGAGGACTGGGTGGCGGCGCTGCGCCGGCTGGCCGGGGACGACGTGTTGGCTGAGCGCTTGCGAGCCGCAGCCCGCCGCTGGGTCATGGAGAATTACGATGCGCGGAAAAATGCGGCGCGGATGCAGGATTGTTTCGATCAGGTGGTGCCGGAGGACCGCCGGCGCCGGCGAGGCGGGCAAGCGGCGGATATGGGACCTGGAGCATGATCTTTTTTGACGTGACCAAGTCCGGAAGGGCGCGGCATCAGTCGGGGCTGATCCGCGTCAATGTCCGGCTGGCGGAAGAGCTCGGCCAGCAGGCGAAACCGGTGGGTTGGGATGGTCGCCGGCGCGCCTGGGCGATGGTCGGAGCCAAGGGTCCGGTGCAGTTTTCAGCCACGGACTGGCTGTTCACGGCCGAGCTTTTCAACGAGGAGGAGCGCCCGGGATTCTGGCATTTCCTGCAAAATCGCCCGTGCCGGCTGGCGGCGCTGTTTGCAGATGCGATTCCATTGCGATTTCCGCGGATCACCTGGCCGCGGAGCGTGGCGCGGCATCCGGAATACGTGAAGATGCTGGCGGCGTTCGACCGGGTGTGGGCGATTTCCGAGGCGAGCCGGCGCGATCTGGTGGAGTTCTGGCGCTGGCAGGGCGGGGACGTTCGGGCGACGGTCGACGGGCTCCTGCTCGGGGCGGATTTCGACCGTCGGCCGCGGGTCACCGAGCCGCCGGAGCCCCCCGCGGCAGGGTTGCTGTGCGTGGGGATTCTGGAACCGCGCAAGAACCAGCTGCTGTTGCTCGACGCGTGCGAGGCGCTGTGGGCAGCGGGACCCGATTCGACCTCCATGTGGTTGGCCGGGTGAATCCGGTCTTCGGTCAGCCGGTCGCGGCCCGGATCGGATCGATGCGGAAGAAGTATCCACAGTTACACTACTACGAGGCGGCGCCGGATGCGGTCCTGGACCGTCTCTATGCGGCGGCGCGTCTCACGGCGTTTCCCACGATCGCGGAGGGCTGCGGGCTGCCGGTGCTGGAATCGTTGTGGAAAGGCCGGCCGTGCGTCTGCAGTGATTTGCCGGTGCTGCGTGAAATCAGCGCGGCGGGCGGCTGCGTTGCCGTGGCGCCGGATGATCCGGCGGCCTGGGTTGCGGCGTTGCGCACCGTTTTGACCGACGACACCGAGTGGCGGCGCCTCGCGGAGGAGGCGGTGGCCCGCCCGCTGCCGGTTTGGGCTGATACTGCGGGGACTTTGATGGCAGGAATGGGAGACTAGATCCAAGGGCTTGTCCCCAGAAATCTAGAAGCCTGTCCCTGGGGGCGTTCAATCATCCCTTTTTGGTGCCAGGGATCTGCCGGGAGGGCAGCGGGCACGATGCACGGGTTCGCCCGAGGAGCGATCCTCAGCGGCACTGCCAGCAACGACGGGTTGGGTCAAGCCGCAGTCAAGGGAGGGTTCCCGCTTGTTTGGCAGTTGTTCAGTCGCTTGGTGACAGGCAATATCGCAGTCAGGGACAAACTCGATGCACGTCGTGCCGTTGGGGACGACTGCCGTTGGGGACAGACTCTACCCGATTGTTATCGTTATGGGGACAGGCTCCATCCGATTGTTCGTTCAGGTGGGGAAGGTACCGTGTGGCCGGGGACAGGCGCGATGCACCCGTTTGGTAAGGGCAAGACGAAGCAAGGGGCAAAACGGCGCTGGAGCCGCTCCGTAGCTACATACCGGGACGGCAGGCAAGGATCGAGCGACAGATACTTCGCAGGGCGGAAGCCGAAGCCCTCCAACCGAGC
>CAWDQK010000047.1:0-21102 GCA_963804395.1 uncultured Verrucomicrobiae bacterium | reverse complement strand
CGGCGGCTATCCCATCACGCCCGCGACCGAGATCATGGAGCATTTGCCAAGCAGATTTGGAAGCAGGGCGGCACGCTGCTGCAGGCCGAGGATGAAATCGCCGGCATCGGCGCGGCCGTGGGCGCTTCCTTTGCCGGAACCAAGGCCATGACCGCCACCTCCGGCCCGGGGCTCTCCCTCAAGTCCGAGTTGCTCGGTCTGGCCAGCGTGGCCGAACTGCCCCTCGTCTGCGTCAACGTGCAACGCGGCGGACCGTCCACCGGCATGCCGACCAAGCGCGAGCAGGCGGACCTGTTTGCCGCCGCCTTCTCCGCGCATGGCGACACCGTCCGCCCGGTGCTGGCCCCGATCAGCGTGGCCGACACCTTCGGGGTCACCGTCGAGGCCTTCAACATCGCCGAGTACTACCAGACGCCGGTGCATCGTGCTCTCCGACCAGGAACTGGCCCAGCGCAAGGAGACCGTGTCGCCGATCGACACGTCCAACCTGCACCTGATCGAACGCCTCAAGCCGACGGGCAAGGAGCTCGATCCGTACATCCGGTTTCGCTTCACGGAATCCGGCATCAGCCCGCTCAGCCATCCCGGGCTGAAGGGCGGCAACTATCTGGCGGCCGGCATCGAGCACAACGAACTCGGTGCGCCAACGGCCAACGGCGAGATCCACGCCCGCATGAACGACAAGCGGCTGAAGAAGATGGATCCTCTGAAACTGCGCCGCGATCTCTTCGTGATCGAAGGCGACGCAGATGCCACGATCGGCCTGATCAGCTGGGGAAGTGTCGCCGGCGTCGCCATGGAGGCCCTGCAGCTGGCGCGGGCCGAGGGCATCAAGGCCCGGTTGCTGGTGCCCAAGCTGCTTTATCCGGTCGCCGAGGAAATCTATCACGAGTTTTTCGCGCCGCTCCGGCGATGCCTGGTCGTCGAACAATCCCACCAGGGCCAGCTATATCGGGTCATCCGCATGTGGGCGTCAGTGCCACCTGAATACACGGTGCTGGCCAAGAGCGGATCGAATCCCATCGCTCCGGAAGAAGTCCTGGAGAAGATCCGCACCATGGCGCGCCCGTGATCCGTCCCGCCGGACCCGGACCCGCCCGTCTCCCCCTGTCGCCACCATGAGCACTGAATGCCATCTGAGTCCCGAAGTTTTTACGACCAAGGACTATCGCAGCAGCCTGAAACCGATCTGGTGCCCCGGTTGCGGCGACTTCGGCGTCGTCACCGCGATCTACCGGGCGCTCGTCGCCATCAAACGGCCGCCCCACGAGATTGCCTTCGTCTCGGGCATCGGCTGTTCGAGCCGCATCCCCGGCTACACGACCGCCTACGGTTTCAACACCGTCCACGGCCGGGCGCTCCCCATCGCCCAGGGCATCAAGATGGCAAATCCCGACCTGCTCGTGCTGGTCGCGGGAGGCGACGGCGACGGCTTTTCGATCGGGGGCGGGCACGTGCCGCATGCCATCCGCCGGAATCTTGACCTGACCTACATCGTCATGGACAACCAGATCTACGGCCTGACCAAGGGCCAGTTGTCCCCCACCTCGCCGCGTGGCAAGAAGACCGCTTCGTCACTCTACGGCAGCATGGAGGATCCGGTAAACCCGCTGCTCTACGTACTGGCCTACGGCGCGGGCTTCGTAGCGCAGGGCGTGCCCGCCGACATGGACGGCCTGGCCCGCATGATCGAGGAGGCGATCCGCTTCCCGGGGTTTTCTTTTGTCAACGTCCAGTCGCCGTGCGTCACCTACGGCGACCCGGAGACCCAGCTGAAAACGCAGCGAACCCGCATGCGCAAACTGGAGACCGAGGGCCACGACGCGAGCAACCGGATCCGGGCGATGGAACTGGCCCAGGAATACGGCACCACCCTCTACACCGGGGTCTTTTATCGCAATCCGACGCCGGCTCCCACCTATGAGAGCCAGATTCGGGAACGCCAGCAGGCACTGGAAGGCGAAGACCTGGCGCTGGACCGACTGCTGCGCCGAAAGAGCGCCGACGACGAGCATCTCGCCGCCGGCTGAGCCAGCCTTCCGGCGTGGTTCACGCCGGCGGTGCATTCGGTGGACGGTGCTGCGTTTTGGCCGGCCGCGCTGAGTCGGATCGATGCAAATTGTAGGAGCGAGCTTGCTCGCGACTCCGAGGGAAAAATCGCCTGCAAGCAGGCTCCTACATCGGTCACCGGACGGCGTTGTTGTTCACGAGCGAGAACGAGGCATGTTGAATAGACACGGCTGAGGCCGGCCGAACCTTCGCCGGAGCTTCGGCGGAAGGCCGGGGTCAACCCGCCGACCGGCTCATCCGTTCGGCAGGCTCAGGATGACCCTGAGCGGAGTCGAATGGGTCAGGGTCGGCGCCCTTGGCTACAGAATCCATCCCCTCGCGGACCAGACCGCGTTTCGCGCGTGTGACCGCCGGTATTGGTGCCCGCAATACCGGACATTGAAGTTATCAATTAACGGTTTCGGCGACGGATCGGATAGACTCGATCCGTGTTCAACTGCGAATTGCACTTGGGGCGCCGTCGCGCCAGCGGGAAATCCGCCTCCCGGGGACTACCCTGGATCGTGCTCGCGTTGCTGGCGTTTGTTGTGCTCCAGGCAGGCTGCGCGTCCACGTCCGCGCAGTGGCACTACAGCCCGCCGAAGGCACCGGCGACTGAGGTGGTGGTCGATCTTTCGACGGCGCCCCCAACGCCCGACACGCCTCCCCCGCCGGTGGTGGCAACCTTGCACAAGGTCGTGATCCTGCAACGGGCCGGACCGCTGGGACCCAATTCGTACTGGGACGAATATGTTCTCTCGATCGCCAACCACGGCGAACAACCGGTGACCGTCGAGTCAACCGTCCTTTCCGATCAGCACGGCAAGCCTGTCGCTCCCGGCGACAATCCCTGGACTCTGGCCAATGCGCACAAATCATGGTTCGAGCAGACGGACTCGCACGGCGTGACCAGCGCGGGGAAGGTCGGCGCGGGCTCGGTCACCGCCGGTGCGCTCGCTCCAGCGGTCGGCGGCCTCTTTCTCACGCCAACCGGCTATGTCGTGTGCGCCGCCATCTTCGCGCCGACGTACGCAGTCTGTGCGATCAAGTTCAACACGAGCGGCCGTAAACGCGTCGAGGCCGAGTTCAACCAGCATCGGCTGGTGCTGCCCCGGATCGTCCCGCCCGGCCAGGTCGTCGATGGAAGCCTGTATTTCCCGGTGACGCCCGGTCCGCAGCAGCTCGCGCTGCACTGCCGGGCGGCTGACCAGACGACTGATCTCACGCTTCGGCTCGCGCCGCTCGCGAGCCTTCATCTCAACAAATGATTCCGGCACCAGCACTCCCGCGCTTCCCGCCGCCTCGTCACCGCCGATTCCTCGGTGGGCAACCGATGCTCCCAAAGCCGTTCGCCCCGGGGGATCTCCTGGCCGGCCGGCCGGAACCCATCACGAAGCCATGACTGACAAGAACTCTTATCACCCAGGCGGAGCCCGGTTCTGTTCCCGCAGTTTCCGCTCTTTCGTCGCCGTCGTGATCTGTGCGGTAATCCTGCTCTCCGGCTGCACGTCGCTGAATCGCGTTCCCCTCACGTCTTCCGGCAGGCCCACGGCGCCGCTCGCCGTCAAGGTTGGCGACCAGGTTCGCGCGTTCACCCGGAGCGGGGAGAAGATCGAATTCCAGGTGACGGCGATCGACCCGGATGCGGTTGGCGGAAAAGGCCTGCGCGTCCTGAACCGGGACATCACCCGCCTGGAGGTGAAGCGTCCCGACAAGGGTCGCACGTTCACCTTGACCGCATCGCTGGTTGGCGGAGCCGCCACCATCGCCGGGATCATCTGGATCATCCACAACATCGCCTTCATGGCCGGGCCCTGATGGCTGGCCGCTCCACCGGGAGGCCGCGTCCGCGTTGGGCGGTAAATCGCCCGCCACCGGCACCAAACCATCTCGCACCGACCTCAAACCCCCCTTCATCCGCAATGCTTGACAGCCTTCCTTTCACTCCGTCCTCGCCCGGACCCGGCCAGGATGCCACGCGTTTTCTCGGCATCGATGTCGGCGCCGAGACCATCAAGCTCGTCGAGCTTGTTTATGATGGCGATGGCCTCCGGTGGAGCCGCCGCCAGATGGCCGAACACGGCAAGCGGCCTGCCGAACGCCTGCGCGCACTGTTGCAGGAATGGGATTGGGAATCGGTCGCGTCGGCCGCGGTTAGCGGCCGGCTGGGCAAGCAGATCCGGCTGCCCCAGGTGCCGGCTCCGCAAGCGCAAGCCCGGGCCTGCCGCCATCTCGCCGGCTACCAGCCGGCTACGGTGGTGTCGATCGGCAGCCACGGTTTTTCGGTCCTCGAACTTCGCGCCGGCGGTGTGGAGGTCTTTCGCGAGAACAGCCGCTGCTCCCAGGGCACCGGCAATTTCCTCCGCCAACTGGTTGAGCGGTTCTCCTTGACGATTGAAGAAGCCAGCGCCCTCGCGGCCGCGACCGACGGCGCCGCGCCGCTCTCGGGCCGTTGTCCCGTCATTCTGAAGAGCGACATGACCCACCTGGCGAACAAGGGCGAGGATCGGGCTCGCATCCTGGCCGGGCTGTTTGAAGCCGTGGCGGAGAACGTCCTGGTGCTGCTCAAGCCCGACGTCTCCCCGCCCCGCCTCCTGCTCGTCGGCGGCGTGAGCCGCGCGCCGCGAATTCAGCGCGCGATCGGCGCCTTCGCCACGACCCACGAAATGACGCTGCTGTCGCTGCCCGACGACGCCGGCTTGTATTTTGAGGCGCTTGGCTGCGCACTGATCGCGGCTGACCGCGGCGTTTCCGGGGTGTTGCCTCCGCTGGCCGACCTGATTGCGGTCCGGTCGGAGACGCAGCTGGAACGCCTGCCCCCGCTCGCAGCTTCGCTCCACCGGGTCCATCGCCTTCCCCGCCCGCCCGCCGCCCCGGCGGAGAAACCCTCGCGCGCTCCGTTAATCCTTGGATTCGACATCGGATCCACCGGCTCGAAGGCCGTCGCCATCGATGCCGCGACCCGCGATCTCCGGTGGGAGGATTATCGCGACACCCTTGGGAATCCGGTGGGCGCCGCCCAGGCGCTGCTCGACCGGTTTCAACACAGCCCGGCTGGCGGACAGCCCGTGCTCGCCGTCGGCGTCACGGGCAGCGGCCGCGAAATCGTCGGTTCGCTGCTCGCCAATTGCTATGGAAAAGAGGCGGTCTGCGTTCTCAACGAAATCGCCGCCCATGCCGCCGGCGCCGTCCACTACGATCCGCGGGTTGACACGATTTTCGAAATCGGCGGCCAGGATGCGAAGTACTCCCGTCTGGCCGGCGGGCGGGTCGTCGATTGCGCCATGAATGAAGCCTGCAGCGCGGGAACCGGCTCGTTCATCGCCGAGCAGGGCCGGAAATTCGCCGGCATCCGCGACGTGGTGCAGCTCGGTCAGGAGGCGCTCGCGGCCCGCGAGGGCGTTTCGCTCGGTCAACACTGCTCGGTGTTCATGGCCGAAATCATCGACAACGCGGTGTCCGCCGGCGTCGACCAGCGCGCAATCATCGCCGGCCTCTACGACTCGATCGTCCAGAATTACCTGCATCGCGTGAAGGGCAACCGCACCGTGGGCAAGGTCATCTTTTGCCAGGGCATGCCGTTCTCGTCGGACGCCCTTGCCGCGGCGGTCGCCCGGCAGACCGGCAGCGACGTGATCATCCCCCCGAATCCCGGCACGGTGGGCGCCCTTGGCATCGCGCTGCTGGCCCACCGGGAGCTTCCGCTGGCCGGACTGCTCCCCCTGGATCTGCCCCGGTTCCTGACCGCGCGCGTCGGCGCGAAGGACACGTTCGTCTGCAAGGCCACGACGGGCTGCGGAGCCCCCGGCAACCGCTGCCGCATCGAACGTCTGCAAACCGGTGGTCGCGGACCGCCGGCAGGTTTTCACCTGGGGCGGCGGCTGCTCCCTGCACGACAGGGGCACGCGCCGGAAGAAGCTGCCCGACCTCGCCCCGGATCCGTTCCGCGACCGCGAAGACCTCATTCGGCAGCTCACTGCCAGCCTTTCCTGCCGCCCGGCCGGCGAACCCGCGCCCCGCCGCCGGACCGTTGCGCTCAGCGACGAGTTCATGCTCAAGGGCCTGTTCCCGTTCTTCGCCACCTTCCTCCACGAACTCGGCCTGACGCTCCGTTTCGTGGGCGGGTGCGACCACACCGCCCTCAAGCGCGGCATCCAGGACTGCAACGTTCCTTTCTGCGCCCCGATGCAGCAATTCCACGGTCTCGTGAGCCGCATGGCGGAGACCGGCGCCGATCACCTCTTCCTGCCGATGATTCGCAGTCTGCCGCGGGTGGACGGCGAGCCGAACGCCGTCACCTGCCCCATCGTGCAGGCGAGTCCCGATCTGTTGCGCTGGGATCTCCAGGAAACGGCGACCACCCGCGTGCTCTCCCCCGTGATCGACCTCGGCGCGGACAACCTGGAGTCGGCCGCGTTTCTCGCCGGCTGCGAACAGCTCGCCGCCCAGGCTGGATGCTCCGGCGCGGACTGGAGGCGGGCGCACCGGCGGGCCTCCGCAGCGCAGACGCAGTTCGAGCGCGCCTGCTCCGAAATCGGCCGGCGGGCGCTGGCTTTCTGCCAGGCGCACGGCATTGTGCCAGTCGTCGTGCTGGGCCGGCCCTACACGATCTACAACACGGTCCTCAATTCCAACGTGCCGGCCATCCTGCGGGAACAGGGCGCGATCGGCATTCCCATCGACTGCTATCCGGTAGACGACGCGGTGCCCGCGTTCAAGGACATGTACTGGGGCCATGGCCAGCGGATCCTGCGCGCCGCCCACCAGATCCGCCGCACCCGCGGCCTCTACAGCCTGTATTGCAGCAACTACTCGTGCGGCCCGGACAGCTTCAACCTTCACTTCTTCGCTTACATCATGGAGGGGAAACCCTTCGCCATCATTGAAACCGACGGCCATTCCGGCGATGCCGGCACCAAGACGCGCGTCGAGGCCTTCCTGCATTGCGTCGGACTCGACCTGGCGGCCGCGCCGTCCGTCACCCCGCCCCATGATTTTCACCGGATCGAACGCCAGCCGGCGTCACTGCCCGAGATCCTCCGGCAGAGCGAGACCCTGCTGATCCCCTGGATCGGCCCGAGTTCGCAGGCGGTCACCGCCGCCCTCCAGGGTCTCGGCTTTCCGGCTGAATGCCTGCCGATGCCGGATGCCGAATCGCTCCGCCACGGCCGCCGCCACACCTCGGGCAAGGAGTGCCTGCCGATGTGTCTCACCCTCGGCAATCTCCTCCAGCGGCTCGAGCGCGAGCGCCACACCGGCCGCCGGTTCGCCCTGCTCATGACCACCACGAATGGTCCGTGCCGCGAGGGCTGTTACAATCTGCTCAACCAGATTGCGCTGGAACGCCTCGGCTGGGCGGATCGCGTCCGGATCTGGTCGCCGTCCGACACCGGCTATTTCGACGATCTGCCCGGCGGCCTCTCCGCCCTGATCTTCACCGCCCTGATGGTCTCCGATCTGCTCCAGGGCGCGCTGCACGACGCGCGGCCGGTCGAGAACCGCCCGGGCGCCGCCCGCGAAATCTACGACCGCCAGTTCGCGCGCCTCCTCCGGGAGATCCAGGCCATTGTGGCCGGCGACCTGTCGCTGCCCGCCGCCCTCTGGCAGGTCGCCACCGGCCGCCTGTTCGGCCTCCGCCGGCTGCTGGCCGACGCCGCCGCGGAGTTCGCCCGCGTGCGCACCGGCCGCGCCCTGCCCACGGTGCTGGTGGTGGGCGAGGTATATGTCCGCTGCGATGCGTTCGCCAACAACTTCATCGTCAACCAGCTGGAGGCCCGCGGGCTGCGCGCCCGCCTCGCCCCGCTCAACGAATGGATCGAGTATTCCGATCTTTCCGCCCGGCGCCATGACCCCTGGCTCCAGCTCGGCGCCCGAATCGGCAGCGCGGTGCAGCAACGTATCCAAAATCTCACATACAACGCGGTCGCGCAGCCGCTGGAATGGCCGGGGCGCCCGCTCGTGCCCACGCGCTGGCGGCGGGCGGCTCCTATCTGCGACCCGACCTCGAGGGCGAGGCGGTGCTCACGATCGGCGGACCCGTGGATGACTGGCGCCGCCGCCACATCGATGCCGTGCTCAGCGTCGGGCCGCTGGAATGCATGCCCAACAAGATTGCCGAAGCCCAGCTCTTCCACGCCGCGGAAACGGAGGGCCTGCTGTCCCTGACGCTGTCCTTGAACGGCGATCCCGCGGACGCCGCGGCGCTCGATCACTTCGCCTTTGAAGTGCACGCGCGTTTTGCCGGCGGGCGGTCAGGCTCCCGCAACCTTCCGCCCCTGGCCCGTCGCCCCGGCCACCGCGTGCCGGGCGCGCCCCTGGCGGCCGCCAGTCCTTGACCGCGGCCGCCAAATCCGAACGATGTCCGGTGGATCATTGCCCGCAATGACGCTTCCGCCTCCGCCAGGGACCGGGGCTGCCGCCAGCCTCGAAAGCCGTTTTCCCGGCGCCCGCCGGGCGTTGCTCCTCCTGCTCGGCATCAATCTCCTCAATTACCTCGACCGGAATGTTCTCTCCGCGGTGGTTCCCTGGATCAAGGACGCTTTCTTCGATGCCACCGGGGCCGTCAGCGGCAGCCCGGCGCTCACCAGCTTGCTGCAATGGTCGCAGCTGCATCTCGGATTCAAGCCGGAGAATGCGCTGATTGGAATCCTGGGCACGGCGTTCATGGCCGTCTACACCTTGGGCGCCCCGGTGTTCGGCCGGCTCGCTGAACGGCGCTCGCGCTGGGTGCTCGTCGGAATCGGCGTGCTGCTTTGGAGTCTGGCGAGCGGCGCCTCCGGATTGGCTGGAACCTTCCTGATCCTCCTTTTGACCCGCTGCCTGGTCGGCATCGGCGAAGCCGCCTATGGACCCGTCGCGCCTTCCCTCCTCTCGGATTTCTATCCGGTCCGGGTTCGCGGCCAGGTGTTCGCCTGGTTCTACATGGCAATTCCGGTCGGCAGCGCGCTGGGCTATGTGCTGGGCGAACGCGTCGCCACGTCCGGCCTCGGTTCGTGGGGAGCGCGCGTGCTGGGCGGCAGTCCGGAGAGCTGGCGCTGGGCCTTCTACCTCGTCGTGGGACCGGGAGTCCTCCTGGGCGCCTGGAGCTTTTTCATGCGCGAGCCCCCGCGGGGCCAGGCGGACCTCGCCCGCGCGACCGGGGCCGCCGCAATGCGCTGGCGGGATTATTCGATCCTCCTGCGGACTCCATCCTACGTCTTCTGCACGCTCGGCATGGCCGCGATGACCTTTGCCATCGGCGGCATCGCGTTCTGGATGCCGTTCTACCTGAAGGGACGTCCGGGCACCGGCAGCGCCCCGATCACCACGTTCGGCGCGATCGTGGTCGTGGCAGGCGTCATCGCCACATTCCTCGGGGGCATCGCCGGCGACCGGCTGCGCCGGCGTTTTCCCGGTTCGTATCTCCTCGTGTCGGGCGTCGCGATGCTTGTCGGGTTCCCGCTGTTCCTCGCGGTGCTCAAGGCGCCGTTTCCCTTCGGCTGGGTGCTGGTTTTCCTCGCCTGCTTCTGCCTCTTCTTCAACACCGGCCCGACCAACACGGTTCTGGCCAACGTCACCCACCCTTCGATGCGCGCCACCGGCTTCGCGCTCAACATCTTCGTCATTCACACGCTCGGTGACGTGATCTCGCCGGTCGTCGTCGGGATCCTGAGCGACAAATACAGCCTCGACGTCGGCTTCCTGGTCGTCGGCCTGATGTTCGTCGTCGCCGGAGCACTTTGGTTGCTTGGCATGCGCTTCGTCCAGCGCGACACCGAGCTGGCGCCAGTGCGGCTGACGTAGTTGCAGGAGGCGGCCAGCGGCGATGCTTGCTGGCGACTTGCCCTCAGGAGGCATCAAGAAACAGGATTTTGTAGCGGACCCGCGTGCCTCGCCGGAGCTTCAGCGAAGGCTGGCTCGCGCCGTGGCGGCGGAGCTGGCGTCCGGCTCCGCCGGCGCGGGTGGTCAAGACGCGACGCCCTTGTCGCGTCCATCCAGATCGAAATGTCATCTATTAGTTGACATCGGTCCCTGCGGCAAGCGAAGGGAGGGCGATGCGCCATCAGCGCCACTTCGACGATCGAACCGTGGCGGACACACCCCGCCGCGCCGCGGCCTCGCGCGAAGGCCGGCGGTCCGCCCTCCATGCCGGCGAATTCTCCCTTGACGCCACGCAAGTCTCTCCGGGAGGGCGCCGCGCTATTTCGCGCGCTTCTCGGGCATGATCTCCAGAAAAAGGGAATACTCCCGGTAGCCCATCGCCTTCCAGAAGGCGACCCCGCCCGTGTTTGCACAAAGCGCCTCCACGGTCATCCGGCGGCCGCGCGGCCAGATCTCCTCGCGCAGGAGCTGCATCACGCGGCGGCCAATGCCCTCGCGGCGGCGCCCGCGCACGACAAACAGGTGCCGCAGGTAAACCTCGTCGCCAAATTCCTTGTACAGCGCGTAGGCCACCAGCTTGCCGTCCTCCTCGAACATCCGCGCCGTGTATTCCCCCGTGCCCACCCAGCGGCGCATCCGCGCCGTCAGCTCCGCGACGTTCATCGGATTGCGATGCCCTTCGTCGCGGATGAGCTGGTGATTCAGCGCGCCCAACAGCGCATAATCTGCCGAAGTCGCCTTGCGATACGTCATGCCAGGCATCGTGCCAAGAGCCGCCCGCCTTGCAGCAGGAAAGTTGCGGCGGCCTTTCCGGCCTTGCAGCCACTGGTTACTCCACAAAACTGATCGCGTGGCCGTGCTCTTCGTTTTCGCCCCGCTGTTCTTCCTGTTCGAGCTCTGGCAGCTGATCATCGCCGAACGTTATCTGGGCCTCAAGCACATCGCTCGCGGAACGGATCCCCGGGAACTTGGACTCGGCGAATTCACGGCCGCATTCTGGACCCTGGCCATGCTGACCTACTGGGCGTGGATGGTAGTAATGCTGTTCCAGCCATTGGGACGGTTTCAGTTTCTGACGCTTCTAGTTGTTACCATGACCGGCTTCAGCGTCCGGCGCGGCTGCGGTCTCAAATGGGTGCTCGTCATCCTGACTTTTGAAGGCTCGGTCCGGGTCGGAATGCTGCTGTCGATCTGCGTCCTGGCCTGGCGCCGGTTGTTGTGATTTTGCCTTGAGCAGAATGCTTTCCCACCGCAAAACGGGTGCGTCCCGCAGCCTCGCCTCTTCCATCCTCAGCTCTCATCCATGAAACTCGACGAAGCCCCGCGGCTTTCCAATCTTCCGTTCATCATCGGTGATGTCACTCTGGTCGTTCTCGCCGGGTTGATCGCCGTCCTGCATTCGAATCCTTTTTCGCCGCTTCCTTTGATTGCGATCACGGGTTGCGTGGTGCTTGGCGTGGCTGTGTTCATGATTCCCTACATCGCCAACTATGCGCGTGATCAGGAGATCGCCGCAGCAGCGATGCGCCAGGAACTGGCCGAGCAGTTCAAACGGCTCATCACGGCGTCCGAACACCTCCAGCACGCGACGGTCCAGCTCAAGAGCATCGAGGAGGCTTCGGCCAAGGCTGTCACGACCGCCGAGGGATTGCCTTACCGGCTGCAGGAGAAGATCGCTGATTTCAACCAGCAGCTGGTCGAAGCAGGTGCCAGGGAAAAGGCGATGATCGAGCAGGAGCTGGCCCGGTTGCGTTCCAGCGAAAGCGAACGTCTCTCCAAGCTCGCCGCGCAGATCGCGCAATCCCTGGCCGACGGGGCAAAGCTTGCGACTGACACCCGTCAGCAGTTCGTCGAGGCAATGGCCCGGGAGCAGGGGTTGTTTGAGCAGCAGCTGGTGAAGATGCGCGCGGCCGAAAACGACCGGCTCGCCGCCGGTGCCGACGGGGTGACCAGGTCCCTCGCCAATTGGGTTAGGGTCGAACTCGACGCCCGCCAGCAGTTCTCCGAAACGATGAACCGGGAGAAGGAGCTGTTTGAGCAGCAGCTGGCAAACGTGCGGACCGCCAACAACCAGCGCCTCGCCGCCGCCGCCGGCGAGGTCACCGCGGCCCTCGCCGAGTGCGCGAAGACCGGGGCCGACATCCGCCAGCAGTTCGCCGACGCGCTCGCCCGGGAAAAGAACCTGTTTGAGCAACAGCTCGCGCAGGTGCGTTCCGCCGAGAATGCGCGGCTCACCACCGCCACCGATGGCGTCACCACGGTGGTCGCCGAGTGCGCCAAGATCGGAATCGATCTCCGCCAGCAGTTTTCCGAGGTGGTGGCCCAGGAGAAGAACCTGTTTGAACAACAGCTGACGCAGATGCGCTCCGCCGAAGATGCGCGGCTCGCTGCCGCCGCCGTCGGTGTTACCACGGCCCTCGCCGGCTGGGAGCGGATCGAGCAGGATGCCCGGAAACAGCTCTCGGCCACCACCGAACTCCAGGAGAAGCTCACTGGCTTGCTCGCCTCCGTCGACGCCAAGGTTGCGAGCCTCGAAGCGGCAATCGAAGCCGCAGCGAAAGCTGCCGAGAAGATCCAGGCTGCGCCGCCGGCACCGGCCGTCGTGCTGCCCGTTTCTCCCGCACCTGATGCTGCCGAGCCCGTCGTCGCCAGCGTCGAGCTGTCAACACCCGCCGTTGAGCCGCCGCCAGCCACCGTAGCGGAAACCCCGGCTTCCGAGCCGCCACCGGTTGTAGTGCTGGATCAGCAACCGATCGTCGAACCCGCGGCTCCGGCCCCGGAGCCAGTGGAGCCGGCCCATTTTCTGACCGAAACGGTCCCGGAATCTCCCGCCGCTGCAGAACCCGCGCCGGCCCACGCAGAAATGCCCGCGGCCATTGAACCGGCGGCCACTGTCGTTGAAACGGTCCCGCTGGCCGCATCGCCCTCGCCGGCTGAACCCGCTCCGGTTGCCGAAGCCGCCGCCGCTCCCGCTCCCGAACCGGCTCCCGCACTTTCGCCCGTACCTGCAGCCACGCCCGAGGCGGCAGCCGAGCTCGCGCCTGGACCTTCACCCGAGTCTCCGCCTGCCCTAGCTACTGAGCCTGCACCTGCGCCCGCACCGACGGCGGCGTCCGAACCCGCACCTGAGACGCCTCCGACTGCGATTATCCCGGAGCCGGCACCCGTGCCCGAGCAGGCGGCTGGGGTCGCCCCCGAACCTGTAACTGAGCCCGCCGCCGAGGTCACGCCGGCGCCTGAGCCTGAGCCGGGGCACGCGCCCGCGCTAGAGCCTGCCCCTGTGGTCGCCCCGGAGGCTACGCCCGAGCCTGCCCCCGAGCCCGAGGTTAAACCTACACCTGCGCCTGAAACCGTCACTGAGCCTGCACCCGCCGTTTCGGCTTCGATGCCGGTCGAAGAACCGCCAGCCGCCAGCCCGGCAACGCCCGAGCTGGACGAACCGGAGGAGCTGGAGCCGTTGATCGCAACGTCCGATGCCGCCGCTCCGGCCGTTCCACCAAAGCCGCGCAAGCCGCGCGCACCGCGGAAGCCCAAACCCGAGGGATCTGCGCCCGCCGAGCCGCCGCCGCCCATTGAGCTCATTTCCGAACCGGTCATGGACGAGCCTCCGGCGCCGGAGGATTTCTCCCAGCTGCCACCCGAAGAGAACAAGCCGGCCGCCAACCGGTCCGCCGACGGCCGCACGCGACTGACCGTGACTTCGTACATCGGCATCGGCAACAAGCTGCATCTCCGCGGTGAAGGCCCGGGCCTGAGCCAGACCAAGGGCGTTCCCCTGCAATTCGTGTCCATTGGCCGCTGGCGTTGGGAGACGGACAAGGCCACGGAGCCGGTGACCTGCCGGATCTACAAGAACGACCGGCTCGAGGCCCCGATCGGTGTGCTCACCCTTCTCCCCGGCACCGAAAACGAAGTCTCCGCCCAGTTCTAGCGGGAGTTTGCAAGTTAGGCGCGGCAAAACCGCAGGAAGAACCGATCCGAGAGGGTCGGGCTTTGGGGTTTGGGGTTTTGCGGGCCGGCAGGCTGGGAAGCTTGTGCTGCTTTCGCCAAGCCTCCGGATCCGGCGACGTTCACAGGATGAGCCAGCATGGGAGAAAAGGGGCGGTATCCACTCGCTCACGCTCGCGGCTACGACGAGCAAAAACCGTAAGCACGGGATCCAGGATCATCGAGATCCCGCGCCAGAACAGGAGGTCATGCGCAGCCCCGGCCGGCAGCGACCAAGATCGTTCTCCCCTCTGGCTTATAAACAATGTCAACCAATAGTTGACATGTTCGCCCGCCTGGAAGGGCATTGCGTCACGGCGCCCGGGTACCTATTGTGCCGGCTTATGATGAACATTCATCATCTCGAGCTGTTCTACTACGTGGCGCTCCACGGAGGCATCAGCCGGGCGGTGCGGCACATTCCCTACGGCATTCAGCAGCCCGCCGTCAGCAGCCAGATCATCGAGCTCGAGGCGGATCTCGGCCGGAAACTTTTCGACCGGAACCCGTTCCGGCTGACCCCGGAGGGCGAGCAGCTGCTGGCCCACATCAAGCCGTTCTTTGAGGACCTCGAAACCGTCGCGGCGCGGCTGCGCAAGGGATCGTCGCCGCTCATTCGCATTGGCGGACCCGAGCTGGTGCTCCGGGAGTACCTGCCTGCGATCATTCAGCTGCTGCGCAAGAAGAATCCCGACGTACGATTGAGCCTGCAATCAGGTTTCACGCCGCAGCTGGCCGCGTGGCTGCTGGACCGGCAGATCGACCTCGCCGTCACGCCACTCGAAGGCCGGCCGCCGGCGCGCCTCAGCTGCCTGCGGCTGATGCGCGTTCCGCTGGTGCTGCTGGTGCACAAGCGATCGAAGTGGAGGGCCGCGTCGGAGATCTGGGCACAGGGACGCATCGTGGATCCGCTGATCATCCTGCCGGCCGTCGAGACCATCAGCCGGCTGTTCAAGAAGCAGCTGCAACGCCTCCGAATCGAGTGGCCGCCGACGATTGAGGCGAGCTCGCTGGAAATTGTGACCCAATATGTGGCCAACGGCTATGGCGTCGGCGTGAATGTCAACATCCCGGGAGTCGCGCGCCACCCGCAGATTCGAGTCCTGCCGCTGGACGGGTTTGAACCTCTTGAGATGGCCGCGCTCTGGCACGGCGAGCCGACGCCGCTCATTCGCGCGGTGCTGGAAGAGAGCCAGCGCTACATCGCAAAGAACTGGCCCGAGTGGCAGTGCAGCGACCACGGGCTCCAGCCCTGAGGACGTTGGCCCAGAGGGTTCCTGAAGCAGCGATGCCCTGGTCGCGTTTCTGAGGGGCATACGCGGCGGGGACGCCGCGTTTCCAGGATGCAGCCGGTATCACAGAGCCGTTTTCTGAACGTTGCGGTCTGTTCACTTCATTGCCGATCCGCGAGTTGACCGGCGCCCGGGCGCCCCCACCATCCACGGGCCATGTCCAACCGCTCCGTCCACCCTTGGATCTTCATGATCCTCATCGTGCCGTTCGGGGCGATGGCAGGCTACGTCACGGTCGCGGTGGCGTATCTGCTGACGCGCGCCGGCGTTCCGGTGGGCGAAACCGCGGCGCTCATTGCCTTGAGTTACGTTCCCCACACCTGGAAATTCCTCTGGGCGCCGATTGCCGACACCACCCTGAGCCGCAAGAGCTGGTACTTGATCGCCGCTGTGGTCAGCGCCGCCGGCATGGTGGCAATTGGCGCGATTCCCGCCACCGCCACCGGCATCGCCATGCTCTCGGTGGTGGTCGTAACCGCGAACGTCGCGGTCACGTTCCTCGGCATGTCGGTCGAAAGTCTGATGGCCTATGCAACTCCGCCGGAGCTCAAGGGACGCGCCGGCGGATGGTTTCAGGCGGGAAACCTCGGCGGCGGCGGCATCGGCGGCGGGGCGGGTCTGTGGCTGGCCCAGAACCTGCCGGCGCCGTGGATGGCCGGCGCCATTCTCGGCGCCGCCTGCCTCCTCTGCGCACTCGGCTTGTTCTTCGTGACAGAACCAGCCGCCGCGCACCGCCTCGGTGGCATTGGGCGAAGCCTGGTCGAAGTCGGAAAGGATCTCTGGAGTGTTGCCCGGGCCCGGGCTGGCTTTCTCGCGCTGATCCTGTGTTTCCTCCCAATTGGATCAGGGGCGGCCTCAAACCTGTGGTCGGCCGTCGCAGACTCCTGGCACGCTTCGGCCGATGCGGTGGCCCTGGTGAACGGCGTCCTAGGCGGAGTCGTGTCGGCCATCGGCTGTATCGCCGGCGGCTGGATCTGCGACCGCATGAACCGCAAGAGGGCCTACGCGCTCTATGGCGTTCTGCAGGGCGGGTGCGCGGTGGCGATGGCGCTCGCGCCGCGGACCGAAGCGATGTACGTCGTGTTCACGCTCGCCTACGCATTCATCACCGGGCTGACCTACGCCGGTTTCTCCGCCTTCGTGCTCGAGGCGATGGGCACGGGCGCGGCGGCGACCAAGTACAACGTCTTCGCTTCGCTTTCGAACGTACCCATCTGGTACGTGACCCTCCTCGACGGCTGGGCGTTTACCCGCTGGGGCTCGGGGGGCATGCTCTACGCGGAGGCCCTCGCCGGGATCGCCGGATTGTTCCTGTTCGCAGGCGTCCTCGCCGCCTTTCCCAAACCGGAGATCGGGACTGCCCCGGCCGGCTGATCCGGTACTCGTGTAACGCGGAGCGCCCGGCACTTGCACAATCTTGCCGCCTGTCGGAAAAGCAGGCCGGAAGCCTGCGCTACGGCCGGCAATTCTCGGAAATCGGCGGCAACCTGGGGATCCCACCGCGCCATCTGGCTCCCGGCCTCCCCCTTTCCGCCGGAAACTCACTCGTCAATAGTGCGGCGGACGCTCGTCGATCGCCGGCGCCGCGCCCGGCTCCGGGCCGGGCCGCTGGCCGATCTCCGTCACTCTTCGTTTCAGCCGGTCGATTTCCCCGGCCAGTTCCAGCATCGCCTTGTCCTGTTCCGTCACGTGGCGTTGCAGCCAGGCAAGCTTCTCCTCCAACAGGGCCAGCCGTTCACCGTTCATCTCAGCCAGTCCATCCGACGCCACGCATTTTGCCAAGCCGTTAGCCCGCAATTCGCGCATGACCTCGCTGCACGCCGCCCGTGCCTCCGGCGAGGTCTGGAGACGCCGGACCTGGCGGCACACCAGCAACAATGCCGCGGTCAACTGGAGCCGATAGGCCGCCCGGCGCGCGGCGGGGAACTCGACCGGTTCTTCGTCATGATGCACACCACTTTTGTCTGTTACATTTTTTGTCAACTAGTCATTTTCATCTCCGTGCGTTGACAAAAGCTGGACGCAGAGGCATCGAAGCCGGCATGCACTACACCCAGCTCTTCCGACAGCTGCGCGTAGCCCGTGATCTCAGCCATGAAGCGTTGGCCCGGCGCGCCGCGTGTCACCGCAACACGGTGATCAACGTCGAGCGTGGCCGCCCGGTGAAGTTCAGCACCCTCGCCCGCCTGATGGAGAAGATGGGGTATCCGGCGGGTTCCGACGAGTTGCGAACCCTGGCGCTGCTCTGGATGGAAGCGGTCAGCAAGATCCCGTTTTCGCAGCCGAGCAATACGTGGTGGCCATGGCCGGGTTTTTCATTTACTCGTTCAGTTGCATTGCTTGCCGTGCGGTTGTTGCCCAGAACCCAGGTGTTGATGACGTTCCCCCGCGTGCGGATCCCGTTCTGGGAACCAGCTTCGGACACGCTCATGCGTATGGATCCGGGTCGCGGTCCAATGCCGCCTAACGAGGCCAGATCTGCGAGCGCCGCGGCCATCAGAATATCTGTCTGGCATCCGCGTGCGACCAGGTATCGGGCGACATCCTGGCGATCCCGCGGATAATTGCCGCGCTTTGCTGACGCGCAGCATATGCTGTGCGGGAGTGGATTCGTGTTCCACATCGCGCGCGTCGATGCCGCCCCCTGGAAGAGAAACTCCGCAATCTCCACCGTGGAAGCAAATGCAGGGGCTCTGCCATCGCGACCGCGGGCATGGACCGCGTCCGGATCAGCACCAACCAGCGCGCGCAGCTTGTATAAGCACAGACGCGACGCTGAGTGCGCCATCGAGGAGCGCGCCGCGTTCAGTGGAGTCGAGCAGGCCGGGATCGCGCTCGTCCAGAACGCCGAAACCGCAGACCACGCCGCTCGGTTGCGCGCTTTCCGGAGGTCTGTGGCGCCCGCGCGCAGGAGTATTTCGATGGTCGCGATCACTGCCATACACCGCGGCATAGAGCGCGTGGATGCCAAAGCCGTAATGAGGAGAGGAATAATCAGTATTCGCCTGCAACTCCGGATGCCGCTTCAGGATATTGTCTACGCGTGCGGCGTCCATATCGCGGACCGCAGCCTCCAGACCCTGGCCGGACTCAGCAAAACATGGACGTGGGATTTGGGTTCGCCAGGTGGAGAAACCGTATTCATTTGCAAGTGTGTGTTGCGCATCGGCCAGTTTGCCCTGCGGCATGGTGCGCAGCAGTTCCTTGGCCTGTTACTTGAGATATTCAGAGTTTTGGATTGTAGGGTGGTTGACGGGGCATGGCGCTTATTTCTGTGTAGCCCGGTGTCCGCTAAGACGGGCAAAAGAGAAGTCAATGCTTCACGTTGAAACCACTGACTCAGGTGGGATCATCCCCTTCCGCCAGCAGGGCACAACTTCTATTGCTATTCCACTATAACCGATTCGCAGGCGACAACGCCTAACGCCGGAACGCGCCTACTCCAACTGCATCTTCTTCAACAAAGCGTGATACCGCGCGTCTTCCCTGAGTCCATCAAAGATCGGATTCGATTTTCCAGCCCCAGAATATTGGGGTCCCGATCCTGAATCGCCCGATCCAGATGCCCGAACGCGGCATCATCGCCCAGCGCCGTATAGACATAAGCGATACTCACGGGTGAGATGTACTCCTGAACGAACGCCGCATAACGGTCGCCAGCATCGCGAGGGCTTTGTCGCGCTGACCGGCCGCAGCCAGTGTCATCGCCTCCAGCGAGTCCACGAACTTGCTTTCAGCATCGGCCTGACGCGCCTTCGCGTAGCATTCGAGCGCCTGGTCGAATTGTGAAAACTGCCGTATACCGGCGCCATCATGGCGTGCGCCAGATAGTACTCGACACGTTCCAGCACTTTGCGGAATTGCGCGATCGATTGTTCGTAGTTCCGCTGCAAGCAATTCGTAACGGCCTAATATTGCTTGGCTCAGTTACGTGCTGTTCCTGCATCAGTTCCTTTGTGAAAAAGTCTGGGCGCAAAAGGAAAAAATCGGCATCACCCTTGCCAGCGATTTGAACAAGACCATCACCAAGGCTTTGACGTGGTGTTCCCGATGCTGGCCGGCGTAGGCGACACGGCGGCGCGGGCGGCGTTCGTGATTGATAAGCACGGCGTGGTGCAATACAGCGAACAGACCCCGACGCCGAAAGACCTGCCGAACTTCGACGCCGTCAAGGCGGTGCTGGCGAAGTTGAAGTAATTTCGGAAAAACCGGATCCGTTCAGGCCGTCCGCCCGGGCGGCCTGAATTGTTTTTAAGTCAACCGGGTCACAATCCTGCAACTTCGCGCACGGATGACAAAGATTTGGTTGCGGCTACGCTGCATTGTGTTCTTTGCGGTGAGAAGCAGCCTCGGTCTTGATATCAGTTCGCCGGAGTGCCGCAGCAAGTTGTTTGAAAACCACAGCTTTCACAGAACATTGAAGCCGCCATCCATTCGCTCATCGGCCACGCGTCGCAATACGTTCTCATCTGGTTCAGTTCCTGTGCTCGGCGCGTTTTAGGTGCCGCCAGACATTGGACTGGACGTCGAAGTGCGTCACCTGGTGGCCGCGTCACCGCCGACAAGGGCGTGGTGGTGGAGCGCGACCATGCGCTTCGGCCAGGGCGGGCGTGGCGCCCACGACAAGGTCGGGGTCACCAGTGCCTCCACCGTCTGGCTCTTCGCCCAGGGCGACACCAGCCCGAGCCGGCAGACCTTCCTGACCATCCTCAACCCGAACCAGGCCGCGCCTGCTGCGGTGACCGCGACCTTCTATCGGCACCGACGGCCACCCGGCCGGCGCCAGGACGATCGTGGTCGACCCGCTGCGGCGCGGGAACATCAAGGTCAACGATGTGCTGCCGAACGCGACCGTCGCGGTGGTCGTCACCAGCAACGTGCCGGTGGTGGTCGAGCGACCGCAGTACGAGGGGCCGGCCGACCTGAACAAGGCCGTATCGGGCAGCGACGTCTTCGGCCGGAACGGCGGCGCGACGTCATGGCTCTTCCCCGGCGGCAGCATCGGCACCGGCAACCAGGAGCAGATCTACCTGTTCAATCCCGGTCTCAAGCCGGTGCAGCTCCTGCTCACCATGTATGCCGCGACCGGCGCCTCGGTGCAGCGCACGCTCGCACTGGCAGCGAACAGCCGCAGCAGCCTGGACCTCAATAGCATCGGCGGTCTGCCCGCCGGCCAGATCGGCGTGCGGCTGCAAAGCACCAACGGGCAGGTATTCATCGCCGAGCGCTTGGAGCTGAACCCCGCGCACCAGACCGCCAGCAGCACGCAGGGCATCGCCCAGTAGGCTGCCTGCTGGCTGAACGGTAGGAGGGTCGCCGCGACGTGACGCGGCGACCCTCCTGCCGCTCCTCAGACGGCGACACGACGACGCGCCCGGGGACACCTGCTCTGGCGGCCCCGCACAAGACGGCACACGCTGTTCCAGTCTGCCGGGGCGAAGCTCTTCGGGGGAGGGATAATCCGGATGAGCATTGAACACGAGGATATCGAGTGCCGAATCCACGGAGTCCAGAGCATGCCTGGCTACGTCAATCCCCAGTACCTCCAGGCTGTGGCGTCTCTCTGGGAGCAACAGAAGCGCCGCAGTTATGAGTTGTTGCGCCTCCAGCCCGGTAACCGCGTTCTCGATCTCGGTTGTGGTCCGGCAACCGACACGATTGACCTTGCTGACCTGGTTGGTCCTACGGGCGCCGTGATCGGATGGACGACGACCCCGCACTGATTGCCGAGGCAAACCGGAGTGCCGTTGGAGCCTGTGTCGATGGATGGACCACGCACATCCAGGCCGACGCGCTCTCCTTGCCGTTCGACGCGGCAGCATTTGACCGTGTCCGCGCCGAGCGGATCTTCCAGCACCTGCCGTGCCCCGAGGCTGCATTCGCCGAGTTGGTACGCGTAAGTTGCTCTGGAGCA
>CAWDQK010000046.1:0-7791 GCA_963804395.1 uncultured Verrucomicrobiae bacterium | reverse complement strand
CGCCTCGCGCTCGTAGTTCAGCTCCTGCTGGATCGTCAGGCGGAACTCCTGGAGGGTGACGAGGAATCGGTGGCGGCGGCCGATGGCGGTGTAGCCGTCGAGGAAGGCGGCAATCTGCTCCAGCACCTCAAAATCCTCGGCGATCTGCCGGCGGATGTTCGGGCGCTGCACCTTCACGACCACGGCCCGGCCGTCCCGCAGTGCCGCGCGATGGACCTGCCCCAGCGAGGCGGCGGCCACTGGCGTGGGATCGAAACGCGAGAACGCCTTGGAAATCCGGACCCCCAGTTCGGTCAGGACCACTTCCTCCACCTCGGCGTAGGAAAATGGCTTCACCTTGTCCTGCAGCCGGGCGAGCGCCTTCCGATACGGGGCGGGCAGCAGATCCGGCCGTCCGGCGAGCACCTGCCCCAGCTTCACGTAGGTCGGCCCCATCGCCTCCAGATCATCCGCCAACTGATCGGGGGTCGCCTGCCCGGCGGCGGCTTTCGCGGCGTCCGTCAGCGGCGGCCCCTCCGCGTCCGGCAGTTCGTCAACCCCAAAGCCTTCCTCCGCGCTCATTTGCTCGGCCAAGTCGGTGCGCCCGTATTTCCACAGCAATGACGCGATTTGCCGGTAACGCTTCAGATGGAAGGCGGGGAGTTTCATGTTGCCAGGCGGGGATATAGGCGGGCGCCGATGCAGACCAGGACGATGGTGGACAGAAGG
Organism: uncultured Verrucomicrobiae bacterium; assembly: GCA_963804395.1. Taxonomy (GTDB): domain Bacteria; phylum Verrucomicrobiota; class Verrucomicrobiia; order Opitutales; family Opitutaceae; genus Fen-1467. The sequence continues at coordinate 7,083 of CAWDQK010000046.1, read as the reverse complement.
ATGACGGCGTAGTCGAGCCTCAGACCAAAGGTACTCGCGCTGCCCGCCAGCATGAACGTGCGGAGGGCGTCGACGACGTAGGTCAAGGGATTGAGATGGGAGACGGTCTTCAGCCAGCCGGGCATGAGGTCGGTCGGGTAAATCGCGTTGCTCGCAAAGAACAACGGCATCGTGAGCACCTGCCCGACGCCCATGAAGCGTTCGCGCGTCTTCACAATGCACGCGATGATGAGCGAAAAGGTCGAAAACAGCGTCGAGGCCAGGATGACGATGAGGAGCACGTTGCCGAGCGCGAGCGGACTCCAGTCCAGCTTCACCCCGAGCAGGAGCGCGAGCACATAGACGATCACGGTCTGCGAGAGAGAGCGGATTCCCGCGGAGAAGCCCTTGCCAAGCACCAGGGCCGCGCGCGGCGTCGGGCTGGCGAGGAATTTTTGCACGATGCCGAGATCGCGCTCCCAGATGACGTTGATGCCGTAAAAGATGGCCACGAAGAGAACGCTCTGCGCCAGGATGCCGGGAGCGATGAAGTCCAGGTAGGGCACGCTGCCCGTATGCATCGCCCCGCTGCGCGAGAACACTTCGCCGAAAATCAGCAGCCAGAGCGCGGGCTGGAGGGCGCGGGTGATGAGCTCCGTGAAATCGTGGCGCAGTTTGCGCAACTCAAACTCGGTGATGACAAATGTCTTCTCGACGAATCCGGTCAAAGGGTGAATGAACGTGGTGTTCATGGGGTCGGGCTAGCCGAGTCGCCGGGCGGTGGCGCGTTCGTTGGACGCATCGCGGAGGGTGCCGCCGGATTCAAGCGCCGTGCCGGCATAGTGCACGAAGACGTCATTCAGCGTGTGGCCCGCGCCCAGCGAGGCCTCGAGTTCCTGGCACGTGCCAAGCGCAGCCACCTTGCCCCGGTGCAGGATCGCCATGCGGTCACAGTGGCTCTCCGCCTCCTCCAGATAATGAGTGGTGAAGAACAGGGTCGTGCCATAGTTGGCTCGCAGATCAATGAGATGCGGCCAAATCGCATCGCGCGCGATCGGGTCCAGCCCAACAGTCGGCTCATCGAGGAAGAGCACCCGCGGCCGATGCAGCGTGGCCTGGGCGATTTCCAGACGGCGGACCATGCCGCCGGAGTATTCGTTCACCAGGCGGCCGCCGTCGGCGGTCAGACCCATGAACTCCAGAGCCTCCCGGATGCGCCCTTGCTGGTCGCCGCGGGGCAGATCGTAGAGCTTGGCAAAGATCAACAGGTTCTCGTAGCCGGTGAGCGAGCCGTCCACGGAGACCGCCTGCGGCACATAACCAATCGCGCGGCGCACGCCGACCGCCTGGGTCGTGATGGAGCAACCGGCCACCCGCGCGTCGCCCGAGGACGGCGGCAACAGCGTGGTCAGCATCTTGATCGTGGTGGTCTTCCCGGCCCCGTTGGAGCCGAGCAGGCCGAACACCTCGCCGGCGTTGACCGAAAGGCTCAGCGCGTCGACGGCCGTAAACGCCCCGAAGCGGCGGGTCAAAGCCATGATCTCCAAAACGATTTCGCTCATATCCAATGTTCAACTACTCGACCATGCGGTTTAGGACAGGGTCGCCAGGGCCGCCTTGCTGAACCCGCCCAATTCGGCGGAAAGCCCCGCGCGGATCGTCTCGGCGATATCCTGTTCCGTCATCGCGACGCCGCCGATTTTTCCGGGTGCGACGTAGCCCGAAGGACCTTCAAACGGAGCGGTCGGCAGCCAACCGGAGGCATCGGGAGCCACCACGCCGACATGCCAGAGTTGCGGGGCCACGACAATCCGGTTCTTGAGTTCAAGCGTCCTGAGCCGGAATGGCTGGAAGAGTTGGAGAGCTGTCATGATGGTTTTCTGACGCGAAACTGGTCCGGCCACGCCCCGGCGCCCGTGAAACCGGAAGGGCTGCTTCGAGCCCCTATTGATGATGCTCCAGGTACTCGGGCATCGTGCGGTTAAGGATGTCCTTGACGTGAGCCGCTTCCTCCGCCGTGCCGTGCACCAGCAGGACAAACTTGCCGGTCTTCAGCGCCGTCTCGTACCGCAGGACGCTGTCCTTGGGAATCCCCAGGCCGTACAAGCCGGCTCCCACCGCGCTCAAGCCGCCCACCACCACGGCGCCTTCCAGCGCCCCGATGATCCAGCTGACCAGCGGCCCCGCCACCAGCAGCGGTCCCACCCCGGGAATCCAAAAAAACGCGGAACCGAACAAGAGTCCCCATAGGCCGCCCCAGAAGGCGCCATTCTTGCCCCACACCTTGATCCGATCGCCGGTATTATAGTAGCCGACGACATGCTCATCGGTGTGAAAGTCGCGCGCTACGATCGACAGTTTCTTCATGTCGAAACCGGATTGCTGCAGCTCCTTGATGGCCGCCTCGGCCGCCGTGTGGGTTGGATAGATCGCGACGACGGAGTCGTTGGAATTTGCCATGCTGCGAGGCTAGCCCGGTAACCATGCCAGCTCCATGGGGTGTAACCCCACCGAGGGAGGCCGGCGGGCTCACTCGACGATCCACGGTAGGGTTTCACCTCATGGCAAAGCCGCCCCGCCTGCGCCAGAGTCGAGCGTCGTCATCCGTGCAGATCACGGCGATGCCAGTTCTTCAATCACACAGTCAGCCGAACACGAACCGCGAACCAAAACGGAACGCAAGGAACCACCATGCTTAGCAAAGCCAAGACACTCAAGGGTTACAAATTGGGAAGCCTCGACGGGGAAATCGGGAGGGTCAAAGAATTCTACTTTGATGACCGGTACTGGACGATTCGCTACCTGGTCGCAGACACGGGAAACTGGCTCACAGGCAGGCAAGTGCTGATCTCGCCCTATGCGCTCGGCGCCGTGGACAATGAAGGGCAAAGCATCAGCATCGATCTGACAAAGAAACAGATCGAAAGCAGTCCATCCTTGGACAGTGACAAGCCCGTCTCGCGCCAGTTCGAGGACGAATACTACGGGTATTATGGATGGCCGACGTATTGGGGCGGACCCTACAGTTGGGGGGCCTCTCCGCACATTGTGCGGGACCGCACGACATGGGACAGCTTGACCCAAGCTGTGAAGACATGGGATCCTAATCTCCGCGACACCCAGCTGTGACCGGGTATCACATCCAGGCCGCCGACGGCGAGCTCGGTCACATCGGAGATTTTGTCATCGATGATGAGACATGGGCGATTCGCTATCTGATCATCGACACACAAAACTGGTGGCCGGGAAAAGAGGTCCTGGTGTCACCGCACTGGATCGAACGCATCAGTTGGGGCGAGTCGAAAGTCTTCGTCAATCTTTCCCGCGAGACCATCAAGCAGGCGCCGGAATACACGGAGGAATCTTTGCGGAACCGCGATTACGAGGACGCACTGCATCGCCATTACCATCGCCAAGGGTACTGGGAAGATGAACCGGCTGCCAAGGCGCCTTCCCCAAAAGGGCAGAAATGATCCATGCGCAAAAACTGATCGACACCGCGAGGGCGCTGGTCGCCGGCGACAAGGGCCTGCTGGCGATGGATGAAAGCAATCCCACCTGCAACAAACGGTTTGCCCGACTAGGGATCGCCCAGACCGCGGAATCCCGGCGCGCCTATCGGGAGCTGATTGTGACAACGCCAGGGCTCAGTGAATGCATCAGCGGCGCGATCCTCTGCGACGAGACCATCCGCCAGGCGAAGATGGACGGCACTCCTTTTGTCAATTCCATCGCCAACGACGGAATGATTCCCGGAATCAAGGTCGATGCCGGTGCCATCGACCTGGCGGGCCGTCCCGGAGAGAAAATCACCGAAGGCCTGGACGGATTGCGCGACCGCCTGGCCGAATACTCCCGGATGGGGGCCCGCTTTGCCAAGTGGCGCGCCGTGATCGCCGTGGGCGACGGCATTCCGAGCCGGGGCTGCATCGAGGCCAACGCGCACGCGCTGGCTCGCTACGCCGCGTTGTGCCAGGAAGCCGGACTCGTCCCCGTCGTGGAACCAGAGGTGCTCATGGATGGCGACCACACGCTGGAGCGGTGCTGCGAGCTGTCGGAGGAGGTTCTGCGAACGGTCTTCAACCAGCTTCACGCCCAGCGGGTGATGCTGGAAGGCCTGATTCTGAAGCCCAACATGGTGCTTCCGGGATTGGCCTGCCCAAGGCAGGAGACGGTGGAACAGGTGGCCGATGCCACGGTCGGGTGTCTCTTGCGATCCGTCCCCGCAGCCGTTCCCGGGATCGCGTTCTTGTCAGGTGGCCAGTCCGGCGAGCTGGCCTCGGCCCGCCTGAATGCGATGAATGTCCGGTTCAAATCACGCCTGCCTTGGGAGCTGGCGTTTTCGTTTGCCCGCGCCATCCAGCAGCCGGCCCTCGAGATCTGGCAGGGGGAGCAGGCCAACGTGCTGGCGGCCCAGCAGGCGCTGTATCATCGAGCCTGGTGCAACCGGGCGGCGCGCCGCGGCCAATACGAGGCAGCGATGGAAAAGTCATGCGCCTGACCGGGCCAGGAAAGGATCATGATCCGGTCTGTCCATTTCATCGCGGCGCGTTGCGATTCATGTTGCCACGCGATGCGCCCGCCTTCGCCGAGGTTAAACGCTTCAGGGTCTGGCCCGTGATGCGGCATTTCAGACAGCCTGGGTAGAGGCGGGCTGCTTCGAGCGCCCGACGCTCGGCAGGTTCAGGACCAACTGCGAACCGCGCTTGCACGCGTATCGTGTTTCCCCGCGCTCGGGGCGGGCTCAGTTTCCTATCGCGCTTGCGAAGGACGCCAAGATGCAGGAAAGGGTATGCATGCCTGTCGAATCTGCAGCGCGCTGGTTGGCCAAAATGACACCGGGCACCCGCGTGGTGTTGCGAACCGCGACGTATGGCCTGGTTGCCGGCCTGGTTGCCGTCGCCTTCCACGTCTGCATCCATTTTCTTTACGAGAACGGAATCATTCGCCTCAGTCATGCCTCGGTTCCTGTCTTTCTGATCGGCAGCTTCCTGATCGTGGGCGTAACCTCGGGTGTCTCGGGCTGGTTGCTCAGTGTGTTCTGCCCGCAGGCGGCAGGCAGCGGCATCCCGCAGTTGAAAGTCGCATTTTGGAAGGATTTCGGCCTGGTGCCCTGGCGGGTGCTCTGGGTGAAGTTCGTTGGCGGCGTCCTCTCCGTGGGTGGGGGCGCAAGCCTCGGACGCGAGGGACCGTCCGTGCAACTGGGCGGTGGGCTCTCCTCGAAGGTTGCGGGGTGGCTCGGTGAACCCAAGCAGCAACGCCGGCCCGCCGTGGCCGCGGGCGCCGCTGCCGGGCTCGCCGCGGCCTTCAACACGCCGATCGCTTCTGTCACCTTCGTCTTGGAGGAGATCATTGGCGATCTCAACAGCCGCCTGCTCGGCGGAGTGCTTCTGGCCTCCGTCATCGGCGCACTGGTCGTCCACGGCTTCCTGGGCGCACAGCCGGCTTTTGCCCTCAAGGCCATTGGGTCTCCCGGCGCATGGGCCTACGCCGCCACTCCAGTGGTGGCGATGCTGGCCTCGCTTGCCGGATGCCTGTTTCAGTATCTCTCGCTGGGTGTTCGCCAATGGTATAAAGCGCCGCGGCGATTGCCGACCTGGGTACTGACCCTGTTTGGCGGGTTGGCTGTATGGTTGTTGGGCAGCGCCGTCTTCCTCGCCACGGGACACACCGGCGTCTTCAGCCTGGGATATGAAGATCTTACGGCGGCGCTAGATGGCCGGATATTCGGACGGGACGCCGCCATTCTGCTTGGCGCCAAACTGCTCGCGACCGGGGTCTGCTACGGGCTCGGTGGCTGCGGCGGCATCTTTGCTCCCACGCTGTTTTTCGGAGCGATGACCGGGGTCGCAGCAGCCGGGCTGCTCGGCCTGGTGGTCCCGCTCGGGCCTTCGGCCTACGTCCTGCTGGCGGTTGTCGGCATGAGCAGCTGCCTGGCGGCCGTTGTCCGGGCTCCGATCACCAGCATTCTTATCGTCTTCGAGATGACCCATGAATTCGCCCTGGTTCCGCCGCTGATGGTCGCGGCTCTCGTTTCCCAGGCGATCGGCCGCTGGCTGACCAAACACAATTTCTACGACGCGTTGCTCGAACAAGATGGCCAGAGCGTCGACCAAGTCATTCCGCCGCGCGACCTCCGTAGCTGGCAGGAAGCGCCCGTGAGCCGGATCGGCAATTTTCGTCCCGTGATCGTGCGTGATCTTTCACCGGCCGGATTGAAGCAATTGATCGCCGAGAAACCGTTCGACCGTTTTCCGGTCGCGCAACCTGACGGGCTGCCGCTCGGGATCCTCACGCGCGCAGAGGCGCAGGCCGCCGCGACGGAAAATCGCACCCCGAGACTCGCGCCCGCGCCGACATGCCGGCGCGAAGCCACGATCCGTGAGGCGCAGTCGTTGCTCATCGAATCTCCCGAAGGCATGGTTGTGATTGTCGCCGGCGTTGACGGGCGTGCGATCGGCATTGTGACCTTGCATGATCTGCTCCGCGCGGAGTTTGCCTTGGCCGCCTCGGGGTGAGCAGGCGCGATCCCTGCCGCGACACTCTGGAACGTCAGCTTTTGATGGCGGCATGACATTTCTTTGCCAGCCCGTTTCTTGGTCCTGGAGGCGCGGGAATCGCCCGGTGAATTCCGGAGTCTGCCGAAGGCAGCGGCTCCCCCACCCTGGGAAATCGGCTCTCCGGCTGGCGCGCGTTCGCTGATCGCAAATCGCGATGTTGCGGCGAACCAGGCCCCAAGCCGCGTTTGCCTTATGCGACTCGGATGGGCAATGCCGCGGGTGGCGAGGATCTCTTGTTTGGGGTTATCAAACGATGGCTTGGCGGTGATCGTCCTCCGCTTGAAGACGGTTTGGTAGCGCTCGCGGGCAGCGCATGGCTTGGGAGTGCCGCTTAACCCTCGCCGCGTAGGACAACACCCCATGTTTCCCGCCGGAAATCCAGCGTACGGTAACGCCCTGTCGCTCGACCCAGCCTTCGATGCTGATCTGGATGGCCAGAAAAGGACGACTGTTCTTCCGATGGAGAGTTCAACCGACAACGCAACAAAGACGACTTATGCTGCAGAATCTCAGGGAGCTCCATGGCCATAAACTCGCCGCTTCG
>CAWDQK010000045.1:0-4745 GCA_963804395.1 uncultured Verrucomicrobiae bacterium | reverse complement strand
CTGTAGCCCTTACCTTGGCGCCGGTTGCGTATTGCTGGTAGACCGCCGGTCTGGGCGCCCGAGGCTTCGCCAGCGCTGGCCCACGCCGCAGGGGCGGGGCTGGCCGCGCCGGCCGAAGTGGACGACGGGCCCCTGCTGTTGTTCGACGCAGGCCCTTCGACTCCGCTCAGGGCAGGCGGCGAAGGCCGGGCGGACTTGCTGGTGACGGCCGGCGGGACAAGCGCGCCCGCGGGCGCGCCCGAGTACCAGCCGCGCCTGTTCCTGAACGACGGACACGGACACTTCCAACCGGCGCCCGAGGGCACGCTCCCGCCGCTATCCATCAGCGCCGGCGCGGTCTGCGCCGCCGACTTCGACCACGACGGGCGACTCGACCTGTTTATTGGAGGGCGGCTGTCGCCCGGGCTCTACCCGGCGGCGCCAACGAGCGCGCTGCTCGCGAACCGCGGGGGCAAGTTCGAGGATGTCACCGATGCCGTGGCGCCGATGCTGCGGCATGTCGGCATGGTCACGTCGGCACTCTGGAGCGATGTTGATGGTGATGGCTGGCCGGACCTGCTGCTGACGCTCGAATGGGGTCAGGTGAAGTATTTCCATAACGCTGGCGGAAAGAAGTTCGAGGATTGGACGGAGCAGGCGGGCTTCGCCTCGGCGGGGACCGGCTGGTGGCGGTCGATTGCGACGGCGGACTTCAACGGCGATGGACGCCCCGACTACGTGGTGGGAAACGTGGGCCTGAACACGCAATACCGCGCCGACCCGGAGCATCCCGCGCTGCTTTTCGCAGGTGATTTCTCCGGCCGTGGCTCCGCCGACCTTGTCGAAGGTTATTACGAGAACGGCGAGCTTTATCCGCGGCGCAGCCGCACGGACCTTGGCGCCGCGATTCCCTCCGTGCTCCGGCGCTACCGATGGACCAACGATTACGCCCGCGCGACGCTGCCTGAGATGCTCGGTGCCGACCGACTGGCGGCGGCAACGCGCCTAGCGGCCACGGAACTGCGCAGCGGCGTGTTCCTCAGCCAGCCGGACGGCCGCTATCGTTTCGAGCCCCTGCCGCGCATCGCGCAGATCGCCCCATCGGATGGCCTGGTGGCCGGCGATTTCAACGGCGACGGGCATGCGGATATCTACGTTGTGCAGAACTCCTACGCGCCGGCGCCGGCCATTGGCCATTTTGACGGCGGCTTGAGCCAGCTGCTGTGTGGAGATGGCCACGGCCAGTTCACGCCAGTGCCGCCGATCGAGAGCGGGCTGGTGGTGCCTGGCGATGCCAAGGCGCTGGCGGTGCTCGACCTCGCCGGTGACGGCTGGCCGGGTTTCCTGGTCTCGCGAAACAACGATTCGACGCTGGCGTTTCGCAACCGGGGGGCCGCAGGCCGGCATTCCGTTCGCGTCGTGCTGCAAGGGAAACCCGGCAATCCACAGGCGGTGGGTGCGCGCGTCACGGCGGAGTACGCCGACGGTACGACCCAGTCTGCCGAGGTCTGCGCCGGCTCGGGCTACTACAGCCAGTCGACCGCGGCCTTGTTCTTCGGTTGCACGGATCAAAAACCGCTGCGCCGCGTGCGCGTTCGGTGGCCGTCCGGCGCGACTACGACGAGCCCCGATTTGGGAGGCAGCATTCCGACGACCTTCCGGCTGGTCGCGCCGGAACATTGAGCGGGATTCTGTGCGATCGGTGTAGCCGGCCGCGCTGAGGCCGGCCACGTTCCACGAAATCTCGGCGGGCAGGCCGGGGTCAGCGCCCCGGCTACAGCGCATCATCTGCCGGGGTCAGCCCATTCGACAGGGCAGGCGTCCCCGGCAAGAATTTCTTCCCGCCGAAGTAGCACGCGATCTGCCCTCATGACTTCCCAGGTACGATGCCACCACATAGGTAACAGATAGTGTCAGGACATAGGTAACACTTACAGATCATGGATTCACCAAGTGATTGCCTGATCTTCAGCCCGTTGGTTCGACCCGGACTCGATATATGGCGCGGAGAAACACTCTGGGGAGCGGCGACAGCGCGATAGGTGACGGGCACCTGCCAGTCCGCGTAAGCCGGATCGAAGGCTTTCATGACCTTGACCACCTGCTGCCGAAACGTGGTTTCGATCAAGTTCCCTTGTCCCGGCCAGATTTTGAAATGTACGCGAAAGAAGCTCCAGTTTCCGCCAGGCGGAGTCTCCACTTTACCGATGATCGGCTCACTGAGAATAATCGCGCCGAATTGCGCCCACATTCCTTTGGCCACGCTCTCAATGAGCTGGGCGACCTTTTGCTGGTCTGCGCCGCTTGGAATCCACACATCGGCATAAGTGTCGACGCCGCCGTGCGGGAACCGGCTGACGTTGGCGATAATGCGGTTGGGGACGAACACTTCTTGGTTGTAGACATTCGTGATCTTCGTGAAGCGCAATCCGATCTCCTTCACGCGGCCGATGATCGTGGCTGAGGCAAAAACTTCCACCAAGTCGCCGACATCCATGGCATCCCAAAAAATCAAGGTCAGGCCAATGACGATGTCCTGCACCAGACCCTGCGAGCCAAAGCTGATGGCCAGGCCGATGATGGAGGCGCTCGCCAAATAGGCTGTCAGGTTGACGCCGAATTCCTGCAGGATCAGTCCCAGCGCGAGAAAATAGACTGCAAAGACGATGCCATTGACGATGACGCGGGTCAGTGTGACGAATTTCGGCTGCTGCGTCACCAGGTGGAGCGGACCTTTGTGCTCGTGGATCTTGTAGATGATCCATTCACTGATATGCCGGATGAACTTGACCACGAGGTGCGTGGCGACGGCAAGTGCGACGATGAGGAGAAGGCGGGTTGCGGTGGACGAATCGTGGCCTGAAAACTTCCCGTAGATCCGGCCCATGACGGATTCATTCATTTGCCCGAACGAGGGAAAGGGCGGCAGGCTGCTCATGATGCTTGACTCAGCCGCACCGCCCTGCCCGTTGCGAGCAGGACCAGCCCGACGCCCGACGAATCGCGGGTGAACGCGGGCCCGAAGTGGGCCAAAGCAGATTTTTGCGGTGCCGTCATGGCATTGCTATTCGCGCCAGATCTTCTTCAGCAAGCGCAGCCCGAGAACCGCGCTGAGCCCGCAGCCAAGCACACCGACCACCGAGAACCCGCCCACGACCGGCGGCACCCGGTTGCTCCAAAGCACCGCCGAACCGAGGAACAGGGAACTGGTGACCATGCCCATCACCAACCGGTTCACGGATGGTTCGAGCCGGCGGTGCTCCAGGTGGATATCGAAGGTGCCGCTCTGGATCCGCTTGAGAACCTCGTCGAGGCCGCGCGGGAACGTTTCGCCGATGTGGCGCCATTCGCCGAGCACGCGCTGCCATTTCCGCCATTGCACGCGCGGCGAAAGACGGCGCCGGAGAATCTTGCGCTGATACGACCCGATCAGCTCGAGCATGTTCACCGCCGGGCTGAGCAACTGCGCCGTGCCTTCGAGCATCACGAACATCTTGATGAGGCTCGAGACGCCGCTCGGCAGGATCAATTGGTAACGCGAAATGATTCGGACCATCTCGTTGAGGGCGCCGCCGAGTTGGAGGCGGTCGATCGACTGACTGCCGTAGAAGGCCACGTAGTCGGCGACGTCGGCGCTGAAGGCCCCTTCGTCGAAGTCCGCTGGGGCGGAGCAAAGCTCCATGATCAGCCGGGCGAGGTGCATCCCGTCATGATTGGCGACGGCCATCATGGCCTCCTCGATGGTCTCGCGCAAGGATTCGTCGATGCGGCCCACCATGCCACAGTCGAGGATGCCGATCACTCCACCGGGGAGCACGACCAGGTTGCCGGGATGAGGATCAGCGTGAAAGAAGCCGTCGCGAAAAACCATGTCCATCCAGATGGTCGCGCCGCGGCGGGCGAGTTCCTCGCGGCTGACGCCAATCTGGTCGAGGCGGTCGGTTTGGTGCAAGCTGACACCGGTGAGCAATTCCATCGTGAGCACCCGGCTGGTGCACAGCTCGGAAAGAACTTCCGGAAAATGCACCGCCGGGTCGGCGGCAAAATTGGTGGCAAACTGCTGGAGATTCCGCTCCTCACGGCTGAAGTCGAGTTCGCGCGACAGCGAACGGCGAAACTCCTGGACCACGGCCACGGGTTGGTAGCGTTTCAGTTCCGTCGACTTCTCCGCAAATCCGGCGAGTTTTTGCAGAATTTCGAGGTCGCTCCGGATGCGCGACTCGATGCCCGGATGCTGCACTTTCACCACCACCGCGCGGCCATCCGGCAGGCGGGCACCATGGACCTGTCCGATCGAGGCGGAGCCGATCGGGGTGGAATCAAACTCCGCGAACATCTCGGCCACCGGCCGTCCCAGTTCTGCGGCGATCGTGGCGCGTGCGATTTCCGGTGCGTCCGGTGGCACGCCGTGCTGCAACTTGGCCAGTTCATCCGCGACTTCCTGGCCGACGAAATCGGGCCGGGTGCTGAGCATCTGGCCGAACTTGATGTAGGTCGTGCCGAGCTCGGTGATCGCGAGACGGATGCGTGTGGCGTGCGATTGCCCGGCCAGCAACTCGCCTTCCTTGCCAGTGAAAAGGCTCTTCGCGTGTCCGAATTCGGTATGACTCAGCCACTCCGCGAGCCCATACTTGGCGAGGACGCCGACGACCTCGCCGATCCGACGGACGCTATGGGAAAGTTGCGGTAGTGAACCGAGATTCATGACGGAAGGTAGGCTAATCCACCCTGCTATTGGCCATCACGGGCTGGGATCGCCGGCCGAC
>CAWDQK010000044.1:0-5770 GCA_963804395.1 uncultured Verrucomicrobiae bacterium | reverse complement strand
TTGTGTGCCTGTTCTAAGCGTTCAGACCTTGTCATTGTTATTGCTGAAACATTTGGTCCCATCTATTCCTCCTTAGTAAGGTACGTTGACAAGGCCGAACTCATAAATCTGCTCAGTAAGCATCAGTAAGAGTAGCGGTGGTGGGAATCCGGTTAGCTGTAGTCATGTTAGGAGTAGGAACTACACCAAACATCTGAGCATAACCAAAGTCAGGAGTCATAAAAACGTCATAAGGAGTCAGAGCAGGAAGTGGTGGGTATTCTCCACGATCAAAGTCTGCTGACAGCCAGCCCAACTCAGGATACCTCTGATACCTCTCCCAGAAGTTTTCGAAGTAAGCTTGATCCACCAGTTCGGCGCGGAGCTTCTCCATGCGCGGCTCGAGCACATCGGCCGGCCGCCCCTCGAAGCGCGGCTTGCCGCTCTGCTTCTCCGCGAGAGCCAGCACATCCTTGTCGATCGGTCCGGGCGTCCGGCCATAGTAGCCCAGCGCCACCTTCATCGCTTCGGGGGAGAAACTCTTCCAGCGCCCGAACTTCACGTTGAGCATCGCCTGCACCCCGACGATCTGGGAGGTCGGCGTGACCAGCGGAATCCAGCCGAGGCATTCCCGCACGTAGGGAATCTCGAGCATCACCGCGTCGAACCGGTCGGCCATTTTCTGCTCCTTGAGCTGATTACGGAAATTGCTGAGCATGCCGCCGGGCACCTGGTAGGTAAGCGCATCGTTGTCCACGACCTCGTTCTTCGGGCTGGTGAACGCCGCGAGCTCAACGTAGATCCGCGTGAGTTCCTCGCGCAGATGGCGGAGCTTGGCCGCATCGTAGCTGGGCCGGCGGGGGTGGCCCGGCAGCGCCTGCAACATCCGCCAGGTGTCCGGCTGGCCGGTGCCGTTGGCGAACGGCGAAATCGCCGTGTCCACCGAGTTGACGCCCGCTTCGATCGCCGCATAATATGAGGCGACGCCGAAGCCCGCCGTGTCATGCGTGTGCACGACCACCGGGATCTTCACCCGTGCCTTGAGCCCGCGGACAATCTCGTAGGCCACGGACGGCGGCAGCAGGCCGGCCATGTCCTTGATGCAGATGGAATCGCACCCCATCGCCTCGATCTGGACACCGAGGTCGACGAACATGGCCGCGGTGTGCACCGGGCTGGTCGTGTAGCAGGCCGTGCCCTGGGCGTGCTTGCCCGCCTGCTTGACGGCCCGGACCGCGGTCTCGATGTTGCGCAGGTCGTTCAAGGCATCGAAAATCCGGAAGATGTCCATGCCGTGGCGCGCCGAGGCGGCCACAAAGGCCCGCACCACATCGTCGGGGAAATTCGTGTACTGGACGATGTTCTGCCCGCGAAGCAGCATCACCTGCGGGGTCTTCGGAGCCATCCGTTTGAGGGCGTCGAGCCGGTCGAACGGAAACTCGGCGAGGTATCGAATTCCTGCATCGATCGTCGCCCCCCCCCAGGTTTCAAGGGCGCCGAAGCCCAGCGTGTCGAGCTCGGGGGCGACGGCCTCCATCTGGCGCGTCGACATGCGGGTGGCGGCCAGCGATTGATGGCCGTCGCGGAGGACGGTGTTGTTGAAGACGACAGGAACAGAACTCATGGTCGGAATAGAACCAAGCAACATGCGCGGCCCGGGCCGTGTTCTCAACTCCAACCCGCTTTGCGCCCCGGGGCGGGCCGTGGTTACAAGCGGACGTTGTCGCGGTTGTAAGGCTCCCTGCAACCGGCGAGACGCCGCTCTGGGTGGATCATGGGGCAGATTGGAGTTTGGAGCAGTTCAACTTGAACCGTGCCCGACAACGCGAATGTAGCTGCGAGCGCCAGCGAGCGGGAGGTTTGTCATTGCGAGGAGCCTGCGAATGCGGGCGCCAAAGCTACCGATCTGCCTGGATCCCTACGGCACGCTTTGCGTGGCTCGCGCTGCCAAGGCAGATTATGACCCGACAGGGTTTTACACGAATGGACGGATGCGGGGATTCGTGGCCATTGGTGTGCATTCGTGGGCCCTGCTGGTTTGATTGTCGGATTCCCAATCCCAACAGGATTAGGTTGCGCTGGCGGGTTGCGACGTGTCCGCTGGCCGCATTCTGCCATGGGCTCTCCGCCTTCCACTCCCGTTCCTGTCGTCTGCGCCGTGATCGAAAAGGATGGCCGGGTGCTGCTTGCGCAGCGTCCGGCGCACAAGCATCTCCCGCTCAAATGGGAATTCCCCGGCGGCAAGGTCGAGGCGAACGAAACGGCGGAGGCCGCCCTCGTCCGCGAGATCCGGGAGGAGCTCAACTGCGCGATTCGCGTCGTCCGGTCCCTGCCGCGCTTTACCCACACCTACGATCAGTTGACGATCGAGATGATCCCGTTCGCCTGCCAGCTGGTGACCGGCTCGCCCGTGCCGCAACCCGGCGAGCACGCCGCCATCGCGTGGGTGCTGCCCCGCGAACTGGCGGGCTACGATCTGGCGGCCGCCGATCTGCCGGTCGTGACGCTGCTCCGGCAGGATGAATGAGACGGCGCCTGCAATTGTAGGAACCTGCTCGCAGGCGATGATTGGGCGCCACGGACGGCGCATTCTGTCCCCGCATCAGCGATCTGGGCAACGGCGGCTCGCATTGCGCCCCCTTCTCCGGTCGTTGGCTGCTGCGTTGTGGGGGTGCATCTCCCGATCGACGGCGATTCCGAGCGTAGCACAGCCATCCCTGGCCGCATCGGTTGCAGGCTGGAAGCCTGCGCTACGACCCGCGATCGCTCGTGCATCACCGATGGGGCGGTAGCGGCGCGGCCAGCCTTCGCGCAAGGCTACGGCGCGGCAGGCGTTCCGCGCCGTCGGAGCCGGACGCCAGCTCCGCCGCCACGGCGCGAGCCAGCCTTCGCTGAAGCTCCGGCTAGGCACGAGGCTCCGCTACCGATTCGCCTTGCTGCCTGCTTTACAGTCAATTTGGAGATGCGTCCGCGTTGAGGCGGCGGTTGACTTTCGCTTTGCTCCCGGTTGGCGGAGATTCAGTATCGGGTCATGCGTCTGCCCCCCGTCTTTGGTGTCGGGTTTCTGTTGCTGGCTGGCCGGCTGCCGGGGGATTCCAATCCGCCCGTGGACCGAAATCCCCCTCCGGTCTTCGCCCGTAGTATCGCCGGCTTGCTGACGAAGTACGACGACGTGAAGGCCGGCAGGTCGGCGTTCCCGACCGGCGATCACGACGGAGTCGTCCTGCTCAGCGAGACGATCCATTTCCGGGATGGTGACGGCACGCGCTATCGGGTGCTGCACCGGATCGATCAGGCCGTCGAGGCATCGGCCGTCGAGAAACTGGGCAACTCCGTGTACACCTTCGATCGGGACCGCGAATCCATTTTCCTGATCGAGGCCGCCACCATCCTGCCGGACGGCCAACGCCAGCCGGTTTCGGAGAAAGGCGCTTTTATCCAGACCCCGCAGCGCGAAGCCGCCAGCTCGCTCTACACCAGTCAGGCCCAGCTCAACCTCGTGTTTCCCAGCATCGCGCCTGCCAGCGCCACCGAAGCCATCGTCTTGATCCGGGAGAACACACCGGTCATGCCCGGCGAGTTCTGCACCCAATGCTCGTTCTATGCCGGCTGGCCCGTTTTCTTGCAGCGGCTCGTCGTCGATCTCCCAAATCCCGACTGGCCGAAGGTGCATGTCCTGCTTTCCGGGACCGGCATCGGCGAGCCGCTCATCGAGCGGGACGGTCCCGCGCGCACCCGCAAGACCTGGGTCCAACGCCTCGTCCCGATGTGTCCCTGGGAGGAGAACGGCCCCGCCATTGAGTTCCGGGCACCCACGCTGTGGCTGAGCACGCTGGACAGTTGGGACGATGTTGCCGGCTGGTTCCACCGGCTGGAATCGGAGCGGTCGGAACTCGGGCCTGAGCTGGCGGCCGAAGTGACCAGGCTCACCGCTGACCTTCGGGACCCAAGTCAGGTGGTCGACAGACTGTGCGCGGTCGTGGCCAACGAGGTTCGCTACACTGGGCTGGAATTCGGCCTGGCCGGTTTTCAGCCGGCACCGTGTCGCGACGTCTGGGCGCGGCGGTACGGTGACTGCAAGGACAAAGCCAACCTGCTGCGGGCCATGCTCGCCCAAAAAGGCATCCGTTCTTACGTCGTGCTTTTGAATGCCGGACCACTGGGCACGATCGAGCGAGACAGCCCCTCCTGGCGGCAGTTTAACCACGCCATTCTCGCCGTGGAGGATGGCCCGGGGCGCTACCGGTTCTGCGATCCGACCATCAAATACCTTCCGGCCGGCATGCTCGGGGCGGCCGACCGCGCCCGCGATCTGCTCGTGGTGCTGGAGGATCACGCCCAGTGGGTCCGCGCGGAGGACTCCCTTAGCGGCGCGCAACAAATCTCGGCCAACCTCAAACTTGGCCCCGACGGAGAGCTCGGTGGCTGGATGACCTTCGCAGCCACCGACAGTGCGGCGGCCTCGTTTGCGGATTATTACAACAGCCTCGAAAAGGACGACCGGCTGCGCGCCGTGCAACGGGCCATGGAAAAAATCGTGCCCGGCGGCACCGTGGCCGATCTCGATTACCAACCCGCCACCGGGTCGGTCAACCAGATGCAGTTGCGGGCCTTCCTTCGCCGGCCGGCCCGGACCAGCGGAGGCGAAACGATCAATTTCCCGTATTTGATCGACTGGCTGCCGGAAGTCACAACCGCGGGCGAACGCAAGTTCCCCTACGCGCTGGCCCGGCGCGAGGAATCCGTCGACGTCCGCATCGCCCTGCCCGCGGGTTGGAGCGCCGCGGCGCTGCCCACCGCCTTCAACGCACCCACTGACGCGGCGGATTTTGCCGCCAACTGGACCGTCACGGATGGCACGCTGTCCGCCCAGTTGCACTGGTCCGTGCACAAGTCGGAGATTCTCCCGAGTGAATACGCCGTTTTTCAGCGGGCCGTCCGGGCGCTCACGGCCTGGCTCGCCCAACCGGTCGTCGTTTCGCCCGCGGCCGGCAACCCGGCGGCTGTCACGGCCACGCCGGCACAAGACCTCGCCGACTTCCCCCTCCTGCCGACGGGCGAAGGGCAGATGCGCCTGCTCGACGAACGATTCCCGTTGGGCAAGGACGACGAGCGGCGGCGTGCCGCCCTGCAGCAGGTGCTGCAATGGTTCTCCCAGGACGTCGAAACCGTTTTTATGGCCCGGATTGAACTGGCGCAACTGGATCGCAGCCGGGAGGGTCCCCGGGCCTTCGCCGACCAGGTCGCGGATCTCTTGGCAAGTCACGGCCGGAAGATATCGCTGGCCGCCCGTTCCTGGGCGGAGTATCTCGAAGCCACGGCCCGCTGGCAGGCCGACAAGAGCCGGTCGGCCCTGGAGCGCTTGCGCCGCATGGCCGCCAACGAATCGCTCCCCCGATTTCGCCGCAGCGTGGCCGCGCTGGCCGCCGGGCAGTGCCTGGCCGAAAGCAACCTCGGGGCCGCCGCCGATTTCCTCCTGCCGTACTGCGACCTGGAGACCGAGCCCAGAGACGAGATCGAAGCCCTTGTCGCCATCTGTCGGATACAGACTGCCAACAAAAAAGCCCTCGGGCGCTTCCTCGAACAGATCCAACGCCGGCATCGCGCCGATCCCGATTCGATGATGGTGAAGGTGCTGGCCACCACCGCGGTCAGCTGGCCAGGGCTGACGCCGGCCGCCCGCACGACCGCGCTCGATGCGTTTGCGCATGCCCTCACACCCGCGGACCGGTTCCCGAAGGCGTCCCTCATCCTCGCGCTCCTCCGCCGCGATGTTGATGCCAACGCCGCC
>CAWDQK010000043.1:0-5890 GCA_963804395.1 uncultured Verrucomicrobiae bacterium | reverse complement strand
GGTCTAACGACGGTTCCGAAATGCAGGAGTTTCAATAGAACCTGCCCTGACCGGGTGCGCAAGGATGCACTTGCCATGGTCACGTCCCAATTTGTTATCCCATCGCGAGGCCCGCCAGGCCGGGCCGTTGTGATCCGGCTGGATGGAGGCCAGGCTGGCGGCCCGGGGCTTGACCCACCGATTGGGTATGATAAGTTCAGACGTCCCCGAAAACCTCAACTGCGGTTGAATTCACCCTCTGCCATGAATACTCCCCGTCTGAATCTTCGTCTGCTTCTTTTGCCGGCCGTGCTTGCGCTCGTGCCGTTGTCGGTCCGCGCCGACGAACCTGGACACCACCCCGCCTACCTCCATGCGCTGGTTGACCTCCGCCATGCGCGGGCGCACCTCGAGCGCCAGGGCGGCGACCTCGCCTTTCGTTGGGACGAGGGCACGGCCGTTCGGGAAATTGACCTGGCGATCCGCGAGATCAAGGATGCCGCGATCGACGACGGAAAGAACCTCGCCGACCACCCGGCGGTTGACCTCAGGGCCGACTATTCCGGCCGCGTCCGTCGCGCCCTGGAACTCCTGCGCAGAGCCCGGGCCGATTGTGCAGAAGAGGAGGACAACGCCTTCGCGCGCGGCCTGAAGCATCGAGCCTTGCGCCACATCGAAGCGGCGATCCGCCTGACCGAGGACGCCCTGCACGAGGCACACCGCCCATAGCAGCGTGTCGGACCTCATCCTCCGCGCTGCTACAGTTTCCCAGACTTCGGCAGACACGGCGGACCGCCTTCCCCCTGGTGATCTCGTCAGCTGCTCGCGAGGCCAGGCGCCAGAACCGTGCGACCAAGCCCACGGGGAAAAATCCGCAGATTCTTCTGGACGTGACCATGACCTCACTCTCCAGCATCCGGGCCGTTTCCACCACCGCCGCCCGAAACCCAACCGGTGATCGCACTCACGACGCCGTCGGCACCTCGTCAATCGCTTCGACCGCAAGCACGACCGCGTCTCCGATCTGGGTGGTGGAAAACCGGAAGCTTCGCGGCATGACGCCGTCCGCCGTCACGACTTCGTTTTCTGAATACATGCCGTAGCGCGGCTGGCCGTCCGCATGGGTGGCCGCGAGGGTCCGCCGCAAAACGCACCCGCCGCAATGCTCCATCCGGCCGCAACGCCCGGACGCCGCGGCGAACCGGCATTCGATCGCAAACCCCACATCGGAGTCCGCCAACTCGGAGGCGGCGCGGCCGAACGCGTGCTCCGCCATCCGGTTGGCTCCCTGGATCGCCACGGAGCCGTCGGTCACCAACACAGGAAAATCCATGCGGTCGAGGAAGTCCCGCAGGCTGACCACCCCGCCCCGCGTGGCCAATTCACGCAAACATTCCGGGCAAAAGCCATGGGAGACTGCACGGTTGTGGGTCTCATCCTCGACCAGAACCTTTTTGCACCAGGCGCAGATCGTTTTCATCTGTTGCCTTCTGATCTGCACCTGAATTCCCGGCAGATCAATCCAATCCGTGCCGTGGCCGGCCTGGCCGTTCGATGATCGCCTGCCCGGGCCTGCCGGCGGCCCGGGAATCACGACGCGGCCCGGAGATCCTGCACCTCCTCGATTGCCAGCATCACCGTCTCACCGACCCGGCTGGTCGAGAACAGCAGGCGTTTCCTCATCACCCCCGTCGGCGTCATCACTTCCTTGTCCGAATAGGTGCCATAGCGCGGCTGACCGTCGGCCTGGGTCGCCTTGATCGTCCGCCGCAAAATGCATCCCGTACACTGCTCGGAGCGTCCGCATTCGCCGGCGCCCTGGGCGTTATAGCATTCGATCAAGCCGCCCACGGTCGGTCTTTTCAGATAGGAGGACGACTGTTGAAAGACGATCTCCGCCATCCGGTTCCCCTGCTGAACTGCCAACGATCCGTCGGTGATCAGCACAGGAAAATCCAGCTTGTCCAGGAATTCCCTGAGATCGATCTCCTTGGACACGCCGGTTAATCCGCGCAGGCAATCCGGGCAAATGCCGTGGGAAACCATATCCTTTGGGCTCTCATACTCTTTCATTAACTTGTGACACCAGGCGCAAACGATTTTCATTTTAGGTGAGGGAAATCTTGCCATTGATCCGCCAAATATCAAATGGAGCTTCATCTTCGCGCCTCACTCCGGCAGGTCACCCGACCGGCGGAGCGCGGTTTTGCAGAGGTCTTTTGGCATTGTGAGAGGATCAGGCGATCAAGCGACGCTGTTGCCCACCCGCGCACAAACTGCGCCAGCACCAGGGATTTTCCGTGCCTTGCCCGACAGAGTTGCCCACAATCTCAGCGTCCCTCTCTCATGAAACGGCCTACCTTCACCACCATCCGCAACGCGTTTCTCTCGGGTCTCTTCCTGCTGGCGCCGCTGGCCGTGACCTTTTTCGTGTTCAGTTCGCTGTTTGACTGGGTCGGGGGCAGCTTCCGGCCGATCTTTCTGCCTTTGCTGCCCAAATTCCTCGCCCAGTTCACCCCTCTGTGGAACATCCTCGCCACGATCATCGTCCTGGCGATGATCACTGCCCTTGGCTACCTGTCCCGCTATGTGTTCGGCCAGTATTTCGGCGGCCTGGCCGAGCGCTTCATTCAGGGTATTCCCGGCGTCAATACGGTCTACAACACGGTCAAGCAGATCGTGGACACGTTCTCGACGCAGAACCGGAATCTTTTTTCCAAGGTCGTGCTCGTCCAGTTCCCCCGCGCCGGTGCCTATACCATTGGGTTTCTCACCAATCGCACCCAGGGCGAGCCGCAATCCCACCTCGGCGAAGAGCTCTGGACCGTCTTTGTCCCCACCACGCCCAATCCGACGAGCGGGTTTCTGCTTCTGCTTCCGCCCAGGGAGATCATCGAGCTGGAAATGTCCGTTGGCGACGGCATGAAGATGGTGATTTCCGGCGGCACGGTGATTCCCGGCACCCCCGCGAGCCGGCCTCCCATGCAGCCAGCACCGGTCCAGGCCCCGGCGCCGCAGGAGGCGCCCCGCTGACGCCTGGGTCCTCTGCCCCGGCTCGGTCCGGCACCAGACCATCCCTTCGGGCCGCCGCCCCGCCCGCGCTTTCCGCCTCCCATGCCCGGCCCGCTGCTCCAGACCGAGGCGATCGTGCTCTCCCGGAAGCCCCCCGCCGATCGTTTTCAGCAATTGACGCTCTTTTCGGCCCAGCACGGCGGGCTGCTCTGTCTGCGCCGGCTCGCCACAAAGTCGGCGTCCTCGTCCCCCCACCTCGACCTGTTCGACGAGGCGGATTTCCACCTGGAGACCTCCAACCAGGGCCAGACCTGGTTTCTCAAGGAAGCGCGCCTGATCGCCCGGCACGACGCGATCGGCCGCAGCTATGAATCGCTGCGCCACGCGTCGGTGTTCTCCGCCCTCATCGCGCGAAATCAGGTCCACGAGGAAAGCCGCCCTGGCGTCTACGAGCTGCTGCGCCACACCCTGGCCGCCTTTGGCGCCACGAACCGTCCCGACATTGTGTTCGTCAAGGCGCTCTACTGTTTTGCGCGGGACGAGGGCTATCCGGTCAGGGAGGACTGGTGGCAAAGCCTGCCCGCCGCGACGCGCGACCTGGCGGCCGGGGTGTTGAACCAGGCGGTGGCGGCGCAGGCCACGGCGCCGGCCGCGGTGGCAAGCCTGACGCGGCGGCTGGAGGATTATCTCCGCGGACACACTGAAATCCTGCTGGATTGATCTCCGGATGCACTTTTCCCTCGATGACCGCACCTGCGCGCTGAGTGTCGGCGAGTTCTCGGACTTCACGCTCGGACCGCGCAATGCGGGCCCGGGCGGACCGTCCGGCCTGTGGCGCGTCCAACTGGGCCAGGAATGGCATGCGCGGCTGCGGGCGCAAACCGAGGCCGACGTGGCGGCGAGAAACCAGGACCAGACCCGGGCGGACGCCGCCTTTGAGGTGCCGCTGACGCTGCCCTGTATCCATCGCGGCTGAACGTTTGCGCTCAGCGGCCGGATCGACCAGCTCGTCACCGTGTTTGAGCTGCGCGACGGCGCCGCCGGCGGCCGGGACCGCCCGGCAGACAGTGCCCCGGACCACCCTGGCGCCACGTCCCCGGGCCCGACCCAAGCGCCGCGCCCGCCGGTGGCAGTGACGATCCGGGAGATCAAGACGGTCTCCGGCCCCCTGCCGGCCGAGGAATCCGCCCTGCGCAACGACTACCCCGAGTATTTTCTCCAGGCCATCGCCTACGCCGCGCTGCTGCGCACCGCCCCCCGCCGTTTGGCCAGCCCGTCCGCCACCGATTCCGGGGGAGTTCGGGAAGTGGCGGTTCCACTGGAACCCGGTCTCGCCGCCGGCCCGGCATTGCGGGCGGAACTGGTCTTCCTGGAGCTGGCCACGGGGATCACCCAGACTGTCGCCCTCGGGGCCGACGATGAAGCGTCGTTCTACGCCCAGCTGGAGCGCCTGGTCGAGTTTCTCGACCTTCGGATTCGCGCGCGCGACCGGCTGCAGGGACTGCAGTTCCGCCCCGCTTTTGCCGCGCTCCGCCCCGGACAGGAGACCATTCAAGACGAGCTTCGGGCCGCCTTCCGCCGGCGCAATCCGGAGAAAAAGCCGGTCGTGCCACCCGCGGCGGAGCCCGGTCCGCCGTCCTTCCCCGGGCCTTCCACCATCGCCTTTTTTGAAGCGCCCACGGGCTATGGCAAAACCGGCGTTCTCCTGGAATTTGCGCTCGGCCGCCTGCGCGCCGGCCGCTTCGAGCGTCTGCTTTACCTGACGGGCAAGTCAACCGGCCAGCTGCAAGTGATGCGCACCCTGGCCGGAATGGGTGCGGCCGGCGACCCCGGCCCGGCGACGAATCCATCCTCTGAATACGGGTCGGCCGCGGCGGGTCTCCGGTCATCGTTCCCCGGCGGGGGCGCGACGCCGGTGGCGGCGTGGCAGGTGCGGCCGAAGTCGGAACACTGTGTGAACTCCGTGTTTCACTGCGTGCGCGCCGCCTGCCCGTATCTCGCGGACCTCGAGTCCCGGTGGGCCCGCAGCGGCCTCGCCCGGTTCTTCCTCTTCGAGAACCAGCTTCACGATCTTGAGGCGCTCCGCGCCGCCGGCCGGGAGGCCCAGGTGTGTCCGTACGAAATCACCCGCGCCGCCCTGCCGTTCCATGATGTCTGGATCGGAGACTACAACTATGTTTTTGCCCCGGACAACCGCGGAGTGTTCTTCGACTGTCCCGGTTTCGCACCGGAGCGAACCTTGCTGGTCGTCGACGAGGCGCACAATCTGCCTGCCCGGGTGGCCGATGCCCACTCGCACGTGGCGCGCGCCGGCGATGCCGAGTTCGTCCTGGCCGAACTGCATCGCCTTCGCGCCCGGTCTCCGCTGTTGCTCGCCTGGGAGCATTGGACCCGGCTCCTGGCCGGCCTGCCTCATGCGGAGGGCCTCGCCCTGGAGGCGGAAGACGATGTCCGCGACGCCGTTGATCGCCTCGCGACCCTGGTTGTCGCGACGCCACTGGATTATGCCGCCCTCGGCCCGCACGTTTCCGAGCCGCTGTGGGAGACGCTCGCACTCCGGGACTGGCTGGCCGGCGATTTCGGCGAAGCGGCCGGCCGCCAACCGCCAATCGCCAGTGGTCAATCGCCAATGGCCCATCGCCAAGCGCCCAGCGCCAAGCGCCAGCCGGCCGTCCCCACCCTGCTGTGGTGCCCGCGGGCCGGCGAATTGCATTTCACCTCAGCCCGGGGCGAGCTCATCGGTGACCCGCGCCCTCGGCGACCCCAGCCCCGCCAGCACGGCAACTGGCTGGGCGTTTTGCGGACGGCCTCAGACTGAACGCTCCGAGTTCACCGAGCTCCCGCTCCCACTGCCTGAGCAGCGCGTCCGTCAACATAACAGTACGTATTGCTTGCCACG
>CAWDQK010000042.1:0-15541 GCA_963804395.1 uncultured Verrucomicrobiae bacterium | reverse complement strand
GGCCGCGTCCATTCCATCCTGCAGCGAAGCGAGCTGCTGGCTCAACCGGGCCTTGTCGATCCGGGTCGT
Source organism: uncultured Verrucomicrobiae bacterium (assembly GCA_963804395.1). GTDB lineage: Bacteria > Verrucomicrobiota > Verrucomicrobiia > Opitutales > Opitutaceae > Fen-1467. Next base: position 15,472 of record CAWDQK010000042.1, on the reverse strand, counting down.
CGCGAGCTCTTCCTGCATCGCCACGAACCGGTCCTCGGTCGGGGCGGGCGGCTTGGTGTCCCTCGGCGCGGCGGAGGCAGTAACCGGCGAACCGTCGCGGTTGGCGGAGACGACGGTTGGAATGGCGAGCCGCCGCTCTTCCAGACGGGCTCTGCCGGCCGTGAGATCATCAGCTGACATCTGGCGGACAAGCACACCGAGCGCCGTGCCCGTGCCGCCGTTGTCAATCGCGAGGCGAAGCCAGACGTAGGCCTCGACGGGATCCTTTGGGACCGCCTTCCCTTCAGCGTAGGCAAGACCGAGGTTATACTGCGCAATGGCATTCCCCTTCTCCGCCTTTGCGCGAAGCTGGGCCAGATCGCCTTCCCCCCCCCGGAGCACAGGCACGAAGGCAACGACGAGAAGCAACCAGGCTGCGACCGGAATAATGCCGCCAAAACTTGCTTTCATGGTGAGGTAAACCGAGTTCCGGGCATCAGCTTGCGCCGATTCAGAAGCGCTGGCAACGCCGGATGCGATCGAGCCCAGGCGCCACATCTCCCGATTGACGGTAGCGGCGCGGCGTCCGCGCCGTCGGAGCCGAACGCGGCTCTGCTACGGAATCGCCGAGCTTGCTGCTCCACCGTCAATCGGCAGATGCACCCCCAGGCGCCGGGAAAAGCCGTTCCTCCCAGAATATCTGTTGGCCGGGTGTCGCAGCTTCCGGATCCGCCGGCCGGAGGCGACTGCCAACCGCATGCCGGCCGGTAGTTGTTGGGCTGGGACCGGTTGCAGCAAAATAGTGCCCGCCGGTTCTTGCCTCCCCGGCTGTTCCCGTCATGATCCGCCTGACATGGGACCCCAAACGCCCCGCGAAGGATGAAACCTTGTCCAGGTCGCATTGTCTCCCTTGGGTACCAAACACCAGCCATGAGAAACCCTACTGCCCGGAGGAGCGAATCCGGCAAACCTTGCCCCGTTGTTTGCCCGGCATTCGACCCATGAAGCACCCATGCAATCTTGTCCTCTGGCTGGCGCTGCCCGCGGCATTCCTGGCGGGCTGCACGAGCGCGCCGGGGCCCGAGTCGCTGGAAACGACCAAGTTTACGATCGAAAGCACGGACATTTTCGAACGGCTCGACCAATCAGTCCAGGCCTCCATCAAGTGCACCGGGCTGCAGGAGCGGATCCTGCCCGACGGTCGGCTTGAAGTTGTGGCCAACGTGAAGAACCAGGAGAATCATCGCATCGAGATTCAGATCAACTGCGTGTTCCGGGACGAGCAGGGTGTTCCGATCGGGAATGAACCGCCCTTCAAAAACCTCGCCCTCGCGGAGTATGCCACCGAGGCCGTCCAGTTCACCTCGGTTCGACAACCAGGCCCGCAAATACACGATTCGCGTCCGTGAGGCGCGGTAATCCGGAAGTCCTTCTTGTGGCTTCGCGGCGCACCATTCCAAACGATTCCCGTGCCAGTTCCGCCCAGGACGAAATGTCATCCAATAGTTGACATTTCGTCGCGGGCCCGGCGGCCAGATGCCGCGCGGGCCATCGATCTTGGCGATGTCCGCCACCCCGCGCCGCCCTCCGGCTCAATGCATCGATCGTCGCCAAACCGGCTCAGTACCGGCCGCGAATCTGGGAGCGGACCTGGCTTTGATAGAACTCCGCCAAGCGGGCATGCAGTTCGCCGGAGAGCGGCGGGAGATCCGACGCATGGGCGTTAAGCCGGGCCTGCGCGGGACTTTTCGCTCCGGGGATGATCACGCTCACGGCCTCGAAATCGAGGCACCACCGCAGCGCCAGATCCGCCACGGTGAGGCCGGCGGGGACCAGCGGCTTCAGCGCATCGGCGAGTTCGACGCCGCGTTCGAACGGCAGGCCGGCGAACGTCTCGCCGACATTGAAGCTGCCGCCGTCGCGGTTGTAGTGGCGGTGGTCGCTGGCGGGAAACCGGGTGGCTTTCGTGAACTTGCCGGCGAGCAGTCCGCTCGCGAGCGGCAGCCGGACGATGAGCGCAACCCCACGGGTCTTCGCCCGGGCAAAGAGCACCTCGGCCGGCTTCTGCCGGAAGATGTTGAAGATGATCTGCAGCGAGGCACAGCCGTCCTGCTCGACGCACCAGAGCGCCTCGTCCATCGCCTCCACACTCGCGCCATACGCCCTGATCTTGCCCTCGGCCTGGAGTTCGCCAAGCCAGCCGAACAACTCGCCGCGCATCACCACCTCCGGCGGCAGGCAATGCAACTGGGTGAGGTCAACCACCTCGACGCCCAACCGCTGGAGCGAAGCCTCAGTGTGCTGGCGCACCGCCGCGCGAGTAAAGTTTGCCGGCCAGCCGGGGTCGCTGAATCTCCCGAGCTTGGTCGCGATCCGGATCTTCGCCCCGGTCTCCCGGAGAAAGCGACCGATGAGCCGCTCACTGCGTCCGGCGCCATACACGTCGGCCGTGTCGAGGAAACCGGTTCCCGCGTCGTAAGCCGCCTTCAGCGTGGCCAACGCCACGTCTTCCGTCACGTCACCCCAATCTCCGCCGAGCTGCCAGGTGCCCAGCCCGACTTCACCAACAACCATTCCGGTTTTTCCCAACGTACGCGTCTTCATGCGACGCAGTGCCTGCCAGACCGAAAGCAGTCAGGCAAGAAAAGCCGGTCGCCCGCAAGGATTGCGCCCTCGACGAATTCCGCTAGTCTTTCCGCTCATGAAGCTCCCGGTGGTTCTCCCCGTGCTCGCCGCCTGTCTGCTCAGCCTCACCGCCATGGAGGCCAGACCGGTCCGAAAAGGTGCGGTTGAAGCCGAACTCGTTCCGGCCGTCACGAGTGTGCAGCCGGGCCGGCCGTTCGACGTGGCCTTGCGCCTGGCCCACGATTCCCACTGGCAGTACGTACTGGATCAACGCCGGCATCGGGTATCCCACAGCCATCAAGTGGTCGCTGCCACCCGGATGGCAGGCCGGGAAGATCCAATGGCCGGTGCCCAAGGTCCTTGCAGACGCCAGCGGCAAGATCACCGGCAATGGTTACGATGGGGAGCTGTTTTTGCTCGTCACCCTGACGCCGCCGCCAAGCCTAAAGGCCGGCGAAACCGTCACCCTGAATGCTTCCGTTGCATGGCTGATGTGTCAGGACGTGTGCATGCCCGGAGACGCCGCGCTCGAATTGTCGCTTCCAGTGGATGCTGGTCCGCCGGCACCGCATCCCCGCTGGAGTCCGAAGCTGGCAGCCGCGCGCGAACGGCTTCCGCAGGCGCCGGACGGTTGGCAACTGTCGGCCGCCTATTTGACCAAAACCGTCACCCTGACCGCCCGGCCGCCAGCCGGCACGGCGTTCGCTCCGGGCGATTTCCATTTCTTCGCCGACGACGGCCTCATCGCCTACGACCAATCGCAGCCGGTTGTCGCACAAGACGGCGCATTTGTGTTCACCCTGCCGGTTGATGATTCCGCCCCCGCCAATCCGACCCGCCTGTCAGGCGTGCTTGCGCTCCAGAAGGGCGGAGTGCCGGGAATCCAGCTGGATGTTCCATTCGGCTCCGCTGACGCGGCGCCAAATCCCAAACTCCAAATCCCAAACTCCAAACTTGCCAGCAGTTTGGCCGGCACGCTCGCGCTGGCGTTTCTCGGCGGACTGATTCTCAACCTCATGCCGTGCGTCTTTCCGGTGCTTGGAATCAAGATCCTTGGATTTGTGCATCAAGCCGGTTCCGAACGCCGCAAAGTCACGCTGCACGGCCTCGTCTTCGCGCTCGGCGTTCTGCTTTCCTTCTGGGCGCTGGCCGGGGCGCTGCTCGTGTTGCGCGCCGGCGGTCGTGAACTGGGCTGGGGTTTCCAATTGCAGGAGCCGGGATTTGTGTTCGCCCTCGCGAGCCTGCTGCTGATCTTCGCGCTCAACCTCAGCGGTCTGTTTGAGATCGGCCTGTCCGCCACCGGCGTGGGGACCGGGCTGCAGATGAAGTCCGGCTATTCCGGCTCATTCTTCACCGGGGTGCTCGCCACCGTTGTGGCCACGCCGTGCTCAGCGCCTTTCCTCGCTCCGGCTCTCGGCGTGGCGCTTACGCTGTCGGCCGCCGAGTCGCTAGCCGTCTTTACCGCAATCGCGCTCGGCTTGTCGGTGCCATATCTGTTGCTCTCCGTTTTCCCTGCCGCGGTGGACTTTCTGCCGCGGCCCGGCGCCTGGATGGAGACGTTCAAACAGCTCATGTCCTTCCCGCTCTATGCCACCGTGGGTTTTCTTGTCTGGGTCCTCGCGGCGCAGACGCCGGACACCGGCCTGCTCCTGGTGCTTTTCGGCCTGGTGCTTGTCGCCATGGCCACCTGGGTGTATGGCCGATGGGCGCAGCACGGGGGATCTGCGGGAGGGCGGCGCCTCGCCCTCGCCTGCGCGGTGGCTCTGCTCGCCGGCGGCGCGGCCGTGGGGTTTCCCGGCCGGCCGCCAACCGACATCGTCTGGCAGCAATGGAGTCCGGAAACTGTCGCCCGGCTCCGGACGGAAGGGTTGACCCTTTATGTTGATTTCACCGCACGTTGGTGCGCAACCTGCCAGAGCAACAAGGTCATCGTGTTTTCGTTAACCAAGGTCCGCGAATCATTGCGCCGGCATGGCGTGGTCCTCCTGCGCGCGGATTGGACCAACCGCGATCCCCAGATCACCGGCGAACTGGCGAAATTCAACCGCAGCGCGGTGCCGATGGATTTGGTCTTCATCCCCGGTCGCGATGCGCCGATCATCCTTCCGGAGCTTCTCACCCCGAACATCGTCCTCGCCGCGCTGGGGCAGGCGCCGGAGAAGGAATGATCGCTGGCAGTTGGGAAGACTCCTGACTCCAACATGGCTGATTCCTGGGCCACCCGACCATTGCCTCCAGCCGTTCTGCTCGAAGCAAAGCGGGAGGTCGTTACGCTGAGCAAGGTCGGGGCGATGATTACGCCACGGGAAGCCTGGCTGCTCTCCGGGGTGAAGACGACCGCCCAGTCTCTTTGGTCGGTTGCGTATCGCATCGGCACCCAGCACGATGTGTCGCCTGAGGACCTCCATCGTTTCCTGGAACAACAATTCCCGCAGTACTCGATGACGGAAGGCAAGACGCAGGGTTGGGACGATCACCACTCCAGCGGTCCGGCATTGTAATGCTTCGTCCGCCACGCCATTCGGCCTCCCCGCCGCGGTAGTTTGGAGGACGCTGCCAGGCGGGGAGAAGTTCCGTCCCGAGCCTCCCGGTGCTAAAGTCACCCCCGGGGAGTCCGATCATGAGGTGTTCTTCGGTGGTTCGACCCCCAAGAGCGGCATTTGTCATGAAGGTACTGCCCGTGCTAGCCATCACGCTGGTCGCCATTTCGGTAGCCTCTGCCACCGAAACGCAGACCCGTGTCGGCGACCGGGATGTAACTGTCATCACAGACCAGAGCCCCGGTTCGCCCAAGGCCTGCCATGCCGCGCTGCTCGAAAGCGTCAAAAAGCAGGGATGGCACGACGAGATCTACAACACCACCGACAAAGACAAAGCCTATCTGGTGTTCAGCCAGCGCATCGTCGAGCGGGGCTACTGGACCAAGACCCGGATCACTTTCTGGAAGGCCGTCGGAACCGCCGACGGAAGATCCGACACCCTGTCCCAGGTCTTCATCGTGAACCGGACCGATTTGAGTTCCTTCCTCGACAACGAAATCAGGCCGCTTTTTTTGCAATTCAGCCACGCCAGGCTCACAACACCGCCCCCGGCGGGTTCATAGCCCGGATTCATGCCGAAACAAACGGGTCAGGTCTCCATCTCTCGATCCCCCGCTTCGTGGTCCGATTCCGTTCAACCGGCGTGTCCGCGCAGCGGACATTCAGCGAGACGCTGGCTCCATCCGCCGACAGCCTCCGACCGCCCGACCGCATCAAGCCGCAGGCCAAATCTGAGGCGGCGCCTCGCTAAGACTTGATCATGTGCCACACAATGAGTTCATCATTGATGGCGCCGAGCGTGACCCCCTGTTCGCTGTGTTGCAGAAGCGCCGCCTTCATGCGGTCGGCGACGTCCTCTTTGGTCGTCCCGGTGATGACGAGATTGAGCTCGGGGCAGAACTGGTGAAACCCCTGGTGCGTCCGCCATTGGAAACAGGAGACGTCGATGACCGGATGATCCAGACTGCGGACATAAGGCGCTGACAGCATCCGGACCAGCACCTCCCGGAATTCCGTCACCCGCAGAGGCTTCATCAGCCCGTCGTTGGCGCCGGCTCTCAGGATTCGGGTGAGCATCGGGCTGTCCATCGAGCTGCTAATGACGATCACCGGCATATTATGATGCAGGGGGGAGCTGCGGACATATTGAATGAGCTGCAGCGAATTGCCCTCGGGAAAGTTGTAGTCGGCGATCATCAGGTTGAACCGGCGGTCCCGCAGCAGTTGAATGGCAGCCTCGAGGGAGGGCGCGAGGGTCAGCGTCGCCAAATTCTCCACATACTTCCGCATCAGGATCTGCGACGTGCTGCTGTCTTCGACGTAGAGAACCTCGTTCATCGTTCTGTTGTAGATCGGCCGGAGCCGCCCGGGGATTAGAAATCCTTGGATCCAACTTGTTGCGAATCCGCCGGGCCGGCAATCCAGAATCACAATCACCCGCCGCCTGGACCCTCGAAAACGCCGAATTCTTCCGCTCGACTCTTCCCGCGCCTGGCGATAGCAAAACATCCGGAGAGTTCCTGCCTCTGCTGCCAGGTCGGAGCCCCACTCCGACCGAAACCTGCAATGCACGTGCCGCCCATCCACTGATTTTCCCAGAGCCCGGAGCCGCGGTTGGCTTTGGGTCATCCTCCAACTGTCAATTTTTCCACCCATGTCCCAAACTGAAGAGAAGTGTTTTGCCCGCGTTCTCCGGGAGGAGCTCACCCCGGCCGAATTTGCCACGCATATCCGGTCGTTCCACGCCGGTGGCGTGATTTTTGCGGCCGGCGATCCCGGCGACGGCCTCTACGTCATCGAGACGGGCCGGGTGCAAATCTCGGCCGTGGTCGGAAGCGGTGATCCCCGGCCGCTCGCCTCGATCGGACCCGGTGAGTTCTTCGGCGAAATGGCCGTCGTTGACGACGGACCGCGCTCGGCGACCGCGGTTGCGGAGACTGACGTCACCACCTTCTTCGTCAGCCGCGCCGAGATGATGATCATGCTCGGCCGCCATCCCGGACTGACGCTTTCATTGATCCGTGAATTCAGCGCCCGGATGCGCGCCACCAACATCCGGTATCTCGACGAGATCATCCAGGGCGAGCGGCTCGCCCTCGTCGGCCGGTCGGCCCGCACCATCGTCCACGATTTCAAGAACCCGCTCGTCGTCATCCGCCTGGCGGCCGAGGTCACGGGAGCCGGGGCCATGTCGCCGGTCATCCGGCAGAAGGCGCGGGCGTCCATCCTGCGCCAGGTGGACCGCATGACGTACATGCTGAATGAGCTTATTGAATACGCCCGGCCGTCCGGCCGGCAGCCGGAGATGAGCGCCGTGAGCTTCGCCCCGTACATGACCTCGGTGGTCGACGACATCCGGCAGGAGCTCACCGAGGGCAAAGTCACCCTCGAGCTGGAGAATCCGCCGCCCGAGATCGACGTGAACATCGAGGCCCCGCGCCTGTCGCGCGTGTTCTTCAACCTGGTGCACAACGCCGTGGATGAGATGCCCGACGGAGGCAAGATCACCCTGCGCTTCCTGGTGGGCGGCGGCGAATTGCGCGTGGAAGTGACCGATACCGGCAAGGGCATCTCGCCGGAGATCCTGCCGCAGCTCTTCCAGCCCTTCGCCACCTATGGCAAGACCGGCGGCACCGGTCTCGGCCTGTCGATTTGCAAGCGGATCATCGAGGATCACGACGGCCGGATTTGGGCCCGCAGCGAGCCGGGCCAGGGCGCCACGTTCGCATTCGCGCTGCCACTGCCGAAGTGATTCGGCAGGCCTGGCGGCTCAGCACCCGGCGACACGGCGGGTGACAGGCACGTTCTTCCGCACGTAACCCTCGCCGCTGGGCGCATCTCCCGATTGACGGTAGCGGCGCGGCCAGCTCCGCCGCCGCGGCGCGAGCCAGCCTTCGCTGAAGCTCCGGCTCGGCACGCGGCTCCACTACGGAATCGCCAAGCGGCCTGCTTCACCGTCAATCGGGAGATGCGCACCCTCGCTGCTCGACCACATTGATCCAGCTTGTCTTCTCTGCCATTTTCCCGATGCTTTCTGGCAGACTGCGTGCAAATCGGTTCCCCCCGATGACTTCCGAAAAGCGCGATTACCCAACGGTCTACGATCTTCATCTGGCGCTCTCCGCCTTCGCGAAGGAGAGCCGGGCTCCTTTTCAGCAGCTGCGCCAGGGTGTGCAGGAGGTTGTCCGGCGAATCTATGCAAACGCACCGCTGCTTGAGCAGGAATTGAAGATTATCCAGAGCCGTCTGGGCACGCCGAACGAACAACCGGATGACATGGTGCGGGCCACGGCCATCGGGCACGAACTGACCAACATGATGTGCCTGGCCGTCCTGATGCAGGGATTGAACCGGGGCGGCGGCAATTAGTCAGGCGGGGTGGCTGCCAGGGCGCCGGACGGCGAGCAACGTTGACGTGTGGCGGGAGCCCGGCCACGTTCCGGGCGTAACCTCGATGAAGCCGCCGGCCCAGCCCGTGAGTCCATTCCCGCGCGCCCGTCGGTGGCCGGTTTGGCTGGCCGCGGCCGTGATCGCCGCAGGCATCCTTTCGGCCTACCACAACAGCTTCTCGGGGCCGTTCGTCTTCGATGATGAGCCGGCCATCCTCGACAATCCGACGATCCGTCATCTCTGGCCGATCTGGCGTGCCTTCTCCCCGCCAGCCGGCCTTACGGTCACCGGGCGGCCCCTGGCCAGCCTCACGCTGGTCCTCAATTACGCCCTGAGCGGAACCGACCCCTGGAGCTATCACGCGCTCAATGTGCTGATCCACCTCCTCGCCGCCCTCACCTTGTTCGGCGTGGTGCGCCGCACCCTTCTTGGCCTGCGCGGCGAGGTTCTGCCGGCCGGCGGCAGGGCGCGCGCCGGCGGTCCGCAACCGGACGCCACGCTTCTCGCCCTCGCGATCGCCCTCCTGTGGGGCCTGCATCCCCTGCAAACGGAGGCGGTAACCTACGTGGTGCAGCGGGTTGAATCGTTGATGGGATTGTTCTTCCTGCTGACATTGTACTGCTTCATCCGTTCGCTGGACGCACCGCGCCCCCGGCGCTGGCAGGCCGCCGCGGTGGCCGCATGCTTCCTCGGGGCGGCCACCAAGGAAGTGATCGCCCTCGCCCCGGTGCTCGTGTTCCTCTACGATCGCACGTTCGTTGCCGGAAGTTTTGCGGGCGCCTGGCGGCAGCGCTGGCGTCTGCACCTGTCCCTGGCCGCCAGCTGGGTGGCCCTCGCCCTGTGCATTGCCAGCACCGGCTGGAACCGCAACGGCTCCTCCGGATTCGACATCGGCGTGTATCCGTGGGCGTACTGGTTGACCCAGTTTGAGGCGGTGGCCCGCTACCTCTGGCTCTCGTTCTGGCCGCATCCGCTCGTGTTTGAATACGGGACGCTCTGGGAGGACGGCTTCGCCGCCATCCTCCCCTGCGCCATCGTCGTGGGGCCCCTGGCCCTGGCCACGCTCTTCGCCCTCTGGCGCCGTCCGGTCGCCGGCTTCCTGGGCGGCTGGTTCTTCGGCATCCTCGCGCCCACCTCCATCATGCCCGGCCGCATCCAGATGATCGTCGAACATCGGATGTATCTCTCGCTGGCGGCGTTGATCGCGCTGGTCGCCGCCGCCGTCGCCGGGCGTTTCGGCCGGCGGGGCCTGGTCGCGCTGTTCGCCCTGGCCGCCGGACTGGGCTGCCTCACCGCGAGCCGGAACGCGGTCTATCACGATGCGCGTACCCTCTGGACGGATACCGTGGCCCGGCGCCCGGGGAACGACCGCGCCCAGAACAACCTCGCCAATGCGCTGGTCGACGACGGTGAGATCACCGCAGCGATCGCCCATTACCAGACCGCGCTGCGCCTCAAGCCGGACTACCCGGAAGCGCACAACAATCTCGGCAACGCCCTGTTGAAGACCGGCCGGGTCGCGGAATCCATCGTCGAGTGCCAGGCCGCGCTGAAACTGGAGCCGCAATACGCGAAGGCGCACAACAACCTTGGCAACGCGCTGCTCGAAGCCGGCCGCACCCAGGAGGCGATCGAACATTACCAGACCGCGCTGCGCATCCGGCCCGACGACGCCAAAACCCATTACAACCTGGGCAATGCCTGGCTCAAAGCCGGCCATTTACAGGAGGCGATCGCGAGCTATGCGGATGCCCTGATCATCCAGCCCAGCGATGCCGAGGCGCGGTATAATCTCGGCAATGCGCTTTATCAGGCGAACCGCGTGGGCGAGGCGATCGTCCAGTACCGGCTCGCGCTACAACTCAAGCCCGGTTACCCCGACGCCTGCACAAACCTTGGCAACGCCTTTCTGCAAACGAACCAGACGGAGAAGGCGATCGCGCAGTTCGAGGTCGTGGTCCAGGCCCGGCCGGGAAGCGCCGAGAGCCACAACAACCTCGGGGCCGCCTACTTCCACGCCGGCCGCATTCCGGAGGCCAGACGGGAGTTCCTGACGGCCCTGCGGCTCAAACCGGGTTTCCAGGGCGCCCGGAAAAACCTTGAGCTGACCGGAGCCGGTCATTGATGGGATTTGGGCCACGGCCCGAGTGGCGGGCTAGCTTGAACTGTAGCCGAGAACGCTAACGTAGCTGCGAGCGTGAGCGAGCGGACGCCCCTTCCGCTCGCTCACGCTCGCGGCCACACTTCTGGTGCAACCGCTCTAGACTCCTTCAACTCCGAAAGAGGGTGTGAACAGGACATGTTCTCATTCGGCTGCCTTTCTCTGCGTTCGCCCGCACCTTTTACGCCTTCGTGAAAAGTTTGGGCCCGGGATCATGCGAGATGCTTCGTGACCGTCCGGCGACCGCAATCGTTGAGCCCGATCAGGGCCATGCCGACGGCGGCATAGAGGAAGAAGGCGACTTCGCTGCCGAAGAAGGCCGACAGCGGGAAGAGGCCGACGAGACCGGCAAAGGCGGCGCCGGCAGTCCCGGCCGCGAGGATCAGCATGAGGATGTAGAGGGCGGTTTTCATTGTGGTGTTTTTCATATGGATCCCTCTCTTGCACGCGCCGTGCCAAGTGTTTGTGAGTAATATAAGCATTTAGTGTAGAATAACTAACAAAACTCGCATCTCAGAGACAACCTCCTTGCGCGGCAGAACAAATCCGCCCGCGGGAAGCGCATTTCCCAAAAGCGGGACCGTGAGACCGGCGGCGCCCCACCGCCGGCTCCGCCGGCATCGGACGCCGGATCGAACCGGCGTGCCCCGCTCCCGCCAGCCCGGGCCCAATTCTGTAACCAGCCAACAACTACAGATCGTCCGCCATCCCCGCGTTGTCACGTATTATGTTACAACCCGCCGGCCGCACCCCTCCTGTCGAATGGCTTGGCCATCCGCGCAATCCGTGTCATCCGCGGTTTTCTCGCCACGCCGTCACGTCTCGTCCCGCCAGGTTTCTATGGCCATGGTCAACACGTGCCCCAATCGCGGTTGCCCCAGGCAACGCCGTTGGTTCCTTCGGCGGCGGGGTCTGTTTCGGCCTCACCCTTATTTCTTGGCCGGCCACTTTTCCCCGAGCAAACCGCCGAGGTATCCTGCTCCGGCCACGCCGAGGGAAAACATTGCGCTGCTTGTGCCGAAATGTCCTCTGAAGAAACGCGCGACCGCCAGTCCCAGCATCCCGGCCAGGATTCCGATAAGCAATCCTTGGGTTGTGCTGCGTCCGGCGGTTTTCCGACCGATCGCGAACGAAAGAATCAACGCCAGAAAACACTCCAACCACGGCATGAGAATCGGACTGATCCCGGCCGCAAAGTGATTGATGGCACCCTGATCGGGCGCACCCCGGGCCTGGTAAGCCAAAACAAACGCATATCCGACTGTAACAGCCATCAGGGCGATAAAACTGGACGCGATGACGGCGAGAGCCGCGCCAAAAATTTGCAGCCAGCGCACCTGAGTAATTGAGGAGTTAATGATTCGAATTGCTCTGCCCGGTTGCCGGACGATTGAAGGTGACCGATGCCGGGCTCAGCGGCGACCCCTTTCTTCCGGCGCACGGCCGCCGAAGGGGCCACGATGTTCCATTTTCGCTCAGCCACTGCCGTGTTCCTCTTCGGCCACGTGGAGATCAAACCAGGTCTGAATGTCCTCCCGGTCTCCAAAACCGAGCAGCCGCTTCTCCTCCCGTAGCTCATTGCTGCCGGCATCGCGCCATCCGCGCTTCATCATAAAGCCATTCCAGATCTCAATCTCTTCGTCGGAGGGTCGGTAGCCGTGCTGAAAACACCATTCGAGGATTTCTTCATCGGAACCGCCGTCGAGCACGCGGCCCGCCAGCGCCTGGTAGTCGACGCGAAGAAACCGGGTGCAGCGGGAGTCAAAGTGGGTGCGGTTGTGCTCCTCGAGAAAAGCTGCGATCCCCGGACCAGTCAGATCATCGACGCGTATGACAATGGACATGCGAAGACTCGCGATCCGCATTTCGCCGGGTTAGCCGGTCTTCTTGTCTTCCTCAATAATTCGCAGACCTTCAGTCCAGTCGCAGTAGACCTGCCATAGTTTTACCTTACCGTCTGCAACACTTGCTTTCCACGCCGCGGGCATTGCGATTCGATTTTTCGGGATGAGGCCCCGCTTGCCTTTGTAAGTCCCGGAGACCGAACCAAAAACCGCGACTGTGCCGTTATCCGTCAGCGTGACATCCACAAGAATCGCTAAATCGGGAAACATCGCGAAGTAGGCCTTCCATCCTGCGACCATTTCTTTCCGACCTGAGACGCGTCCCCCCAAAGAATCGATGAAGGCATGGTCCTCTGACATTAAGCCGGCCAGAGCGGCCAGGTCGTGCCGATTGATAGCCGTGATAAATGCCGCGACGACATCGGCGTCAGGCGAAGTGTCTTTCATGATCGGTTTTGGCTCTGCTGCGCATGCCAATGCAACGAGTAGAAAACTCGCGCACATACTCAGGGCCGCGATTGATTTCATGTTGTGGGTCAACGCTACCGACGATGCATAAGCGCAGGCTGGCGTGGCTCGTGCCTGCCTTTCGCACGAGGCATGCCAGCCGAAGCGAATTGCCTCCGGCGGCTGGTTGAACCAGAAATGTGTGCTGGCTGCGCGTCACACAACTCTCGGAGTTAGGCAAAAATGAACTTCTCCCCTTTTCTAAGGCGGACATAGCTGAACATAAGTGATAGTGGCAAAAGCCCAAAGAGGCAGAAAGCCATGATGACGCCGGCTCCGATCCATAATATGTCATCCGGGTATCGAGCCCCGACAAATACTCGGAACGGAATCAACGCGAGCAACATCGCCACTCCAAAAGATATCCGAGAAAAGACGAGCCATCTATTGGGAGTCACGGACAAAATGAGCATCAAAATAGCCTGCGCATTGGCGATGCGGAATTGCTCGGGATGCCGGAATGTGCAGACCACCTCCGTCGAAATCACGATAGCGCCGATCTCAAAGGTGCAAGCCGCGATCTTCACGGGCCAATTCATGATTGAATGCCGAATGCTTAGTGGTGCATGCGTCGTGACCGAAATTGGCGATTCTGGAATTGGTGTCAATCGAGGGTGGCCAGGATCGGGGAATCGCTTGTGTCCTCTGCTGCCTTCGCGTCCCCCTAGAAAAGTCCGCTCTCCTCCGGCCTTCGTGTCTCCGTGTCGTTGTGGTTCAGTTTCCGGAGTCTCCGGATCTGCGCAATCTGCGCCATCTGCGGTTGAATGAATCGGAACTGAACCGCAGATTGCGCAGAGCGCGCAGATGGGTGCCACGCGGAGAAACTCAAGGCAGGCTGGAAGCCTGCGCTACGTCGATTTTGTTTCGTGTGTTTGGTGTGTTTCGTGGTGGCCATCCGTCTGCATAGGTCCGCCGATTTGTCGGCCGGCGCGGCGGGGGCGTCGCGTCCCCATGTCTCGGTTTCCTCAGTTTCCTCCTGTAAGATGGATTGGATTCTGGAACCGGAGGGCCACCGCGGAATACACCAAGCACGCGAAGACCGGCCGTGGTTTTTGCGCCTTCTTGCGCCTTTTTGCGGCCAATCCATCTTTGCCCACGGATGACGCGGATGGCCGGGCTATTTACGGGAGGGAAAGGAGGAAACAGAGCCTCGAATGCCGGGGTCTTTCCTTCACGTCTTGGCGCCTTTTCGCGAGAAAAGGGTTCGGCAATCCGCGGATGCAGCCTCGCGCGGCAAGAAACCTCCTGTCGCGCCCGACCTCAGCCGCGGGAAGGCGCAGTCTTGCCCGCGGCGAGAAACTCGCGGATCACCGCGAGCGTGCGCTCGACGGCGCCGCGGTTCTGCGCGTGCCAGGCCAGCGCCGCTGCGCTCATCCGGGCGCGCTGCACGTCGTCGGCAAGCAACTCAACGCAGGCGGCGATCAGTTCATTCTCGTTGAGCACCTCGCGCGAGCCGCCGCAGGCGCGGAGCGCGCGGACGATCTCCCGGAAATTGGTCATCTGCGGACCAAAGAGCAGCGGCTTGCCCAGCGCGGCGGCCTCGACCGGCGACTGCCCGCCGTCGTGCGGCGCCAGGCTCTTGCCACAAAACACGACGTCACCGAGCTGCGTGAGGACGCGCAGTTCCCCCGTGGTATCGGCCACGGCAACATCCACCTCGTGCGGCGCGTTGCCATGCGATCGCAGGTGAAAGCGGAGACCCGTCCTGGCCAGCGCCGCAGCCACCACGTCGCGTCGCTCCGCATGACGCGGCACCAGCAAAAGGGAAACCATGAGCCCCTGGCTGCGTGCGGCCTTTAGCGCCTGAACCAGCGCCAGCTCCTCGCCTTCCCAGGTGGATGAACCGAGCAGCACCAACCCGTCGCGCAAGCCGAGCGCCTTCCGCAATTCCCTGCGTTCGTGTTCGCCCAGCGGGGGAATTGTGAGATCCAGCTTCAGGTTGCCCAGCGTCCTCAGCCGCTCCGGGGGAAAGCCCAGGACGCGGAGCCGCTCCTCGTCCAGGGCGGCAACCGGAAGATGGCACGTGATGCCGCCGAGCAGTGGCCGCACGAGCCAGCGCGCCTTCGACATCCGGCGAAAGCTGCGGTCCGAGAGCCGGGAGTTGATGCTGAGCACCGGCACCCGGCGCCGGACCGCCTGATGGATGTGCTCCGGCCAGCGCTCGCCTTCCGTGAGAATCGCCAGATCGGGCTGGATCCGCCGCCAGGCGCGCCAGCTGCACAGCCACCAGTCGAGGGGGAAATAGCCGAGCGCCAAGACCAGCGGGGCGTACCGTTCGCGGGCAATCTGGTGGGCCGTGCTTGTCGTCGTCGTCAGGTAGACCTCCACCGCTTCGTCGTTCTTGAGGGTCTCGAGGCAGCGGACCGACCGCCAGCATCTCGCCCACGCTGACCGCCTGGAGCCAGATGCGTCTCACGCCGGGGCGT
>CAWDQK010000041.1:0-45336 GCA_963804395.1 uncultured Verrucomicrobiae bacterium | reverse complement strand
GATGGTTCATAGATCAAAAGCCGGGGCATCGGCGATTGCATCATGGTGGAGGGGTCCCGGGATTCGTATGCGAGTTTGACCGCTTCATAGATGACCGAATCACGGTTGTCATCATGGCCAATATCGGCGGCCGCGTCCTCGAAGACACGGCCATCGCTGTCGCGGGAGATTTTGTGCCGGCTTTGAAGGCATTGCCGATACCCGCAATTGACGACTCTGACCCGACACTGGCCGCGCAGATTAGGGACATCGTCGAGAATTTCGCTCAACATCGGATCGGAAACGGTCCATTCACAGCTTCCTTGGAGGCTGAGTTGAAAGGCCAGGTTGAAAAGGACACATTCAAGAGCCTTGCCAGTTTCGGGCCGATTCTCGACGTGAGGCTCATCGAGCGCAAAGCCGATGGCTCCGGCTGGGCGACTAGCTACAAAGTCGACTACCGAAACATCGAATTGTTCGTCAACTGCTCGCGCGATCGCACTGGACGGATAGGTAAATTTGGATTGCACGATTGAACACGATCTTCTTGGGGCAAAGCTCGGCCCAATGAATTTGCCGTTCGGACGATTGAGAGAAGTGTGATAGCGATCGCCAAGGGTGTCCGGTAGTAGAATCACAGATACGCGTACAAACGTTGCTGAAAGAGGGGCAGGGCGGCCGGCCAGAGGGTTTTATGCTCCAGACAATGTCTGACCAGCCGTATGAACTGGCACGTCAATTGTGTGGCATGGCGGACCATTTTCTGGGCCGGCGCTTGTTCCTCTGGCGGCTGGTCCTGCTGGGACTGAGCCGCACGACGTTCGATTTTTTCCTCGCGCAGACCGGCGGCTTCGAGGGCACAGAGCATAATCGTCAATAGATTGTGGGTGAGCGCGGTCAGGTGCGCCTGGATCTGGGGCGCCACCGAGCCGTTTGCCCATGCCTTTTGCTGGTGCAGCTTGTTTTTGTAGACATCATACGCTTTTTCGATCTTCCAGCGCAGCAGGTACAGCAACGCAATCAACCCGGGGCGAAGGCTCCGTTCAGTGGTGAGGAAAACGAACTTCTCGCCGGTGGCCGGATCGCGATAGACGATGCGGCGCAGGTAGGCACAGGAGTAGCCAGCCATGTCATCGGCCTCGACGCCGCGGTTCACAGGATCCTCGGGGTCGTAGGCGTAGTGACTGATCACCGTCGGCTTCATATTCTCCTTTTCCCGGGTGATGAGGGCGGCCTGCCCGAGCTGGTGCTGCCTGGCCCAGTAGAGCACGTCGATATAGGCGGGATCGGCCACGGCGATGGGCATCTTCTTGCCGTGGTCCTGGCGCAGCCAGCGAGTCCAGTTCTCTTTGAACACCGGAAACTCATGCCTCCGCACCCCGTCACCTTGAAACGGCACGAGCGAGCGCATCAGGCCGGAATGCAGGCACATCCCGTACAGCTGGCCCACGGGCACGAGTTCGTCCTTCGGATCGCGGGCAGCATGGCAGGCATGAGCGATCTGGTGGCCGTCGATCGCCCAGACCGCGCGGTCGCAGAGTTCGGGAAAGGAACCCAGCCAGTCGCGAGCATGCAGCAAACGACCGAAGAGCTCATAGGAGCCGGTGGCGACCTCCGCGATCATCTTGGCGCGCCGTGGCGAATGCAGCGCATCGAACCAAGTCGAGCGGGCCAGCGTCGCGCCCCCGTCCTGTTGGGCCTGCAAGAAGTCCCGACCCGAATCGCATTGGCCCATGACGCGGAGAATGCCGAACCGCAGAAACTGCTCGTCGCTGAGATCCGGCGTGTCCCGCCGATTGCGCCAATACTCCCCCAGCAACCGCAGGGCCGGCTCCAGGAATGATTCGTCCACCGTCACCTTCGCGAAGGTTTTTACCATGTCTCCACTATCTTGATACGCCTAGGAAAACACGAGAGCAATCGGATGAATAATCCAGCCCGCCAAAGGCCAGAACAGGCTCGGCGACACGCAAAGCCGGCGGCATCCAAATCACCCTCCCAGGCGGCGAAAATCGACCTGCGGCTGCGGAAAGCCCCTGGCGGGGCAATCTGCCAGGAGGTCCGGAAAAATTCTCCAAGCCGAGTCGCGGGCCTGCGGGCTACAACATCAAAACCGAACCACACAGCCAGCAAAACCCGCCAACAACACGCGACGAACCGCAGGCGCCTGTCGAGTTAGCGTCATTCAATCACGGATACCGGACACCCATGCGATCGCAGAGTGACCTGGCCCGTTGGACTTGGGAGGTCGAAATTGGCCGGTTCAATTCCCAACACCTCTCTTCGGCGGGCTCCTTCAAATCGGCATGCGTCATTCCGGCTGCTGGCGCGCCCGTCGTGTCACCGTGTGGCACAGCAGGTCAATGATGCTCTCGAAGCGAGGGATGGAAGGCCGAGGGAATATTGCCCAATTATTGACCAATCAGGTACATTTCGCGGCTTTTGCTCGGCTCCGACCTCTTGACCGGAAGTTTCGTAAGTACCACGCCACTAGTGACGAGCGTTGCCTTTTGGTTGGCGTTCGAAAAACAGCATACCCGGTTCGAATCCCGGTAGGCTGGCTATTCGCGGCACTTCGCTTGAGGCTGGAGGGCCGGGTCGAAGAACCAGACGCTTGGGGCCGGGAATCGCCAAAGCGAACGTCACCTCGCGGGCTTGCACAGAAACGATGGAACCACCTCATTCTGCACAATCTGGTCCAAGGTTTGCCGGTTTCGGATTAGCTCGACCGATCCGTTTTCAGAAATCATGACTTCAGCGGCGTCAGGGAAAGAATTGTAGTTCTTGGCGGCCATACTCGAACAATAGGCCCCCGTTCCGCCGATGGCAACCAAGTCACCAATCCGTGTTTCCGGCAGCAAACGAGGTTGCAATACCTCCGGGTTCCCCGGGGCGGGCGTGAGCACGTCGCCACTCTCGCAGCAGTGCCCGACCACGACATACTCGGCCTGGCGGCGGCGTATGGAGGACGGCACAACTTCAATGGGATGTTGGGCGCCGTACATGCTGGGTCTGAGTATCTCAGTCATCCCTGTGTCCACCTTAATGAATTTGTAACCGCGGCGTCCTGTATCCACGACGTCGACGACTGTTGCGATCAGGGCACAGGAATTGGCGGCAAGGTAGGTACCGGGCTCCACCTCAAGATGCAGTCTGCGCCCACGTTTTGCTGCGAACGATCGAAACGCCTCGACGACGTGACGACCGATCTCCTGCAAGTCTGTTGTCTGTTCGCCCTTTACTCTGCCCATTTTGTAACCCCCACCGAGATTGAGCACGGTCACATCGGGAAGGTGCGCACAGGTCTCCAAGGACATCAATGCGACGCGTGCCCATACTTTCGGGTCGCTCCCCGAACCTATGTGCGTATGCAGCCGGGTGAACTTTAGGTCGTACCTACGTCCGGTCGACAGTGCTGCCGGCAGATGCTCGTGCCAGATGCCGAAACTGGCTGCGGGTCCGCCGACGTTTGTCCGGCGGTTGTGCCCCGAGCCGAGACCTGGATTGACGCGAATCGAAAGTTGGCACCCGGGAAATCGTGTACCAAATGCGTGGATTTGCGCGATCGAGCAGGCGTTGAACAGGACGCCCTTTTCGACCAGCGCATCTAGATTGTCTGGCACCTGTTGCGCTGTGAGTTGAAGGAGTTCAGGGGAGACGCCTGCACGGAGCGCACGCTCGACTTCATAGCCACTGCTCGCATCAAAATGCAGGCCAGCGTCGGCAAATACCTTCAGCACTGCGCTCGTCGGGCAGGCCTTTACCGCATAACGGGCGGTAAGACCGAATGCGTTTGGAAAATCGAGCACGAGGCCAGCTTGTTGCTGTAACGTCCTCTGATCATATACAAAAACTGGCGTCCCAAACTGTTGACGGATGAATCGTGTTTTTTCTTTGGTGAGAAACGGGATCAACTTCATATTCGTTGTCTCTTGGATCATGCTCCGGACGTACCCCATGTCCACCGGCAATCTCGGCTTGCTGGCTGGCGGCGCGAAAGGGCCGCTCGAATCGA
Source organism: uncultured Verrucomicrobiae bacterium (assembly GCA_963804395.1). Taxonomy (GTDB): domain Bacteria; phylum Verrucomicrobiota; class Verrucomicrobiia; order Opitutales; family Opitutaceae; genus Fen-1467. The sequence continues at coordinate 41,342 of CAWDQK010000041.1, read as the reverse complement.
TGCAGCAAAATTGTTGAGAACTGAACGATCCGAGAAAGCAGGGCAGCGGAACCGACAATGTTACGATTCATCACCTACACAGCGCCGAGGGTGGAATTAGGGTTGATTTCCGTCGCCCGAAAGGCGGGCATCTTGAGGTGTATGAACCGATGAACACGCTCTCCTCATGAAGGACAGGGACGCAAATGCAGTCATTGACGCGAAGAAGGCAGTCATTTTTGACCTGTTTCACACCCTGACTTCGCTCGAATCGACGTTGGGGCCGAACCGCCGGACGACAAGCGAGATCCTGGGCGTCCGTCGGGAGGACTGGAATGATCAATTGCTGAGGAAATCACGAGACCGTTTGGTCGGTTCAAAGAAGGACGCGTTCGAGATCATCGCCGGGATGGCTCGCGCAATCGATCGGTCTATCTCCGAGGAGAAGATCACGGCAGCTACCGAGAACCGAATTGCGCAGTTTGCTGCGGCGCTGAGCGCGATTCCTGCCGAGACTGTAGCGGTGCTTGAGTCTCTGAAGAAGCGCGGCAAACGCATCGGTCTCATTAGCAACGCAGACGTTACGGAGGTAGCCGCTTGGGGCGGGAGCAAGATTGGGCATCTCTTCGACTCCACGATCTTCTCCTGCGTGGTCGGATGCGTGAAGCCGGAGCGACAGATCTACGAGCTCTCGCTGCGCGAGCTTGGAGTGTCCCCTGACGAAGCAGTGTTTGTCGGCGACGGAGGCTCGAATGAGCTGGAAGGTGCTAAGAAGGTCGGCATGGCGACGATCATGGTCACCGGAATTGTCGAAAAATTGTGGCCCGACCAAATCGCCGATCGTTCACGGCACGCCGATTTTGTCATCGGACGGGTGAGCGATTTAGCCGAGGGCGGGCAAGGGAATTAATGATGACCGGAGGAGCACAAACACCATGAAAGTCCTCGTGATTGTAGCGCACCCCAACAAGGCCAGTCTCAATCACGCAATTGCAAGAACCTGTTCAACGGTCTTGGCTGATAATGGGCACGAGGCTGTCGTCCACGATCTGTACGAGGAACATTTCAATCCCCTCCTTCTTCCGGGTGAGTTGCCGAGAGAGGCAGTGCTGCCGGCAGAGATCAAACGGCACTGTGACGAGGTTTCACAGGCTGACGGCATTATCATTGTTCATCCGAATTGGTGGGGACAACCGCCGGCCATCTTGAAAGGCTGGGTCTACCGGGTGCTCCGGACGGGCGTGGCCTACGAATTCCTTGAAGGAGACAGTGGCGAAGGAATTCCGCGTGGGCTGCTGAAGGCCAATTGCGCGGTCATTTTCAATACCTCCAACACCGAGACGGCCAGAGAGGACGCCGTGGAGATATGACCAAATGTTGTGGACGGACGGACTTGAGAAAGAAGCTGGAGAAGCAGTTTTTTCAATTTCGCGGTGCCGTCGATGGAACGATTACCGAGATCAGGTTGTTGATTTGATCACGACCGTTGGGCCAGGACCAGATTTTTCTGCCCTCGATCCTTCCACAATGCGCCGCCCGGAGCTTTCGGTCCCGGCACTCCACCGTCGGACCTACTTGCACCGGGCGGCTTTCACCGGCTTTGTCCCCCGGCAGGCCGGGGGAGCAGGAGGCGGACCGGGTCAGCCGGATAGCCCGCCACTCCGGGCGGGCCAGGCTGAGCTGGGGCGCGAGAGCAAGGCGGAAGCCCAGGTTGTTGTTGCGGTTGCCCGGGTTGTTCCTGTTGCGGTTCGCCGAACGGCAGTTGGCGGCGTCGTTGTTCCAGCTGCCGCCGCGGTTGACGCGGTTCGAGCCCTGTGGCCCGTCTCCAAATTGGCAAACACCCTGCGCCGCCACGCGGCGCTGTCGGCCTCCCGCACGAAGGCGATCATGGCCGTGACCCTCGTCTGGAGCTCCGCTTCGCTCAGCCGGTCCTCGACCCACTCGTCCTCATGGTGCCGGAGCTTGCGGACAAAGCGCCGGCGGCTCTGCCGGGAGAGGATTGTGCGCCCCGGAAACAGCCTGGACCCCAGAAAATCCATCCCGCGGCCTGTCGGCTGGGGGCATGGTTCCTGTTTCAACTCCAGCTTGAGCTCGTCGCGCAGGAAACGCTTCACGGCATCCCTCACCCGTTTCAGCTCCTCCCGGTCCTCCGCCCAGACCACCATGTCGTCCATGTAGCGCACATAGGGCCGGCAGCGCAGCGTCTCTTTGATAAAGCGGTCCGCCAGGCCGAGGTAGGCGTTCGCGAAATGCTGGCTGGTCAGGCTTCCGATCGGCAGCCCCCGGCCCGGCGCCGCGGCATGCGACCGCACGATTCGCTCGAAGAGATCCAGCAACGGCCGCTCGCCGAACTTTCGCTTGAGCAGCGCGAGGAGCACTTGATGGTCGATGCTATCGAAATACTTCCGGACATCCATCTTCAGAAACCATGAATGACGTCGGGCGAACTGTTCGGCGCGGCTGATCGCTGCCAGCCGCCCCCGACCGGTGCGGCAGGCGAACGTGTCGTCGATCAGCCAGCGTTCGAACACCGGTTCGCACACGTTCATGATCGCGTGGTGCAGCACCCGCTCGGGAAAAACCGCGGCGTGGATCGTGCGCTCCTTCGGGTCGAAAATGCGGAAAGACGTGCAACGCCCAAGAGGGAAACCGCCCTCATCCAGTTGTCGCCGCATTACCGACAGTTCCACCTCCAGATTGGCCGAGAACCGCCGAACAGATTCACGGTGCCACTTGCCTTTCGCCGCTTTTGCAAACGCCAACCGCAGATTCTCCGGCTCGACGATGCGCGACCACAAACCGCGTTCGGGCTTCATGGCTTTGCCGCCGCCCCGGTCAGCACAGCCAGCACCGCCGCGCCGAACTTCTCGACGCGGGCCGGACCAACACCCTCGATTTTCTCCAGGGCCGCGGCGCTCGCCACCCGCTGCTGCACCATCGCCGCCAGTTGTTCGTTGGTGAACACCGCATAGGGCGGCACGGCCGCCTTCTCAGCCAGCGCTTTGCGCACCTCTCGCAGCTTCGAGAAGACCGCGAAATCCTCCGGCGATAGAACCTGCTTGTAGTCGATCTTGCTCTCCCGCCGCGGATCACTGTCCAACGGCGCTCGCTCCAAGTATTCAATACAAAATGCCCACGCCGGATTCTCGCGCCCGCCCACCAGTTCCTTTGTGACCGACACCGCTCGGTGCCCGCGCAGGAAACGATTCAGTTCCTCGGCGGCGGATTCCGGCGCAGCCGCCGGCACGAGATAGAAAGCATATTGCATGGAAATTTTTCTTTCGCCGGCGGCGCTCCTCCGTCTCGCCGCCGGAACGGACCGCTACGCGCACCGCTCCGGGCTGGCCGCCCCTCAACTCCGTTCGGGGCTGCCCGCCCTGCGCGAGACGCGTCGCTACCGGCTGACCTGGGGCGCGAGAGCAAGGCGGAAGCCCAGGAAGCCGCCGCGGTAGCCCGGGTCGCACCCGCCGCGGATCGCCGAACGGCAGTAGGCGGCGTCGTCGAACCAGCTGCCGCCGCGGCAGACGCGGACCGAGCCCGAAGACGGCCCAGTCGGATCGGTGACGCTGCCACCAGGATAGTGTCCATACCAGTCCCGACACCATTCCCACACGTTGCCATGCATATCATAGAGTCCCCACGCGTTCGGTTGCTTCTGCGCCACAGGATGCGTGGTGTTTCCGCTGTTCTGGTTGTACCAGCCCATCGAATCAAGGTCTCCGTTCCCGGCAAACGGCCCCGTCGTCCCCGCCCGACACGCATACTCCCACTGTGCTTCCGTCGGCAGAGTGTATTCGTGGCCTTCGGGCAGGTGTCCGGCTTGGCGCTCCCGCTCCGTCAGCTTTCGGCAGAACTGCATCGCATCGTCCCACGAAACCTGCTCCACCGGTGCGTCGCGACCGGCATTCTTGAATTTCGAGGGATTGCCTCCCATCACCGCTTCCCACTGCGCCTGCGTCACCACTGTCTTCCCCAGCCAAAAGCCTTCCGTCAAAATCACCGTGTGCTGTATCTCGTCGTCATTGCGGCCCTGTTCGGTCACTGGCGATCCCATCGTGAAGGTCCCTGGCCGGATGTACACCATTTCCAGATTTAGATCTGGCACCGTCCACGCCTGTCCCTCCTCTGCACCTCGGAGTTTCTCAAGCGCCACGTCCCATGTCTGGGCGCCGTTCGGGGCCAACGTGAGGGAACGCGTGGCCGACTTGTAGCCCCGCGCACTCGCCTGAAGTTCGAGGGGTTCGCCCGCGGGTAATTGAATTTCGCCGCTCCTGATTTCCTCGGGTCGCACCGAACGCCCGTTGACTACAAGTACGATCGCGCTCGGGTCGGCTCGCACGGTCAAACGCCCCGGCTTTGGTGCAGGCTTCACCTCAACCGGCGTTGTCTCCTGGTCCCGCACGGTCACCGCCTGCCGCCACGGCTCGTAGTCGGGATGCGTGATCTCGACGGTGCGCGAACCGACTTCGAGATTTCCCAGGTGCAAAGGCGAGCCGGGGGCGGTTTGCTCCACCTGGATCGCCTTCCCATCCACGAGAACGCCCACCGACGCCCATCCGAGATCCTTATCCGACAACCGTAACTCGATCCCGCCGCTTTCCGCCACCAGCGTGCCGATGTTGACCGTGCGCACTTCCTTCGGCTTGAGCGTCACGTCCTGTTCCATCCGCCGATACCCGCGCTGGTACACTTCGACTCGCAGCGCCTGCTCGCTGGGCTGGTTCTTGATTGTTGCCGGAGTCTTTCCTGCGGCCGTCCCATTTATTCGAACTTCTGCGCCGGTCGGCACCGAAAAGATGCGCAACTCCCCGGGCAACGGCGTCTGCGCCGGCGCGATCTTCGCCGTGCGGCCGATCACCAGCTCGACATCCTTCGCCTCGGCCGGAGCGCAGTCAGGATGCTCCAGCCGGAATGAGTATGTGCCTACGGTGAGCAGATTGTCCGCGCTCAGCGTGCCGCCCGCCGGAATCGTTCCCAGGTGTGTCGCGTGTCCGCTCGCGTCAACGGCCGTCACCTGGGTTCCGGGACGCGCAGTGATCGCCACCGCGCCTCGCACGGGCACGAGCTTCGCTTCGAAGGTCCCGCGGCCTTCTCTCACCGTCACGCGCGTGGTCAGCGGCTGGTAGCCCGGCGCCTGAACGACCAGATCCTGCTCGCCGTCGGGCAGATCCTTCACCACCGCGCGGCCGTCCTGTATCGGCCCATCCGATACCGGACCGAGCCACAGCCGTGCTCCGGCATCGGGAGGATCGACGGTGACGGTGAATTCCCGGGGAAGCGCAGCCTGCGGCAAAGGCTGAACCTGTGCGCTGCGGTCGGAGCGCTCCTTCTGCCCATTCCGTTGCGTCGAGGCCTGCTCCCGGTTGCCCGGGGCGGTTCCGCTCGAACGTGGCCAGAAGAGGAATCCCGCGACAGCCAGCACCACGACCGCCAGCAAAGCGATCGGAAGCCGCCAGTTCTTCCGTTTTGATGCCTCGCTCGATCGCGCAGGCTGAACTGCCGCGTCGCGCCTAGACGCGCTTGGAGCGACCGCCGCCCGGCGCGTGGCCGCTTCGTCAACGGATTGCCCAACCGGATCGGCGATCACCGCTGGACTGCTTTCCGGTTCGGGCGCACTGCCTCCGCCAGCGACCGCGGCGGGCACGGCGAAGCTCGAGCCCAGCCCAAGCCGCCGCGCCACCTCCGCCGCCGACTGCGGGCGTTGCGCCGGATCTTTTGCCAGGCAAGCCAGGATCGTTTCCTCCCAGGCATCGGGGACCGACGGCAACGCATCGGTGATTTCATTCTCGGCCGCCAGTTCCGCCCGGCGGTCCGCCAACGGATCCGGCCTCCGGTTCTTGATCTGCGTCATCAGGCTGTAGGCGTCGCCACGGAAGAACGGTGGCTTGCCCGTGAGCAATTCGTACAGCGTAGCGCCCAGCGCATAGATATCGTCCGCCGCCGTCGGCCGATCCCCCGCGAGCTGCTGTGGGCTCATGTAGGGAAGCGTGCCGCTCGTCGCGCCTACGTGGCCGGTGATGCGCGTATGCGATTCGCTCAGGCTGCGCGCGATCCCGAAGTCGGTCACCTTCAGACGGCCATCGCGAGTCACAAGCAGATTGGCGGGTTTCAGGTCGCGGTGCACGACCTTCGCCTCCTTGTGCGCATATTCGAGCGCTACGCAGAGCTGCGCGACCAGCGGCGCAAGATCGGCGGGAGCAAACACCTTCCCTCGCTGTTCAACTCGCAGATTCGTCAGCGTCTGCCCCTCGACAAATTCCATCGAGACGGCGGCCATCGCGTCGTTCCGTGCGAAATCGTGGATGCGCACGATGTTGGCGTGCGTGAGGCGGCGCGCCCGTCGGGTTTCCTGGCGCAATTCATCCACCGCCGCCGCATCGAGCGCCACCGTCTCCGGGAGGAACTTCAGCGCCACGGCCTCGCCCAGCTCCTCGTCCCGCGCCTTCCACACCACACCCATACCGCCACGGCCGGCAATCGCCTCCAGCACATACCGACCGAACACCCGCCTGCCCGGCGCAAGTCCGCGCACGGTAGGATTGTCATCCGGAGCGGAACGCCTCGTCGCCGCCTCGTCGACCGGCTCCGGCGACGGATCGCTGCGCTCGACACGTCGAGTCGCACCATCATCCGGATCGGTCGGGGTATGGTCGCTGGCCACGTACGAACTACTGACCGAGCCCCGAACCCCTTTCAACAGGAAATTCCCGGGGGCCGGAAGAGAAGCTTCGCCCTCCACTCACTGGCGCTCGCGGCATCCCAAAGCTCTTCGGGAATGCGCTGGCTGCGTTTTCGAATCGCTCGGCCAGCAGGTGCAGTTCCGATGGATTGGCGGGTCGCTTCGCCGTCGATGTCGGTGTAATGGTTCGACTCCGATCCTACCAGAAACCAGATCCCATGTTCCGCACGCTTGCCGAAGCTACACAATCAAGCAGCCTTCTCGGCGACGCCGTCGATGAAACGGACGCCTTCAATCAGCATGCTTAATTGTTCACGTCCGTTGAGTCGACGCCAGCTCTTTTCGCACTCGATGCCGAGCTTGAACATCATCCCCAGAGTCGCGAGGCGACTGCCGCTGCCCTTTGTTTGGCGGGCGCGGTGGCGGATGGTGGCGAAGCTCGACTCGATCGGATTGGTTGTGCGCAGGTGGCGCCAATGTTCGGCGGGAAAGCTGTAGAAGGTCAGCAGCACGGCCCGGTCCTTTTTCAGGCAGAGGCACGCCTTTTCATACTTCGCTCCATACAGATCCAGGAAGTGATCGAACGCCGCTTCCGCTTCTTTCTTGGTGTCGGCCTGCCAGATCTCGTGCAACCGTTCCTTTGCCTCCGGCTGCAGTTTCTTTGGCAGCTTGTCCAGCACGTTGGCCGTCTTGTGAACCCAACAGCGCTGCTTTTGACAGGACGGCCACACCTGTTCCAAGGCCGGCCAAAAAGCGAGTGCCCCGTCGGCCACCGCCAGTTTCGGCGCGATGGTCATGCCACGGGCTTTCAAGTCGCGCAGAACGCCGAGCCAGGATTGCTCGCTTTCGCGCTCGCCATCGGCCAGAGCGACCAGCTCTTTCGTCCCATCGGCGCGGGCACCGACGATCACGAGCAGGCACGGGCGCTCGTCGGTCAATCGCACATTGCAATAGATCCCGTCAGCCCAGAGGTACACGAACGGCGCCTCGGATAGATCTCGCTTTAGCCAAGCCTGGTATTCGCTCTGCCAACCCTCGATCAGTCGGACAACTGTCGACGATGACAGTCCGGCCGCGTTCGCTCCGAGCAACGGCGCCAGCGCCGCCGGCATCGCCGAGGTCGACACACCTTTCAGGTACAGGGTCGGAATCAAGTTCTCCAAGCTCGGCGTCCGCCGCAGGTACGGCGGCAGGATCTGGCTGGAAAAATGTTCACCTTCCCGGCGGTCATGGACCCGCGGCACATGAACTTCGATTCTTCCAAGCCCGGTTTGCAGGCTGCGGCCGGCACTGTACCCGTTGCGTACGACCAGACGATGCCCCCTGTCATCACGGCTCCCCCCGTGGGTTTGGATGTATCCCTCGACTTCGGCCTCCAAGGCCGAGATTAACAGCCGGCGGGCGCCGTCTCGCAGCGTCCTCTCCAGCTCGGATTGGCAAATGACCGTTGTAAAACGATCCTCTTCGTGGTGGATTTCATTCGGTGGGTAGTGGTTGGGCATTTTGCGGTTGGCTTTTGCATCCCCAGGTTGCCCTCCCAACCGCCATCCACAACTTTCGGTTATTTCTCGTCTCACATCCCCATAGATGGGTGGCCGAGTAAGTAAAGTTGAGGTCCAATGCCCCACAAGATGGAAGATGCCCACTTGCTCGCCGCCAACATAGCCACGCGACCGCTTCGCGTCACCGGCCTTTCGTCGGACCAGGCATTATCTGATTGAGGATTTGTCATCACTGATGACACCTTTCGGTAGCTCAACACACACACTCGCTCCAGTTAACATATGTTGGCATTACTCAGGTTGTGGAAATTCCGGTCAGATTCCTGCCAGAGTTCGTGCCGCTGCCTGCCTACTCCTGCCAGTTCTTGTCAAGTTGGCTGAAAAACCAAGTGTCTGACAATTGCGCATTTGCCTTTTTAGGAAGCATTTCCGTAAACCGCTAAATGCGATTTCGAGTCCCGCTCCGGGCACCAACAGCCTGTAACCTAACGTTCAATCAATCGTCAATACTGGCGGTCTTGGCCGAGCCAGATTTCCAACGACACGGCCGGATTCCAGGCCACCCCGCCTGCCACCTCAACATGTCATCCAGATCCATCGCCCTCCTGCTGTCCCTGCAGGTCTTTGGCTGCATCAGTTTTGCCGCTACCCCGACCACGAGACTGTATCCATTTCCCGGTATTGATCTGCAGGACATCCGGACCATTTCCAAGGCCGAGTTCAGCGCGCCGTCGCTCGAGCTCAAGGAGGCGTGGCTGGCCTACGGCGAAGTTCGCGGATCGTGGATGCCAGGAGCCCCGAAACCGACGGCCGCAGCAACCTCGATTCTGGATCAGCTGAAGAGCAAACTAGAGGGCCTCCCGGAACCGGCCTGGTTTGCCGCCGCAATGCAATCGCCGCAGACGAAGCCGGCCCAGCTGGCCGAGAAGGTCGGAGATGCGATCTTTGAAAGCCAGAAGGACAGTCCCGAATTCCAGCTGCTGAAGGCCCGGGCGATTGTCTACATGGCGGAATTTGAGCTCGACCGCCCGGGCGCGGCGGCCAATGCGGGACGATTCCTTTCAATTCTGGAGACGGCGCATCCGTGGGACTGGGAATTGCAGTCGCTGTATGCACGCCTGCTGGCCGATGTGGGCCGCACCGGGCCTGCGCTGCACGCCGCAGCGCTGGGCCTCTTCCTGAATCCGATGCCGCGCCTGGGCGACCTGAAATTCTTTGCCTATGTGGGAGCCCGTACGGCGAGGGAACTGTGGCCGGAGATTCAGGCGGCGATGAGGCAGTCCGGGGCGGACGCCACCATCGTTGAGCAGGCCATCGCGGAGTCGGCTGCGCTTTTTGTTGGCAATCCGGGTGCGGTGGCCGGATCTCGGACAGGGCAATGAGCTGTTTGCGAGAGGCATTATCCGGGAAGGCGCGGACGACTGGCGGTTTCCTTCAATGCTCTTCGCGGGGGAAAGCCGTGGTCTCGGCCGGACCCATGCGGACGAATCGCGAGCAAGCTCGCTCCTACAACTGAATGAGCCCGGCTCAGAAGTTCACGCGGATGCCACCCATCCCATTGATGCCGGGCATCGGATAACCGAGTTGCTGTTCGTAGTGGGTATTGGTGAGGTTTTGGCCGCTGACGAAGATCTGGCCGTGGATCCGCCAGGCCGGCAGCGAAAAATCGCAGCTCAACCTCGCGTTCACCAGCGTGTAGGCGCCAATTGAACTCGTAAAGACGCCCGGGGTGGGGCCGAGTGTCAGCGCGTTTTGGCGGCCGACGTACTGGCTGTCGACGCTCAGACGGAAGCGCTTGAGAAACCGGTAGGAGGCGCCGGCGCTGGCGGTCCACTTGGGCGAGTAAGGCAGATTGCCCGGATCAGCCTTGAGCCCGGTGAAGCCGGCGAAAAGCGAGAATTCGTGGACGGGCGTGACCGTCACCGTGGCCTCGAATCCCTCGGTATGAAAACTGCCTATGTTCTCCCACGGAAACGGATATGGCTTGGTCGGATCGAAAACGATCCGGTTCCGGCCGCCGTCATGAAACAAAGTCACGTCAAGTTTGGCGAGCGGGCCGAACTGGTGGCTCGCTCCGAGTTCAGTGTGGTCCAGCGTCTCGGCATGGAGGCTGCGGTAGCTCGGTTCGTTGAGCGCTGGAAAGGCCTCGACGAAAATGCCGGGATAGTTGATGCCGCGGGCATACGAGGCATGGAACTCCGAATCCGTGACGCCGAATACCAGACCCGCCTGGGGCGCAAATTCGTTGGCAAAAGCGTCGTGATCGAAATACCGGAACCCGGCTGACGGCTGGAGGTAGACGTCATTGTCGAGATTCCATCGCTGGCTGAGCGACGCGTACGGTTGAACCATCTGAAACGTCGTGCGCGGGAAAACCGCAGGCTGTGCCGGCGGTCAAGGTGTAGTCTTTGCCGCTGATAAAATCCACGTCCACGCCGGCCATCAGTTCGCCGCCAGTCCACGGCTTGAAAGTCTCGCGCGTCTTGACGCCGTAATTGTCGTAATCGGTCAGCGTGATGTCCTGGTTCAAGTGAGTCGTTGGGTCCAGCTGGTTGACCCAATTCAGCGTGCCGCGATTCCAGTACGCCTTGATGTATCCGTCGGCACCGGCGTAATGATTTTCGAGCGTGGCGATGGCCAGATCGTCGTTGTCGTTGAAACGTCCGTTGTTGGAACCGCTGTTCACCACGCCCGGATCGTCGGCAAAGTTGTCCGTGCGGTTGAACACCACGTGCGCTTCCCAATTCTTGTTCAGCGCGTAGCCGAAGCGCCCAAAGTAATTCTGCAACTCGCCATCGGAATGCGGGCGGTCGCCGTCGGAGGAGCGATAGCTTTGAACCAGGTAATAGTCAAAATCGCCCACCTTGCCGCCCTGCTCGGCGACTTCCGCAAACGTGTTATAGGAGCCGTAGGCGGTTTGCAGGCTCGTGGTGAAGCCCGGATCGGTCTGGCGTTTGGTGGTCACGTCGACCACGCCGAACGCCATGTTGCCGTACAACACCGGCTGCGCGCCCTTGTACACGTCGATGCGCTGGGCGATATCGACGCTGAGCATGTCCAACAGCGGGTGCGTCCACAGACTGTTGTAGTTCGCGATGCCATCAATGGACAATTGGATCTCCGCGCCGGGGCGCGACGCGCCCATGCCGCGAATGAAGACCGCGCCACCCTGGCCGCCGCCAAAGCTGCCGACCGGATCGTAATGGGTGACCACCACGCCCGGCGTTTCGCGCAACGCCGACTGCAGGTCCTGCGCGTTCAACTCCGTGATTTGTTCCTGCGTGACCGCGGTGAACTGGCCCGGCCAACGGGGTCAGTCCGTTCTCCTGGATGATGGGCGTTCCGGTCACCACGACCTCCGGCAGGGGGACGACGGAATCGGAGTCGTGGTCGGCCGCGGCCACGCGAACGGACAGGGCGGCGGCGAGCAGGGCGAGTCGGCTCAATCTCATGTGGGCAGGTTTTTTCCGGTGGTGGTGATGGTCAGCTTGCCGTGTTTGACGCCCTTGGCGGCGATGATTTCGTCGGCCAGCTTCTTGATGGACGCGGCCTGGCCGCGCACCGCGAGCACCTCCAGGCAGTTGTCGTGGTCGAGATGGCAGTGGAGCACCGAGATGATGACCTCGCGGTGTTCGTGCTGAAGGTCGGTGAGCTACTCCTGGAGGTGGTGCTTGTGATGGTCATAGACCAGGGTGATGCTCCCGGCGATCTCGCCCCGGCCCCGCTGCTGCCAGTGGTCGATGAGATGGTCGCGGATCATGTCGGCCACGGCCAGCGAACGGTTGTCGTAGCCTTTCTCGCGCGCCATGCGATCCAGATCGCGAAGGAGTTGCTTGTCGAGCGACACGCTGAAGCGGGCGACCTTGTCCATGATGTTACGAACGCTAGAACACGTAACACCCAGGGCAAGGGGATTCGGCTGTCCGCGGATGTCGCGCTGCCTCTTTACTACCACTTCACTGGCGACCAGCTGGCGGCAAAGACACTCTTCCGGTTGAACGTGAGCTACATGTTCTAGTCCCAATGCCTGTGCGGCAGCGCTGCAACCAGCGGTGGAGGGCGCTGCGCCGGCCTTCGCCGTATCCATGCAAATTGTAGGAGCCAGCTTGCTCGCGATACAGAGGACGAAATCGCCTGCAAGCAGGCTCCTACATCGGTCACCGGACGGCGTTGTTGTTCACGAGCGAGAACGGGCCATATTGAATAGACACGCCTTCGCCGGGGCTACAGCAGGGCAGGCCGTCAGCTCCGATCCCTCGGTTGTAGCCGGCCGCGTCGAGGCCGGCATAATGGCGGGCCGGGTCAACGCCCCCGGCTACAGCGGCGACAGCGCGCCGCCATCCAAAAAGGTCGTGCGCCACGACGAAGTGAACGGACCACAGCCGGATGCGCCCTCCCGCCCGGGGCGGCGCGAAAAACGCACTTGCAGTCGCCTGGGCGCCGGGCTGAGATCCCGGCGTCCGTTCGGTTCTTTGTCTTCGTTCCGAGACGCAGGGAAGGCCGTGAGAACCGGCCACAGTAGCGCTGCGGTATCGCATCACAGACCCCGACTGCCGGTGGTCCCCGGAGACGGCTGAAATCACCTTTCAGACGCCGGGCGGGAATCCATCGGCGGCAAAGCCAGTCAGGGCTCAGGCCTTGGTGAAGGTGAGGGGCGAGGAGGTTTTCGGCAGCCCGGATTGCAACCCGGGAACCGCCGGAGACGGGAAATGCGGAGTCCGAACATCTGATCTCAGGACGCTCACCCACGCTGGCGCGGATGCGCGCGCCGGCGAGCAACCTTCATCGCATCAATGAAGGGTGAGAGTGGAAGTGACGGGGGCGGCCGGCCGGCAAGAGCTACGGCGGACCGCCCGGCCCGTGTTTCTGCTCTTCCCGCCAAACCTCAGGAGCAGAAATGAATACCCGTCCGCTGGCGCCTGCGTGGTGCCGGTTTTTGATTCTTCTGGCGGCGGCCTGCGTGGCCGCGCCTCTTTTCCTGCGCGCCCAGACCGACGTGCAGGGCTTGGCCCCGGTGGTGGTCTCGGCGACGCGGACCGGCCAGGATCCTGCGTACCTTCCGAGCAGTGTCACGGCGCTTTCGTTGCCAGATTGCGACGAGATGCAAGTCTCCGACCTGCGCACGGCGCTGGGGCAGACACCCGGCGTGACCGTCGTCAACTCCGGCGCTGTCGGCGCGCAGAGCTCGGTGTTCCTTCGCGGGGCCAACTCCGACCAGACGCTGTTCATCGTCGACGGGGTGCGCCTGAACACCAGCAACACCTCCTATGCCAATTTTCTCGGGGGGGCGGATCTGGCGGGATTGGAACGGCTGGAGGTGCTCCGCGGTCCCCAGAGCACCCTTTACGGAAGCTCGGCCACGGGTGGCGTGATTCTGTTGGAGACCGCCCACGGCAGTGGTCAGCCGGCCGGCATGATTTCCATCGAGGCGGGGTCGTTCGCCAGCCTGGGGGCGGAGGCAACGGCCGGCGGGGGCGCGGGCACTGCGGCTTACAGCTTTGCGCTGGCTCATGAGCAGACCAGCAACGACCGGCCGTACAATGCCTACCGGGACTGGAACTACTCGGCCCGGCTGGAAGATGCGGTCACGCCCTGGCTGTTGGTTGGGACCACCATGCGCGGGCTGGACGGTCACTACGAGGAGCCGGGACCGATCACATTCCCGTCACCGGGGGACGTGCAGGCGTCCACCGACCTTGTCACCGTCTACACGGAGGTCCATGCCGGCAATGAATTCCGCTCGCGTCTCACCGGCGCCTGGTACCAGGACGAATACACCTTTAGCGACGGCACGTCGTGGGACTATTATTACGCACGCAACACCCGTGACATCCTGGACTGGCAGAACACGTGGGAGGCGGCGAAGTGGGCCGAACTGGTGGCCGGCATCAACGCAGAGCATTCCTATTATGAGGCCGGCGGCATGACGACAGACCGTTCGCTGGCCGAGTATCTTTCGTCCACGCTGCATCCGATTTCGGAAGTGGAGCTAACTGCCGGGCTGCGGCACGATCATTTCGACACGGCGGGCGACGCGACGACCTGGCGGGCGGGCGGCGCCTATGTTCCGGTCAAAAACACCAAGCTGCGCGCGACCTATGGCACCGGATTCAATGCCCCGACTCCGGCTGATCGTTATGGTTTGCCACCGTACATGCTGCCGAATCCGGCGGTCCGGCCGGAACAATCGCGGGGCTGGGATGTGGGGATTGAAGAGACCATGCTCGACAGCCGTCTGGCCCTGAGTGCGACGTATTTTGAGAACCGCTTTCGCGACCTGCTGGTTTACGAGGTGGAGGATCCGGTCACGTATGCGGGACAGGAGGTTAACGTCGAGCGCGCGACGACCCGCGGCGTCGAGCTGGCGGCGAACGCCAAACTCTGTTCGGCGGCCACGGCGCGGATCGGTTATACGTACCTGGAGGCGAAGGACGATACCACCGACACCCGGCTGATCCGCCGGCCGCGACACACGCTGGACGCTGGTGTCGAGACCCGGATCACGAAACATTGGGTCGCAGGGGCTGGCGCGCATCTGGTCGCCGACCGAGTCGACGGGGCCTATGCTCCCACGCCGCTCGGCGGATACACGACCTTCCGGCTCTATTCGAGTTATGCGCTGCGATCGAATTTGATCCTGAAAGTAAGAGTTGAGAATGCCCTGGATCGCAACTACCAGGAGGTCGCCGGCTACCCGGCACTGCCGCGCGGCTGCTACGGCAGCGCCGAGTGGCGGTTCTGAGCCGGGTGTATCTCCCGATTGACGGTAAAGCAGCAAGCTCGGGGATGCCGTAGCGGAGCCGCGTGCCGCTATCGACAATCGGTGATGAACGAGCGCGCAGGCTTCCAGCTCCGCCGCCGCGGCGCGAGCCAGCCTGCAACCGATGCAGCCAGGGATGGCTGCGCTACGTTCGGAATCACCGTCAACCGGGAGATGCACCCGGCGAAGCCGGCACGCTCCTTGGCGGTTGCGGCGCAGGATGGGATCTGTTCGTGTTTTGGCGTGGTGAAGGCACCCCCCGCCGGAAAGGCCGGCTCTGAGTCAATCGTCTTCAGGACCATCGGGCCTGGGGCGCTGATTGTATTGGCCACCTTTGCTGCCTATCTGCCGGCGCTTTCGGGCGATTTCATCTGGAACGACCGCGACTATGTGACCGCGCCGGCGCTGCGCTCGCTCGGCGGCCTGGCCCGGATTTGGACCGAACCGGGAGCGACCCAGCAATACTATCCGCTCCTGCACAGCGCCTTTTGGGTGCAGCACCGGCTCTTTGGGGACCATCCGTTCGGCTACCATCTCGTCACCCTGCTGCTGCATGCCGGATCAGCGGTGCTGTTTGCGCTCGTCCTGCGCCGGTTGCTGGACAATGAGGTTGGCCCTTCGACCTCGCTCAGGGCGTTCGACTCCGCGCCGGCGGCCGCAGGCCATGAACGGAGGCGGTATGTCGGCGTCGAATGGCTGGCCGCGCTGCTCTTTGCGTTGCACCCGGTACACGTCGAGTCAGTCGCCTGGATTTCGGAGCAAAAGAACACCCTCTCGCTTGCCTTCTACCTCGGTGCGGTCCTGTTTTATCTG
Source organism: uncultured Verrucomicrobiae bacterium (assembly GCA_963804395.1). GTDB lineage: Bacteria > Verrucomicrobiota > Verrucomicrobiia > Opitutales > Opitutaceae > Fen-1467. The sequence continues at coordinate 25,609 of CAWDQK010000041.1, read as the reverse complement.
CGATTTGATGAAACCCGGCGGCCCCGAACCTATGTGGCGGCGTTGCTGCTATTTGCCGGTTCGTTGGGGTGCAAGACCGTCACAGCAACGCTTCCCGCGGCCCTGCTGGTGGTGCTCTGGTGGAAACGCGGACGAATCGGCTGGCGGCGCGACGTCTGGCCGCTGCTGCCATGGTTCGTTTTGGGTGCAGCGCTGGGACTGTTCACCAGTTGGATCGAGCGAACCTACGGGGGCGCCCAGGGCGCGGAATTTGAGGTGCCGTTGGTGGCACGGGGGCTGGTCGCCGGCCGGGCGATCTGGTTCTATACCGGCAAGCTTGTCTGGCCGTCCGGCTTCAACTTTGTCTATCCCCGCTGGACAGTGGATGCCGGGGTATGGTGGCAATGGCTTTTCCCTCTCGGAGTGGTCGCGCTGGGGGCTGCGCTGTGGGCGCTGCGGCGGCGCACCCGCGGTCCGCTGGCGGCTTATCTGTTCTTTGTCGGCTCGCTGTTCCCGGTGCTGGGCTTCGTGAATCTTTATGGCGCGCGCTACTCGTGGGTGTGGGACCACTGGCAATACCTGGCTGACCTGGGACCGATCGCGCTGGCCGCGGTCGCCCTCGGGATGATTTGCGCGCTGGCGAAGGGCCGGCTTGGGTGGCCCGGTCTGGTGCCGGCTTTGGCACTGGCCCTGCCGCTCGGCGCCCTGGCGTGGTCCCACTGCGGGATGTTCCACGATGACCAGACCCTCTACCGGATGACCCTCGCGCGCAATCCCGGCTGCTGGATGGCGCGAAACAATCTCGGCCTGCTTCTGATGAACGTCCCCGGTCGGCTACCGGACGCAGTCGCTGAGTATGAAGAGGCGTTGCACCTGCAGCCGAATTCCGCCGGGACGCACAACAATCTGGGCGTCGCCTTGTCGAGGATGCCGGGGCGGTTGAATGATGCGATTATCCACTATCAAGCGGCGGTGCGGGTGCAGCCAGATTTTGCCGAGGCGCACTACAATCTGGGCGTTGCCCTGTCACAGGTGCCCGGACGGATCAATGATGCGATTGCCGAGTATGAGACGGCGCTGCGCCTGCGGCCGGATTATGCCGAGGCGCACAACAATCTGGGTGGCGCGTGGTCGGAAATGCCGGGTCGGCTGAATGACGCGATTGCCCAGATTCAAACCGCGCTGCGCCTGCAGCCGGATTTCGCCGGGGCGCACAACAATCTGGGCGTCGCCTGGTCGAAGATGCCGGGGCGGCTGAATGAAGCGATTGCCGAATTTGCGGAGGCGGTGCGGCTCCAGCCGGATTTCGTCGCGGCGCACAACAATCTCGGACACGCCTGGTCACAGGTCCCCGGGCACATCGGTGATGCGATCGCCGAATATGAAGCGGTGCTGCGCGTGCAGCCCGATGATGCCGAGGCGCATTACAACCTTGGGGTCGCCTGGTCACAGATACCCGGGCGGATGAATGACGCGGTGGCTGAGTATCAAGCGGCACTTCGTCTGCGGCCGGACTATGCCGATGCGCACAACAACCTCGGCGCCACCTGGGCGCAGATGCCCGGCCGGCTGAACGATGCGGTCAACCAGTTTGAGGAGGCTTTGCGCCTGCAGCCGGATTCAGTCGGAGCGCATTTCAATCTCGGGCTTGCCCTGTCGCAGATGCCCGGCCGGCTGAAGGATGCGATGGCCCAGTATGAGGCGGCGCTGCGCCTGAAGCCGGACTATGCCGCGGCGTGGCATAATCTCGGGGCGGGCTGGTTTCAGCTGGGAAACCTGCCGGCGGCGGCGGCGGCTTTTCGCGAAGAATCGCGGTTGACCCCCGATAACCTGGCGGCCCGGCAAGCGCTGGCCACGGTGCAGAAGGAAATCGGAACGAATCATTGACCATTGCCGAATGAAGGGACCGTATTCGGCGAGCTTAGTGGGGTTCAATTTGACCAGCGCAACCCCACGCGGTTTCCTTTCCTCCCCGCCGTGAATCTTCCTCCGTCAAAACGTGAACCTCTGATTTCTGGATCCGGGGCCAGCGCTTCGATCAAGGGCGGGCGAGGGATCGCTGCTGGAGCCAATGCCGCGGAACATGAGGACTAGGATCGTCATTGTGGGTGCTGGTCCGGCCGGGCTCACGGCTGCTGCCGACCTGGTTGAGCGCGGGCATGAAGTCACGGTGCTTGAGCGTGACCCGACGTACGTCGGCGGCATCTCGCGCACCGTCGAGCGCGACGGGTTTCGCTTCGACATCGGCGGGCACCGCTTCTTCAGCAAGAGCCAGGAGGTGACCGCATGGTGGAAGGCGAGGCTTCCGGGCGATTTCATCGAGGTGCGCCGGCTGTCGCGGATCTATTATCGCGGCAGGTTCTTTGATTATCCGTTGAAACCCTTCAATGCACTGCGCGGACTGGGATTCGGAACAAGTCTTGCCTGCCTGGGAAGTTATGTCCGCGCCCAACTGTTTCCCTCCAGAACTGAGACTTCATTTGCTGATTGGGTGTCCAACCGTTTCGGCAGGCGTTTGTTCAATATCTTCTTCAAGACGTACACGGAAAAGGTCTGGGGAATGCCATGCACCGAGATTAGTGCCGACTGGGCGGCGCAGCGGATCAAGGGACTGTCACTCGCGAGCGCCGTGTGGCATGCCTTCCGGTTTGGGAGCCGCGCGGGTCCGGCCGCGGTGAAGACGCTGATTGACACCTTTCAATATCCGCGCCTTGGCCCCGGAATGATGTGGGAGAAGACGCGCGACGACGTGGTCCGCGCTGGCGGACGCGTGATCATGGGCGAGCGGGTGGTGGGCCTGATTACGGAAGGAGCCCGGGTGGTGGCAGCCCGGTCGGTGGATTTGGCGGACAACGTGCGCACCTGGGAGGCGGACCACTTCATCCTTTCGATGCCATTGCAGGAGACGGTCGCGGCGTTCGCTCCGGGCCTCGATGGCGCGGTGGTGGCGGCGGCGGCGCGATTGCGCTACCGCGACTTTCTTACCGTTGCGCTGGTGGTGGAGGGGCCAAATCCATTTTCCGACAACTGGATCTATGTCCACGATCCCGGTGTCCGCCTCGGGCGGATCCAGAACTATCGGAACTGGAGTGCCGCCATGGTGCGCGGAGCTGGTTGCACCTGTCTCGGCCTCGAGTATTTCTGTTTCAAAGGGGACGAGGTCTGGCGGATGGAGGACCGGGAGTTGATCGAACTGGCGACGCGGGAACTGACGAAACTTGGGCTGATGCGCGGGATCAAGGTCTCCGCTGGTTATGTCGTGCGCGTGGAGAAGGCCTATCCGGTGTATTATCCCGGGTATGATGCCGATGTGGCGCTGATCCGCCGTGCTCTGGCGAGGTATCCCAACCTGCAGGTCGTTGGCCGAAACGGCATGCACAAGTACAACAACCAGGATCATTCGATGATGACGGCGATACTTGCAGCGCGAAACATCGAAGGAGCAGCCTTTGACGTCTGGAAGGTAAATTCGGATGCCGAGTATCACGAGGAAACGAGGCCCGTTGGATGACCGTGCCGTCGAGTGATGCTTGCGACCAGTCGGGAGGCACCGACCGTCACACCTGGTCATCGCCCGCGGTCCGGCTCCGGACCTTCCCGGTAGGGCTGTCCATTCTTAAATAGATCGATCAACTGGCGCGCCAAGCTCGCGCCGGCGGAATCGCCCGCGGCGAGGGCGGCCGCCTGCGCCTGCTCCGCGGTCCGGATTGCTTCCGGAAACCGGGCGGCTTCTGCGTAGGCTGCGGCGAGGATTACCGCGTAATTCTTCCGTTGATCTGCCGCCAGGCCACGGGCTTGCTCGGCCAGTCTGACTGCAACGGCCCCGTTCCGCTGGGCAGGTACAGGGTCGGTGGCCAGTTTCCAGGCGAGCGCAGCCAGCGTATCCGGTGCTTTCGGACTTAGCTGGCAGGCATATCGAAATTGGTCGGAGGCTTCGGCTCCCTGGCCTTTTTGTGCAAATGCATAGCCGAGCGCCAGGCGAAGTTCCGGGCTGAAAGGAGCCGCGACGAGCGCCTGCCGGGTCAGGCTGATGGTCTCACCCGGATCTCCCTGCTCAACCAGGAGAGAAGCGAGGGTTTCCCAGAAGGGATCGTAGCCCGGGGACAGCGCCATGACCTCGCGGAACTCATCGATGGCCTTGCCCGGCTGGTGCTGGACCGCAAGGGCCAGAGCCAGCACGTGGTGACCCCGGCAGTCCTCCGGATGCTGTCGCACCATCAGTTCGGCGAGCCCGGCGCCTTCATCGATGCGTCCGTCGGTGGTCAGAAAATAGGCCAGCGCGAACTGCAATTCCGCGTTGTCGGGTTCGGAACGCAGTCGTTGCTTAAGGAAATCGATCGCATCCGCATAATTCGCCTTCCGCACAAGGGCGCACGCGCGTTCGACGGCGGCGGGAGCCGACGAGCGCGAGATCCAGAAACAGGCATAGCTGTTGACCGCCCAAAGGCCGACCAGCACGCAGGCAAAGCTCCGCCACATCAGGCTCCGCCGTGTCAGGATATCCAAACCCGAGACTCCGAAAAAGCAGAAAGGAACCAGAGCCGACAATCCATAGAAGGCCTTCATCTGGGCGGGGATGACCAGGGACATGTGGACCAACGCCCAAATCACCAGACAGCCAAATGCCAGGAACAGAAACTGTTCCGCGGACGGTCGCCGGACGAATCTCACGAAGGCGAGGACTCCACCGGTCAGAACCGCCAGGGTGGGCAGCAGGGCCAGCCAGTAGCCAACAACCATGAGCTCATAGTTCCAAAGGGGTCGCGCGAGCGAGATCGTCGCGCCGCCCAGCAGACCGTCACCCCAAAGTGTGGCATACATGCCGTCCCAAAAGCCTTGGAATGTGCCGGACCAAGGGTGACGCAGCGCCTCGCCGAAACGGAGATAAAATGAGCTCGTTCGATACCCGTTATCCTGCCACCAGGAGTATCCGATCTCGCGGCTCATATTGCTGACGAGGGGATTGCCGTAGTGGATCCACGCGCGCGCGTAGTGCCATCCGGTTACGAGCGCACAAAGAGCCAGGATCATTCCAAGTCGCGCGACCAGCCGCCCGGGCGACTGCGATCGGTTTTCCAGCCACTTCCACAGCAAAGCGCCGAAGATCGGAGGCAGAACCAGCAGGGCGGTGGGTTTGGCCAGAAGAGCTCCCCCAAGGCAAAGGCCAAGCTTGGCGCACGATGCCCACTCCAGGCGTTCCGCCTTCAAGGTACGCACGGTCAGCCAGACGGAGGTGCTGACCAACAGCGCGGCGAGCGTCTCGTTCGTGACATAATGGCCAAGATAGAGCATCGGCGGCAGGCAGGCTGCCAACACGACGCCCAGCCCTGCCGTTAAACGCCCGGCGGGAAGAATCATCCTCAGCGTCGCCCAAACCACAACGAAGTGAGTGATGCCGATTGCCAGCCCCAGCAGGCGCAGCGCAGCAATTCCGCCCGCGTCTGATACCGACCGATGAAGCAAGCTCAGCCACGTTGCGGATACCAAATAATAGAGGGGGGGCTGAAACATCTCCACGCCCTGCTGAGCCAGTGGCAACGAGCGGTGTTCCTGGATGTAACCAATGTAATCCATGTGGCCCTGGGCATCGAAACCGGTCAGATTTGGCAGCAGGGGGAGGTTGTGGACAAACAGGACCAGCCAGGCCACCGCCAGAACCACGACCGGGAGCCACTCCCGGCAAGAAACCTTCCCCTTCGCCTGCGCGGTCGCCAGCGGGAAACCCCGAGCCTGTGCCGGGAAAGCCTCGAGAATGTGCAGCAACCAGAAGCCGGTGGCCGACAACAGCGCGAACAGCAGAAGAGTCGGCCAGCACATGGCCAGGGCGGCCAACGGACTTGGCAGACCGTAACTTGAACTGCCGGCGGCCGTGGGTTTGGATGCGGATGCCAGGACCGCGGCGGAGGGAATGGCGCCAGCATAGGAAGTTTCCCAACCTGCTTCCGAGTTCACCTGCACTACGCCGGCGTCGAGGGCAAGCCAGAGCGCTGGCGGGCCATCGGAGTTGAACACGGTGGCTTCGATCCGGTTTGCGCCCGGGCGCAGCTGGCCGGCCACATCGAATTCGTCAGGCTGCTTCCAGTTTGTGCCGGTCCGCAGCGGCCGACCGGGGGATTCTCCGTTGATCGCCAGCGTATACCGGTGAAATCCTGCGATGCGCAACAAGGCCCGCGGTGGAACCGTGTCGAGCGCGAAGGATTCTGCAAAGGTTGTCGGCAATTCCACCACGCGATGAGCCATTGCATCCGGGATGACTGGATAAAGGATCCACTCAGCCGGAGCCATGCCTGGCAGGAAATTGACATTGGCCCGATGGCTGGTCCACCACAGTTCGGCGAGAGAGCCCAGGGCTCCGACAACGACCAGACACAGCGCCAGCTGGCGAAGCCTCGGGCCAGGATTTTCTGCCTTCACTGAAGAACTCACGCGGGGGAGGGGGAAGCTTGATCTACAGGGGCAAGCCCCGTTGATGCAACAAGGCAATACAGCGTGGGGACGAAGCCCGGCAAGCTGCCAAGCCCGTTTGACCTTGCCCCGGGCGAAATCTGTCTTAGCTGTGAATGCATCGCGTTGTTGCAAAATCTTCCACTGCCGCAATGGCACCAACTCCTGACCCGCACGACGGGCGACCGGCTTGAAGATCGGATTCCTAGGCGGAAGTTTTGATCCGGTGCATTTCGGTCACCTGCTGGCGGCGCAGGATGCCTACGAGCAATGCCAGCTCGAACGGTTGGTTTTTGTTCCGGCAGCGCAAGCGCCGCTCAAATCGCAGGAAGTGCAGTCGAGTCCGGGGGATCGCCTGGCCATGCTTCGCGCGGCCGTTGAATGGGACAAGCGGTTTGAGATTTCGGACGTCGAACTGAACCGTGGCGGTGTAAGCTATACGATCGATTCGGTCCGATTCTTCCGGTCGCAACTGCCCAATGACGAGCTGTTCTGGATCATCGGCGGTGATCAACTATCGAGGATGAATCTCTGGAAGGACGTCGCTGAGCTGGCCCGGCTGGTTGAATTCATCGTCCTTGAGCGGCCGGGTTATCCGGCCAGGCAGGCTCCCGATGTTCCAGGGCTTCGGCTTCATCGTTGTGACGGCCACCTGATCGAAATCAGTTCGAGCGAACTCCGCCAACGGGTCCAGCATGGTCTGTCGCTGCATTACTTCTGTCCCCGGAAGGTCATTCTTCAGATCGAAGCCAGCAAACTGTACCGCCAAACCGAATGAAAAGAAACTCCCCTGCCTCATCCAGGAAGACAGAAGACAAGTCGTTGCCTTTGTTAAGGTTGATTCTTCGGACGCTCGACGACAAAAAGGCGGAAGATCTGCGGGTGCTGGACGTGCGGGCGCAATCGTCGATCACCGATTATCTTGTGCTTGCCACCGGGACGTCCGAGCCACATCTGCGGGCGTTGCGCGTCGAGTTGGAGAAGACGCTTGACGAGGCGGGTGCGGCCATCGTGGGAATTGAAAGCGTGCAGGGCAGTGGCTGGACCGTTTTCGACGCCTTCGAGATCATGGTGCACGTTTTTACAGCCGAAAACCGAGCCAGGTACCGGCTCGAACTGCTCTGGAAGGACGCGGTCGACCTTCCGGCGTCGGATCTGCTTGCGAAGCCGCCGCCGCCGCGCAGGAGAGCAAAAGGCTCGGGCGCGCGGCGCCTGCGGGCACCGGGCAAGGCGGTCTCGTCAAGACCTTCACCACAAACGCCAGACCAGTTGCCAGCTCCCTGAGGCGTGGCGTAGCGCCCGGCTGCGCGAGGAGCTTGGTCTTCTGTTTCCGGTACGCAAAAGAAACGTGGAGATTAACGTTTTGCGGCAAACGGCCCAAGCTGCACGAAAAGACTGCGCTGGAACGGCGGGATCCAACAGGTGTAGGGGCATGGCGGCATGTCGGCCATGCGCAGGTCCGGATGCGGCGCCCAGGCCACCACGTAGTAGGGGTGAACTGCAGGCACGAGCTCCTGGCTCAAATAGAATGTATCAAACCCAAGGTGCATGGTCGGGTGGAACACGCGCCACGGAACCTTGATGGGCCTAGCGTTGCAGTACCCCATTATGCCAATCTGAGTCCAGCAATCGTATTCCACCCCTGCCAGGATATGGTTGCGGGGTATGCCTTGCTGCTCCAGCGCGAGCGTTACCGTGCAGCGGGCACGCAACTCTGAGAAGTTATCGTGCGACCGGGCGACACCGTAGAACGCAAGCAATGCCACCACTGCCCACGCGGTTACGGGAACACGCACACGCCCGAGCCATTGCTGGTACACCCCAAGGGTAACCATCACACATGGCGCGAGAAGCTCCAGCAGGTATCTGTCCATCATCCCGCTGGACATCAACTTCACGCTCTGGATGAGAATCAGTGCTGCGTAGGTCAGATAGAACAGTGCGGCAACGCGTACCACGATCGGGTATTCGTAACGCAAGCGGGATGACCACCAGAGGCTAACCAGCGCGAGTGCCAATGTCATGCAAACAAGCACCGTGACCAGCACGGACATGCCGTGCCATACAGCCTGCGGCGCGTCCAACACCACTGAGCTAATAGGCATGGGCGCTCGCCCCGGTATTCCCCGGCTCATGCCCACACACGCGCCGGACAGGAACTCGAAGAATTGGATCCCGCCGTAGCACCAACACATGGCAAGCCAGACGACCATCGCACAGGCCGCGCCCGCCGCTCCAAACCGCCAGCGGTGCTCGGCGATCCGGAGGCGGACCAGCAACGGAATGAGCACCAGCACCGGGAGCAACATCCACCCCAGCGTTTGGAGCGCACACGCTGCCTCAAAGCCAACCCTGCTCCAGGCGTTGTCAGAGTAGTTGCTGCCAAGCGGCAGGGCGTAGGGCTGCATGTTAAACCAGGCCACCAGTTCCATCGCAAGGTCCAATGTTACCAGGCACGACGCGACAAGGGGTAGGAACGCCCGCGTCAACCGACCATTCACCCACGCCCGCACAAAAAGATAAGCAGACGATGTGAGCGGCACAAACCAAACAAACTGTCGCACCGTCCCACCCAACACTCCTGCGCCGACACCGACAGCTGCCCATGCCCACAGCTCGGGCTGCCAAGGTGAGCCGTCGCTGTCCAGGCGCTCGGCCAGATGGGTGTAGCCATAGACCGACAGGAGCAAGAAGAACAACGCCGGCACGTCGGTCATGAACGTAGCTGCCACGCCGATGAACAGCGGCGACAGCGCGACCGCCAGCGTGCCAAAACAGGCCAGCGCGGGTGCGAGCCCCGCTTTTCGGTTGAGCAGGTACAGCAGCACGACACAGCCGACTGCGGACGGCACGTTTGACAATCGTACGACGAGGAATGAAAAGCCGAATAATCTGATGAATAGCGCACCCCAGTACGCCTGGACCCCGACAATCGCGCCACCCCATCCGTTGTAGGTCAGATGCCCGGTTTGCGCCAAAACCTGAGCGGTCTTGGCGTACGACCAGTCATCGATCACCCCGCTCTCCGCCACCGGCCAGGTGCAGACGAGCGCAGCCAGCACGATGCCAACACAGAGCACCATGAATTGGCGGTCGGTCTTGCTCATGACCAGAATCTAGCAGGCTTTGCCCCAGCCCGACGAGATGTAACGCAGCCTTTGACTTCCGTAGTCAAACTTTGCCAAGTCAAGGCCTCTAGCCCGAACATTTCACGAAGGCGTGAAATGTTCGCCCCGCAGGGGCCGACTTTGTCGGGGCTCGCCGCTACCCGGTCGCCCTGCCGCAGGGCAGGCGGGTTTTTCTGTGGAGACAACCTGGTGTTCATGAAAAACCCGGGCTAGCAGGCTTTCTTGATGGTGCCCAGCCCGCATATTTCGCTGTCTCAGCCGATGCAATGATCATCCGCCGGCCGCGACCGTGGTGGCGGCAAGAATCGCGGGATTTGCTGGCTGGGAAACATCCGGGCTGGCAGCCTGTCGGGCTTCGCCCTCCATGATGCTGCTATGCACAAGTCCGTCTCAAATGGCGCCAGCCATTTGCTTAGGAACATGGAGGGCGAAGCCCGACAGGTTCCTGGGGACGGCCGGCAGCAGCGGGAACTCCGGCCGTCCGCGAGAGCGTTTTGTTCGCCAGCAGTGGCGAAATGGTGGCTTGAATGCTCGCCGTAAGGCCGGGGCCGCAGGCAGGTTTTTCACAGTTTCTTCAAATATTCGCCAGATTTTGCCCTTGCCCAGCCACCAACTGTGCCGTCTTAATCGAAGATTGTCCGAGTATCGAAACGTTCATATCATTAGAGTCTTGCTACAAATCCTATGAAAACTGTTAGTTCCAACAAGGGCTTCACCCTTGTCGAAATCATGATTGTCGTGGTCATCATCGGCTTGCTTGCGGCGATGGCCATTCCCGCGTTCCAGAAAGTCCGCCAGAGTTCCATTGAGAAGACGTTGACCAACGATGCGAAGCAGATCGCTTCCGCGGCCAACCAATACTTTATGGAGTTCGGCGTGTTAACGATTGCTGTAAGCGTTAGCAACGGAGTGATCAATACGGGCACGCCGCTGGGAAGCTATGTCCACCAGATCACCAAGGGCAATCTCTTCCCGGCGTCTTTGGCTGCTGGGGCGACCTTTACAGGCCAGAATCTTGCCTTGCCGAATGGCACGCTATCCTTCAGTGCTGAAGGCCAGAAGCTGTAGCAATCCCGTTCAAACAGTCTTGTCGGGCCGCACCTTTGGGTGTGGCCCTTTTTTTTGGTGAGCGCCCTGCGGGGTACACGTAAATCGGCTTGATTTTTGGCGGCATGGGAACCCGAGGGATCGAACGCCTGCTCGCCCGACGGGTTCGACAAGCTCGCCGCAAGCAAGCTCAGCCGGGCTCATCCCGCCCCCACGGCAAAACGCGTCTTGCTTCGGACAGGAAGAAACCTGTAGCCGGGGGCGTTGACCCCGGGCCGGCCTGCCGTGCCGTAGCCTTGGCGAAGGCCGGCCACAACGCGAATGCTCTTTCCTCGAGAGTTGTAAAATCGAGCTTCAACCGTCGCCAAGAGTACGGCAAATAAGACGGAGGACAGGTCGTGGGCGAATGCCAGTGCCGACGTTGCGGCCAGGACTTACTCCCGTCCGGGGCAAGACGCGTGTTCGGCCGGGGGTTTGCATGAGTTCTGGCGCATGGGGCATGCCTCGCTCTGACTCCGAGGGTTATTTCTGGCCAGAGAATCCCGCGGAATCAGGCGGCACGTGCGGGTCGGTTTCCTTCGAAGGAACGGTGCCTGCCTTCAGCAGCGCTTCAAAGCTGAGCATCTGGAGATCGCGGACTTCCGAAACATAGTCAGTCTTGTTTGCCTTGTTCGGGCTGGCCCTGGCCTGCTTGAGATATTCAGCAGCCTTGTCCAGCCGGCCAAGCTTGTAGTTCGAGAGCGCCAGCACCCAGAATACTGATACTTTGGGATCGCACCAGTCCACTGCTTGCAGAGCGCTGTCAATCGCCGCTTCATATTTTTGCAAATTATTGAGAGCGGAGGCTTTGAAATAGATGAGGTTGCCCTTATGGTAAGGATTCTGTGCGACGGCAATTTTTTCATCACAGAAGGTTATGAGATCCGTAAAACGCTCTGCGCGCGAGTACGCCGTGGCCAAACTATACACCGAAGTATAGCAGTCACCGGTCACCTCCAATGAGTGCTGGAAAAGCGTGACGCCATCCTTCCAATAGGAAACCTGGATCTGGGTGGCGAGGATCATGCTGAGGCCGAGCACCGCCAAGGAAATCCCGATCACGGCCCGCCGAGCGGAAGTGACCAACGAATGAAGCTCGGCGAAGAGAACAGGATAGACAAAGGTCAGGCCGAGCATTGGAATGTACAGATAGCGATCGGCGTGAGACTGCGATCCGACCTGCACCAACCCGATGACTGGCACGGCGGTACCGAGGAACCAGCACCATCCGATCAATAGTTGGGGGCGCCGGCGGATCAGCAAGAGCGCGAAGAGAGAAATTGCAGCCAGAACAAGAATCGCGGAGATCGCCCGACGAAAAGCAAGATCTTGATAGTAGAGCGGATAGAAGATTGCCAGACCGCGCGGGCAAAAGAACATCACGAGATACCGTTCATAGGATAGGAGGGCATTGGTCAGCCGTTCCGAAAAGGAGTAGGCGGCGTCCGCCATGGCGATCGACTGGGCAAACATGGTTACGGCGCAGAAGTACACGGACAAGGCCGCCAATGGTAGAATCGGCAGGAGGATCTTCTTTAAGCACGGTCTCAGTTTCGAAAGGGAATCCCCGCAGCCCGAGTGGTAGACGAGATAAAGAACGTGGACCAGAGCCAGAGTGAAAGGCAGCGTGACGCTCATTGGCTTGCACAACAGACTCAACATGAAGCAAGTCACAGTCACACCGTAGGCCCTGAACGACCGTGAGGAAATGAAGTTGACGTAGGAGAGGATGGCCGCAAACCAAAACACCGCGTTCAATAGGCTCTTGCGCTCCGATGTCCAAGCAACGTTCTCGACGTTCGCCGGATGCACCGCGAAGAACAACGCGACAATGAATGCGAAAAGCCGGTTTCCGGTGACTTTGAGAAATGCAAGATAACAAAGGCATGACGCCAACGCATGCCAGGCGACATTCTCCAACAGGTATCCACCGGGATGAGTCGTGAATAATTCCCGATCAATCAAATGAGACATCCAAGTAAGCGGATGCCAATTGGCCGAATCTGTGTTCGTGAACGCCCAGCGGACGCTTTCCCAACAAAGCCCCTTGATGATGTATTTGTTATAAAACGTGTAGATGCCATCGTCGAACTCGATAAAACGATGTCCGGCAACCTGATGATAGGGAATGAAGATCGCCAGAACCAGTCCGAGGCAGATCAGTATGTCGCGCCGGCAATCCGTGCTGAAGAGCGGCTTTCGCGTTGCGAGGGTCATGTCAGACAAAGGGCGGCGAGCGTCCGATTAGTCGGGCGAGGCGGAAAGCCAGCGCGACGCGGAGGCAGCCGATTCCGTAAATGCTGCTGCGCCAGAAATCGATCGACGAAGCTTCGGCGAAGTACTTGGTCGGACAACTCACCTCGCCGATGGTGAAGCCGCGCCAGATGACCTGGGCGAGAAACTGGTTGTCGAACAAGAAGTCGTTGGAAAGACCGTCGAGGCGCATCGATTGCAGCAATTCGCGGGAATAAGCCCGATATCCCGTGTGGTATTCCGATAACTTTGCACCCATGAGGGCATTCTGAACGGCAGTCAGCGCGCGATTGGAAAGGTACTTCCACCACGGCATGCCGCCTTTCAGCGCATAGCCACCCAGAATTCGCGAGCCAAGCACGCACGGATGCAGCCCGCTCGCAATCATGCTGACCATCGCAGGAATGAGCTTGGGCGTATACTGATAGTCGGGATGGACCATGACGATGATGTCGGCGCCTTTCTCCAGAGCGAGGCGATAGCAGGTCTTCTGGTTGCCGCCATAGCCCAGATTGCGTTCGTGCACATGCACTGTCACGCCTCGCATCGCGCGGGCAACTGCAACCGTGTCGTCGCGGCTGCCGTCGTCGACGAGGATGATCTCATCGACGATTCCCTGATCCACCACCTCCTCGTAGGTCGCCTTGAGCGTTCGTGCCGCGTTGTAGGCGGGCATCACAACAACGATATTCTTGCCGCGGTACATGACGAAGCTTAGGTGGCGGCGGAGTTTTGAAACGTCAACTCCACAGTGGCCCCTGCGCCGGCGATGGCAGCGGCACCGTCGAGGAGGAGAGCGGGGACGAGAACGAGACCGCCGATGGCGGCATGCCCGGCAACACTCGCGGCGCCGCGGGCGGGAACATAGGAACGGTTCCGTTTGAGCCGCTCATAAAGGAAATTCCGGTGGCGATCACAACGGTTGAGCGTGCTTTGGATCCAGCCGTAGACATTCTGTTCCGGGCAGAAGAAGCGCTCGGAACGGAGCACGAATCCTTTGGATTCCAGATAAGCGATAACTACACGTGGCGGAACAAGCGACAGATGCCGGGGCGGGTCGAGGTGAAACCAGTCGCCTCTTGAGACCCGGGCTTGCCAGCTGGCGATGTTGGGAAACGAGAGAAAAAGACGACCGCCGGGTCGCAACAAACTCGCGAGACGATCAAGCGTGGCGCGCGGTGCCGGCAGATGCTCGAAGACGTGGACGAGCGTGATGAGATCGAAGGAGGCCAAGGGGAACTCGGTGGAGGCCAGCGTTCCGAGGTGGACTTGGATTCCGGGGGTTCGCGCCGCCCGTTCGGCGGCGCGCCCGGGGAGCTCAATGCCATGCAGTTCAAAGCGGCCAATCCGTTGAAAATTGCGCAGCAGGCGACCGTCGCCGCAGCCGACATCCAGAATACGGGCGCCGGTTTGCAGGCCGTCTGTGAGGCGCCGCGCCCGAAACTTCGAGAAATAATCGCGAAATCGTTCGATCGAGGAGCCAAACTTGGTGTCACCAGCACCGTAGTAGTCGGTGGCGTAGGCGCGGGTCAGCGTGGCTTCCGAAGGAGGCGGCCAGAGGAACGCCGTTCCACAGGCTTTGCACATCCGGACAGAATAGCCCGCACCGCTTTCGTCGCGGGTCTGGTACCGTGGAACGGTAACCAGATGCTCACAGAACGGACAATGCGCCGCCGTTGCGCCAGGATGAGCACCGGCAGGCGGAAGATCTTGAGTTGGAATAACCTCGGTCGGCATGGCCAGTTGAGTTAAGCCAAACAACCGGAAAATGGTAACAAAAAACGAGTGAATCTCATGTAAATGGCACGGGTTATCAGCCCAAGCTCCCTTGGAACCGGTCGAATTCTTGGCGCGTCCTTGGCTGCGTTGGTGCCTTGAAGCCTCCCGGGCTGACGTCATGCGTTCCGAAGGGTCCGCCTCAGCGAAGCAGATTGTATTTCACGATGGCCCAAAGTGCCCGAATGCCGTCGCGCCAGCCGATCTTCTTCCCTTCTTTGTAAGTGCGCCCGTAGTAGCTGATGCCCACTTCGTAGATTGGCACGTGCAGCCGGGCAACCTTCGCGGTGATCTCCGGTTCGAATCCGAACCGGTCTTCCTTGATCGTGATCTTCTGCAAAACTTCCCGGCGGAAGACCTTGTAGCAGGTTTCCATGTCCGTGAGGTTCAGGTTGGTCAGCATGTTTGAGCAAAGGGTCAGAAACTTGTTGCCAATCATGTGCCAGAAATAGACCACCCGGTGGGCGTCACTGCCCATGAAGCGCGAACCGAACACGACGTCGGCCTCGCCGTCGACGATCGGCTTGATGAGCCGCGGATATTGCTGCGGGTCATATTCGAGATCTGCGTCCTGGATGATCACGATGTCGCCGGTGGCGGCGGAAAACCCGGAGCGGAGCGCCGCGCCCTTTCCCCGGTTGGCCTCGTGATAGACGATCCGGTCCACCAGCGGGGCGATTTCAGCGCGCAACAGTTCGCGGGTGCCGTCGGTCGAGCCATCGTCGACCACGATGATTTCCTTCTCGTCGACCGGCGCGGCCCGGACCCGGGCGACGATCTGCCGGATCGTCCGGACTTCATTAAAGCAGGGGATGACGATGGAAAGCTTCATGCAGGAGGGTCATCAACGTTCGCGACAGCATCCGCTGCGAAACCCGAAGCGGATGGGGGATGTTTCGGAGGTTGGGAGCGAAAGGCAAGGTTCTTGGAAAGTGGCGCGCGCTTGATTGCGGGCAATGCATCTTCCATCCTGACTTTCGCATCACCGATCGCTTCAGCGCGAATCTTGCCCAAGGCCAGGGGATGGCCCATTCGCCGGGTGAACTCGTACACGGATTTACTTCCGCGCTCAACGTCCTGCTTCCGGCTCTGTTCGCGTGGGTTTCCGGCGCGAGGCCCTCATCGCGTGCGCCTTCGAAAACGCGACGGGGGCGTCGCGTCCCCATGAAAAATCCGGGCTACCGCCAGCGGAGGATGCTCAACAGGCTGGAGTAGTCATCGGTCCAGATCACCGGGTGATCCCGCCCGCGGCTTGGCCGCCAGCGCGCATCCCGCACCAGTGCCGCCAGGTCGCCCTCGTTCCGCGCCATGGCGAGCCAGGTTGAAGCAGCCTTGCCGGATGCCATTTCCTGCGGCGTTACGTCCGCGTCCTCCCGGGTCAGGCAGGCGATTCCGGCATTGCGCGCGAGATCCGCCAGCACCGGCTCCAGATCCAGATGGACATTGGAGATATGAAAGGCCAGGCGGCCGCCGGGCGCCAGCTTCCGCAGATACAAGGCGAGCGCCTCACGCGTCACCAGATGGACAGGAATCGCGTCAGAGCTGTAGGCGTCAAGGATCAGCAGATCGAACTGCCGGTCGGGCTCGTCGACCAGCGACAGCCGGGCGTCGCCCAGGACCACCCGCGCCGGGGCGGCCGAAGCGCTCAGGTACGTGAAGAACCGGGCGTCACTGGCAAGTTTCAGGACGGTCGGATCGATTTCGAAGAAGGTCCACTGCTGTCCGGGCTGCGCGTAGCACGCGAGAGTTCCGGCGCCCAATCCCACCACGCCAATGGTCTCCGGGGATTTTCTTCCATATTCGAACAGAACCTGGCCGACCGGCCCGGTGCGTTCGTAATAGACCAGCGGCTCGCGCCGGCGCGCGGGATCCAGACTTTGAATACCGTGCAGCGTCCGGCCATTGAAGAGCAGGTGGTAGCGACCGCTCGAATCAACCTCGACCCGGTGCACGCCGAAGAAGCTCCGCTCGGCGTCGAGGACCCGGCCGTTGTCCGATTCGTAGACCCGTCCGATCAGCAGCAGCCCGGCAAGGCTCAAGGCAAACCGGAGCGGCCTCCTTGAGAAGAGATAGCAGGCAAGCGCCGGCACGCCAAACAAGGAGGCGCTGACCATGATGTCGGTTTCGGAAACGGGTGGCCTGGACAGCGAGCACAGCGCCGGCGGTGGCGAGGGTGAAGACGGCGGCCGAGAGCAAATCGCGGCAGGCTTCACCAAGGGCACCGCGGCCGGACGCCCGCCAGCCGATTGAAGCCGCCGCCACCAGCACCAGCGGGTATTCGACCACCGAATGAAATACCAGGGGAGCAATCAGGGCATTGAAGATTCCCCCCAGGGCGCCGCCCACCGCAATCCACAGATAGAATTCGGTCAAGGATGCCTCCGTCGGACGGTCGGCGGCCAGTTCCGAATGGAAGAGGGCCGCTGCAACGAAGAACGTGGCCAGATGCAGCGGCAGCAACCAGCTGATGGCGTGCGCCGGCCGCATGTTCAGCATCATGACCAGCAGCACCAGCAGGACGGGCAGCATGCGCGACAGGACCGGACGCGGAAGAATCTGGCGGCTGGCGAACGCCAGGATAAAGGTGAGAAGATACAGCGCCAGCGGGATGACCCAGAGCAGGGGAACGACGGCCACGTCGCTGGAGAGATAGGCCGTGACGCTCAGCATCAGGCTCGAGGGGACAAACGCGAGCCACACCCAGCGAAGGCGCCGGAGCGTGGCCACCCTTTCTGACGGCGCTGGAACAGGCGGCTCCTGAACTGACGCGTCGAGACGCGGCGTGACTGGCAGGCGCCAGAGGCAGGCGGCGCACGCCGCGGTGAGCGCCGCGAACAGTCCGTATCCCCAAGACCACCACCGGCTTTGCCCGGCAAGATGCAGATGCGATTCCACCCACGCCGGGTAGCAGAGCAGGCCCAAGAGGCTGCCGGCATTGCTCGCTGCGTAGAGAAAATACGGATCGGCGGCACGTTCGTGCCCGGTCGCGGCAAACCATTTTTGGATGAGAGGGCTCGTCGCCGCGACAACGAAGAATGGCAGACCGACCGCGGCCAGCATCAGGCCAAACAACCACAAGACCGGATGGCCGGGCGTCGGCGAAGACCAGTTCGCCGGAATGGCGACCGGCAGAACCGCGGCTGGCAGGAGCAGAATCAGCAGATGCCACGTGGCCTGGCGACGCACCCCCAGCCATCGGGTGCTGGCGTGCGCATACGCGTAAGCGGCGAGCAGGGCCGATTGAAAGAAAACCATGACTGTGTTCCAGACCGCCGGCGAACCGCCCAGCCGGGGCAACACCAGGCGGGCGAACATGGGCTCGACGAGAAAGAGAAGCGCGGCGCCGACAAAGACCGTGGCCGCATAGAGCGCAACCATGATTGGGGGGCGATTCTACCGGCCGGCCGGGGATACGGAAGCATCAAATGCGCCGCGCCTATTTTTTCCTGCCGAGCGCGGTCAGCAGCCAGATCAACCCGGCAAACAGCAGGATCAGCCACCACATGAACCGCAGTTCCCGCAGGGCCAGTTCGGTAAAATAGAAGACGGCGGGAACGAAGAATGCCAGCACGGCCATCAATCCGATCACCAATGCGAAGCCCAGCCGATTTCGCGATTCGCGCATTGCTCCATCAATGCGTTTCCGTGCTGCCGCGGACAAGTGCGAAACGGCCAAGCCGGGGCAATCCTGGCAAAAGGTGGAAACTTTCCTGTTGATATCTGCGGCCGGGCCCGCTTGCTGCCGGCGGAACCAGGGCCCCAATGACCATACTCGAACAGCCGGTGCAGGAAATGGCGGTGGCGGAGATCAATGGCCTCTACGGTCCGTTCACGTTTTCCGAGCGGCTGTTGCAGAAGATCTGGCTGCGCGGAGAATTCGACGCCGCGCGCGCGACGACGGAAGATGGCCTGCCGTTGCAGATCCTCCATCCCGGGCGATGGAATCTGCTCGGAGGACCCGATTTTTGTCACGCGAGACTGCGGTTCGGCGGGGTGGAACTGGAGGGCGATGTCGAACTTCATTTGTACGCGGAGGACTGGGCAGCGCATGCGCACGCCGTTGAACGGGGCGTACAGCCGGGTCGTGCTGCATGTGGTGCTGTTCCCGCCCCCGTCCGGCGGACAGGCGCGGCGGGCTGACGGCAGTCCGATTCCCGCGCTGGTGTTGCTGCCCTTGCTGCTGCACGACCTCGAGGAATACGCAGCTGAGGATGCAGTGGAAAGGCTGGCCAGCCGCACGGATTGGCGGGCCACCGAGGAACTGGCCCGGCTGCCGCCGGCGCAGGCGAGGGCGCTGCTTCAGGCGCAGTCGGAGGAACGCTGGCGGCAGAAGGTGCGTTTTGCCCGGCGGCGAATTGAGCGACTGGACTGGCCGGAGGCCTGTCACCATGCGGCGCTGGAGATCCTGGGATATCGCTTCAACCGGACGCCGATGCTGAAGGTCGCCACCGGCGCACCACTCCCGACGTGGGCGGCGGGAACCATTGACGTCGGTGCGCTGTTTGCCGCCGAGGCCGCCGGCTGGAGTCTGCAAGGGGTGCGGCCGGCAAACCATCCCTATTTGCGGCTCGGCCAGTATGCCGCCTGGTGCCAGGCGCAGCCCGACTGGCCCGGCCAACTGGTGAAACTGGCCGGGGAGATTCCGGCAGTTCCTGCGAAACTCGACGTGCAGCCGACCGCGGCGGTGCGACTCCGGCTCGGAATCCGGGCTCTGCACGACCGGCTTGCCCGGGAGGTCACGACCGAATCAGTTGGCGGCACCCGGCTCGACAATCTCATTTGCGACGGGTTTCTCCCGCTCCTGGCGGCCAGGACGGATCGGGACCTGTTCCCGTTCTGGTTTCACTGGTATTGCGGCGACCTGCCGCCGAGGCTCGGCACCGTTCTCAGATCGCTCGGCCTCTTCGACGGCCGTACGCAACCGGCCTGCCACGGTCTCGCCCAGGGTTTGCTCGGCTGGATGCTGGCGCAGGAAGCCTGCCTGATACCGCCACGCTGAGGCAGTTTAACTTGAACTGTAGCCGGGAACGCAAACGTAGCTGCGAGCTTGAGCGAGCGGAGGGTTCGTCCACTCGCGCACGCTCACAGTCACACTTTTTATGAAACCGCTCTGGAACATCCCGCAGGCGAACAGACATTGACCAGGCTCTGGTTCTCAGAAGAATCTCCGCGTGCTGACCGAATTCTCCCGGGTGAAGCAGGAACCAGGTCCGGGCCGGCGCCGCTGGTTCGAGGACGACGGACTGGATCTGATCGTTTGGTACGACGCGGCCGGCGGGATCCGCGGTTTCCAGATCTGCTACCGGGTCGCGGCCATCCGGGCGCGGGCGCTGACCTGGCGGTTAGGACAGGGTTTCGCGCATGCGGCGGTTGATGAAGGCGATGAGCGGCCCGACAAGAACCAGACGCCGATCCTGATCCCGGACGGCGAGGTGCCCTGGGAGCGGATCTCGGAGGAGATCGTGCAACGCGGTGCGGCCTTGGAGCCGGAGCTGCGGAGCTTGGTCGTGGAGCGTCTGGCAGCCCGAACCTGAATGTCCCGGCTGCGGGTCCGCGATTTCAGGCTGGAGACGGCGGCCAGAAGACGCGAAATGGAGGGATGGCAAAGAAGCGCGTTGGTATTCTCTTTGGCGGGAAATCGGTCGAGCACGAGGTGTCGCTGCAATCGGCCCGCAATGTCTACGAGGCGGTCGATCCGGCGAAGTTCGACGTCACGTTGATCGGCATCGACAAGGCGGGCCTGTGGCATGTGTGCGATGCCGCGCTGTTGGGCGCCGCCACCTCCCCATCGGCGGAGCTGGCGGCCGGCGCCGCCGGTGAGTCGCTGGCGCTCGTGCCCGGCGAGACCGAGCGGGCGCTGGTCGAAACCGGCTCGCAGCGCGGCCTGCCGAAGCTCGACGTCGTGTTTCCCGTGCTCCACGGCACGTATGGCGAAGATGGAACGGTGCAGGGCCTGCTGAAGCTGGCCAACGTCCCGTTCGTCGGCGCCGGCGTGCTCGGTTCGGCGGTGGGCATGGACAAGGATGTCGCGAAGCGCATCCTGCGCGACGCCGGCATTCCCGTCGCGCGCTCGGTCACGCTCACCTCCCGCACCGCGGCCGGAGCGACTTTTGAGGAGTTGGCGGAAAAGCTCGGGGCGCCGTTTTTCGTGAAGCCGGCAAACTCCGGTTCCTCGGTCGGGGTGAGCAAGGTCCGCGATGCCGCCGGCTGGGCGGCCGCGCGCACCGAGGCGCTGCGCTACGATCGGAAACTGCTGGCCGAGGAGTTCATCCGCGGGCGGGAGATCGAGGTGGCCGTCCTGGGCAACGACGACCCGCAGGCCTCGGTGCCGGGCGAGATCATCCCGCAGCACGACTTCTATTCCTACGAGGCTAAATACCTCGACGAAAACGGCGCCCTGCTGCGCATCCCGGCCGATCTGCCGCCGGACGTGAGCGCGCGGGTACGGCAGCTCGCGGTGGAAACCTTTGTGGCCCTCGAATGCGCCGGCATGGCCCGGGTCAACTTTTTCGTGTGCGCGGACGGGCGGATCTGCGTGAACGAGATCAACACGATCCCGGGCTTCACGAAGATCAGCATGTATCCAAAACTTTGGGAGGCGACCGGCGTTCCGTACCGCCAGCTGATCGAGCGCCTGCTTGACCTCGCCATCGAGCGGCACCAGCGCGAGCAGCAGTTCGAGACGTCCTACCGTCCGGCGGGGTGAGGGCAGGCCGAGGCGGTGACAGCGCACCGCCCTCCACGCGACACCGCCGCGCGGCTATTTCTTTGGTGTGAACAGGGCGCCGGCGAGCGCGGCGGCGGTGTCGTTGCCGAGAAACACTTGCGGCGTGATAACCACGTTCTTCTCCCCGGCGAGCCGGATGAATTCAAGCTTCGCGGCGTTGTCCACACCGAGCGCTTCGACGACCTTGAGGTACGACTGGCGCTGGTAATCGGCCAGCTTGAGCATCGCCTGGCCCTTCTGCTCGTTGATCAGGACGCTGCGTTGGGCTTCGACCAGTTCTTTCTCGGTGTTCGCAGTGGTCATGGCATTGACCAGCGTCTTCCGGGTGTCCTCGGCCAGCTTCTGCTGGTTGTAAGCATCGACCTGCTTTTTGGCGATTTCCTGATCGGTCTGTGTCTGGAGGAGGTTCTTGCCGGCGTCAGTGACCGTGAGATCCACATTGGCGAGGTAGACCGCAATAACCCGCAGATAGCCGGCCTCGAGCTTGTCTTTCACGCGGGCGCTCAACTCCGTTTCCTTCTCGGCACGCTGATTGATGAGATCGAGGGCGTTGATCTTCTCGCCAATGTTGCGCACCTCGGCGCGGACGACCGGGAGCACCCCCTGGGCTTCGAGGTTCTCCAAGGTCTCATCTTCCTGGAAACTCTTCGTCATCAGGTCCGGATCGCCGTGCAAGGCCACGAGCCGGGGGGCGTTTTCCGGTGTGACCACGACGACCACCCGGATGTCGGTAGCGATCGTAAATCCGTCCTTGGAGCGGATGTTGATGCTGTTGTCCTCGGCATGGGTTCTCTGATACGTGTAGACCCGTTGGGTGCTCTTGACGCGGATGGGCGTGTAGGCCGTCGGGTGCAGATAGTAGGTGTCGGGCGTGAGCGCGACATTCCAGATGCCGGAATAGCCGCGTGGGACGAGCCGGTTGCCGTTGACGGTCTCGGCCTCGCCGGGGAAGGGGCGGCCGGTGTTGTCCTTGATGACGGCAACCTCGCCTTGTTTGACGATCAGGGCCGGCTGGGTCGCAATGGTGAACAGGGATGTGTTATAGCGGTATTTGCCTGGAGGGAGCACCGTAAGCTGGGCGCCCTTGTAGCCGTGTTTCTCGGAGGTCAGGAACTTCTCGGCGTCGAGCAGGGAGGTGTCCTCCCAGGCCGGCGCATAGGTGAGTCCGGGAGGAAGCGGTTTGCCTTCGTTCGCGATGATGACGCCGACCTGGCCGTTCGAAACCAGCAGGACGTCCTCCTTGATTGCGCTCTTGGTGAGCGGATTGATCCAGTGCCAACCCGGGCCGAGGATCTGCGCCTGGGGACCTTTTTCGCCGTTCAGACTGACGATGCGGCCAGTTGGCAGGTCGGGGGCCATGAAATTCACGGAAACGATGCCGGTCTGCTCGTCTCCGACGGTGACGATGCCGCTCACCGCGCCGAGCAGGAGCGCGAGCAGCAGCAGGCCTGCGCCGGAAAGGCGGTTGCCGGCGGGGTATTCGGAAAAGCCGCCGCCGGTCAGGAGAGGATAGGTGGCGGCGACGACGAGCAGCAGGGCAATGATGAACAGCAGCATGGGAGTCTCGGGTTGGGGAACTGGCGGTGGAGCGGCGGCAAAATGCGCGCGAACGACTGGTGAAACCGGCGATTAATGGTTGACCGCCGTGAACCTATGCTTGGCAGATGTCCCGGAAAATGCAGGCACGGATTGGCGTCCGACCTATAGAAACGCGCGGAAGGTTTGTAAGGCAGAATCGCGCCGGCCAGGCCGCCGCAGACGTCAGCGGGTTGTTGAGGGCGCGGTCCGGCGGAGCGATCAACCGTTCACCCAGTTCTCCACCAACGACTGCCGTTTGACCGGGGAGAACTCGGCGAAGCGATAGGTGGCGACCTGGTTCAACTGATAGGGATCCTGGTCGAAGAACGCCTGGATCTCTTCAAGCGATGGCGCGCGGGCGACGACGATTCCGCCGGTCCGCGGGCTCAGCGGGCCCGACATCAACAGCCAGCCGCGGTCGTAGCCGGTCTGCAGAAAAGCCCGATGCTGCGGCATGATTTCTTCGATTCGCGCCAGCGGCGCGGTGAATGTGATTTCAATGATGTAGTGTTTCATGAGATGCGTGGCGGCAGGATTCTATCGCCGATCCCGCGGACTATTTTGATGGCGACGGAATCGGGTTCTCTTCTGCAGTTTTGATCAGCGCCTCCAGTCTGGCCCCGGTGACTTTGCGGTATGCTTTGGTCACGGTCTTCATCGAGGCGTCTGCCCGCGGGGTCTGGCCAATCTCACGGAAAAGTCTGGGCAGGGCATCTTCCCCGTTGGCTTGCGCGAAGAGGAAGAGCGCCCGGGTGGCGAAGGCGTAGTGAGCCTGGGTCAGCGGCGTGTTACGATCCCCCTCGCGTTGATGTTCCACGGCCGGCCATCGTCGCAGGTCGATCTTCTTCTGGAGCGCCGCGAACTCGGCCAGTTGTCCGTCGAGATCGTAAACCTGACGTGCGAACTCCGCTCCGGCGTGATCGCGGGCGATCTTCCACGCCACGAAGTTGGCGGTGCCTTCGCAAAGCCACCGGCGGTCGGCGCTGCCGATGTAGTGTTCAACGAGGCCCGATTCGGTCGTTTCGTGCAGAACGACCAGGGCGATATTGGGATCGCGGTAGTTCGCCATGGCCGCCGCGTGGTTGACCAGTCCCCGGAGCCCTTTAACCAGGTCCTCCGCGACCTCGTCCGGTGATCTGCCGGCATCCTCGTCGGTGATGATCACCGGCCAGGTCAGCGCGGCCACGGCGTCAGCACGTTCGCGAATTCCGTCATTGCAGGCAGCCAGGGGTTTCCCCGATACGTCTTTGACAGGTGCTTCGGCCGGCTTCTGCGGGTCGTACGTGAACGAAGCGGAGATCTGGCCCAGGCCCTGAGAGTCCGTGCGGTAGTTGAATGAGTGATCCAATCGTTGTTGTTCAAATCGCGCGCTGAGTTCCTCTCGCTCTGTTGACAAGGCGCTGGGCGGCCTTTGAAAGCTCGACGAGAAGCTCCCCTTCCTGGTCTTCGGATCGTAGGTAAAACCAGGAATGATTTCGCCCGATGACAACCGTCGGACAAGCTCAGCCTTTTGCCAGATCGCGAAGTCGTGCGTTCCTGCCGCTTTCGTCGCTGCATCCGACAGCTCCCTGTTGAAGAGATCGAGGAACTCGTAGTAAGACAGCATCGTATCGTAACAGCGCTCCTGGAACGGAGTCGGAGCGGCGAGGCCGATTCCGGCGGCGATCTGTTGCAGGATGGCGGCACGATTTGCACGCAGGTCACGCGGACTGAGCGGCAGCGGCGGCCTCGTTTCGCAGGAAGCTCTCGCCTGGAGCTGGTCGAGTTCCTGATTCCAGGCGGTAATCTGCGCGGCGATGGGGCGCAGGTACGCTTCCTGGCCGGGGGAGTACTCGATGCGGATACCGTCGATGGTCGTCACCAGCCGGCTGGCCCGCGCGGGATGTTCCTCTGCTCCGACAAGCGAAGCCAGCGCAAGGAGCCCGACAGCGGCCGAAAAGCGGATACAGGAAGTTTTCATGAATGGCCGTTGGACAGGAAACGCGAGACCGGGCTGCATTGGCAAGCGGGTTCGTCCGGTTGCACCAGGCGGACTGGGTCTGCTTATCGCTGAACACCGAAGTCCGTCACCAAATCCGACAAGGCGCGCCGGGTCGTTCGGGGCGGGGTTTCGGCCGGGTAGCCGACCGGGAGGATGACGACGGCGCGCTGGCCGGCTGGAAGATCGACTGCCCGGCCCGCGAGCGCGGCGTTGACTGCGTCCACCCAGCAGGTGCCGAGCCCCAGCTCCACGGCGGCAAGCATCGCATTGCAGACCGCGGCGCACGCATCCTGGACACAGTAGACCTGTTCGCCGCGCGATCCGTATTTTGCCGCCGACCGGGCGGGGTCCGCGGCGAAGACGAGCACTACCGGCGCGGTGGCCAGGAATTTCTGGCCGGCCGCGGCGGTAACCAGCGCCTGCTTCCCCGCCTCATCGCGCACGACATGGATCTGATAAGCCTGCAGATTGGAGGCGGAAGCCGCTCGATTGGCAGCGCTCAGGATCGCACCGAGCTTCTCCGGTTCGACCGGCTTCGGCTGGTAGGCGCGGATGGATTGGCGGGCGTCGATGGCTTCGAGGACATTCATGGGTTTGTCGGGATGCGGGAGGCTGCGGCGGCGGACGGGAGAATACTGATCCATGGCAGAGAGCGGA
>CAWDQK010000040.1:0-9085 GCA_963804395.1 uncultured Verrucomicrobiae bacterium | reverse complement strand
CCTGAAGGAGGCCGATCCCCAGCACACCGTGATCCTGGTGCAGGTCGAAAACGAGCCCGGCTCCTGGGACACCGTCCGGGATTTTTCCCGGCCGCGCAGAAACTTTTCACGGCTCCGGTGCCGGCCGAGTTGCTCAAGGCCCTCGGCAAGGGGGACCGCGCCGGCGGCGACTGGACCTCCGTTTTCGGAAGGGACGCTGATGAGTTTTTCCAGGCCTGGTCGGTGGCGCACTACATCGGACAGGTGGCCGCCGCGGGCAAGGCGGTGTATCCGCTGCCGTTCTATTGCAACGCCGCCTTGCGCGACCCGCTCACCCAGCCGGCCGCCAATACGTACGAGAGCGGTGGTCCGACGGACAACGTGCTCGACATCTGGAAGGCCGCCGCGCCGGCCATCGACGTGCTCGCCCCGGACATCTACCTGAATGACAGCGAGCGCTATTTCAAGGTGATGGAACTCTACAGCCGCCCGGACAACCCGCTCTTTATTCCTGAGACCATCGGGTCTCCGACCGGCACGCGCTACTGCTTCGCGGCGCTTGCCCGCGGCGCGATCGGCTGGTCTCCCTTCGGGATCGACAGCGCGCCCCGGGGCAGCGGCGGGCCGGTGACGATGCCGGGAGGCGAGACGGCCGTGGATCCCCTCGCGGTCAACTGCCGGGTGCTCAACCCGATGATGCGGGAGGTTGCGCAGTGGAGTTTTGAGGGGCGGCTGCACGCGGCCGTCGAAGAAAAGGACGAACCCCGGCAGACGCTCGCGTTGGGCCGCTGGCAGGGAATCGTCACCTTTGGCCCGACGACGTTTGGCTATGGTCGGACCCCGAAGGGCAACCCGGAGCCTGTTGGCCGCGTGCTGATCGCGCGATTGGGCGAGAATGAGTTTATGGTCACGGGATATCTGTGCCGCGTGGACTTCAAGTTTGCCTACGCGGCGGCCGGCGCCCAACGGGAATTCCTGCGGGTGGAGGAGGGCGGCTATGAAGGCGGCGTGTTCCGCCCCGCCCGGATCTTGAACGGGGATGAGACCGACTGGGGACTGAACTTCGGGTCCGCGGCGGAGGTGCTGCGCGTGCAGCTCGGAACCTACTGATCCGGCGGCAGGCTGTGCAGCTTGAGGTCGGGATTCTTCTCGACGAAATAGCGCATGGTCCAGTCGTTGGGGAACAGGATCACCGGACGGTCGTTGGAATCCGTCCCCCACGCCACTCCGCTGGCGGTCACCAGGCTGGCCGGATGCTCGAGCGCCGGGTGCGGTTCGAGCCAGCGCAGGAATTGCCACGGGGCGGCTTCGAGGCGCGATTCGGCCCCGTATTCCGCCTGGAGGCGGTATTGCACCACTTCGAACTGCAACGGGCCAACCGCCGCCAGCAGCGTCACGCCGGAGGGGCCATGGCGCAGGTTGAACGACTGCACAATGTGCTCCTGCAGCAGTTGGTCGATGCCGGCCCGGTACTTTTTGGCGTTGGACGGGTTCGGGTTGCTGATAAAGGTGAACACTTCGGGCGGGAAACGCGGAATCTCGTTGTACCAAATGTCCGGGTCCTCGGTCAGCGTGTCGCCGATGCCGAACAGATCGTAGCCGACCAGGCCGACGATGTCGCCCGGCCAGGCCTCATCAACCGTCTCGCGTTCCTGACCGAAGAGCTTGTGCGAGGAAGACAGGCGGACGCGCCGGCCGGACTGCTGGTGCATCACCGTCATGTCCCTCGTGAAGCGACCCGAGCAGACCCGGACGAACGCAATCCGGTCGCGATGTTTCGGGTCCATGTTGGCCTGGATCTTGAAGATGAAGCCGGAAAACTTCGCGTGATCCACCGGGACGAGCGAAGGAGCGTCAAGTGCCAGGTCAGAAGCAATCGGAAGCTGCTCGGAATCGCCGCCAGCGGCAGCCATATCCTTGGAATTTGGGATTTGGGATTTGGAGTTTTCCCCTTGGTCCTTGGAACTTGTTCCTTGGAACCTGGAATCTGGCGATTGATCCCCGGCGTTTGGAGTTTGGCCTTTGGAACTTGGCCTTTGGGATCTGGCCTTAGGAATCTGGGATTTCCGCTCCTCCGTGCCCGCATTCCGCCGCGCTGCCGGTGGCAGGGCATCGCGCAGGAAGCCGTTGAGCAGGAGCTCGACTCCGAAATTGTTGACCGCGCTGCCGAAATAGACCGGCGTCTGGCGGCCGGCATGGACCGCCGCCCGGTCAAAGGCGTGTCCGGCGCCAGAGATCATTGCGAGTTGCTCGGCGACCTCGTGGTACGTGGGCTCATCGAGTTTCGCGCGCACGACCGGATCGCCGAAATCGGCCACTTCGTCGGGCGCGCGATAGGCGCCGCCGGGCACGCGCTCGAACAGGTGGACCTGGCTATGCAGCCGGTCGAAGACGCCACGGAAGGAGGGACCGTTGCCGAGCGGCCAGGTTACCGCGGAGGCCTGCAGTCCGAGCACGTGTTCCAGTTCGTCGAGGAGCACCAGCGGATCCAGCGTGGGCCGGTCGCACTTGTTCATGAAGGTGAAGATAGGCACGCCGCGGAGCCGGCAGACCTCGAACAGCTTGCGGGTCTGCGTCTCGATGCCCTTGGCGGCATCGATCACCATGACCGCGGCGTCGACCGCGGTGAGCACGCGATAGGTGTCCTCGGAGAAGTCCTTGTGGCCCGGCGTGTCGAGCAGGTTGACGGCAAAGCCGCCGTACTCGAATTGCAAAACCGTCGAGGAAACCGAGATGCCGCGCTGCCGCTCGAGCTCCATCCAGTCGGACCGGGTGGCGCGCTGGTTCTTGCGGTCCTTGACCGCACCGGCGAGGTGGACCGCGTTGCCGTAGAGCAGGAACTTCTCCGTGAGCGTGGTCTTCCCGGCGTCGGGATGCGAGATGATCGCGAATGTGCGGCGGCGGGCGATTTCGTCGGAAGCGGACATGGCAAAAGTCCTGACGCAACAAGGCCCGGGCCCTGAGGGAAAGCTTTATTTTTCCATCGGAGCGGGCGAAACCCGCTGCAGGGGGCGCGGCGGCTCGGACCAGGCGTGCCATTGCAGCCGGCCGCGTTGAGGCCGGCGGAGCGGCCGGGGCCAGCGCCCCCGGTTGCCGTCTTCCCTGCCGCGGTGGACCCGGCCCGCCTGGTGCCCGGGCTCGAACGGCGCCGGCCCGTTAACCCGGGTTTGCCATGACTCTCCGGATACGGATCGCGGCGGCCCGGCGTTTCGCGCCGCCGGAGCCGATCCGTAAAAAGGCTGGTAATACGGCGGACGCCTTCAATCACGGCTCATTTGTGCCGATGGGATTCTCAAAAAACCATGAACATGATTCTAGTCATCATCGGGGTGGCGCTGGTTCTCGGGGTGGCTGTCATGCTGCTTGATTTCGCGGAAGCGCCCGAAGGGTATGAGGATGGCCGGGGTTTCCATCCCGGTCCGGAGCCGGAGATCCGTGGCGCCGCGGTTTTGGCTTCTCCGGTGGGTGAAAGCGGTGAAGATGGGGGGAATGCAGCTCACGCTGAAATTGAAGCCGAACGTCACGGCCCGTGTTCTACGTGGTCACCCGTGGGTCTTCGCCAACGAGGTGACCGATCTCCTGCCGGCGGAATCCGACGGTGAGATCGTGGAGTGCCGCGATTCGCGCGGCCGGTTTCTCGGCAGCGGGATCTACAACAGCCGCTCGCAAATTGTCTGGCGGCGGCTGAGTCGCGAACGGGTGGCGCTCGACGAGGCCTGGCTGCGCGAGGCGCTGCGGCGGGCCATTGGACGCCGGGATCCGGCGCCGGAGGACAAATCCAAGGGTGGAGGCGTGGGATCCCCGGGGCTGCCTCCGAATCCGGCAGGCGCGGCGACCGCCGATGCCCCCCGCGAACGTTTTTGCCGTCTGGTCTGGTCGGAATCGGACGATCTGCCTGGCGTGGTGGTTGACCAGTTTGCCGACACGCTGGTGGTGCAGACGCAGACGCTCGCGATGGAGCGGAGGCTCAATGCGATCATCGCACTCCTGGACGAGTTGGTGCAGCCGGCGGAGATCGTGATCCGCAATGACGCCTCGATCCGGCGGCTCGAAGGCTTGCCGCTGGAGGTGCGAACCCGTTCCGGACGGCCTTGGGAACCCCGCTGGGTGCGGATCGACGGGATCGAATACTGGCTCGATTTGCAGGGCGGCCAAAAGACCGGCTTCTATCTCGACCAACGCCGGCAGCATGCCGCCGTGGCGGCCCAGGTCCGGCGGCTGATTCCGACCCGTCCTGGAGGCGTCCGGGTCCTCGACGCATTTTGCAACCAGGGGCCGTTTGCGCTGCATTGTTTGCGCGCTGGCGCCGCCGAGGTGCTGGGCGTGGACAGCGCGGTCGAGGCCATCGAGCAGGCGCGGCGGAACGCGGTCCGCAACCAGTTGCGCGCGGACTTCGTCGTGGCGAACGTCTTCGACTATTTCACCGACCGCCGCGACGAGGTGTGGGACCTGATTGTGCTTGATCCTCCGCCGTTCGCCAAATCGAAGGGCGCGCTCGCCGGAGCGATGCGTGGTTACAAGGAAATCAACCTGCGCGCCATGCAGCGCCTCAGCCCTGGAGGCGTGCTGGCCACGTACAGCTGCTCGCATCACGTGCACGACGCGGAGTTCCGTGAGATGCTGGCCGAGGCCGCAAGCGACGCGCGGCGCCGGGCCGACGTGATCGAATTCTGTCATCAGCCGCCCGACCATCCGGTGCTCGTCACCATGCCGGAAAGCGAGTATCTGCGCGGCTATCTCCTGCGCGTGGAGTAGGGCGGTTTAACTTGAATGGTTGCCGGGAATGCGAACGTAGCTGCGAGCGCCAGCGAGCGGAGGGGGCGTCCGCTCGCTGGCGCTCGCGGCCACACTTTTTCTGAGACCGCCCTGGCCCGGAGCCCGGCCGGCTTCCAGGCCGCTTGACGAGGAGCGGAATCTCCCGCAACCAAGTTACGCCAGTTCCCACTCTGCAACCTGTAGCCGGGGGCGCTGACCCCGGCATGGACTCCCGCAACCAAGTTACGCCGGTTCCCACTCTGCAATGGCCAGCTGTCAGGCGAGTCTCCCATGAAACACCTCTTTGTCCGGAAAAGCCTCGCGCAACTCCAACAGGAGGTCGAGGGCGACAACCGTCTGCGCCGGGCGCTGGGTCCGGTGCAGCTGACCGGCCTCGGGATCGGGTGCGTGATCGGCGCCGGGATCTTTGTGGTCACCGGCCAGGCGGCCCACGACAAGGCGGGCCCCGCGATCATGCTCTCATTTGTGGTGGCCGGGCTCGCCTGCATTTTCGCAGCCCTGTGCTACGCCGAGTTCGCCTCGATGGTGCCGGTCGCCGGCTCGGCCTACACCTATGCGTACGCCACGCTCGGGGAGCTCGCCGCCTGGATCATCGGCTGGGATCTGCTGCTCGAGTACACGATCGCCTCGTCGGCGGTGGCCCACGGCTGGTCGCAGTACTTCCAGGAATTCCTCGGCACCTTCCTGCCCCGGATCCCGTCGGTCGTGGCGAAGACGCCGTTCGACTACGATCCGGGGCTGGGCCGGTTTGTGGCGACCGGGGCCGTGATCGACCTGCCGGCGATCCTGGTCACGGTGGCGCTCACGGCGATCCTCATCCGGGGTATCCGGGAAAGCGCTACGTTTAACACGGCGATGGTGGTCGTCAAGCTGGCGGTGGTGCTCATGGTCATCGGGGTCGGGGCGTTCTACGTCAACCCGGCCAACTGGCATCCGTTCGCGCCATTCGGCTACTCGGGCCTCAGCCTGTTCGGGAGGACCATCCTCGGCCAGACGGGCGCCGGCGGGGAGCCGCTGGGCATGCTGGCGGGCTCGGCGATCATCTTCTTCGCGTACATCGGATTCGACTCGGTCTCAACCCAGGCGGAGGAGGCCCGGAATCCGCGGCGCGACATTCCGATCGGGATCCTGGCGTCGCTCGCGATTTGCACCGTGCTCTACATCGCGGTGGCGGCCGTGCTCACCGGCATGGTGCCGTACCACCAGATCAACATCGATGCGCCGGTCGCCGATGCCTTCCGCCGGGTCGGTCTTCCCTGGGCTCATCTGGTGGTTTCAATCGGGGCCGTCGTGGGCATCACGTCGGTCCTCCTCGTGCTCATGCTCAGCCAGCCGCGCGTCCTGCTCGCGATGGCGCGCGACGGACTGGTCTCGTTCCGCTTCTTTGGCGCGGTGCACCCCCGGTTCCGGACCCCGTGGCTTTCCCAGATCATGATGGGCTGCGTGGTGGCGGTGCTGGCCGGATTCCTGCCACTGCGGATCCTGGCCGAGCTCGTGAACATCGGCACCCTGCTGGCATTCTTTGTCGTCTGCGCCGCGGTCTTGGTGCTGCGGCGCACGCACCCGGATGCGCAACGGAGTTTTCGCGCGCCGCTGGTGCCCCTGGTGCCGCTCCTCGGCATGGCCAGCTCGCTGCTCCTGATGTTCTCCCTGCCCCGGGAAAACTGGTGGCGGCTGCTCGGCTGGCTGCTGGTCGGCTTCGTTATCTATTTCTTCTACGGCCGGAAGCACAGCAAGCTCCGCCTCGCTACGCAGAATCCGGCGCTGCCGGGCGAGGGTTAGGCCCGGGTTGACTTCCGCAGCCGGACCTCCTGCAGGTGCGCGCCGCCCAGCTGGACGGTCTTTTCCGCGCCGTCGAACTCATAGCCGAGCTTCCGGTAAAAGCGGATCGCGCGTTCGTTCTGACGGAGCACCCACAGCGTGATTCCCGGGCACGGCAAAATGGCTTTCTCGATCCGTTTCATGAGCTGCCGGCCGAAGCCGCGAGCCCAGAATTCAGGGGCAACGTAGATCGCATAGACCTCCGAGTCTCCCCGGGCATCAGCGTCCCGGCTGGCTCCGCCCGAGGCCCAGCCGACCGGTCTGCCGCCCAGGACCGCGACCAGGATGACGCCCCGGTCGACGGCGAGTTGCTGCTGCCAGAACACGGTCTTGTCCAGCTCGGACAGGCCGGCCAGGTAGTCGGAGGGGATGATCCCCTGGTACGCAACGCGCCACGCGCGGACATGAATCGCCGCGATCGCCGGAGCGTCCTTCAATGTGGCATGCCGGATCATTTTCTGCCAGACGTTGAAAGCGAGGGCGAGATTCCAAACCACCGGGCCCCGCGAGTCGCGGCGCACATGCCCGGGCGAGCCATGGCCCGGCCGGGCATCCGCCGCGCAAGCGCCGGATCCGCCGGGGGCCGCCCTGGAGTGTGCCGCGCGCGCGAAGGCGGCCGCCGTTTCATGCCGCCCGGGTCAGCCGCGCCGGGACGGTTCGGGCACGCTATTTCACCAGGGAGACCGTAAAATCGGTGCCGCCCTCCTCGTCTGGAACCAGGGTCACCTGGTAGACCGCGGTCTTGCCCCCGTCGTGCCGGACCGTCCAGCGCTCGCTGCCCATCTTCTTGCTGTCGTAAGGGAAGATCACCTCGATCTTCACGAGAGTCCTCTCCTTGGTGTCGGGAAAGGCGGCTTCATCGGCGGATCCGATGCCTTTCAACGCCGTCATCACGCCGTGAAACACGGCGTCGCCGGCGCAAGACAGTCGTCGCACCTCCGGCGTACAAGCGATCTTCGAGGGACCCCCGAGTGTCGCGCAACCGGCGAGCATGATAATCGTTACGAGCAACAATAATTTCTTCATTGGGATATGGGTCATGGTGCAGCGGCGGGAGGGTGCTTCAATGCTGGTTTTGCGGCGTCACCATGGCTGCGAGAGGTGTGCTGCGAAAAGGAATGGGCCGGTTTTCGAAGAGCGCAGGCTCCCCGCGGAAAACGGGCGGGGCCGTTTTGCTGGCCAGCAGAAGGGAAGCTGGACGCAAATCCACCGACAAGGGAGACCAGCGCATGGGAGCCATCTAAGGATTCGCGGGCCCCGATGTCCACAAAGATACGGCTCGGAACCGGCGTCCCCCATGGTCTTCTGTTTTGGCGCGAGATCTTCATGATGATCAGGCGAAACTGGCCAGATTGTTGTTACGATCGTATCACAGAAATGGCCAGCAATTTGGGGCGCAAACAAGAAAGCCCCGCCGCGTCCCCCCGGGCTTTCGGTTCTGGAGCCCCAGAGGGCCGCCCATTTTTTTGTCACGATCGTGACAGAAATTTGGCCAGTCTGCCGCGGCGGGTCCATTCCGGCTTTCAGCGACGGCGGGCGAGCACCTCGCCAAAGAACGCGGCTCCCAGGTTGCGGGTCCCACCCAGTTCGTGCCCGGCTTCAGGCTCGACCACGAGCTTCCAGACGGCGCCTGCCTGGGCATTCACCGCAAAGATCCCCTGAATGCTCTGGATCCGGAAGGTCTCATCCCTGCCTCCGACAAAGAAGAGGCCTGGCACCGCGCGCGTGGCGGCGGGCGCAAGATGGGTGAAGTAGTAGCCGCCTTTGTTGACGACAAAGGCCGCGACCCGCTCCGGTTTCCAGCAGGCGAACTCGTAATTGAACTCGCCGCCGGCGGAGTGCCCCCAGAGCAGGAGCGGCGCCGCGGCCGCCTCGGGATGCGCGGCCATCTTCGCGAGGCGGTCCACCGCCTCCAGCAGCGCCCGGCCGCTGCCGTCGCCGGCGCGG
Organism: uncultured Verrucomicrobiae bacterium; assembly: GCA_963804395.1. Lineage (GTDB taxonomy): Bacteria > Verrucomicrobiota > Verrucomicrobiia > Opitutales > Opitutaceae > Fen-1467. The sequence continues at coordinate 562 of CAWDQK010000040.1, read as the reverse complement.
GCGTAGTCCTCGATGTTCATGTTCCCGTGCGGATGGTCCTGGAACCAGCAACCGACCAGCGCGAGGCGGTGCTGCCGGGCGAAGTCCTGCCAGAACGAGTCCCCGGCCTCCGCCCGGCCGTCGCTATTGCTGCCTGGTACGAGCACCAGGACGCCGAGCAATGCCGTGGTTTCCGGCGGGTGCCACCAGCGGAAGGCCCCGATCGCGAAGTTGGGCCCGGGAGGCATTTCAAGCTCAAGCATGGGAGGAGGAGTGCCGGCGAAACCGGCTGTAACGATGAACCAGCCCAGCGCGGTGAGCAAGCAGGCAGAGACCGGAGTTCTCATCATCGGGGCAAACACTGCGATCCAAAACCGGCTGCCGCCAGCTCGAATGAATCAGGTTCGCGCACCTTGGCCCACAGGATCTTTTGGCCGCTGTCGGGGGGGGCAGCAGAACCGCCGAGCTGCCAGCTCAACTTCTTGCCAGCGCGCCGTAATGCGGAACAGGCATGACCGCGTTCGTCAGCCGCGAACCCCAGGGCAAATCTTTTTGCTGAGAACTATTAGGCGACGATTGTCCC
>CAWDQK010000039.1:0-18045 GCA_963804395.1 uncultured Verrucomicrobiae bacterium | reverse complement strand
CCGTCGGCGGAATTGCTGACCTGGATTTCGGCAGCCAGCTGCAATTCACGCTCCAGGCGCTCTTTTTCGACGATCTGAATCTGGGCTGCCTTGAGTTCATCGTAGGCTTCTTGCCGACTGGAGCATGCTCGGCCTGCAAATCGCGGAAGGCGCCGCTGTTGGTTTCGTCCAGCCGTCTGGTCAGCGTACAGACCATCGTATAGGCCCGTGCTTGGCTGACGGACCGGCAGAGCGTCGAAAATCATCATCAGAGGTCATCCTCCACAGCCGCGCCGCCTTGGCCGCCCGCACGGAGGCCGTTCGTGCCCGGCCCACGGATTTAGAGCTTCATCTCGCCGATGAACTCGCCCTCACCCGGAGCCGCGCGATTGGTTTCTCATCCGACGTGCCCAGGGCCAGCAGGACATCCAGCTGGCCCTCCAGCACGATGAACAGGCTTTCTCCCGGCTCGCCCTTGCCCGGAACAGCACTTCACCCGGCTGGAGCGCCACGATCTTGAGGCTGGTCGCCAGGTGGTCCAACTCATGGCGAGGCAGATCGCTGAGAAAAGGGACTTTCTTGAGAGGGATTGTTTGTGTCATGGCATACCGAATTGAAAAAGGAATCGGCTAGAGCGGTTTTCCACGCTGTGTAGCCGCGAGCGCCAGCGAGCGGAAGGTTCGTCCATTCGCCCATTCGACGGGCTCAGAACCCCCGGGGCATCTGGTCGAGGGGCTGGCGCTCGCAGCTACGTTCGCGTTTCCGGCCATGGTTCGATCTTGACCGCTTGAGCGTCCTCCTGTCTGCCCGCAGGCGCTATGGGGAATAGTGCCCCCGGAACCGCGCTTCCCAGCCGCTGCGTGAGTCAAGCGGCGCCAGCTTGATCTCACCGAGCTTCAGCCCCCGGGACAGCATCTCATCGTGGTAACAGGTTGCGCCGTCCGGGCCGGCCGGGTCGAGGAGAAACACCCGGCAGGCGGCCAGCTGTCCGAGGTGGCGGCAGTGATCGTAGTGGGGATTCTCCTCCAACAGCCGGTCCAAGACCTCGGAGAGGCCCGCCACGTTGGCGCGCGGGTCCGTCTCCAAAAACAGCACATACCGGGCGCCCTGCGTTGTAATGACTGGGGCAAGAAGGAAGAACCTGGCCGCGATGCTCTGGATTTCGAAGCTCCGCGCCACGGCCTGCTGCACAAAACAGCCGGTGAGCTTCTCACCGAAGTGGTCCGAAATGTTGCCCTCCCGTCCGATGAAACGCAGGCAGGGTGCCTCGCCGAGAAACCCGGTGACCTGCAGGAGGTCGCCCATGGAATACCGGTACAGCCCGCTGCCCGTCGTAACGACCACCCGGTAGGTCTGTCCGCGCGCAAGCTGGTGGGCCAGGTGGACGGTGCCATTGTCCGGACTTTGGAATTCAAGAAAATGCGATCTGATCGCAGCCACCGGATCGTGGCCGGCCGCAAACGGCAGGGACACAAAGGCCTCGGCGGCGATCAATCCCTTGCCTTGAATCTCGACCTGCGGAAACAGGGCCTGCAACCGCGCGGCGTAGATTTCGCTGGGACCGGTGTTCCAGCAACTGATCACCCGCAAGTCCGGCCACACCCGGCTGAGCCAGCCGGGTTCCAGCTGCCCGGTCGTGGTGAGGCGGCGCAATTCATCCGCCCGGGCCCGGGCGCGGCTTCCGCCCCGATCGGCAATCAATTTCAGCACCGCTTCCCGCCGGGCGAGGAAATGGCCGAGCAGAAGCGTTAGAAACGTGGGGCTCCAGATGGAAACAAACGCCAGCCCGTCATCGGCCAGAAGGGCGGCGAGCGTCTGATCCCTGAACCGATCGAGCTCAGAGGTCCGGGTCGATTTCGCCGGCACCGCACTGACCAGATTGAACAGCTGCTCGCCGAAGAACCCGAGGTAGGAGGAATCGCGGTCGAATCCGACGGCCAGATCACCCACGGTCTTCCGCTGGGTGCCCGGCGGCGAGAGCGCCCAATAGGCGGAGCCGCGCAACAGCGTCGGCTGCCGCCGGTAGAGCGCATAGATCAAGGCGGCAATGCCGCGGCGGAATTCAGCGGCGGCCGACGCTGTCCAGGGGATCAGCTTCGCCGCCGAGGTCGATCCGCTGGTGAGTTGAAACCGCTCCACCCGGTCCCTGGTCAAAACGTTCTGGTCTCCCCGGGCGATCGCTTCAATCGCCGCGACGTTCGCGTCGTATCCGGCGACCGGAACCCTGGCCTGGTATTCCTCGACCCGGCGGATGCCGGCAAACCCATGCCGGCGCCCAAATTCAGTACCGGCATTCCGCTGGATCAGATTGAGCAGAAGCTCCTGTTGTGTCGCCCCGACCTGTTTGAGCGCGGCGGAGAACCGGGCGTGCTCGCGCGCGCAACTGGCGATCCAGGCGCCGTTGACGAGCCGGCGGATCAACGGGGTGGCGGCTGGAGTTGTCATGGGCACGACCTCATAAGCTTCATCCCCTTCACAACGACCCGATCTCCAGGTGCGGTACGAGCTCCGGCCTAAGCCGGCGCACCGATTCCACCGTATCGTCCCAGGCAACGGCGAGCAGCCGGCTGGGAATCGCGATATGCCGGCGAGCCTGCAGCTCCGGCAGCAGGGGATCGCGCTCGTGAAGGCCGGCAAGGAGGAAGTCGAACCGATCCTGGTGCCGTCCAATGATCTCGTCGAGCAGCGCCCGGAATACCTGGACATCATGGTCCCGAATGCAAACGAGCGAGAGCACAAAATAGTCGGGGAGGACCCCGGGAGCGGGCAGCCGGGGAAAGCCCCGGAACGCCGCGACGAAATTCAGCAACGGGCGCAAGGGACGGAACCAAGGCGCGTACCCTGCGACCCGCCAACGGCGGAAACTCCGTTGGTCCCAAGCGGCGGCGGTGCCAATCAATTCGGAGCCCTGCCATGCCAGGATGATGTCTTCCCAGGCCAGGCCGGGCAGCAGGCCGTGGTTCCCTCCGAAATCCTCCGCTTCAAAAACAGGGAAAAACTGCTGCTTTGAACCCTCGTGCCGCAAAAATGCAATCAACGCAGGAAGGTCGGCAGGCGTGGCCGGACGCAATTGCAGCCGGGCGGGAATCCGCCGTCTCCCGGAGCGCAGGCCGACCGCCATGTCGCAAAACCGGCCGAGATCCTGGCAGCGGGGCAAACCGCAACGGCCGGACTGGAGCAGCTCCAGGGCCGGACGATTGTCCTCCATGACAACGCACAGATAGAAGTCCGTCTGCCCATCGGAGTGGCGCTCGCGAAGAAACCGACCGGCCCGCGCGAGCACGACCCCCCGCTGCGTTTCGGGACTGATACGCAGACCGCCCAGGTACCCTACCGGGGCGACGGTGCCATTCACCCACATCGGGCGAATCGACCGATTGCCGATCATCGCCAGCCGGCCGGAGGAGACATCGCGGCCAACCAAAACTTCTGCGTGCCGGCCTTCGGGGCGGAGCGAGGCGAAATAGTCAGGCGAGCGGTCGAAGACGAAACGGATGGTCCCCTGCATCGGCACGGCCCCAGCGAGTTCCCGCAAGCCGGGCTCGTCTCCAGGCGTCGCCAGACTAAACTCAAAACGGCTCATGGCAGATCGCCGCGTTTGACCCAGTCCGCTCTTGGCTTGCCGGTGCTCGGATTGGGGCATTGACTAATTTCAGGGCAACCAAGCATCTGTTCTTCTAATATGGCCAGTTTCAACCATGTCCAAGTCCCTGAAGGCAAGAACCTCTTTCCCCGTGCTTCCCGCCCCGCCTCCTCGCTGGCTGGTTTGGCGTTCCTGGGAGCCGCCTTGCTGCTGACTTTGTTCGCCTCGTCCTGCGGGGCCAGGTCCGATCATAAGGCACTCGCGGCCGCCCCGGGTGACGCTTCGCCTCGCGTGGTGCATTGTCTGGGGCGGATCCTGCCCGGGGAAAAGGTGCTGGTGCTCGCCGCCTCTCCGGAGTCCATCGTCAAAGAGCTGCTGGTGCAGCGCCACGATCGCGTGAAGCGGGGGCAGACGGTTGTCATCTTCGACCGCTTCACCGCGGCCGATGCGGGAGTCCGGCAGGCCGAAGCCGAGCTACAAATGGCCGAGGTGCAGCTGGCGCGGGCGCAGGGTGAAGAAAAACTGGCTGAAATTGCCGCGCAGGAGGCGAGCCTGCAGCGCTGCAAATTCGAGCGCGAGAAGGCGGTGGCCGACCTGAGTCGCGCGGATCGCCTGCGCAGCGCCGGTTCCATGTCCCAGGACGACTTCGAGAATGCAACGCTTTGCCTCAAACGCGCGGACTCCGCGGTCGAAGAGACGGACAAGCGGCTCGTCGCCCTCCAGACCTCCCGGCCCAGCGATATCGCCTTCGCGGAACGCCGGCTTGCTTCTGCAACCGCCGCGCTCGAGCGGGCCCGGGCGGAGGCCGACCTCTGCGTCATCCGTGCGCCGATCGACGGGGTGGTGATTGACATCAACGCCTGGCCCGGTGAGGCCGTCGGCCAGCTGGGCGTGCTCGACCTCGGCAATCCCGACCAGATGATGGTCGAGGCCGAGGTGTACGTCAACGACGTGAACCACGTTGCGAGCGGTGCGCCCGCCCGGGTGCGCGGGGACGGCTTCACCGGCGAAGTCACCGGCCAGGTCACGGACGTGATCGGCGAGGTGGGCTCGAACGCGTTGTATCCCAGCAATCCCTATTCGTTTGCGGACCGGCGGGTCGTGAAGGTCCGCATCCGTCTCGATGACGGTGCCCGGCTGTCGGCCCTGAGCAACGCCCTGGTCAATGTCACCATCGGACCATGAGGGCCTTTCTGGAGGGCGTGCGCAACCGCCTCTTTCCGCTGGGCATCCCGCTCTCGTGGCTGCAATTGATCGGTGAGCGCAAGCGGTTCATCGCCGCGATCGCCGGCGTCACCTTCGCGGTGACGCTCATGATGTACCAGATGGGCATCTACGTCGCGATCTTCGAGAAGGTCGTCTACCCGCATCGGGCCATGCGCGGCGAGTTGGTGATGACCAACCGCGATTACAACAACCTCTACTCCAACAGCCCGTTCACCATCCGGCGGCTCGAGCAGGCGCTGAGCATCGAAGGGGTCGAGTCCGTCGCGCCCATTTACCTCGCGAGCGCGAACATGCGCAACCCGGAGACGATGCAGACCATGCGCATTTACGTTTTTGGCATCCTGCCCGGACACAATCCCTTCGCCCTCCCCGAGGTGGAGCGCGACCTTGGAATGTTGTCGTCCCCGGAGGACGTGCTTTACGACCGGAAGGGATTGAAGGAATACGGGCCCATCGAACGCCTCTTCCGCCGGGACGGCATGGTTGCAACAGAACTGGATGCCCATCGCGTCGTAATTCGCGGGTTGTTCACGATGGGCGGCACGATCTCCTCGGGCGGACACATCATTGCCGGCGAGGAAGGCTTCTTCCACATTTTCCCCCAGGCGCCGCGCAACATGATCAGCGCCGGCATGGTGCGGCTGCGCCCCGGGGCGGACGCCGCGCGCGTCGCGGAACGCCTGCGCGCCGCCCTCCCGGCCGACGTCACGATCTGGCCCTTCGACGGGTTTGTCGCCGAAGAAAAACGGTATTGGAGCGAGCGCTCACCCCTGGCCTTCATCTTCCTCGGCTCAATGCTCGTGGCCATGATCGTGGGTGCGGTGATCGTCTACCAGATCCTCTACACCGACGTGAGCGACCACATCCATGAGTACGCCACGCTGAAGGCCATCGGCGTCGGGGACCGCTTCTTCCTGCAACTCATCCTGCAGCAGGCCACCATTCTGATGGTTTGCGGATTCGTGCCGGGCACCGCCATCACCGCGCTGCTCTATGCCGTGACGCGCACCAAATCTGCGATGCCGGCGTATCTTTCGTTCACCAACATGTCCTTCGTGTTCGTGCTGTCGTTCGTGATGTGCGGCCTTTCCGGCATCCTCGCGCTGCGCCGGCTCAAGCAGGCCGATCCGGCGGACGTATTCTGAGATTCTGTCATGAGCGCCGTGATATCCGTTCGAGACCTCAGGCACACTTTCGGAGACGGCGCGTTGCGGCGGGAAGTCCTCCACGGCGTCAGCACGGAGTTTCACCCGGGCGAAATCGTCATCATCACCGGACCGTCGGGCTCGGGCAAAACCACCTTTCTCACGCTCGTCGGCGCGCTCCGGTCGGTCCAGCAAGGCACGATCACCATCGAAGGCGAGGAACTGGGGCGGCTGGACGCCGGGCGATTGGCGCAGGTCCGGAAGCGGATCGGGTTCATCTTCCAGGCCCACAACCTGATCAATTCGCTGACCGCCTGCCAGAACGTGCAGATGGCTTTCATCGGCGGGAGCGAAACCCCGGCGGAGGCGCGCCGGATGGCCCTCGAGGTCCTGCGCGACGTCGGCCTCTCCGAACATGCCCAGAAACTCCCGCGGCAGCTCTCCGGCGGGCAGAAACAGCGGGTCGCCATCGCGCGTGCCCTGGCGCGCAAGCCGCGCATCATCCTGGCCGACGAACCCACGGCGGCGCTCGACAGCAAGACCGGACACGAGGTGGTGGACATCCTGCATCGCATGGCGCGGCAGATCGGCTGCACCATCCTGCTCGTGACCCATGACAACCGCATCCTTGATGTGGCGGATCGCATCATCCGGATCGAAGACGGATTCATGGAGGAAACCCACCTTGGCATGGAACGCATGCTGGGCGAGATCGAGGGCCTTGTCGGCCTGCTTCCACCCCTGCTCGCTCCTTTCGCCGTGCGCGGCGGATTGCCCCAGGGGGCGTCCGCCGTGGTCAGGGATCCGACCTTCGAGCGCAAGGCCTCGGCGTTGCGGCATGAACTGACCGCGCTGTCGAACGGGCGCCTATCCACCAGCCTGCGCCAGCGCTTCGACGCACTGGCGGAAATGGCCGGCGCCGTGGTTTCGCTCGAAGACACCCTGGCTGCCCTGCTCGGCCTCTTCAGGGACCCCTCTGCTCCAGGCATGGCCAGCCTGGTCAACATGATAACCCAGTCGGCGGAGTTCTTCATCTTGACCACCGTCGACACGCTGGCGTCGCGCTCCGGCGACGACATCCGGCTTCTGTTGTCGCTGTCGGGCGACCGGAACACGGCGATTGAAAAGCTCCGCGACCGGTATTTCGCCGAGCAGGCGCGCCTGGACGATCGCCAGCGCGCCCTGCTTTTTGACCTGACCAACAGCTTCGCCCGCCTGGTCTATTTCGTGAACCGGATCGCGCATCACCTCGATCGCTATCTGCGCAAATCGTCCAGCTAGGAGCGAGTCGGGCTTCGCCCACCCGCTCTTTACAAACAGCGGACGCCGTTTGGGCGGTCGAGGAATTCGGAATGCCGCTGACCGTGCAGCGCCCAGTGTGGTTAGCCTGTTGGAGGGGGACCGCCCGCCGTCTTTCACTTGCCGTCGTAGCCGGGGGCGCTTGCCCTGAGTGTGTCGAATGGGCCGACCCCGGCGCCGGGTCGAGATTCCGGAAACGCGAGGAGGGCGTCGCGTCTCCACCGCAGCCGGCCTGCCGCGCCGTAGCCTTGGCGAAAGCCGGCCTCAGCGCGGCCGGCTACCTGGCGTCAGGCCGGCTGAGCGCCTCCTGCAGTGTCGGATACAGCTCGAAGATCCCGGTAAAGCCGGAGATCTCGAAGACCTGGCACACGGTCGGCTGTAGACTGCAAAGCCGCAGGTGCAGCCCGGCGGCCTGCGAGCGTTTGCGCAGGGACAGCAGGGCGCGCAGGCCGGCGCTGCTCACATAATCCAGGGCTGCACAGTCGAAGACATACGCGCTGCTGCCGTTCTTGAGCAGCGCGAGCGCCTCGGCTTCGAATGCAGCATAGCTAGTGGTGTCGAGGCGACCCTCGATCTGCACGATCGTGGTGGTGCCTTGTTGGCGGAGCTTGATAGGCATGGTGGGATATAGACAGGCCGGAATTAGGCCGGACGGGACGGTGCACTGGACCCGGTGGCCGGTTGCAGGGGAGAATCGGCGTCCGGCAGGACCTTCGAGAGTGTAAGGACGTTGCGATTGTTGCACCGGTCGTACGACACGACGTCCATCGTCTGGCGAATAAAATGGATGCCCAGCCCACCGATCTTCCGTTGATCCAGCGGGGCGCTGGTGTCGGGAGGCTCCTGGACGGTGGGGTCAAAGGGCTGGCCGTCGTCCACAATCTCAACGCATAGGCGCCCTGGTTCGCACCACAACTGCACCGCGATCGTATGGGCGGCCTCGTCGGCATAGGCGTAGGAGATGATGTTTACCACCCATTCCTCAAGGACCAGGTTGACGCTGCTTGCGAGCGTAATGGGGAGAGCCAACGCCCGTGCCTGCTCTTCGATCCAGGCGGCGAGCCGCGGCAGTTCGTCGCTCCGATTGGTGAGCTCCAGGCGGGTCGTTGGGCGGTGAAGTTCGGAGGCCATGAAAGCGGGAAAGCTGAACGGCTGAATTCTGAGACGCTGAAAACGGATCGGCTGAAAACGGGCAGGCTAGAAACGAGGAGAAACCGGCGGGTTCGCCCGCCAGGGGCCAATGGAGGCGGAGCCCAGGGCGGGCAGAAGCGAGCCTGCCAGTTCCGTGCGCCGGGGCAAGGATGCGTGAAGCGAATGAGACGAATCGGAATTCGTTCTCCGGATGGCGGCTCCGGAATTTGCCTCACCGGATCCACACCGCCGCCGCGACGAAGGCCCTGAACCAGTTCGACGGGTTCGACACGCTCACCGCGGACAAGCCCAAGGCCTCCGCCAACCGAAGCGCGGCGCAGGCCTCATCTCCGGCGTCCGTCCCTACCCGCCCTTCTCGATTGGCGTCCGAACCCGGTTGCCCCACTCCGTCCAGGAACCGTCGTAGTTGCGGACCTTCCGGTAACCGAGCAGGCAGGTCAGGACGAACCATGTGTGGCTCGATCGTTCGCCGATCCGGCAGTAGGTGATGATGTCGGCAGCCGGCTTCAGGCCGAGGTTCTCGGTATAGATCTTGCTCAATTCCGCATGGGTCTTGAACGTGCCGTCGTAGTTTGCCGCCAGGTTCCAGGGAACGCTGCGGGCACCCGGAATGTGTCCGCCACGCAGCACCCCCTCCTGGGGATAGCCGGGCATGTGCGTGATCTCACCGCGAAACTCGCCCGGCGAACGCACATCGATCAGCGGCTTCCCGGCCTTCATCTGCAACAACGTCTCATCATAGAAGGCGCGAATCTCCTTGTCGCGGCGCCGTGGCCGCACCGGGTAGGCGACCCGCCGGTACGCCGGCACCGTCCGCGTCATGGCACGGCCCTCGCTGTGCCACTTGGCGCGCCCGCCATCCAGCAGCTTCACCTTCCCGTGCCCAAACAGCCGGAACGCCCACAGCGCATACGCCGCCCACCAGTTTGATTTGTCGCTGTAAAAGACCGCCGTTGTGCCCGGAGCAATGCCGTTCCGCGAGCAAACCGCCGCAAAGCTTTCCGGCGTCACATAGTCCCGGACCGTGTTGTCCTGCAAATCGCACCGCCAGTCGATGTGGACCGAACCGGGGATGTGACCGATCTCATACAGCCTGGGGTCCTCATTGCTCTCCACCACCCGAACACCAGGATCGGCCAGGTGGGCTTGCAGCCATTCGCCATCGACGAGCATTTCGGGATGGGCGTACTCCTTGAATTTCGGATCCATGAATGAATTGATTGGGCGCGGAGAGCGCCCAGCCGTGAAAGCCAATTAACGTGACTTGAGCAGCGGCGCAACTGGCCGGCCAATGGTCCTCCTTCGCGTGGCCTGCGGCGGACCGGCTGGCACGCCCGGCGTGCCTCGCGATGACAGGCGGTTTGAAGACCCAGCTTGCCGCGACGATCACCTCCTGGCCACGGACAGCGGGCTATCGGCCTTTAACGTCAGAGTGGCAGGGGCCAAGCCGGGCGAGGTCACGGTCAGGTCGATCGTTCCCGGAACCAGCGTCGATTGAATGACGATCAGCACTTTCCCCTTGTGCGCTTTCCGGCTCGTCGCCTTGAACGGTTCATTGCTCGTCCAATCGCCGCTGGCAATGCCGACGCTCCGTCCCGGGCCGGTCAGGGTGAACTGCACCAGATTGTTGGCGGTAATGATGGAGTTGCCGTCCGAATCGCAGACGTCGACTTCGATGCAGGAGACATCGTTGCCGTCAGCTTCCAGGGTGGTCCGATCAGGCTTGAGCACGAGCCTGGCGGGCGCGCCCACGGTCTTGATGCTGTCTGTGGCCACCGCCTTGCCGCCGTTCATGCCGACCGCCTTGATCACGCCGGGCTGCCACGGGACCTTCGTCCATTGCATGACCCCCGTCTTCGCAAAATCGCTCGATTTTTGCGTTCCGATCTTGGTGTCATTGACGTAGAGTTCGACACTCTCGCAATTGGTAAAGGTGACGACGTCAACCGGTCCGGTCTGGTTCCAATTCTCGGCCAGCACCGGCATGGCGCGCCCATTGCCTGTGCCATTGCCAACGGTGAGATGAACCATCGGCGTTTCGCTCCATTGGCTTTGCTGATAGTAGAACCATGACTTGCGGAAGATGCAGTTGTCGAGGAAGCCGCTCTCGCCGCCCAGGGTCCGCTTGCTTTCGCCGAGGTAATCCACGCCCGTCCACAAATGATGGCCCACAACATAGGGGGCGTTCCGCACCGAATACCAGGTGGGCACATTGCTGCCCGGGACGGAATACGGATCCTGTTCGGTGCCGACAATCACGGCATTTGGGTCCTTCGCGTGCATGGCGTCGTACAGGAAGTCCTGGTAATTGACGCCGACGATGTCCTCGACCGCGGCGAGTGCGACCATGCCGGGGGCGTCGTTCCACCCCGAGACGCAGGCATGCGTGTAGGGCCGGGTGCCGTCGAGTTTCTTCGCAAACGGCACCAGCATCCTGAGGGTGTTGGGAATGTATTCCGGCACCTTCTCGGCAGCCGCCACCTCGTTGCCCAGGCTCCACATCACAATACAGGGATGATTCCGGTCCCGCTCGATGAACGAGGTGAGGTCCTTCTGCCAGACCTGGTCAAAATCTGCATAGAACGAACCGGCGTTGGTCTGCGACCACTTGTCGCACCATTCATCCAGGACCATCATTCCCAACCGGTCGCAAGCGTCGTAGAATTCCGGGCTCTGCGGATTGTGCGACGTCCGGATGGAAGTGCATCCGGAGGCCAGCAATTCCCTGATAGTCCGCTCCCACATCGCCTCCGGCACGGCGGCGCCGGCCGGGACCAGGGTGTGGTGGACGCAGACGCCCTTCAATTTGGTCGGCACGCCGTTGATCGCGAGGCCGCCGGCCGCCGAATATTTCACCTCCCGGATGCCGAACGGGCTGATGTAGTCATCGGTCGGCGTGGTGCGATTCAGGAGTCTCGAATAGGCATAGTAGCGGACCGGGGTCGAAGGCGACCAGAGCTGGCATGAGGAAAGCGACAGCGTCTGCGCGCAGGTATTCGAACTTCTCGCCTCAACCGTGAGGGGACTGGAGACCGTCTTCAGGGCGTTGCCACCTTCGTCATAGATCGTCGTTTCCACGGTGCGCGTCTGCGGAGTCGCAAGCTCGTTCACCACGTCTGTCTGAACCCGGATCTGCGATTGCGCCTCCGCCACCTCGGGCGTGCTCACGGCAGTTCCCCAATTCTTGATGTGGACCAGGTCGGTCGCGATGAGCCAGACATGGCGATAGATTCCGGTCCCGGAATAGAAGTGCGAACGGCGGCTCGTCTGGTTGTCCACAAACACAGCAAGGACATTGTCGCCCGTGGCGTTAAGGTACGGCGTCAGATCGCAACAGAAGCTGACATACCCGAATCGCTGGCTGCCCACCTGGGTGCCGTTCAGGTAGATTCTGGAGTCGTGATAAACGCCGTCGAATTGGACGATGACCTTTTTCCCGGCAAATCCGGAAGGAACAGTGAAATGTTTCCGATACCAGCCCAAGGCGCCGGGATCACTGTCGGCCGGGCTCACGAGGGTGATGCTCAGGTCGTGCGGGACGTTCGTCGTGGCCCAGGCGGAATCATCCAATGCCGTGGTCTCGCCGCCGGTGACATTTCCCTGCTGCACCTTCCAGTCCTCATCAATCCGCAACTTGATGCGGCTCTTGAGGTATCTTCCCTCCAGGCGTTCGGTGGGAGTCGCCCGGACGTGGCCGGCAGCGAGAAAAAAGAGCACGGCTAGTATCGAACAGGCGCCGATCATGTGAGTTCGCATGGTATTATCCTCGGGAAGATTTCGTTTTTTTGCGCAGTCCTGTTATGGGCGCCGCGACGCCGAACGCAAGGGGTTGTCCATGCCCGGCAGACGCGTGGGCGCATCTGCCGATTGACGGTTGCGTCCGGCGCGCGTGGTGGCACGGGTCTCCCGACCCGCGGGCGCGCGCCCTGGCACCTGGGCAAGTCCCAGCGTTCGCTCGAGGCTACGGCGGGCAGGGCATTGGCGCAACCGTCAATCGGGAGATGCGCCCAGATCGACCAAACCCGCGGAATCGGTCTTGCCCGACAACACGGTTTGCATTTCGATGATATGATATGGCAACTACCCCGATCTCCTATTGCCTTCGTGCGCGCCGCAGCATCGCTGTGCTTCAAATCGTAGCTGCATCGCTGTTGATCTCGCTGACCGGCGGCTGCCTCTCGCTCAAGACGTATGTGGATCCCTCATTCCGCAGCGCAACCTATCAGAGCCTGAAACGTCCCGCCCAACCCGCACCGCTGGTCATCAATGTGGTGTTTCAATCCGAAGGGGTCGAAAAGGGTGGAGTGAGGCCGGTGCTCGAGAAGGATGTGACCCGGGTGCTGAACGCATCGCGTTTGTTCACGGTGGACGTTTACAAAACAAACCTGCAGGCCGCACAGCTCCGGATCACAGTGAACAACGTCGGAGACAAGGGTGCAGCGGTGGGCAAGGGCATCGGCACCGGACTGACGTTTGGTCTGGCCGGCTCCGAAGTGATCGACGGCTATGTGATGACCGCCGAATTCAAGAAAGGCCCGGATGGCGCCGTTGTCACCAAGACCTACCGCCACGCCATCTACAGCACCGTGGGAGTTCACTCCGCGCCGGCAGGGATGGAGCCAATGTCCATGGATGCGGCCTTCGCGCAGGTGATCGAGGACATGGTCCTAAACCTCCTGCGGGACCTGCAAAATGACAACTCCCTGTAACGGCAGCCGGCCTGGAGTTCTGGTCGCCCTTGCGTGGTTGGGCGGCGCCCTGGCGCTGCTGCTGGCGGGCTGCGCCACGGGTCCTGGATTCTCGAGCCAGCAGGCCGGCAGCGGCGCAAGCCCGGTTGCGACGGCGGCTCGGCCAGCGGTCTTTCCGCAGCCCATGGTCCTGATGCACAAGGTGGTGCTGGACGCGATGGAAACCATGAATTGTCCTGTATTCTTGAATACACAATCCCATTTGAAGGGACGGTTGCGGACCGGCGAGATGATCGAGGTGTTCCTGGAGTCCGCCGGGGAGAAAGAGACCCGTTTGTGGGTCAATACAAGGCAATCCTTCGTCGGCGGCGCCTATCAGACCAACCGGAACCAGGAAGTGCTGAACGCGATCAGGCATGCGTTGGACCGGCAGTAGTTGAAGTGGCTGCGGCGTTCCGCCTGCAATGACAGCGCCCCGTCTTCCCGCAGAACCCCCGACCCGGATGCTCCTCCACGATCGACGCGCGGACTGGCTGCGGCTGGTCGGCGGAGCCGTGATTGTGGCCGGCACGATTGCCGTTTATAGCCGGACCTTTTCCGTGCCACTGGTTTTCGATGACGCCTGCATCGTCGAAGATCTGTCGATCCGGCACCTGAGCACCGCGTTCATTCCCTCGAACAGCTCGGGCGCGGCCGGCCGGCCGCTGCTGAACCTGTCGCTGGCGATCAATTATGCAATCAGCGGAACCGCGGTGTGGAGTTATCACGCTTTTAACTGCGCGATTCATGCTCTGGCCGGGTTGACGCTGTTCGGAATCGTCGGGCGCACCCTTCGACTTCGCTCAGGGCAGGCGCTCGGGCGGCGCGCGGGCACGACGGGCTCGCTTGTCGCCTTCGCGACCGCGCTTCTCTGGACCCTGCATCCCCTGCAGACCGAAACTGTGACGTCGATCATCCAGCGCACTGAGTCGCTGATGGGGCTGTTCTACCTGCTGACCCTCTATTGCTTCATCCGCGCCGTTGGCGCCGATGTAAGCGGCCCGGGCGAGCGGGGAGCTCCGACCAACTGGGGTCGGGCGCAACTCCACGTTGTCAACAATTCTGAAGACAGACCGAACGCAGCGCAGGCTTTCCAGCCTGCTTCCTCGACAGGTGGCAGGCGCGCCTCCGGGGTTTGGTCTGCCTTCTGCGTTGCCACCTGCCTCTGCGGGATGGCAACCAAGGAAGTGATGGTCTCCGCGCCAGTGATGCTGCTGCTCTACGACCGGACGTTTGTGGCCGGCTCGTTTCGGGCCGCCTGGCAGCGGCGCCGGTTGCTTTACGTGGGGCTGGCCGGCACGTGGATTCTGCTGGCGGCGCTGATGGTGGGTTCGCAGGAACGTGGAGGAACCGTCGGCTTTGGACTCGGCGTTACTCCCTGGGACTACGCCCTGACCCAATGCCGGGCGGTGGTGCTTTATCTCAAGTTGTCGGTCTGGCCGCATCCGCTGGTCATCGATTACGGCACCACCCTGGTCAGGAATCCGCTGGATGTGTGGCCGCAGGCCCTGCTGCTGATCCTGCTGGTCGCCGGCACCATGCTCGCCTTGTGGCGCCGGCCGGCGCTCGGATTCGTGGGGGCCTGGTTCTTCGCAATTCTCGCTCCGAGCTCGAGCGTTGTGCCATTGGTAACCCAGACCATGGCCGAGCATCGCATGTACCTGCCGCTCGCGGCGGTCGTGACGCTTGCGGTCGTGGGGATCCACGCGGCGGTCAGGCGCCACAGCTGGGCGGTGTTCGCGGCATTGGCACTGGGACTTGCCCTGCTCACCGTGCAACGCAACGAGGATTACCGCAGTGAACTGGCCATCTGCAATGACACCGTGGCCAAGCAGCCGGACAACGAGCGGGCGCACACCAACCTTGGCGTTGTCCTGTCAAAGATTCCGGGGCGGATGAACGATGCGATTGCCCAGTACCAGGAGGCGCTCCGACTGAATCCGGATTATGCCGAGGCGCACAACAATCTGGGCTTTGCCTGGGCGCATCTTCCAGGGCGGCTAAACGATGCGATCACCCAATACCAAGAGGCGCTGCGACTGAACCCGGGGTTCGCCGAGGCGCACAACAACCTCGGCGTCGCCTGGGCGCAAATCCCGCGGATGAACGACGCCGTTGCCCAGTTTGAAGCGGCGTTGCGCCTGAAGCCGGATTTTGCCGAGGCGCACAACGACCTGGGGCTCGCCTTGTCCCATTTGCCAGGGCGGCTGAACGACGCGGTCGCCCATTATGATGAGGCATTGCGACTGAAGCCCGATTACGCCGAGGCGCATTGCAACCTGGGCCTCGCCTGTTCACAATTGCCAGGGCGATCAAATGACGCAATTGCGCAATACGAAGCGGCGCTGCGACTGAAGCCGGACTATGCCGAGGCGCGCGTTAATCTCGGTGTCGCCCTGGCGCAGATGCCGGGCCGGCTGAATGACGCGATTGCCCAATACGAAGAGGTGCTGCGACTGAAGCCCGAATACGCGGAGGCGCATTACAACCTGGGCCTCGCCCAGACCCATTTGCAGGGACGGGTGAACGACGCGATCGCGCAAATTGAAGAGGCGCTGCGGCTGAAGCCGGACTATGCCGAGGCGCATCTTGTTTTAGGTGACATCTGGTCTCAAACGCCAGGGCGCCTGAATGATGCGATCGCCCAATACGAGGAAGTAGTACGACTGAAGCCGGATTTTGCGGAGGCGCACAACAACTTGGGCGTCGCCTGGTCGCAACTGCCAGGGCATTTGGACGATGCAGTTGCCGAGTATCAAACGGCGATCCGCCTGCAGCCGGATTTCGCCGAGGCGCATACCAATCTCGGCCTCGCCTGGTCGCGGATGCCCGGGAAGCAGAATGATGCGGTCGCGGAATATAAAGCGTCGCTCCGCCTGAGGCCGGATTATCCGGCTGCCCTGCACAATCTCGGGACGAGCTATTTTCGTCTGGGTGATCTGACGAACGCCGCCGCCGCCTTCCGGGAGGAACTGCGCCTTTCGCCGAACGATCCCGCGGCCCGGCAGGCGCTGGCCGTTGTGCTAAGGCAACTGGAAGGACATTGACACTCCCACGGCGGAGCCAGTTGACTCCTTGATTCCAGGACTCACGCGCGGCCTGAGATTCCATTGCCGAGGTGGGGCAGTGCGTTCGCCAGGAAGGCACCTCCAGGGATACACGGAACGCAATGGCACCAGCGCATGCTTGCCTCCTTGGTGGAGTGTCATTCTCGCGCCTGCCTCCCTGACGCGCAACAACAGGCCGATTCCTGCGGCCAAATTGGCTCCAGTTCAAAGAAACGGCATCATGAACACCTGCTGCTTCAGCCAAACCGTCAATTCGCCTGCGAGCGCCTGATCATCCGCCACCCTGGGATGATTTGTTGACCAGTGGGTGAAGACGAAATGACTGATTCTCGCATCGCCGGCCTCCAGTTCCTTTACGGCCGTTTCCCAGCAAGCCCGAAACGCGGGGTCCCTGGCGCCACCATACATACCACCGCGCAACAACACCAACTGCGCCTGCGGGTAGGCAGTGCGGATCGCTTTCACGAGCGCCACATAGCCAGCGGAGTAGCCGCCGGGAAACGGCTGGGCATGCGCCAGGGCGAACGAGCTGTCATTCTCCCCCAAATTAACAAAGGCGACATCCGGCTGCCACAGCGTGAGATCCGCGCGCGCCGAAACGGGCAGCGGATAAATCTTGTCCCAAACTTGCCCCGCCAGCACATCGATCCAGCCCGAGACGATGCCCATGCCGCTGACAGCCACCGCGCGGTGGTCGGCGTGCAATGCCTGCGATGTGAGGTAATCATAGCTCAGCGCGTGGTTATGGGTGCGAAAGTCTTCCCATTGGTCGACCGCACCATCCTCGTTGCAGGCGCCAACCGTGATTGAATCGCCGAAAAACTCGACCTTCAACCGGTAGGCAGGTGGTTCGGGCGCCCATGCCTGCTCCCCTCTCGCGAGCTCCACACCGAGAAAACGCACGTGGCCCTTCGCCGCCTCGCTGCGCTTGAACAACACCAGATGATGGCGGCCCGGGCCCGCCGTCATCGGTATCTCGATTCGCGTGGTTGCTCCCGGGGCCACATCCACGATCGTGTTCGTCCCGTCCACCTGCGCATTGAAGTAGTTCTGCCCTGAGCTCTCAGCAAAGCGCAAGGCCAGGTGCGTGCCTGCGAAGTCGAGGCTGATTCGGCTGCCTGCCCACACAACCACCGGTCCGGATTTGCCGGAGAAATCCATTCGGCCTTCGTACCGGAGTCGCGCATCACTGGCAGGAATCAGCTGCGCCGGGTCGAGCTTCGTCGCAATTGAATCGGCGGCAATTCCGGGCAATCCGGCAAGAAGAAGTCCCGCGAGAATCCTCCGAGCTAAAGAAACGGATCGTTGGCGCGAGGAAATCATGCTCCAGAGCTAGCGATCCGGCCGGCACACATCAAGAACTGCCCGGATGGGATGAAAGACACTTTCGGATGCAACTCCTGCGCCTGCACGAAGGGCGGCAGCCAAGGTGGCCACCTCCAATGAGACGCCGCTGGCCCGTTCATTATGGCAGCAGGCCTATCAAGGTCCTGCTGGCCAGGCCGAAGATCGTGATGGGAGCATACGCTTTGGTGATGATGGCATCGGGCAAACTCGGAGGCAGGCCCGCGCCCAATCCGACCAGCCAGCCGAGAAGAGACGGCTTCGCAATCCCAAGCAGGGGAATGAGCAAGCCGATTGAAAGACGATTCAGTGTCGCAGTCAGGGACAGAGTCGATGCACGTGGTGCCGTTGGGGACCGTGCCGTTGGGGACGACTGCCGTTGGGGACTGCCGTTGGGGACAGACTCTACCCGATTGTTATTGTTATGGGGACAGGCTCCATCCGATTGTTCGTTCTGGTGGGGAAGGTACCGTGTGGCCGGGGACAACCCGTTTGGTAAGGGCAAGACGAAGCAAGGGGCA
>CAWDQK010000038.1:0-19101 GCA_963804395.1 uncultured Verrucomicrobiae bacterium | reverse complement strand
TATCGCTCAAGTACAAGTTGAAGCGGATCGTCAACTTTTTCCCCAAATTTGAATGCTGTCGTCGGCGAAATCGGTGTGATCAAACAATCAACGTTTTTGAACGCGTTGAAAAAATCTTCCTGAATCAATCGTCTGACCTTTTGCGCTTTCTTGTAATACTTGGTTGGTTTCGTAGCTGCGGGCGTGAGCGAGCGGGCCCATTTCGATCGGCCGGGACTATCTAATCGGCGCCCCCTGCCGGCCGCCGGCTCGCGAAAGTTTCCAGCAGGGCGTCATTGGAACGGGCCCGGAAACGCGGCGCCCTCGCCTTCATTTCTTCACTTGCCCCCAATACGAGACAAACAACCAAGAGGATGAGTCAGGCCTCTCTCCAACTCTTGATGGCTCCGAATATTTTTGGACCTTCGCGGTTCATCCTATCTTGCCCGCCGAATCACGTACAGGCTGGATGGCGGGAACATCTTTGCCAGCTGAGCCCGGACTTCCCATTCGATGACCACTTGGACCCAGATTCGGCCAAAGAAACTGGCAGTCCATCGTTCCTTGGAATGGCGTTCTCGGGTCTCGGCCATGAGCCGGGCCTTGGCTACTTCGTATTCTTTTGTCCGGCGAATACGGTTGAGACCGTCCGAAACAATTCGTGGAGGAAATTCCATGGTGGGGTGGGCGGATGGATCGCCTTTCTTTTTTTGGGGCACCGGCTGCATGCGGTCACGAGGATTTCAACTTTTCCGGGACGAACTTACGGGGCTGCTGCGGTGGGTGGCGGGGAGACTGGTGGATCGGGTGATGGCGGGACGGTGGCCGGGGGCGGCAGTGGCGTCTCGGCAATTCTGAATTCAGGTGTCGGAACGACCTTTGGTATGTCGCCATGCGGATCTTGGGACTCTTTCG
Organism: uncultured Verrucomicrobiae bacterium; assembly: GCA_963804395.1. Lineage (GTDB taxonomy): Bacteria > Verrucomicrobiota > Verrucomicrobiia > Opitutales > Opitutaceae > Fen-1467. The sequence continues at coordinate 18,207 of CAWDQK010000038.1, read as the reverse complement.
GCAGTGCGCTCTTTACTTGTGCGACCGCGGCGAATCTAGCACCTAGCGCGTATGCCTGAGAACCCTTCCGGATCTCGGGCGTCCAAAACCTAAGCTCAAGCGTACGACCTCCGTAGTCATGGCGGAAAACCCAGCTGGTTCCGTCGATCCCCACTGGCTCCGAAGTTTCACATTCTGTGCGTAGTCCTTTGGCTTCTATCTCTCCCACGAGCGCATCAAACTCCACAGCTGACACAGCAACTTCCTTCAGAAGTTTCGGTCGGGCCTTCGGGTTGTCCTCCTTTCCGCCGCCTGTGAGGATCGGAAGCGCGTAAGCGGAACAATGAACCCCTCCGTCTGACGTCCGCGCCAGCCTGATCATTGTGCCGTCTGATAGACTCGGCTGAAAACAAAACGTGATCTCCTCGTCATGCAGCAACGGAGCAGCGCTGAGTTCCCCGACAATCCAGAACCACAGTATCAAGAAAACGACCGTCTTCATCTCGCCACGGGTACCGGCCCCACCGGCTGGACCGCCGCAGGAGTGGCCACGGAACGAGGCGAGGCTGACAACCTCCGTCATTTCTTTATTACGCGGACAATCGCAAACGCCAGAACGGCGATGAGTGCGACAACCATGGCCGTCTTGGCAACAGGGCTGATGGCGCGTCCCTCCTTCTTCACAGCGAACATCGCAATCGTCGCGCCCAGTAAAAATCCGATGCCGACGCCGAGAGCGAGATTGTGCAGTGCAATGCCGATTCCGCAGCCAATCGGAATCCCCAAGATCAGCCACACGGCTCCGGGATTCTTCGTTCTCGTGGCTTCGTCGATGGTGAGGAGTGGTTTGGCCATGGTTAGTCTTACATTACATACGGGATGAAACGTTTCGTGCGGGCACAGTAGGCCGCGTAGGGAGGTCCCAACGAGGCCCGCAGTGCCTGTTCTTCCTTTGCGACGCGGTTGAGCACCGCAAGCGTGATGGGAACGAGAAGCCCGGCGATGCTGAGCCAGTTGCCGAAGAAGATGGCCAGCCCGACGAAGGCCAGCAGAAGTCCGGCATAGGAGGGGTGACGAACGAAACGATAGGGGCCTGATTCAACGACGGAATGGCCGGTCTGAATCGCCACGTTGACCGTGAAGAACCGGCCGAGCGTGAGGATCGCCACCCAGCGGATGGTCAGACCAACCACCATCAGCACGAGTGAGAGGGAACCGAGCAACCGGAATGAGCCCGAAAGATTGGCGGACGGAAGCCATCGGGGGGCAATGATGGCCAACATCACACCAACCGCGATCGCGAGCCATAACAGGCGCATGGAACCCCGGTCTTCGAGTTGGGAGGTTTGCGGCTTCGCCCGCCTGACTCGGGCCAGAACAATCTCGGAAACCGGGAATAGAACAACGACAGCCAATAGAATCTTGGAGAGCATCATGGATTTTTCGGGTGCGCGGCGGACGGCCGGAAGAGCAGCCGGCAATTGCTGCTGTGCCGCCACCTCGTCGTTGTTGGTTTCATTGGCAGACCCCGCCTTTTCAGGGGGGTATGGCGTCGGAGAATTCTGGTTACAGCATCTCGCCGCCCCTGAAAAGTGTCGGAACCGTCTCGGTGTCACAATACCAAAATCTCGGAGTGAGAATCTCAGGGTGCATCTCCCGATTGAGCAGGCTGGAAGCCTGCGCTACGTCCGGAAATCGTCCTGAACAACCGTCAATCGGCAGATGCACCCAGAATCTCGGAACGACACATGGCCGCATCGTCCGGCAGGAGCCCACCTCGGCTCTTGATCCCGGATTCAGCAGGAGGAGCAGGTCAAAGAGGGCACTGAGCCGCCAAAAGAGAACGCGGAGAGAACAATTGGAGATGCGCGCCAAGATTGAGGGGAAGTGTTTCACCGTTGACCGCCCTGGAGATTTCGGCGAGGACACGGCGCGCTCCGGTTCGGCGCGCAACGTGCCGGCCGGACCACGACCATCCGAAATCGCCATCCACCATGCGACACACGATCTCAGCCCTCGTTGAAAACAAGTTCGGTGTGCTGGTCCGCATCGCCGGCATGTTTTCCGGCCGCGGCTTCAACATCGACACGCTGAACGTCGCGCCGACGCACGATCCCTCGCTGTCGCGCATGACGGTGGTGCTGATGGGTGACGACTCCGCACTCGACCTCTGTATCAGCCAGCTGCGGAAGTTGATCAATGTGGTCGATGTGACCGACTTCAAGGACGGCCAGGCGGTCAAACGCGAACTGGTGCTGGTCAAGATCAAGGCGGACGGGAAGACGCGCCCGGAAATCATGCAGATCTGCGACATTTTCCGGGCAAAGATCGTCCACGTGGCCCACCACGAGGTGATCGTCGAAGCCACCGGCGACGAGGCCAAGGTCGGGGCCTTTCTCGGCCTGCTGGAACCGTTTGGCATGCTCGAACTCGCCCGCACGGGCACGCTCGCGCTGAAGCGTTAGCCCGGAGCTTTCGCCCTGCGGGTGCGAAAGCTCCGGGCTAAAAGCCAAAATTGCGGCGCGATTTTGGCGGAAGCTCCCCTGCATTCGTGCCATCGAAATGGAAGAAGAACACCATGGGCGCCATCAGGGCGAATTGACGAGACTGTCGGGAGGCGAATTCGAGCATCGCTTGCATCGTACTGATGACTGAATACTGATCACTGACCACTGACCACTGACTACGGACCACGGACTGCTGACCACTGACTCCTTTGAACCGAATCATCCTTGCAACCCGCAAGAGCCCGCTGGCGCTCGCCCAGGCGGAACTGGCCGCAGCGCGGTTCCGGGCGTATTTTCCCGGGGTGGAGTGCACGTTGCTCCGGATGGAGACCACCGGTGATCACAAGATCGCGTGGTCGTTGGAGAAGCAGGGCGGAAAGGGCTTGTTCACGGCAGAGCTCGAGCAGGCGCTCCTGCGCGGCGAGGCCGACGTGGCGGTGCACAGCTCGAAGGACCTGCCGAACGAGCTGGCGGCCGGCCTGGTCATCGCCGGCTTCCTGCCGCGGGAGGACCCGCGCGACGTGCTGGTGAGCCGCGCTGGAGCTGCGGCGCCGAAGACGATCGCCACCAGCAGTCCGCGGAGGCGGCTGCAGATTAGCCTCAAGTTTCCAGGAGCTGCGTTTACGGAGATCCGCGGCAATGTCGACACGCGCCTGAAGAAGATCGTCGCAGGCGCCGCCGATGCCACCGTGCTCGCCGCCGCGGGTCTGAACCGCCTTGGCATCCGGTCGTGGCCGGGGCTGGAGTTCCAGTCGCTGGAGTTCGGCGAAATGGTGCCGGCGGTGGGGCAGGGCGCCATCGCGGTGCAGTGCCGCGAGGCCGATGTGGCGCGCTTTGCGCCGGCGCTGGATGCGGCGACTGGACGCCAGCTGAGTCTGGAGCGCGCCTTGCAGGGCCGGGTGGGCGGCGGCTGCCAGCTGGCATTTGCCGCACACGCGACGGCCGGCGAGCTCTTCTTCTTCCACGAGAGCACGGGCCGCCGGTGCGTGCCGCTCACGGCGGTGGACTTTGACCGGCCGGCGGAAGCGGTGGACCGGATATTGCGAGTGGTGGGGATGTGATCTTTGCGGCCCCAGGGGTCGCGCTTTGATTGCGGGCGCCAGCGAGCCGAAGGCCGATCCCGGGTCCGCTCAAGCTTCGGTGAAGGTACAGCCGGCCTCAGCGCGGCCGGCTACAAAGCGGAGCTGCGGTCTCGGAGGTTGATGCGGCACCGCCACTGGCCGCCCAGGCATCCCGAGCCCGTATTTCAGGGAACGATGTCAACCAATAGATGACATTTCGATTCTGGGCGGAAGATCGTCGGTCGTCTTCTCGCGGAGGGCTCCGGCCGGCGACAGGTTCATCCGCTCGCCCACGCTCGCGGCTACAACAAGAACACGCTGCCGGGTTCGATGCGGCCCGGCGACAGGTTCATCCGCTCGCCCACGCTCGCGGCTACAACAAGAACACGCTGCCGGGGTCGATGCGGCCCGGCGACAGGTTCAGCCACTCGCTCACGCTCGCGGCTACCGGAAGAACACTCTGCCGGGGGCAAGCGCTCCCGGCTACAGGTTTCTTCCCGTCCGGGGCAGACCCCGTTTTGCTTTTGGGGCTGAATGAATCCGACGTCAGGCGGAGTGATGCTCGATCCAGGCGGCGATGGCGGGGGGGATCGGGTGACGCTCGCGGCCGCGGGACGAAACACAGATGTGCTCGGTGCGAACCCGGGCCGCGACTTTTTCCGGCGGGCCGGTGCGGCGCAGTTCGTAGTTGATTGCGTAGCTGTCCGGGCCGAGCAGCGACGGCGTGAGCACAACGTCCACCTTGTCACCGCAGGTGAGCGGCCGGAGGTATTCCGCCTGACTCTTTGACACGGGCACCGTGACGCCGTGTTCGCTGAAAAAGGATCGCAAATCGATGCCGTCGGCGGCCAGCGATTCTTCATAGGCTTCGTGGCAGATCGCGAAGTAGTTGGGGAAGAACACAACGCCGGCAGCGTCGGTGTCGGCAAAACGGACAGTGCGGCGGTAGGTGAAAGCCATAACGGCAGTGAAACACAGAACTCGCGGGAAGTGAAGCCGCAGGCGGCTTGAGGTTCGAGCCTGGCGCGAGTACTCTGGTGCCAAGGCAAAGCATGAACAAGCAAGCCATCGCGGCGGTCCTGAATGAGGTCGGGGTGCTTCTGGAGTTGAAGAACGAAAACATCTTCAAAGTGCGGGCCTATCATGCGGGGGCGCGGGCGATCGAGGCGTTGGAGGAGGACCTGGAAACCGTGATCGCGGAGGGCAGGTTGCAGGCCATCAAGGGCATCGGCGAGGCGCTGGCCAAGAAGATCATCGAGCTGCATGCCACCGGGCGCCTCGAGTTCTTTGAGCGGCTGAAAGACTCGATTCCTCCGGGGATGGCCACTCTGTTGGAGATTCCGGGGTTGGGCGCGAAAAAGATCAGGGCCCTCAACGAGCGACTCGGAATTTGTTCGATCGAAGATCTGGCCCGCGCCTGCGAGGAAGGGCGGGTGGCGGCGCTGGACGGCTTTGGCGAGAAGACGCAGGAGAAACTGCTGGCCGGAATCCGCAATCGCGAGGCTTACGGTCGCCGCCATCTCTGGTGGACGGCGGATGCGGTGGCCGAACCGATCTTGCAGGGGCTGCGCAGCCTGCCGCAGGTGCGGCGCGTCGAACATGCGGGCAGCCTCCGGCGCGGGTTGGAGACGGTGGGCGATCTGGATTTCATCGCAGCCGCCGAAGAATGGGCGCCGATTGTCGAATGGTTTACGACACGGCCCGAGGTGGTGGAGGTGACCGCCCGGGGCGAGACCAAGACCAGCGTGCGTTTTGCCGGCGGCCTGCAGGCCGACCTACGGATCGTGCCGCCGGACCAGTTTGTTTACGCGCTCCACCATTTCACCGGATCGAAGGAGCATAATGTCCAGCTGCGGCAGCGGGCGCAGGCGCGTGGACTGAGCCTGAGCGAGTGGGGACTGGTCCCGGCCGAGGGCGCCGGCACAGCCAAGGAGAAGGCCGAGACGCTGCGGAAGAACCAGGCCGGGCCGGCGGAGGTCATCCGGTCAGAGGCCGGTCTTTTTGCCGCGCTAGGCCTGCACGATATTCCGCCAGAGCTGCGCGAGGGCCTGGGGGAGATCGAGGCGGCGGAGCGCGGCGATTTTCCGCGGCTGGTTGAAGCCGCCGATCTCCGCGGGGTGTTCCACAACCACACGACCGCTTCCGATGGCAGGAACACGCTGGCGGAGATGGTGGCCGGCGCCCAGGCGAGAGGCTGGGAGTATTTCGGCGTGGCCGACCATTCGAAGGCGAGCGTCCAGGCAAACGGACTCGATGCGGACCGCCTGCGCCGCCAGATTGCGGAAGTGGCGGCGCTCAATCGCTCGGGCCGGTTCACGACGCAGGTGCTGGCCGGCGTCGAGTGCGACATCCTGCCAGACGGGCGGCTGGATCTGGACGAGTCGGTGCTGCGCGAACTCGATTATGTCGTTGTCTCGGTGCACTCTTCGTTTTCGCAGAGCGAGGCGGACATGACGGCGCGGATCATCCGGGCGATCGAACATCCCTGCACCACCATGCTCGGGCATCTCACTGGGCGGCTGCTGCTGCGTCGCGAGGGTTATGCCGTCAACGTGCCCAGGGTGATTGACGCTGCCTTGGCGAACCGGGTGGTGATCGAGCTCAATGCCAATCCCCAACGGCTGGACATGGACTGGCGGCACTGGCGCGCCTCCGCCGGCCGGGGCCTGCTTTGCGCGATCAATCCGGACGCCCATGATGTCGCGGGGCTGGACTACTGTCGGGCGGGAATCAATTCGGCCCGGAAGGGCGGCCTGACGGCGGAGCAGGTGCTGAACACGCGCGGGTTGGACGCGGTGCGGAAGTATTTGCGAGCGAAACGGGGGCAGGAGCCGATCGGGCTTCGCCCTCCATGCTCCTGAACAAACGGCGGACGCCGTTTGGTGCAGGAACGGCCCGGGTCAATCAGCGGGCCGCCGCTGAATGGAAAAAATACCAATAGATCCTAATTGGCGATCGGGAGTCTGAAAATTAGTTGCAATAGGTGTTTTTCGGACCGGCCGGCGGGCATTTGTCCAGCCCGTATTACTACCTAAATTCAGGTATGACTGACCGTTGAAAGCGACGGGCAAATGCCGCCACGATGGGAGTGCTTTCAAGTTATCCACGATCGCGAGGCACCCCTGCCTCCAGAACGAAATCCTCCCATGGCCTCAAAAAAACAGTGTCGGTTGGCGCAAAACCGAGTCCGGCCGGCGCTCCAGTTCATTCCTCCGCCCGAATCTCCAATCGAGGTGGTGAAATTCCTTCAACACGCGGCCTGCATGGGCTTCGCCGATCCGAAGCTCGTGGCGCACCTGACGGAAATGGGCGCACTGTTTCCGAAGGAACTGGTTGGGGCTTTCCATGCATTCCGGAAGCTGCAGACGGGCGACAATTGATTGTCCGGAGCGCTGCCGGCCTGCTGCATTCGGCCGGTGGCCGTGTGACTTTCATGCCAGCCAAGCTTGGTGACGTATTCCGCGAGCGCCGGCGCTGCGAGGCGGGAGAGACCCCGGAAGCGGACAGGAGGAAGGGCCGGAAAAACGGACGGGAGCAGCCCGGGTGTTCGCGAAACGGCGCTGCGCTGGGGGGAACTCGTCTTTTCGAGCATCTAAGCGAAATCATGGGCCTGTTCCCAGCCGCAAGCGAAGCCGCGGCCGGAGAATTGGCGGGTAGAATGTTGACGGGGCGGCTGCGGCGCGAGGTGGCGGAGAGGCGCTCGGCGGACTGCCGGGCGAAAAACCCGCCAAATGGGGCCTTGCGGCCCCCGGGAAGAAACCTGTAGCCGGGGGCGCTTGCCCTGAGCCTGCCGAACGGGCCGATCCCGGAGCCGGCGCCTCAGCGCGGCCGGCTACAATGGAGCTGTTTCCTGTACTCGGGGGCGCTTGCCCTGAGCCTGCTTGCGGTGTCGCAGACCCTGAGCCTGTCGAATGGGAGCCTGTCGAACCCGCCGAACGGGCCGATCCCGGCAGGCCCGCTTCCCGGCGGGTTTTGCTTGGAATCTGTGCGCCGGCCGGCCAAAGACCACGGGATGCCGGATACAGAGCGAGCGGAGGAGTATTTCGATGTGGTCGACCCGGATGACGCGATCGTCGGCCGGGCGACGCGGCGGGAGGTTCATGCGCGGGGGTTGCTGCACCGGGCGGTGCATGCGCTGGTCTTCAATCGAAGCGGGGAACTCTTTCTGCAGAAGCGTTCGCGCAACAAGGACACGGCTCCGGGAGCCTGGGATTCGTCCGCCTCGGGGCACGTCGATGCGGGCGAAGATTACGACGGGTGCGTCCGGCGCGAACTCCGGGAAGAGATCGGCCTGGAACCGATCCGTCCGCCGGCGCGCTGGCTGCGGCTCCCGGCCTGTGAGGAAACCGGCTGGGAGTTTGTGTGGGTCTACCGCGCAGAGGCGGAGGGACCGTTCACGCTGCACCCGGAGGAGATCGAAGGCGGAGCCTGGTGCCGGCCGGCGGATATCGCGCGCCGGGTGCGCGAGCAGCCCGAGGAATTTGCCAGTTCTTTCCGGTTGATCTGGCGCGAACTGGCGGCGAGGGGCCGTTTCCCAGGTGGACTTTTGGCCGATTCACGCTGTAGTCGTAGTCCAGATTCTGGAATGAACGAACCGATTCCCGAAACCAAACACCGGATTCTCGTGATCGATGACAATCCGGCGATCCATGAAGATTTTCGGAAAATTCTATGCCACGACCGGAGAAGTAGTTCAAATCTGGATGCGCAGGAGGCGGAGCTGTTCGGCTTGACGCCGCTGCTGGGGGAACAAAGCGAGTTCGAAATCGACTCCGCCTTCCAGGGCGAGGCGGGTCTCGCCCGGGTCTATCATGCGATCCAGGAGGGGAGGCCCTATGTGCTGGCCTTTGTGGATGTCAGGATGCCCCCGGGATGGGATGGGATCGAGGTCACCCCAAAACTGTGGGTGGCGGATCCGGATCTGCCCGTGGTCATCTGCACCGCCTATTCGGATTACACTTGGGAGGAGATGTTTGCCCGCCTGGGAACATCGGACCGCATGTTCATTCTGAAAAAACCGTTCGATCGGGAGGAAGTCCTGCAGATCGCCCATACGCTGACGACGACGCGGCGGACCCGGCGGGGCGGTGCGGGCCGGAAGCCGGAGAATGCGGTGCCGCCGACCCCGGGAGGAGATCCGGAAACGATGAAGAACCGGCTGCGCGAGGAGATCGCCGAACTCAAGCCGGTCCGGCGGGAGAGTCCGTAGGCGGGTTGCTTGACAGGTTGGGGGACGACAGCTAGGTCCGAACCTCGTCATGGATGCTGCGCTTGATCAACCGGTCCTGGTCCTCAATCGCCTCTGGCAGGCGGTGAATGTGATCGGGGCGCGTCGGGCGTTCGCGCTGCTGGCGCGCGGGCACGCCCATGTCGTGTATCACACCGACGACGATTTCAAGGTGTTCTCCATGATGGACTGGATCGATTTCTCGCGGCACAACCCGCCGGTCGCTGCCGTTGAAACGGTGCACACCGTGCGCCACACAATCCGATTGCCGCAGGTGATCCTGCTGACCTTTTTTGACAAGCTGCCCTGCAAGGAGTTGAAGCTGACGCGCAACAACGTCTTTGAGCGCGACAAGAACCAGTGCCAGTATTGCGGCGCGCATTTTTCCCGCGAGGAATTGAATCTCGACCACGTCATCCCGCGCCAATACGGCGGCCGCACCACCTGGGACAACATCGTCTGCTCGTGCATCAAGTGCAATACGCGCAAGGCGAACCGGCTGCCGCACGAGGCCGGAGTCCGTCTGATCCGCAAGCCATCGCGGCCAAAGTGGAGGCCGGTCATCTCGCTCGTGCTGGGTGCACGGCACCGGGAAATGTGGAAGGACTTCCTCGATATCGCCTATTGGAACGTCGAGCTCGACGAATGAGGGAGATTGGCTGGAGCCATTCTTCCTGTGCAGGCGGGGATTGCCAACCCGCGCGACGTGCTGCACGATGCGCGTCATGTTCACGACGCTCGTGATGACGGTGATCGGAGCCGACCGGCCCGGTTTGGTCCAATCGGTGGCCGCCTGCGTGGCCGACCGTGGCGGCAACTGGCTCGAGAGCCGGATGTGCCATCTCGGGGGGCAGTTCGCCGGCCTCCTGCGCGTGGAGGTGGCAGCCGCGCGCGCGGAGGAACTGGCCGGCGCCCTGCGCGGGCTGGAAGCGGAAGGACTGCGCGTGATGATTCACGTCGAGAGCGGAGCCGGCCCGGCGGCGGCCGGCGCGGCCGTCGTGCTCGAACTCGTCGGCCAGGATCACCCGGGCATCCTGCACCAGGTGTCGAGCGTGCTGGCGGACCGCGGAGTAAACGTTGAGGAACTGGAGTCGGAATGCGTGAGCGCGCCGATGGGTGGGGGAACACTTTTCCAGGCTCGGGCCACGGTGCTCGTGCCTCCCTCGGTCAGGATGGGCGAACTGCGGGCCGATCTTGAGCGCATTGCCGCCGACGTCATGGTCGATTTGAAGCTGAGCCCGGCGAAGCCGTGAGCGCGGCGCGGGCAATCGACGCCGATTCCGTCGTCGCCGGCCTGCCCTTGTAGCCGGGGGCGCCGACCCCGGAGCCGGTCTCAACGCGGCCGGCTACAACGGACGGTCTTCTCTTCTGTAGCCGGGGGCGCCGACCCCGGAGCCGGCCTCAACGCGGCCGGCTACAACGGACGGTCTTCTCTTCTGTAGCCGGGGGCGCTGACCCCGGCCCGTCCATTCGAAGTCCCAAGCCGGCCTCAACGCGGCCGGCTACAGCTGGACTCACGAGGCGGTCCAGCCGCACCGCCCTCCAGGCAAGCGTACGCGACGGGGGCGTCGCGTCCCCAGGCCCCCGTCTACTTTGCCAGCGGCAGGGTGACCCGCATCGTCGTCCCGCGCGCGCTCGTGGTGAGCACGGCGATGGATCCGTGATGACTGCGCAGAATGCGTTCGACAATGGCGAGCCCGAGGCCGGTGCCGTCAGGCCGGGTGCTGAGAAACGAGTCGAAGATCCGGTCGCGAATCGCCTCCGGGATGCCGTGACCGGTGTCGGCGATGTCGATGTGCACGACCTGCATGCCGTTTCGGTCTTCGGTGGAGCAACGGACGGCGATTTCGCCGCCGTCCGGCATGACCTGCATGGCATTAAGCAGCAGGTTGAGCAGCACCTGCTGGAGCTGCCCCTTGTGGCCGTCGACGATCAGGGGCGCGACCGGCGGCTGGAAGCGCAGATGAATCTTCCCCTGCGCCAGCTTCAGCCGGATGAGCAGGATCGTGTCCTCGATGATCTCGGTCACGGACCAGCGCGAGTGCAGGCTCGACGGCGCCTTGGCGAAGTTGAGCACTCGGCTGACGATGGCCTCGAGCTGATCCAATTTTTCGCCAATGACCCGGGTGTCCTTGTGGCGCGGGTCGTCCGGCGGAAAATTGAGGTTGAGATAACCGTAGAGGAGCTTGATGACCGTCAGCGGATTGCGGATTTCGTGGGCGATTTCGGCGGCGATGAGGCCGAGGGTTGTCAGGCGCTCGTTCTTGCGCAGCGATTCCTCGCTCTCAAACACGCGCGCATAGAGCCGGGAGTTCTGGATGGCCACGGCCCCGAGGCTGGCGAGGGCGCCGAGCAGGCGTCGCTCGTCATTGTTGAAGCGGTGTGGTTCGACCGTGAACACGCCGAGCACGCCGATGGCCTCGCCTTCGAAAAGCAGCGGGGCAGCGAGCAATGAATCCAGCTGCTGGTCGCGCGGAAGATCGATGACGTCGGCATATTCCGGGCTCTGCACATTCTGAAACTCGATCTGCCGTCGGGAGTGGATGACGGAGGCGACGAGGCAGTGGTCGAGCGAAAGGTTGACTCCAGGGAGCAGCGCTGAGCCGGTTGCGGACGCGGAATCGGGAGGGGGCGATGCCGGCGAGACTGAGACCAGTCGGATGGTGGCGGTGGCCACGTTGTGCAGGTGGAGGGCGCACAGGTGGGAGCCCATGATCTGCCGGGCCTCCCGGGTAACGGTGTCGAAGAGTTCCTGCTCATCGAGCTTCGAGACGAGCGACTGGCCGATCGTAATCAACGTTTCCAGCTGGCGGGCCTTGCCCTGGAGCCGGCGGAGCAGCCAGAGCCGCCGGACCACGGTGGTAGCCTCGGCGGTGAGGCGTTCGAGGAACGGTAGATCCGCCGCGGTGAATCCGCCGAGGCGGTCGCTGTCGAGGTTGATGACGCCGATGATCTGTCCGTCGGCCTCCATCGGGGCGGCCATTTCGCTGCGCACATCGGCCCGGAGCGAAATATAGCGCGGATCGGCCGCGACATCAGTGACGATCTGCGCGCGGCCGTGCAAGGCAACCCAGCCGGTGATCCCCTGGCCGAGCCGGAGGGCGACGCCGGCGCTGTCTGGCGGCAATCCCTGCTGGATTTCCAGCTCAAGGCGGCCGGTGTCCGGGCTGACCAGCGCGATCGAGCCGCACGTGGCCTGGAACCACGCGCAGATCTCGCCGAGGATGACTTCGAGCGCGGCGCGCGGATCATCCGTCTGGGCGCCAACGGATGCAATCCGGTAGAGGACCGGCAGCGCCCGGGTCTCGATCGGTGAGAGATCCGTCGGGCTCATGCCCACTGAAGCCCCAGAGGCTGCGGGTTCGCTTTCCACGCGACGGAAGCTTGAAGGCTGCCGTGGGAATTACGACATCGGAAACGAGGACGGGGAAGACCGGGCGCGCCTCGTGCACCGCGCAACGTCCGGAAGTTCTAAGAACATGCCCTATCCAAACTGGCGGATTATCTCGCGGGGCGTGCGGACGACGATGGCTTGCACGTCGCACGACCTGAGCGTGAGGCGCAGAAGTGTCGGATCGGCTGCGCGAATGTGCTCATCCGAGGTGATCAAGATGGCGCAATTAGCCAGGGCCGCTTCTGCAAGAATGAAAGAGTCGTTGATCTCGAGCGCGGGAATCAATTTCTCGCCGCGCAGCTTGTGAGCAACCGTCTCGATGATTCCGTGCCCCACGGGAATGAAATCCAGTGGTCGGAATCTCCAGATTCGCACGAGGTTTTTGAGAGCGGTGACGGCCAAAGCGCGATCGACTGCGGTATCGCCGTGCCGCGCGATGTAGTCGAGTTCGTCGATAACAGTCGGCGGGACTACAAACTCGACTCCCCTCACCTTGCGGCGGAAGATCTCAAGTGCGTCGTGAGCCCGGTCTTGAGATGCCGCGAGATCGAGCAAGAAATTCGTGTCAACCGCTGCGAGCGTGGATCGCGGGGCCATGGGGTTTGCCGTAAATGAGGCTCATGGCATGGGCGCGATGGATTTGGCGCTCTTCGTCGGAGAGCGCGTTGGCGCGTGCACGATATTTGGCCGCCAACACTGTTCCCTTGGAAGGGCTTGTCTTGGCCGGTCGGATGGTTCTGCGCGTCGCCATGATCGAAACGTCGTTTACCCGCTGCGGAGCGTCAAGCAGGGACTGCCTTCTTGATTCCAAATCGAACTGATGCTCTTTCGAACTCGGTGGCTCAAGGCAACTTTGAATTTTCCTCCGGGGATTGACGCCGTCGGCGTCTTTGGATTCTGTCGGTTGAAGCCGGGTTCTCCGGGCGGCAACAGCGTTGGCCTAACAATGCTCGGAGGCAAAGGATGCGCAGCTCTATAAAGTATCGAATAGCGATGATTGCTCTGCTGATGGCGGCGGTCGTGTTCATCCTTGGCTGCGACCAGTGCATGCAGCTCGTCAGTGAAGCCAGAGGAGCGAGAGAAGGGCGCCGGCTTGACCTATGGCGGTTCGGAGAAAAAGCCTGTGCGCTTGGGGCCGCGCTATCACTGGGCGCAGCAGTTTTTCTAGCGCTCTCACCAAGTTGCAGACAGAGAGCATTCCCTATGCGCGGCGCTCAAAACGGCGAATAGACTCCCCTTCCGCTCGCTCACGCTCGCAGCTACGTTTGCGTTTCCGGCTACGATCCAAGTTGAAACGCTCTAACTGGAGGGCGAGGTTTCCGCCGAGCCGTTGTGGTCGTGTCCGGAAAGCCAGTGGCATCCGCGGCGCTGGCGGCGCGGTTCGACTGAGCTCCCATTCGACGGGCTCAGGGTCTGCGACGCCGCAGGCGGCGCCCTCCCATCGGACTGCCTTTGGTCACCACCGGCGGAAGCTGACGGTGAGCAGGAAATCGCGGCCGGGGCCGGGGATGCGCGAACCGGGGTGCAGGCTGCCGCTCGGCGCCATGGGGGCCGCCGGCGGGGACAGGTAGTCGAAATAGGTCTTGTTGAAAAGATTGGCGACGGAGAGGGAGAGGCTGACGCCGTGCCACGATAACCCGCCGCGGAGATTCGCCAGGGTGAAGGCGGAGGTATTGGCAAAGACCGGCATCTCATCGGGCGCGGAATTGCGCTGCGCAGCCGTGGAACGGAGGCAGAATTCGACCCAGGGCTTGAGGCCGACGGCCGACCACGCCCGACCGGCCGCGAGCTCGACGGTCTCCGGCGGGATTTCCGTGAGGCGGCGATGAGCGTTGAGATCGGTGGCTTCGACCGCGGCGCCGGTCAGTCTGAACCATGAATCGGTGCCGGGCTGCCAGACGGCCTCCAGTTCGCCGCCCCAGAATTCGGCCTCGGTGGCCCGATAGCCGTAAATAATTGCCCCGGGCGGAGGCGGGGGTGGCGGCGTGGTCGTGCCGACTCGGGTGCGATGCAGGTAGTCCGGCAGATAGCTGCCGAAGACGTCGGCGGTGACGGTGAGTGTCCGCCGCTGCCAGTGCAAACCCCAGTCGAGTTCATATTTGTCCTCGGCCCGGGCCGACGGGTTTCCAATTTCGTAGCCGCCGCCGAGCGCGTCGGAAAAGGCGCGGTAGCGCTCCGTGGCGCCGGGCGGCTGGCGGCTGAAGCCTGCGCCGAGCGAGCTGCCGAGCTCCGGAGTGAACTGCCCGGTCAACAAGGCATTGGCGGCGCCGGCGATGTCGTTCTGCTTCGTCTGGGCGGCGGCCGGTCCGTTGTAGGCAACATACAGATCGCGAATGGTTGTGTTGAATGCCTTCCCGTCGGCGTGGCGTGCCTCGCTGCTCGCCGCATCCAGCCGGGCTCCAAGGCGCAGTTTCCAGGCGGGGGAGAGGATCTGCGTTGTCTCGGCGAAACCGCCGAGATCGGTCTGGTGCAGATCGGGCCAGAGCAGATCCACCGCGCCCGGGCGGTGACGCTGCATGTCCCGGTCTTCCTGGGTGCCATCGACCCCGGTGACATAATCGCCGCCGGCGGCGGTCTGATGCCGCACGGCGATACCCGCGCTGGCGCTCGTGGCCCGGCCGTCCGCGGTGATCAGGGCGGGCGCGGGCCGGCCCAGATTGTCGAGATGCGGGGTGGAAACACTGACGCCGAAACCGCGAATCGATCCAGGTGCGGTCGGATGTTTCCCAACCGTAATTGCCAGTAAAGGCGCTAATGTCAGTGCCGCGCGTGTCCAGGGGCAGGGCGGAGTTGACCGCCAGTTCCTGCCGGGAGAAAAGAGCGGCAATCTGCAACCGGTGCTGGAGGTCCGGCAGCCAGCCAAGGTCAAGCGCAGCGCCCTCGTTCCGGTCCTCTGCCGGGACGACGGTGCCGTTTCCGGCGGTATAGTTCCCAAGCGTGTGGGCGGCGGCGGCTGCATCGATGCTCCACGGACCGCGACCGGCAATCTCACGGGCCAGCGCGTTGCCTCCGTTGCGATCGGAATCCCACGTGGCACTGAAGTTGGTGGAATCCGGTTGACCCGGGGGACGATTGCCGGCCAGCGAGAGTCCGACATAGCCGGCATTGGCCGGCGGTCCGAGGGTGACCGACGGAACGGCCTTGGTGATCATGAGTCCGTCGTTCAAGCCACCGGTGATCAGGGCGAGGGGAGAGGCGGTCTGGGTCGGCGATGCGTCCGGCAGCGGCAGACCATCGAGCGAAGTCGCGACGCGATCGGATCCAAGGCCGCGGAGCAGCGGATCGGCGGCGGCGGCGCCCATGTGGAACAGGGCGAGCCCCGGGATTGTTTCCGCGCCCGTTGCCAGATTGGAGGGAAGGTCGTTGGCCGAAGTGGACGCGGCGGCAGGCCCGGCGGGGACGGTGGTCCCGCGCACCGTCACCGGTTCAAGGCGGACGGTTTCGTCTTCGGGCGGCGAGGCCACCTGCGCCTGCGCCGCGGTGGCCAGGAGCAGGCAAGGCGCCAGCCACCGGAAGAACCGGGCGCCGGATTGGAGCCAAACCGGATCGGGTCGGGTCATGGGGTTCGACGGGATTGTGTAGTTGAAACTAAGTTACAAGATCGGGCTCGGGAGAGGCGCGGGTTGGCCGGTATGTTTCCCCACGTGGCGGAACGGCCACCAACCCCAAACCATTGCACCGGAGATCGCAGAGGGCGCGGAGGCCGGAGGAGAAAGCTGAAACCTGAGAGGCCGACCGCTGCAGCCGGACGGCCGGTCTTTTCACAGAAGGCAACGGACGTTTAACCGCAGCTGGCCGGTGAAGAGCAATCATCGGTCGGTCGGGGCCGCAATTAGCAGCCGGCCTACTTGCAGATCGCCAGTCCCGCGGCGCCGGCGACGGCGAGCAACGCGCCAATCCAGTAGCGCGGCGCGGGCCGGCTGCCCTCGATCGCGCGGGCGATTGGAACGGTGAGCAGCGGGGCGGTCGCCACGATTGGCAGGACGATGGCCGCCTGGTTCGTCCGCAGGGCCCACTGGTAGCAGGTGACGCCAAAGACCGGTCCGAGCAGCGTGTTCAACCCGACCCACACCCACGGAGGCAGGTCGAACGGACGGCGATTCAAACGAACCCATTCCCCTGCCGTGGTCGCCTCCGGGCCACCAGCGCACCACTGCCAGCGCCAGTGCGCCGACGGCCAGGCCGCCGAGGGCGCGCTGATAGGCCGAGGTGGCCGCATCCATGAAGAAACTGCTGTCGTGCAACAATCCGAATGCCTTGCGGCTGATCACGGCGCTGCCGCCCTGCGCGCAGGCGGACACGACCGCCAGCACGATGCCGAAGGCGAAGGCCGGTCGTTCCGTCCAGACGGACGGCGGAAGCAGGTCAACGATTGGCGGACGGGTGGTCCCGTGCGGCGGGAAGTCGGTTCGCCGGGATTGGTCCACCGTGGTCATGCCGAGGATGACGCCGACCAGGGTCAGGGCCGCGAGGCCGGCCTGGAGGATCGTGAGCCCCGAAACCAAGCCAGAACCATTCCGTGAAGGCGGCCGCCACCGCGGAACCGCACTGCACGATGAGCATGCTCCGGTTCGAACCGATGAGCGGCAGCGCGTGAAACATCGTCAGCCCCCCAAGCCCGAAACCGACGGCTCCGCTCAAGAAGAACCAGTTGAACGCGCCACCGCTGGTCCCTTGTCCGGCGGTGTAGGCCCATGCTCCGAGCAGCGCGACGGCGACCAACAGCCGCAGGAAATTGGCAGTGGTGCCGCCGTAATGCACCGCCGCCCGCCGTGCGCACACGGCATTGACGGCGAAGAACAGGGCGGTAAGAAATGCACCGGTCACCGTTTATACATCGGCCGCGCGGTGTAGCGGGTGTGCAACAATTCGTGCGCCTTATGGCTGAGCGGTCGGCCGAGGAAATCGTCGTAGACGCGCTTGACCTCGGGATTCTCGTGCGAGAGCCGGAGGCTGCGATCACGATCATGCTGGTACAGGCCGGCGGCACGCTTGGCGCGCACGTCGCCGTTCACTCCATAGGGCTGGCCGCCGCCGCCGATGCAGCCGCCGGGGCAGGCCATGACCTCGATGAAATGGTAGGGCGGTTCGCTGCTGCTCTGGCGCGCGGCGCGCACCTTTTCCAGCACACTCTCGACGTTGGCCAGGCCGTGCGCGACGGCGACCCGGATCGGCGTGCCATTGATGACGATCTCCGCTTCCTTCACGCCGGACAACCCGCGCACCGGCGCGAACTCGACGTTCTCGATGTTCTGGCCGGTGACGAAGAAGTAGGCGGTGCGCAAGGCGGCCTCCATCACGCCGCCGGTCACGCCGAAGAGCGCGCCTGCGCCGGTGTAGTCGCCGAGGATGCTGTCGGCCTCGCCGTCGGGCAGATTGAGGAAATCAAGCCCGGACTGCTTGATCAGGCGGGCCAGCTCGCGGGTGGTGAGAGCGAGATCGACGTCGATGTAGCCCGAGGCGTACATCTCGTTGGTGCGCTCAAGCTCATATTTCTTCGCCGTGCACGGCATGATCGACGCGACGTAAAGCTTGGCGGGATCGAGGCCCTGTTTCTTGGCGTAATAGGTCTTGGCAAGCACGCCGAGCATCTGCTGAGGCGACTTGGCGGTGGAGAAGTTGTCAATGAAGTCGTAATGCGTCTTCTCCATGAAATCCGTCCAGGACGGGCAGCAGGAGGTGATGAGCGGGAGCTGGCCGCGCTTGTGGACGAAACGCTCCACGAACTCGCTGGCCTCCTCCATGATGGTGAGGTCGGCGGAGAAGTTGGTGTCGAACACGGCCTTGAAGCCGAGGCGGCGCAGCGCGGTATAGAGCTTGCCGGTGAGGTTGGTACCCGGCGGCAGGCCGAAGGCCTCGCCGATGGCGACGCGCACGGCCGGCGCGATTTGGACCACGCAATGCTTGGTCGTGTCGTGCAGCGCGGCCCAGACGGCGGGGGTCTCGTCGTTCTCGACGATGGCGCCGGTGGGGCAGTGGTTGGCGCACTGGCCGCACTTCACGCAGGGCGACTCGGCCAGGGTGATGTCGCCGGCCGGA
>CAWDQK010000037.1:0-9239 GCA_963804395.1 uncultured Verrucomicrobiae bacterium | reverse complement strand
TCCGTAGCTGCGAGCGTGAGCGAGCGGCACAACGCCTCAGTAGCTGCGAGCGTAAGCGAGTGGCTCAACGCGCCTTGGTAGCTGCGAGCACCAGCGAGCGGCATCACGGGATCCGCGTAGGAGCCTGCTTGCCCGTTCGACAGGCTCAGGGCCCCGAGCTTGTCGAGGGCAGGCGATCCTTTCATTCGCGAAATCTGACTTGAAGAAGCGGGTTTGCCTTGCTCACGGGATCCGCGCATCCAGCTCAGCCAGCACCGCTGCCGCCGGGCCGGGCAGCGGAATCACATTCTCCGGACCGGCAAATTCCGTCGGGTTGATGCGAATGAGCGGAACCCGGCCGGCCGCGGTTAATTGCTCCGACGTCGAGCGCACAGTCGGCACATTCGTCCCCGCTCCGATTTCTAGCACGACAAACCGGCCGCGGGCCAGCGAACGCAGCCAGGCCTGAAACCGGATCTCCTGGGCGGATGTGCGCCCCGGGCTCCAAGCCCCGTCGCCAAACATCAGCACGTTTGGCCGCGCGAGTCCTCCGCAACTCCGGCAGCGAGGCAGTTCTCCGGTCGCCCGCATCGTCGTTGGGTCAACCGCAAACTCGAAGTCCTCCGGTGCCGGCCAGGTGGCGGCGCAACAGGGCCCGACGCATTGCAGGTGCAGCAACGAACCGTGGCATTCTTCAATGCGTTCCTCGGCAAAGCCTGCCTTCTGAAACTGCCCGTCGACGTTTGAGGTGAACACGAAGCAGCCGCGCGATTTCCTGCCTGCCCATCGGCGCAGCCGGGCGAATCCCTCGTGGGGCCTGGTCAACCGGTACATCGTAAAGCGGTGGCCGTAAAAACCCCACGCCAGCTCCGGATCCCGCTCGAACCACGTGGGATTCGCCAGCTGCTCGAACGAAAGACCCAGTTTGGCAAACGGCGGATAAGCCCGCCAAAACCCGTCCGAGCCTCGGAAATCCGGAAGACCAGAATCCACGCCCAGGCCCGCGCCGGCAGCAATGACCAGCGCTTCGGCGGCGCGGATGGTCGCGGCGGCGCGTTCCAGCATTTCCGGGTCAATGGCCATTTCTCCTATCATCACACAACCGTCCGCTTTTGGCCAGCCGCGACCGCGCCTGTTTCCGAGCGCGGCTGAGCCAAGGCCATGCCCGACCCATCACACGGATGAGCAGGCACGAAGAACGCTGGAATGCCGGCGACGGGAAGAATCTTGTAGCCGGGGGCGTTGACCCCGGCAGCCGGCCTCAGCGCGGCCGGCTACAGCGCGATCTTGCCCGCCCTGCCGTAGCCTTGCCGTGCCCGTCCGAAGCCTTCGGCGAAGGTGGGGCGAAGGCCGGCCGCGCCGCTACGGAAAGATGCCGGTTCGCCTGTCTGAGAACAGATCTGTCCGGAGCCAATCTGAAGAAGTCCGACGTTTTTTGTGGAAATGCGCCCGGCATGTGTTGTATGCACTTCACACCTCAAGCCACCGTGCGCGCCCCGACTGAAGTGATCCTGATTCTTTCCGCGATTGCTGCTGCGATCAGCTGCCCTCCTTTGGGCCGGGCATCCTGACTGCCGATGGACATCGCCGAGATCACCGCCAAGGCGCGCGTACTGCTGGAGGCGCTGCCGTACATCCAGGATTTCCACGGATCCATCTTCGTCGTGAAATACGGCGGAAGCTTCATGGACGATCCGGATCCGGCGGTGCGGTCCCGCGTTGCCTATGACATCGCCTTTTTCGCGGCGGTGGGCATCAACGTCGTGGTGGTGCACGGCGGCGGCAAGGCGATCACGAAGGCGATGGAATCCTCCGGGTTGACGGCAACGTTTGTCAACGGCCTGCGCGTCACCGACGAGGCGGCCGTCGCGGTCGTGAAACGGACCCTCAACGACGTGGTGAACAAGGACGTGTGCGACGCCATCGCGAGCGCGAAGGCGCGGCCGAAGAGCCTGCCGGGCGACACCGTGCTGGTCTGCCAGAAACTCACGATCGACGACGACGGCAACCCAGTCGATCTCGGCTTCGTGGGCGAGGTGACCGAGGTGAAGGTAAAGCTCATCAAGAAGGAGATTGCCGACGGGTTCGTCCCGGTGATTTCGCCGGTGGCGGAGGGCTACGATGGCAAACCGTACAACGTGAACGCCGATCTGGTCGCGGGCCGCGTCGCCAGCGCCCTGCGGGCCCGGCGGCTCGTCTACATGAGCGACGTGCCGGGGCTGCTCTGCAATCCCGCCGATCCCAACTCGCTCATTTCCACGCTAAAGATCAGCCAGGTTGACGAGCTGAAGAGGAAGGGCGTCATCGACAAGGGCATGCGCCCCAAGGTCGCCAGCGCGATTCGCGCCCTGCAGGAGGGCGTGCAGCGCGTCCATTTCATCGACGGACGTCTGCCGCACAGCCTGCTCCTGGAGGTCTTCACCGACCAAGGCATCGGCACGGAGATTGTCCACTAGGTTTTTCGCGCCGCGAAAACCTGGGCCGCGCCGACGCGCGGCATGGGCCTCTTGCCCGGGTTCCTGAAAACGGTGCGTCAGCACAAAAGATTCTTTCCATTGGTGTCCATTCGTGTGAATCAGTGGTTTCGCATATGAACCAGTCCACCATCGTTCGCACCAGCACGGCTGAAGTCTACGATGCGTATGTCATAAAGAACTACGCGCGTCCTGCCCTGACGTTGGTGCGCGGCCGCGGCTGCTCGGTGTGGGACGACCGGGGCCGGGAGTACCTCGATTTCACCTCGGGGATCGCGGTGAGCGCGCTCGGTCACTGCCATCCGGTCTGGGTTGAGGCGGTGCGGCGCCAGGCCGGCGAGCTCATCCACGTGAGCAACCTGTTCCGCAATCCGCTGCAGGGAGAACTCGCGCGGCAGCTGGTGCTGCGCGCCGGTCCGGGACGCGCGTTCTTCTGCAACAGCGGTGCCGAGGCCAACGAGGCCTTGATCAAGCTCGCCCGGCTGCACGGTGTGAAGAAAGCCGGCGGCGAGGAAGGAAAGTGTTTCAAGATCATCTGCGCCCAGCACGCGTTTCACGGCCGCACCTTCGGCGGAATGAGCGCCACGCCGCAGGAGAAAATCCAGAAAGGATTCCGCCCGCTGGTGCCCGGATTCGCGTTTGGCGAGCTCAACGACCTGGCGAGCTTCGCCAATCTCATCGACGACCAGACGTGCGCGATCTTCGTCGAAACCATCCAGGGCGAGAGCGGCATCCGGCCGTGCACCGAGGAATTTCTCCTCGGGCTGCGCCATCTGTGCGACCAGCACAAGCTGTTGCTCCTGATCGACGAGGTGCAATGCGGCGTCGGGCGCACCGGGCGGTTCTTCGCCTTCGAGCACGCGGGCATCATGCCCGATGCGATCGGGATGGCGAAGGGCCTCGGCGGCGGTTTTCCCATCGGCGCCGTGTGGGTCCGCGAGAACGCGGCCGAGTATTTCCAGCCCGGTTCGCACGGCACCACGTTTGGCGGCACGCCGCTCGCCTGCGCGGCCGCGCTCGCCGTGTTGCACGTGATCGAGAAGGAGAAGCTGCTGGAGAATGTCACCGGCAACAGCGGACCGTGGCTGCAGGAGCTGCAGAAGTTGGCCGCGGATTTCCCGCAGCAGATCCTCGGCGTGCGTGGCAAGGGCTATCTGGTCGGCCTGCAGTTCTCAGGCGACACCGCGCCGTATCAGGCGGCGCTGCGCGAAGGCGGCCTGCTGGCGCCCGGGGCTGGCGGCAACGTCATCCGGCTGCTTCCACCGCTGATTGCCACTCCCTCCGAGCTCAAGCGTTCGGTCGAGATCCTCCGCGCCGTGCTGCAGGCGAAGGCGTAGCGGCGCTTCTGAATGCGGACGATCCATGCTTCGCTCACGCCCTCTGAAATTGTCTCGGGCAGGTTGGACCCGCCGAGCAGAACGGATGGCCCCGCTGGCGGTCCGTTCCATCAGGTTGCTGCGCGGGGCTTAACGGCCCCTTTTCGAAGCGCGATCCGACGGGGTCGGGAATTGGGGACGCAGGGCTGACTTAGGCAATCGGACAGAATTCCGGCCCAGTGGCCCTCAGCGGCGAATTCAGAAAACCCAAACCCCAAAGCCTGACCCCTTTTTGATCCAATGCCCTATCTGTTACCTATGTGGTGGCATCTTGATGGTGAACGAAGTTTGCCGATTGTCCCTTTCTTTTGCTCACCACCGCCACGCACATCGTCACAACTCATTGGTTCGTAACAACGTCCACTGGTGTGTGACAGTATGAGGAAAGCCATGAAGCCGATCTGCAAGGGGTCAGGCTTTGGGGTTTGGGGTGGGCGACTCGGATGATGCGCCGCCGCTTTTCGTGGACGGGCGCGACGGCTGCGCTGCCATCCGTCCAAAACGCGACGGGGGCTTCGCGTCCCCATGGCATGGCCTGCACGGGTCAAGCTGAAGAAGCATGTCTCAACCTTCGACAGCGGCGATGAATATGTCCGCTGCGGCAGGGTCGATTTCCCGGGCTCGCGCTTGCCAGCAGGTTAGGGCCTGCCATTTGCTGGCCGGCTCGAATGCGCGAAATCCTCTTCCTCTGCACGGGCAATTACTATCGGAGCCGCTACGCCGAGGCCTGCTTCAACCATGAGGCGGCCCGGCGCGGCCTCGACTGGCGCGCGTTCTCGCGCGGCCTGGCGATCCATCTGGCTCCGTCCGGCCTGTCGCCGCACACGATCCGGCGGTTGATCGAACGGGGGATCGCTTTTGGGCTGACCGGACCGGATCCCGTCCAGGTGGCGGAGCAGGATCTGCTGCGGGCGGCGCGGATCATTGCCTTGAAGGAAACCGAACACCGGCCGCTGATGCAGCGCCTGCACCCGGCCTGGGCCGACCGGATCGTGTATTGGGAAATCAATGACTTGGACGGTTCGACAGCGGAGGTGGCGCTCGGTGCGATCGAGAGCCACGTAGCGGTGTTGCTGGATGAATTGGAAAAAGACGGAGCCTGAGCGGAGGATGGTGAAGCCCAAGGCGCGGCGGACCGGGATTCCATCGATCCGGGCGGAGACACGAACCGGCCAAGGCATTTTGAAGGAGGGGACAGAGGCAACGGAGCGATTGAACCAGGGAGAAATCAGGCCGGCGTCAACCCGTTCGACACGCTCAGGGCAGGCGCGGCCGGCTACAGCGGACGGACACCTGTAGCCGGGGGCGTTGACCCCGGCACGTACATTCGAAAATCCAGGCCGGCCTCAACGCGGCCGGCTACAGCGTGGGCTGCAATCCGAAAAAGGCTAGGGAGCTGACACCATTGCCCGCTACGCGACCGGAGTGGCTGGGACGGAGGCCGGCTTCTTGCCGGCGAGCGCGACCTGTTCGGCCTCGATCAGGTCGCGATACATCGTCGCGGCGTCGGGCGCGGTCAGCAGGCGGGAAACGATGTCCGTCTTCTGCACGATCAGGCAGAGCCGGGCGAGCGCGTGCAGGTGGATGCGTTCGTCCTGGCAGCAGATGAGAAAGAAGAGCCAGGTGGGGCGGCCGTCGGGAGCGCCGAAATGGATCTCCTGCACAGTGCGGCCCAGGACGATGAAGGAACTTTCAAACCGATAGGGCTCATGGTTCCGGCAGTGCAGAATCGCCAGGCCGCCCGGCAGGCCGGTCGAGCAGAGCTCTTCCCGGGCTTCCACGCTGGCGAGCAGATCAGCGGGATCGAGCACCCGGCCGGTCCTCTCCGCCAGGGCGACCAGTTCCCGGATGACGGACTTCCTGGTCTTTGCGGTAAGCGCGGCCTCGATGAATCCCGGTTGAAGCAGCTCCGGAAGCAGCACGTCCTTTGCGAAGATCGCCCGCGTGCCCTGGGTCGATTTCTGGTGATACGCCGCCAGGCGTTTTGGCGGCAGACCCAGGATCCGTTGCGACGCCCAGGCGTCGAGCTCACCGCGCAGGAAGACGATCCGCCCGCCGCGGTTCTGATGCGGAATTTCCGTGGTCTTGACCAGCTGCTCCATTTCTCCACGCGTCACGTGGAGGTAGTCGGCCGCGGCGGCCAGATCCAGAGCCCGGTATGGCATGACCAGAGTTTACCACTTGCGGGCGGATGAGGGCACAAAAAAACACTGCAAAGGTGGAGGGCCCGGCGAAGGAGGATTCCGAGGCATGAATCGCCTGTCGAGGGGTTTGTCGAACGGGCAAGCAGGCTCCTGCACCGGCACCCGATGAGGCAATCGCCTGCAAGCAGGCTCCTACATCGGCCACCGGACGGCGTTGTTGTTCACGAGCGAGAACGGGGCATATTGAATAGTCACGGCTACGGAGCCGCGCCCCTGGCCGATTCCCTTCGGAGCTCCTTTTGCATCTGAACTGCCTCCTGGTAGTGGACGCTGTCGCGCGCGTACGAGAGGAAGATCTCCAGATCTTTACTCGCCTCGTCGTTGCGGCTGAGCGCGCGATTGGCTTCTGCGCGCACGAGATAATACGAATAGAACGTCGGGCTGAGCGCCAGGACGTCGTTGCACGCGCGGAGGGCCTCGGCCCAATCCCGGCGGACCTTGGCGCGAAGATACCGCAATTCGGCGTTGAAGCGAATGTCCCGACAAACGGCCAACGCGCGGTCATACCAGTTGTCGGGAATCAGTTGCTCCAACCCGTCGGTTTCGACGAATGCCCGGGGCAAATTTGAGGCGCGCAGGTCCGCGGGATCGAAGCACATTGCCGCCAGATCGCCCCGCGCGGCTCCCCGGGCGGCCTCCACGAACAATGGAATCTCGGATGTCCGCTGGGTGCGTTCCAGCGAAGCGCGGACGATCGTCAGGATTCCCGGGTTCTTCACCGCGTCCGGGTCGAGCGCGGCGACCAGGCTGTCGCATTCGGACCAGTTTCCGCGCGAATGATGGAAACGGAGCTGCATGAGCTGAAGACTCCGGGCTTGGATCTTGTCGGCGGCCATCGCCCCGAACAGTGCCTCCGGGCGCTCGTCCTTCGAGGTTCGCAGGGCGATCCGGGCGCGGATGGTTGTGGCCACGCGCGTGGTTTCCGGCTGTGTTGCGGCCTCGGTTGACGCGAGGAACTCCTGCAACCACGGGTCGATCCGGACCCTGACGGCGGGGTCGTCAAAATCGCAGAGCGAGATTGCCGAATTGAGAATCGATGCCTTGACGGCGTCGTCCAACGCCAGACCGATGACTTCTTTGAACAGCGTCGGGCCGAAGTCGGTCGGCACGATTCTCTCATACTCGGCCCGCACGAGCGAACCCAGCAAAACCTCCAGGTCCTCCTGTCCGGTTACGCGGGCCGAACGCAGCCACAGCGATGCGAGCACGGTGCTCTCGGCCGTGGTCAGGTCCGACCAGGACCCGAGTCGCAGGCGATTCCGCATCCGCTCATCCGGGACTGCGCCGGCGGCCGGGATCTGCGCGAGCATCGTCCTGAGTTTCTGAACGAGGGGCGCGAGTTCCGCGGCGAGGTGGATTCGCCGTGACCATTGCAGGCGGACGCCCGCGGAAGATTGGTCGAGTGATTGCGCCACCGTCATCGCGTCAGCCTTGGCGACCAGTTCCTCAGCAAGGCCGGCCTTGCCGTTGACCGCCATCTCGCTCAGAACATGTCCCGCGACCTGGAATCGCAGCCGGTCGAGGGGATCCTGGATCAACCGGTGAAACGACGCGCCCTCCGGTTGGGACGGATCATCCGGCCCGAGTTTCAAGATTTCCAGAACGGTCGTCGTCGAGCTGCGATACTCGGGTGGAAAGGCTGAGAACGCTTCCTTCCTGATGCACTGGTCAAGCAAGTCCTGGCGACGGAACCAGCTGGCGCGCCAGATCGCCTGTTCAATCAGGGCCAGGCGGACAATCATCGCGAGTTTGGGATTGTTGACGGGTTCCAGCAAAAGACTCACGCACCGTTCGAGGCCATTTGATGCGCCAGCGCACGCAGTGACGACTTCAAAAAACGCCCTTTCCCGCTGGCGAGTGTCCTGGCGTTCATCCAGCGCAAACAGCAGATTGAACTTCAGCCGTTCGGCTAGCAATACTCAACCGAACCAAGTAGGTTAAAGATAACCATTTGCTAAAGTCGGCAAGGGGAAGCGATGTAGACTCTAATCAAATACCCACCCGCGCTACACCTTGCCATACCGGGGAAAGTTCTGGGACTCGCAGATATATTCGGGGACCCTCCATCTATTTGGTCGCTCGGGCGAACTTGTACGAATGTCATGGACAGATTTAGTAGCCGCCCTTCCCGTTTCCGACGATTTGCGCGTAGCGGCGGACACCGCGCTTCTGAGCAACCGCACTCTATATGAGCCGGGCGCACGTCGTTTGTTGAGCGATCCCGATATCAGAAGCGTCGTGGTGGGTAAGTTTGGTCAACTTGCTACCGAGTTGGCAGACTGGTATACAACCGTAATGGCGGCTGCCGAATTAGGGACAATCCCTTTCCGTTTCCCGCACAACGATTCAAGAAGTATTTATCGTACCAACTATATGTAGGCGGTTTGGAAGGCCTACACCGCCTTGTCGAGGGTGGCTCCGATCGCGCGCAAGCCGTTCGGCATTCTGACGTGCCCGCCATGGGCATCGCCGCCGGGTATCACAGGATGGCGCAAGCAGCGGGGAGTGAGGGATTAGTTGAAATTACCCCTATCCTTTGATCGTGACTCCCTTCGCCCCAACGCTTGAGGTTTCTTTGACTTTGCCCTGCGTGAGTTGCGAGTTCGCGTTCCTGAGCGTGATCGCGTCGGCATCGAATGGCGCCCTCTACCTGGCGTCGTTTCAAAACGTGCCCGAAGAAAACAGCTCTCGGAAGAAAGGAGGTTTTGTACGCCGACTGGATCGTATAATTCCGGAAAACGAATTATTTAAGGATGAGCGCGCGTCTGGCGCCAGTTTTAGGTGGGGTGCCAGAGATGAGCTCTTCCGGTACACAGCGGGACGCATTGAGGTCCTCAAATATACACCGCACAGCGACTCGGCACAACCGAAGAGTCCGAGAAAACCACGCTCGCGCCCAACTCCTCCAGGAATTTGACTTCCTGAGTGTGAAATGCATAAAATGCATAAAATGCATAAAATGCATGAAATGCATAAAATGCATAAAATGCATAAAATGCATGAAATGCATGAAATGCATGAAATGCATAAAATGCATAAAATGCATAAAATGCATAAAATGCATAAAATGCATAAAATGCATAAAATGCATAAAATGCATAAAATGCATAAAATGCATAAAATGCATAAAATGCATGAAATGCATAAAATGCATAAAATGCATAAAATGCATAAAATGCATAAAATGCATAAAATGCATAAAATGC
>CAWDQK010000036.1:0-14451 GCA_963804395.1 uncultured Verrucomicrobiae bacterium | reverse complement strand
TCGCTCCTCTCGCCATTCATCTACATCGCGCATTATGACCTGGTGAAGACTGCCGCCGGCCGTGCGGAACTGGCCGCTAGCGGAATCGATCCCGACCTGCTGCGCCTCTCGGTGGGCGGCGAACCGACCGACGAAATCATCGCCGCCCTGGCTGAAGCATTGGAGTAGCCCTCCGGGTCGAGCACGGCGGTTTCCCGGTTCAGCGGACTGCTTTTGGGACGCAGGCGCTGGAGTCCGCGGGATCCCGCACACCGGCGATCGTTGCCAAACCCGGACTGCGACAGCCCAAACCGGTCACGGTTCGCCGCAATAGTGCGCACGTCAGCGCCCGTTGCCAAACCGCGGGCCGCGACCGCCGCGTTTGTCATCTATTAAATTACAAACCTCCCGGGTCGTTCCGGTCTTTACGGGCGGGGCTGGCCGGGTGCACGCTTGGCCCATGCCGGTATCGCCCCAGGGCCCGCCAAGGCCGCAGTGCACGCTTGAGCTGAAGGTCATCCCGAACGCACCGCGGGATGAGATTGCCGGGTGGCTGGGCAGCGCGCTCAAAGTCAAAGTCCAAGCGCCCGCGCTCGAGGGACGCGCCAATGCCGCCCTCACGGAGTTCCTGGCGGACCAGCTCGGCCTGCCGCACCGGGCCGTTTCCCTGGTGCGGGGCGGCCAATCGCGGCACAAGGTCGTGCGCATCGACGGACTGTCGATCGAGGAAGCCCGGCGCCGTCTGGCTTTTGGTGTTTCTTCGTGACGATTGCCGGTTAGGATCCGCCCCATGCGCAACTTCTACATTCTGTTCGTCCTGGTCCTGGTGCTC
Organism: uncultured Verrucomicrobiae bacterium; assembly: GCA_963804395.1. Classification (GTDB taxonomy): domain Bacteria; phylum Verrucomicrobiota; class Verrucomicrobiia; order Opitutales; family Opitutaceae; genus Fen-1467. The sequence goes on along the minus strand of CAWDQK010000036.1, from coordinate 13,640 downwards.
GCCGCCATCGCCTTCGTATCCCGATCGGGATTTCTCAGCCGGAAGAATCCCGGCGAGCCGGCCAGCAAGGCCATGCGCGCAGCGATGGAGGCGTCGCAACCGCGTCAGCTGAGCGCCGAAGAAAACAAGGTGATCGCGGAGAAATATGGCACCGCGACCGTGCGCCCGTCGGGTCTCCGCTACATCATCCGCGCGCCAGGCACTGGCGAAGCGACGCCGCGATCGGGCCAGCAGGCTACGGTCCAGTATGAGGGAAGGCTCCTGCGCGACGGAAAGAAGTTCGACAGCAGTTACGACCGGCATGAGCCCTTCACCTTCATGGTCGGCGTCGGCCGGGTGATTCCCGGCTGGGACGCGACGATTCTCGAGATGAAGAAAGGCGAGAAACGGACGGTCATTATTCCGTGGTGGCTGGGCTACGGCACCCGCGGCGCGCCACCCGTGATCCCGTCCGAGGCGTCGCTGGTGTTTGAGATCGAGCTGGTCGACTTTTACTAGCGAAGGATTTTGCCGTGACCGTCGTGTATCTGAATGAACCCCGAATGACGAACCCGATGAAATCACTCCCCCGCCTCATCCTTTGCCTGACCGTCCTGACGGCCGCACCGGCCTTCAGCCAGGAAAAGACTTCGCCGGCGCCGCCGCCTGCTCCTCCTGCCCTCACCCGCTTCGATCTCGATTTTCCAGGGGGTTCGCCCAACGACCTTGTCGCTGCGATCGAGAAGGCCATGGGCCGGCCGCTGAACGTGATTGTGCCGGCCGAGTGCGCCGATCTCAAGCTGCCGCCGCTAAAAATGAAGGAGGTCGATGTCGCGCAGTTGTTCCGAGCGCTGCAAGAAGCCAGCAGTTTGAATCGACCTTTCCAAGGACCGATCCGTGAATTCGGCTTTAGATCGGAAGGCCGTCCAACAGACAGCTCGATCTGGTGTTTCTACGTTGACGACCTCAACGGCCGGGCTCCAGTTTCGAAGGTCTCCCGGGTTTACCTCCTCACGCCCTACTTGGACCGCGGTCTGACGGTGGATGACATCACGACGGCAATCCAAACCAGCTGGAAAATGCTCGGCTATTCACCGACGCCGGCGCTGAGCTTCCACAAGGAGACCAAGCTGCTGATCGCCGTGGGCGACCCATCGGAACTTGAGACAATTGACCGGGTGCTATCTGCGCTGAATCCGCCGGCGCCAGCTCCCGTCGGCAAGACGGAACCGCCCAGAACCAAAGAGTGACGCCAACGGTCCTGTGGGTGAAGTCATCGGCCGCTTGCAAATCCATCCACACGACCCCACGGACGGCCCTGCTCTGGTCGAGAGGGAATCACGGGACTCGCTTGATATCGAGGCCCTGACGCGGCGTCTGGTTGTCGGCGATGAGCACGCCTACCGCACCCTCTTCGATGCCTACTTCGTCCGTTTGTCGCGCTATCTCCTGGTCGTCACGGCGGGCGACGAAGACGCCATGCGGGAAGCGCTCCAGGAGACATTCCGCCGGGTGGTCCGGCACATCCGGGTGTTTACCGATGAGGACGTTTTCTGGAGCTGGCTCACGGTGCTCGCGCGCAGCGCGCGATCCGATGAGAACCGAAAACGGCGCCGTTACTTTGCCTTCCTGGACCGCTTCGCGAAACACGTCGCGGTTGATCACGCGGCTTCCATCCCTGACGAGGCCGGCAGGGATCTGGAGGACAGATTGGAGCGGTGCATGGGCTGCCTGTCAGCCGGGGAGCGGGCACTACTCGAACTCAAATACTTCCGACATTGCTCCGTCCACGAGATCGCCTGGCAACAGCAGACCACCGAAAAAGCCATCGAATCCCGATTGGTGCGCGCCCGGCAGAGGCTCAAACAACTACTCCTGGCTGACCTGGAACATGAGACCCCTGACTGACCGAAATCGATTGCTGGCCGACGTCCTGGCCGAGTTGGATCCACCGGGATTTCGAGAGGAATTGCTCGGTGAAACCCTGCGTCTTGCCAGACGCCGGCGCAGGGTACGATTGTTCGGGCGCGCCGGCGCAGCGCTGGCCGTGGCGGCTATGCTCGGGACGCTCGCGTGGCGGGTCTTGTTGCCGGACGGCAGCGCCGCTGCCACGTCGCCGAGCAGTTTCATCCTGGTTCGGACTGCACACTTTCCGGTCAGCGCCATCGTTGCCACGCAAGCCTTCTCAGGCGTCAGGATCGAGACGTCTGTCCTGAGTTTCGCCTTGGTCCGCACGGCGCCTGCCAACCACCTGCTCCGCACCATCGATGACGACACTCTTCTGTCGCTCGTGGCGCCGAGACCGGCGGCCTTGGTGCGATTGGGACCAGACTCGGCGAGACTGATTTTCGCGACCCCAAAGGCTGCGGCCAATTCAGACGTGAACTAGGGCGGCCCAAGTTGAACTGGAGCCGAGAGCCACATTCAGCTGCGAGCGTGAGCCCCTTGGCGGGTTCGTCCACTCGCTCACGCTCGCGGCCACATTTTTTGTGAAACGCAATTGGGGCGGCCTTGCCGGCGGACGGTGCGCGCAAAAAGGGCGGGGCCACGCGACCCCGCCCGCAATCAACGCCATGGACAATTCGCAAGATCGCGGGCAACGATCGCCCTGATCCCGCGCGCCCGATGGCTCAGGTAACTGCGATCTTGCGCGGTTTGACCGCCTCGGCCTTCGGCAACGAAACGCGCAGCACCCCGTCCTTCAGCTCGGCATGGATCTTTTCCACATCGACGGAATGATCGTGCTGCAGCACCAGTTCGTAGGGCGCGTCCGCCGATTCGCGGTACAGCATCGTCCAGCCGGCGGGCACTTTCCAGCCGCGGGTGCCGCGGATCGTGATCAGTCCTTCCTCGGCGGTGAATTCGAGCCCCTCCCTGGCAACGCCCGGCAGATCGACCTGCAGGCCCCAGGCCTCTTCGGTCTCTTTCACTTCATAAAGCGGACGGACGGTTGGCTCGGCGCTTGGGTTGCGCTGGCCGCTGCCGCGGGCCGGAGCGCGGGTAAAGGTGGGAACAAGGTTTTGAATCAGTGACATGGTCATCCTCCTGTTTGAATGGTTCAGTTGTCCGGTTGGTTCCTCGCTGGGCTTCGGCGCGATCATTTGACCGAAACCGCGATCTTCTTGGGCTTGGCTTCTTCCTGCTTCGGCAGCGTCACGGTCAGCACGCCGTTCTCATACGCGGCGCTCACCTTGTCCGCCTGCACGTTGGCCGGCACTCCCACCGAGCGGCTGACGGAGAACGATTCCTCGCCCCCGCCCTCGCTGTTCAGGTTCTTTCGGCTGGCACTGACGCTCAGGTAGCCCTCGACCATCTCGACCTTGATGTCGTCGCGATTGACGCCCGGAAGCTCCGCCCGAACGTAGGTATTGTCCTTGTCCTCGTACACATCGACCGCGAAATGGCTGCCGAAGACCGGAGCGGCCAGCCCGGACAGCGCGGTTTCAAACAGACGGTCAAGGTCATTTTCATAGCGGGCCCAGGGACTGCGGTCCGCGAAGCCAAACGATGGCAACAGGCTGCTGCCAGGATTGGTGTAGTGAATCAGGCTACGCATGTTAGTTTTCCTCCTGTGAACGGATGGTTAGGTTGGTAGGTTGCATGCCGGCCTTACAGCTAACCCGGTGCCACGGTCTCCGATCCGCCAAGTTGCGGCCGCTACGAAGGATAGGTTTTGGTGCCAGGGGCGGGGCGGGTCATTTTTGCCTGCAGTGTGCCGTCCGACCGGGAAAATCCGGCACGTTGCATCTCGGATTGCCGCACGGGTCGTGCGGACTCTACGATTCCACCCTTTCGCATGACCTACGACTTTGACACGCCCGTCGACCGTCGCGGCACGGATTCACAGAAATGGCAAAAATACGCCGGACGGGACATTCTCCCGTTGTGGGTCGCCGACATGGACTTCCGCTCGCCGCCCGAAGTCATCGCCGCGCTGCACGATCGCGTCGAGCACGGGGTTTTCGGCTACGCCCGTCCAACGCCGTCCACGGTTGCCGCCATCGTTGGCGCCATGCACACCCGCTATCGTTGGAGCATCGAACCCAACTGGATCGTCTGGCTGCCCGGACTGGTGGTTGGACTGAACGTGACGGCGCGGGCCTTTGCCCAGCCGGGAGAACGCGTGCTCTGTCACATACCAGTCTACCCGCCGTTCATGACCGCCCCGATCAACCAGGACCGCGTCGTGACGACGGTGCCCCTGGTGCTCGACTCCGCGCAGCGGCGGTGGGAGATCGATTGGGACGCGACCGAGCGCGCGGTCACACCGCAAACCAGGATCTTTCTCCTCTGCAATCCGCACAATCCGATCGCGCGGGTCTTCCGCCGCGCCGAGCTGGAACGACTGGCCGAATTCTGCCTGCGCCACGACCTGCTCCTGTGTTCGGATGAAATCCACTGCGATCTGGTGCTCGATGATCTGCCGCACACTCCGGCCGGCACGCTCGGGGCGGAGATCGCCCGGCGCACCATCACCCTGATGGCGCCGAGCAAGACGTATAATCTGCCCGGTTTCGGCACTTCCCTGGCGATCATTCCCGACCCGGCCCTGCGACGCCAGTTCGTGCAGGCCACCGAGGGGATCGTGGCGGAAGTCAACTGTCTTGGTTACACCGCCTGCGAGGCCGCCTATCGCCACGGCGAACCCTGGCGCCGCGCGCTGCTGGACTATCTGCGCGGCAACCGGGACTTTCTCCTCGATTACGTTGCCCGCGAACTGCCAGGCATCCGGGTCGAAGCGCCGATCGAGGCCACCTATCTGGCCTGGCTGAATGTGACCTCGCTCGGACTGGCGGATCCCGTCGGCCAGTTCGAGCGCCATGGCGCCGGCCTTTCGGACGGCCGCTATTTCGGAGCGGCGCCCGGCACGTATCTGCGTTTCAACTTCGGCTGCCCGCGGGCCACCCTGGCGGAGGCGCTCGCGCGCATGAGACGGGCGGTCGAGGCCGGCTCCTGAGTCCCGCGCATCAGCCTGACTCCGGGGCCGGTCCGCCGGACGTCCATTCCAGGCTTGCGGTGGTCGCGGGCGGGCCAACAGCGTCTGTTCCCCGTCCTCCGCATGCGCCTCGGCCCGTACGAACTCCCGTCCAACCTGTTTCTCTCCCCGCTGGCAGGGTACACCAACCTGCCGATGCGGCTGACGCTGCGCGAGCTGGGCGGACTCGACTGGGCCACCACGGATCTGGTCAACGCCCGCTCCCTGCTTGAGCAGCATCCCCGCGCCCTGCAGCTCATCCGGACGTGCCCCGCCGACCGCCCGCTGGCGGTGCAACTCTTCGGCAGCGTGCCGGAGGAGATGCGGGACGCCGCCCTGCAACTCGAAGCGCTCGGCATCGCCTCGGTGGACATCAACATGGGATGCCCGGTGCGCAAGGTGACCAGGATTGGCGGGGGCTCGGCGATGATGACCGAGCTGGAGAAGACCGCCCGGCTGGTGCGCGGCATGGTCGACGCCGTGAAGATCCCGGTGACCGCCAAGATGCGGCTCGGCTGGGACAGCGACAACCTTACCGCCCCGGACCTGGCCCGGGTGCTGGAGGATTCCGGCGTGGCGGCAGTCTTCGTGCACGGCCGCACGCGCGCCCAGGGCTTTGGCGGCACGGTCAACCTGGCCGGCATCCGCGCCGTCGTCGCGGCGGTGCGCCGGGTTCCTGTGATCGGCAACGGCGATGTCACGACGCCCGAGGCAGCCAGGCGCATGCTCGACGAGACCGGGTGCGCCGGCGTGAGCATCGGTCGCGGCGCGTTCTACAATCCGTGGATCTTCCGCCAGACCCGGCATTATCTGGCCACCGGCGAACTGCTGCCAGAGCCGACCTTCGAGGAGCGGGTGCGGGTGATGAGCCGCCATCTCGAGCTCGATGATCGAGGTCTTTGGCGAGGAGTGCGGCTGCCGGATGTTTCGCAAGGTCGCGCCGTGGTACGCCAGGCGCTTCGGCCCCGCCGTCGAATTCCGCCGCCGCGTGGTGACGATCCGGAGCCGCGCTGACTTCGAGGCGACCCTCGCCGCCTACCGCACCTGGCGCACGCCGTTCTGCGATGAACGCGGCGAGTTGAAACCGAGATTCCAGCCGCCGAGGCTCGTCGCGTCGTTCATGCGCGAACCCGGCGATGGGCCGCAGGTCCTTCCGGTGCCCCGCGGCCCAATTGAGCGCTGGTGAGGTTCGGCGTTGAGCTCCGCTGCCCGGTTCCACAAGCTGGCACACCGTATCGATGAACGTCCCCCATTTCTGGCAACTGATCCTTGGAACCGTCGTCGCGCTGCTGCCGGTGATCAATCCCGTCGCCTCGACGCCGGTCTTGCTCGCCATCACCGAGGGCGACACAGAGGCACGTCGCATCCAGCAGGTGAAGATGGGTTGCTGCTACATGGTCGTGATCCTGGTCAGCTGTCTGTTCGGTGGAAGTCTGATCATCCAGTTCTTCGGCATTTCAATTCCGGGCATCCGCATTGCGGGCGGATTGCTGGTCTCGGGCATTGCGTTGTCGATGTTGGCCTCGCCGCGCGAGGAGGCCGACGAACGGCAGCGGCGAGATGAGGCGCGGGCCAAGAGCGACATTTCCCTGACCCCGCTCGCGATGCCCATGTTGAGCGGTCCTGGGTCGATTGCGCTGACCATCGGGTTCACGTCACTCGCCGGTCACTGGCTGGACTATGCCGCCATCATTCTCGGCATCGTGATCGTCGCCGTGATCAGCTATCTGACGCTGCGACTTTCCGGACGGATGGTGCGGCTCGTCGGAGCCAACGGGATGAACGCACTGACCAAGTTCATGGGCTTTCTGCTGCTCTGCATCGGCGTGCAGTTTATTGTCAACGGGGTGATCAACATCGCCACCGATCCCGCGCTCCTGCAGGCCATCCGCGCCGGCCTCGCCCGCTGAGCGCGGCAGAATCGATCCGGTCTGAAGCCGGCCAGTCATTGCGCGATGCGCCGCGGGGGACGACCGGTCGGAAAACGATGCCTAGAAGTGCCGGCGCACGATCGCACCGGTCGAGTCTTTGAAGATCAGCTCCTTGTTCGCCGTATCGACGTTGACAAAGACCACCTCCAGCCCCGCATCGAGGACATCGCCCGCCCGAAATGTCACGCCTTCGACAAACAGGCGCGGCGGCGGGCCGACCCGCACCCCGACAATCTTCAGCTTGTCAACAAAGGCGCGAAATTGCAGAGACGGCACCACCGGAGGCGGGGCGACCTGCGGCACCGGCACCGGATTGGCCGGAGCCACCACCGGCGCCCCCGCAGGTGAAGCGGGTGGGACCAATGGGGTCGCGGCTTCCGCAGTTCCGGAGTCAGAGGCAGAGGGATTCGTCGGTGCCGGAGCTGCCGGCTGGGCCGGCGGCACGGCCCCGCCCGGCGTAGGGGCGACCGCGGGTGCCGCGGGCCGCCATGCGCCGTGAGGCGGCAGGACGGCAGGGGTTGGCGCCGACGCAGTTGGCGGCTGCCGGACAACCAACCAATAAAAACCTCCCGCGCAGATGACCAGCAGCCCCAGAAGCACGAACAACTTTTGCCGCTGCTTTGGCGGTTGCGAAGGGCCGGGAACGGCCGCCGGCTTCGCGGCCTGCGCCAGCGCCGGAACCGTTTTGGCCGGGGCAAGGCCGGGCAACGGAAGCGGGGGCGTAGAAGGACGAAGCACCGGCGATTCCGGTGGCTTGAACTCAGGTGGTTCGGGCAGGCTTGTGTCCGCCGGCAAATTTCCAGCGGCAGTCGATTTCAATTTGAACTTAATTCCCGTTTCCGCCTTCTGGTCGCCGGCAGGCCGGACCGGCGGCGGGGACCCAACGGGCACTTCCGCTTCTGGCGACCTGGCGAACGGCGTCAGGTCGATTTCAATCTTCTCGCCCGACAACCCAGCAGCACCGACCCCGAGGTCGTTCGCGAGCGAGCCGACCGGCGGGAATCCAGAAAGCGAAATGGCGTCACCCGTCAGTTCCGGCTCCGCCGCTGGTTTGATCGTAATCCGGGGTCTGAGCCTGACTGAAGGTGCGCTGACCTGAGCGGCGCCCGCTACCGGGGGCTCAGCCGCCAAGACTGGGGGAGCGATCGTTGGCGGGGCCTCAAGCCGCACGGGTGGGCGGTCGGTCTGCGGCGGCTGCACGATCGGAGGCGGCGGTTGCACGACCGGAGGCGGCGGTTGCACGACCGGAGGCGGCGGCTGCACGACCGGAGGCGGCGGCTCGGAAGGGATCGGCGGAGTCGCGGGAGAGCCTTTGTCCGTACGGAGTCGCAGCTTTACGCGGGACTCGGTCGCAGGAGAAGGCTCATCACTCATACGGGGACCAGCCTAACAAATATATCCCGCAACGAAACTAAAAAGATGCGCTCGCGGTCCAAAAGGAGATCCTCCAATACCATTCCAGTCATCGACTCCATGAAATCCACTGTTTCTGTGCTCCTGCTCGCGCTGGTCCTGACGGGCGGCTGCAGCCTGTTTAGCTCCGCATCCAACAAGAACTCGCCCGTGGTCCTGCAGCCAGCGGCCGCTGTCCAAGCCGACTTCCACGACCGCTGGACGGACAAGCGTATCCACGAACTGCTCTCCGCCGGCACCGCCAAGACCGAGGATGAAGCCCGGGCAGTGGCGGAAACTGAATTCGCCAAGCAGTATCCGTTCGTCAAGGTGCCAGCAAAGGGCCAGGACCACTGACCGGCGGCCTGCCACCACTTTCTTGGAGCCGCCCGGGAGATTGGGCGATCGGCGTGCCCTTACTTCCGAGTCATGTCCAGCAGTTCGATCTCGAAGATCAGCGTCGCGAGGCGAGGGATGCGCGGAGGATCGCCGCGGGTGCCGTAGCCGAGCTCGTACGGAACAATGATCAGCCGTTTCTCTCCCACCTTCATTTGCTTGAGACATTCCTCCCATGCAGGAATGAGGCCGTCGCGACCGACGCGCACCCGGAATGGTTTTGCGCGGTCATGGCATTCTCCAAACACCGTTCCATTGAGCAGGCGGCCCTCATAGAGGACGGCCACGCCATCCCCGGCTGCAGGATGCTCGTCACCGGTGCCTTCCTTCAAGACGACGTAACGCAGTCCGGTCGAGGTCTTGATTGCGTTGGGCCAATTCTTCTCGACCGCCACCCGGTCATCCCAAGGCAGTTTTTCGCGTTGCGCCTTGAGCGACAGGGAGCCGAGCAAAGTCAATAGCAGGGCGAACCAGAAGACGGTGCGCATGGGGCAATTCTCACGGAGAAAGAACGAAAGTAAAGATCACAGCACGAAACACACCGGTCATGAAGCGCTGCCGGAAGAACCAAACGAAGAGGCCGGAACCCCGCGGTTCCGGCCTCCGAGTTTACTGACTGGTCGAGCCGTCAGCCTTGATGGCTGCCGTGAATCCGCTGTTTGCGGCGGTAGTCAACAGCTGCCACAGCCATAAGCGCGATCACCGTGCCGTACCCAAAAAGGGCGGTTATGACATCGAAGTCATAAACCCTTTCCTGGCTTCGGCCGAGGAAGATCGCTACCGCGAGCACGACGCCCGCCGGCACGAGTTTCATCAGCTTACTATCGTGGTTCATTGTCATTTTCTGTTTCAGGTAAATGGCCCCTTGCGGGACCAGCGTGAGTATACCACATCTTGACGATTAAAAAAATTGCTTGTACCGATAGATATCATAGGTTTCTCCTATGGAACTATTCCAGCTTCGCTATTTTGTAGCCGTCGCCGACGCCGGCAATTTCACCCGCGCCTCGGAACGAAACGGAATATCACAACCGTCTCTTAGTCAACAGATTAAAAATCTTGAATCCGAGCTAGGACATAAACTGTTTCATCGATTGGGCCGGCACGCGGTGCCGACTGAAGCTGGTCAAGTCTTTCTCCAGCGGGTCCGCCGCATTCTTCTTGAGGTTGAAGACGCGTCCAAGGAACTGAAAGATAGTCCGACAATTGAGCGCCGAATCAAGGTGGGGGCAGTACCGTCCTTGGCCCCCTACCTTTTGCCTCCGCTGATCGAGCGTTGCCGGGACCGGCACCCGAACCTTCTGATTCACACCAACGAGGATTTTCGTTCGGATCTGATCCGTGGCGTGCTGGACGGCGATCTGGATCTGGCAATTGTCTCGCAAACGGCCAAAGATCAACGTCTTTCAGCGGAGTTTCTCTACAACGAACCGTTGCTCCTCGTGATCGGGAAGAAACATCCCCTTGTAGACAAACCTGTGATCGCCGCTTCCGACCTTGCCGACGAAAGCTTTGTGCTGCTCGGCCACACGAGCACCCTCTCGAGCGAAATCGAGCGCTTCTGCGAAGATAACAATTTCGTCCCCAGAATCGGGCATCGCTGCACCCAGATCAGCACCGTAAAAGCCTTGGTGGCCGTCGGTCCGGGCATCTCCATTCTGCCGCGAGTTGCCATCCGGCCGGACGATCAGAAGGATCTGGTCTATCGCGAGATTGCCGGTGGCATGCCCACTCGGGAGGTCCTGGTCCTCCGCCACCAACTGCGTTACCAGACCAAGGGAGCAGAACTGTTTCTTCAGATCCTGCGCAGCATGGCGGCCGAACTGTCGCAGGCCGGCCAGCCGTCGGCGTTCACCCATTGACGTCGCGAGGCCCGTGGTTGAACCTTCCCCCATGGCCGACGTCACTGTAACTTACTATCTCGAGATAATCTCATCGTGGTGCCACTGGGCTGAGCCAGCCTGGGCCGACCTCAAGGCACGCTACGCGGGACGGGTTCAATTCGAATGGAAGATCGCGCTGATGAATCCCGCGGACTTCCCGGTCTCGCGCGCGCAATGCGACTGGTTCTACCGGCGCAGCGGCTCGATCATGCGCTCGCCCTACATGCTCAATTCCGGCTGGCTGCAACCCGAGCTCAAAGGCGCCTACGTTGCCCCCAATCTGATCGCCGAAGCCGGCCGCGATTGCGGATTTACTGATGACCGTCTGCGACTGGCGCTGACCCATGCCGGGACGCGCTTGGGAAGGCCAATCGGCACCATGGCCGAAGCCGTCGCCGTGGCGAGCGCGGCAACCGGTCTTGACGCGTCAACGCTTCGCAGCCGGGCGGAGTCGGCCGAGGTGAGGGCGCGAATCGACGCCTCGACCGCCGAATTCCACGCCCACCAGATCACCCAACGCCCGGCGTTTGTCCTGACAGATGTGATTGGTGACAAGGCAGTATTCTCGGGTCTGGTTCGCTCCGAGCCGCTGGCCGCAGCGATCGAGGCGATGCTCGCCGACTCTGCCGCCTACGCCACCCATGCCGCGCATTTTGGCGGACCGCCGGTTGCCTAGGAGCGGGATTCCGGCGCGACGCTTTCCGTCGAGTCCCGGGCACTTCGAGGGCGGCCGGGGGCGCCGGGGAGCGGATTTGCAATCTTCGCTTGTGTCATGGAACTGAAATGGCGGCTCGCCCATGCCCGCGGCTATCTTGGTCTTGGAATGATCGGGGAGGCCGCGGCCGAGCTGGATCAGATTCCGGCGGAATCGGCGCAGGAAACCGAGGTGCTGGCGCTGCGCGCCCTGGTGCTCCAGGAGCAGTCGAACTGGCTGCCGCTAGAGGAACTCGCCCGCATCCTCGTCTTGCGCCAGCCGCTGGAATCGGGGTGGTGGATCACCTGGGCTTACGCCACGCGGCGGAGCCGCTCGCTCGCCGCCGCGGAGGCGATTCTTCTGCAGGCGGAGCGCACGCATCCTCAGGAAGCGACCATCCAGTTCAATCTCGGCTGCTATGCCTGTCTGCGCGGCGACCTCGCCGAGGCGAGGCGTCGCGTCGACCGGGCGATCGCCCTGGAAAAATCATTCCAGGATGCTGCCGCCACCGATCCTGATCTGGAACGGCTCCGGGCGGCCGGGCCCTGACGCCAGGGCGGCCGGCGCCTGAGCTGATGGGCGCCGCGCCGTTTGCCCCGCCAGGGCAGCGGGCGGCGCCAAGGGGCCGCCCTTCCGGCCCCGCTGATTGCGAATGACATTTCAGGGACCGCGATCCCGGCCCCGCCCAGCAGCTATCCGACCTTGGGCAGGTGGTGCAGCGCCTCGGCGATCTTCTCCTCGGGATGTTCGTAGTCCTCCAGGTCCCCGGCAAGATGAGCGTCGTAGGCTGACATGTCGAAGTAACCGTGACCGCTGTAGTTGAAAACGATGCACTTCCCGTCGTTTTTCTTCGCTTCGTCGATCGCGGCCCGGATGGCGTGGGCTGTCTCCGGCGCGGGAATGAAGCCCTCGGTGCGGGCAAACTGCAGCGCACCCTCGAACACCGCGTTCTGCGTGTAGGCCTTCGACTCGACAATTCCGAGATCGGCGAGATGGGCCACGATCGGCGCGGTGCCATGATAGCGAAGGCCACCGGCGTGGATGCCCTCCGGCACGAACGTGTGGCCCAGGGTGAACATCTTGACCAGCGGCGTCGAGTTTCGCGGTGTCGCCGAAGTCATAGGCGTAAACGCCCTTGGTCAGCGAGGGACAGGCGGACGGCTCGACCGCCAGGAAGCGCAGGTCGCGGATTCGCGAGCTTTTCCGGAAGAAACGGCAGGCTGAAGCCGCCGAAGTTGCTGCCGCCACCGACGCAGCCGATCAGCACATCGGGCGTCTCTCCGACCAGCTCGAGCTGCCGCTTGGTCTCGAGGCCGATGACGCTTTGATGCAGGATCACGTGATTGAGCACGCTGCCGAGCGTGTACTTCGTGTCGTCGTGGGTCGCGGCATCCTCCACGGCTTCGGAGATCGCGATCCCCAGGCTGCCCGGAGTGTCCGGGTTGGCCGCGAGAATGCCCCGCCCGGCCTGCGTCCGGTCGGAGGGCGAGGGAAACACCTCGCCACCCCAGATGTGCATGAGCGACCGCCGGTAGGGCTTCTGGTGATAGCTGGATTTCACCATGTAGATGGTGCAGTCCAGGCCGAAGAGCTGGCAGGCGAACGCCATCGAAGATCCCCACTGGCCGGCACCCGTCTCGGTGCTGAGCCGGCGCACGCCTTCCTGCTTGTTGTAGTAGGCCTGGGCGAGCGCGGTATTGAGCTTATGACTGCCTGGCGGGCTCACGCTCTCGTTCTTGAAATAGATGCGGCACGAGGTCTTTAGCGCCTTCTCCAGACGGACGGCGCGAATGAGCGGCGTGGGCCGCCAGATCTTGTAGAGGGCGCGGACCTCCTCCGGGATCGGGATCCATCGCTCCGGACTCATCTCCTGCTCGATCAGCGCCATCGGGAAGATCGGCGCCAGATCGTCCGGCCTGAGCGGCTGGCCCGTCCCGGGGTGGAGCGGCGGCGGAAGCGGCTGGGGCAGGTCGGCGAGGACGTTGTACCAGGCGGCAGGGATTTCGCTGAGGGGCAGATTGACGCGTTCGTTGTCCATAGACGGGAGGGGTGCCCACATCGCTAGGCGAACCCGCCCGCCAAAGCCATCCTTTTTCTGCAGGCGGCCAACCGCATTCGCGAACCGTTTGACCGCCATGGCTTCGGGCCGTGGGCCGTCGAGCTCGTCGGCGGCCCGGTTTATCGGCTTCACCGGCCTGTCGGTTCCGCGCTTCGCCGCCCCGTTCCTGCCCTGCGTGGAACTCGGCCGGCGGCTCGCCGTTGAGTATTGGAGTAACGGATACGTCATCGGGCCGCCAGCGGCGGCACGGACTTCCCGTCCGCCGGGGAATCCGCGTCGCTAAAAAACAGAAAGGCCCGGGCGCCCTGTTCGGGCACCCAGGGCCATAACC
>CAWDQK010000035.1:0-59920 GCA_963804395.1 uncultured Verrucomicrobiae bacterium | reverse complement strand
TACCTGGTACCGGCCGAAAGGCAGCAGACGATCTCGTCCCAGTCTTCGAAACTGTGGGGAAAGGCGTGTTTGACGATCTCGCAGCAACCGACGGACCACGGCTTTCAACCGGGGGCGCCGAGGGTGGTGCAACACCAGCCTCCGGCCCCGCGACCGGAGGTGGCGCGGCCTTGACAACCTCCACCGGCGGTCGCGGCATCGATGCGCCGCCCGAAGGCACTGCAATCTTCTGCGGCGGAACCACGGCCGGAGGTGAATCTGGCGCCGGTGGAACAGGTGGCGGCAGTGGCGGCGGCACAGCCGGGGGGGAGGTGGTGGATGCGCAGGAGCAGGAGCCGGGGCCGGTGAAGGCGTCAGGGCCGGCTTGGCCGGTGCGATCTCCAACTGCACTTGACTGCGCGCCACGCCATCTCGATTCGTTGCAGCAATCGTCACCGCCACCGAGCCCGGCTTTTCCGGCACCCCATGGATCCGTCCGGAAGCCAGATCACCCTTCAATCCAGGCGGCAGCCCGTCAAAGGCAAAGGTCACGGGCCCATTCTCGATCACAGGCATCCAATCGAACGCGACCCCGACCCAAGCCGGAACCGTTGCCGGATGAACGAGCCGGGGAGGCCTCAACTCAGGCTGGGGAGACCGCGGTGCAACGTGCAGGAGGATACGGGCGGAAGATTGTCCGCTTGAATCGCTCGCCGTGATCACGATCGCGAATTCACCCGCGCTCGCCGGAATCCCCGCGATTTGGCCGCGAGCCGCATCGAATTTCAAGCCAGCGGGAAGCCCGGAAACCTCCACCACCGCTTCTTTCGGCCAGACTGCGACCGCGCAGGCCACGACACCGCCTTCAATGCCTGCGGCTTCGGCAGGCGCCACGACCATGGGCGGGGGCCGGGCAGGCACACCCTTGGGGGCCTCCGTTTTTTGGGGCTGCGGGGCCGCCTCTTTGTCGGCAATATCCGCTTCAATGTCATTGTACCACTTCAGCAGGGCGCCATGCGGATGTTGTTCCAGGAGGCCAGCCGCCTCTTTCAACCGGTTGCGGCTTCGCCCGATTTGCTGGGCCTGCAAATAATCACAGGCTTCTCCAATCAACCGCCAGATTTGATAGGCCTGCAGATGGGCCTCGAGGACCGGCTGCAACGCCTCAATCTGTTTGAGCAGCGCAAGGTTCTTTAGACGCATCGGCTTGGGCTGGTCAGCGCCCGAGCGTTGCGTGTAGAGCGCCCGCCGCTGGCCAAAGGCCTCCCTCCATTCGGCTTCGCTTGCATTTCGCTCAATATCCAGCCGGTTGATCAGCTCCTCGGGCGGCTCCGGAAGGGAACCGGCATGGCGCAGGTAAAACTCACCTGAAGGGCCGGCCGGTTCGCCAGCAGGCGGCATATTGGAACGATCACCGGGAGTCATCTGAGTCGATGGAAGAAAAGGATTTTCCCAAAATCACCCAAGACTTGTGGAGCCGTGGCCGGTCGTCAAATCACGTCCACCGGGATCGGCGCGCCAGCACATCGCTAGTGAACGAACGGAGCCCCCGGGCCTGGGACGCTCTGGGTAATCTCATTCTGAACCCGGGAGGGATCGGATCGCAGCCCAACGTTTCGGACCACGAGTGTGTAACGCTGCGCTGCCAGCCGGCCAACGAGCTTCAGTTTCACTTGACGGAACGTGCCTTCATCGAACAGCACCTCCCCAATCTTGACGTTGTCGCTCAGGCTGAAGTTCTCGAGTTTGCTTGCACTCGCCCGGTCAACCTCCTCCGTGAATGTGAGGGTGAGGACAGATCCGTCATCAGACGCTTTGACATCCGCGATTCCGAGAACATCCCTCGAAACGATGGCTAGACCCGGACCGGTAAAGGGTTTGGATGTATAGCCGGAAGCCGGGATCGTATTGCCGACAAAATCTGACAGGCCGCTGACGGTGAGCCGGTAGCGCTTGGTTTCCTGCAGCGGTTGATCCAATTGCAGCGACACAATCTTGGGATCGCCCGGCTTTGGAATCACCTGTGCAATCTTTACGACCGGATCATCGAGCCGGTAATGGCTCGCATCCACGGCCGTCGAGAGATCGAGTGCCTCGTTGAAAACCACCGTCAGGCGCAGGCCGTCGCCCCGCACATGGATCTCTCCGTTGATGGTCGGCGGCTCGATGATCGGCTTCCCCGTGTAGTTGAATTTCACCGCCGTGTTCGCGGCGATCTTGTTGGGGGGCGTCGAACGGTCCTCAATTCCGATCACCTTGAGCGTGTAATCCTTCCCATTGACCATCGCTGGCACACGAAGTTCAACCGTGGAAGCGTCATCCAGCAAGCGGGAGGAGATGGCAGTAACGTCGGGCAGGCCCGGCGTGGCAATGACGTAGTTTCCCGGCGTCTCAGCCGCACCCTTTTGAACCGGCTCGCTGAATACCACCGCGAGTTCCACCTGGGTCCGGTCCGCCTTGATGTCCAGGACCTTCGGCGGGATAAGATTGATGTAGGGAAACTCAACCGTCACCGGCTCACGGATACTGTTTGGGCGCCGAGCCCGATCGGAGATGCCGCTGAACGTCAGGGTGTAGCGTTCGCCGTTCTTGAAAGGGTTGTTTGCGGTCAGGACGAGGGTATCCTGCTCGCCCGGCGACAGCTCCGCCTTGGTCACAATATACCCCGGGATGCTGAAATTGGCCGGCGCCGTCGAGAACCGTTCGTCCAGCGGCTTGTTGAACTTCATGATGATCTTGTGGGAGTCGGCGCCGTCAGCCGAGAGATCACCGCTGAGTCTTGGCGGCAGGGTGTCAACGTATTGGAGCCTGGCTTGATCTTCGGTCTTGCTGATGTGTCCCGACCGGTCCGCCACCCCCCGAACCGTGAGAGTGTAATCCTTGGTGTCGGCCAACCGATCGGTCGTTAGCCGCACCCGGTTCCGGTCCACCGGATCTGCCGCGATGTCCAGGATCTCGACCCGCTCGCCGTCGGCGTCCTTGAGCTGGAAATTGCGCTTGGGTGCGATCACCGGGGGCTTGGGCTCCGACCGCGCCTTTTTTTCTTCGGCAGAGAGGAAGGTTTCCGGATCGACCGGCTTCGAGAACCGCACGAGGACCTGCGTCGGCGTGTTCTCCGCGGTGGCCTCCAACAATTTCGGCGGAGTCTTGTCCGTAAACACGCCGCTGACCAGCACGACCAGGGCCGCGACGGCGACAATTCCCCCGCCAACCATGATGAACTTGCCCTTGGGCGCCAGCCGGGCTTTCAGTTGATCCACCACCGGTACCGGAACGTGGGCGCCTTCCGGGCCCGTCTCCTCCGCCGGCAGCCCGAGCACATCGTCGGCGACGATCGGCACCGTGTCGGCGAGGGTCTCGTTTCCATCAATCAGAACGTGGAGCCGTCTTCCAGTCGCCGTCTTGACCAGCACATAGGCGCCGGGCTTCTTGGCGGGATCCGGAAAGCGCAACGCCGCCCGCAATTCCTTCTCGAAGGACGGGACCGACTCTTCAGTCGGATGCGCCTTGGCATAAAACGCCGTCGCGGCCGCGGTCAGTCGGCGCAGGTCGGATGCGGGAACGAAGCGCGGCACCGAGACCGCGTCGGCCGGCAGCGCCTTCCCTCCGACCGTCACGGTCTTGAGCTGGCCTTTTGCATCCACGACCCGCGTCCCGATGAATTCCGCCAACGGCTCCTTGTTCTTCTGAATCAATTCGAGCGCCTGCGCCTGAAGCCCGGTCCACGGCGTCGCCCGCGCCTCGAGTCGCTCGGCGACCGACGCGCCCGGCGCGGTCGACTTGCCGGGCAGGAGCGGGAGCGATGAATTCTGTTTCAGCTCGCAGCCCCACAGAATGCAGAGCTTCCGGTCGTTTGGCAGGCCATAGAGCCAAAAGGCATCGGGTTCTTCGTCAGGATCGGGCAGACGGAAATGAGTGCGGAGCTCTCGCTCATGCGGTGTGACCTTCTCCACCGCATCAGGATCAGCCTTCTGCAGAAAATCCGTGGCGGCGGCTTTGAACGCCGCGATTTCCGCCCGCGACAGGTATTTCATCCGCACGAAATCTGCCGCCGCGTGTCCCTCGAAATCGTACTCAACCTTGGGCGGCTTGACCTGCGGGCCGGAGAGCTGGGCGGGGACCAAAAAGCGGGTGAGCGGATCTTTGCGGGAAAACAGCGCCCGACAGACCTCGCGCTGCAGGTAGGTGCCCAGGCCGTCGGGCGTACGGTAAAGAAAATACGGCTTCCGCAGTTCACGGCATTGCGGGATGAGATCCGGTCGGGGGGGATTGGTGTCCATCGAACAAAGGGCGGTTGATCAGGCGGTGACGACCCGGGCGCGGAGCGCAACGCGGGTTTTGGGTTGGGAGACATCGCGCACCACCCAGCTACGCGGGCAATGCACCAGGAAACGGTTGCCGGAAAGTGAATCCACTGCCTCCATGGCATCGGGATCGAAGCGCTGTCCAGGATAGACATGTCCCAGACGCAATGCAACCCGCGCCTCCCCAAGCCGGCGGTTGAGTGCGCCGAGCCAGGCGGAAGCGCCGTTCAGCTGCGCAGCCGGATCTTCCGCAAAGTCGGCCGCCAGCGCCGCCAGGAGCACCTCTCCGACCCGACGCAGGCGGACGGCCCACTCGCCCAGATCGCGCGTCCCGGCTGAAGCCAGATCACGGTCCAAGGCGGCGAGCTCGGCCCAGGCGGCCGCCTTCTCGGCGGTCGCCGATGGCAGCTGCCACCACTCGCGCCAGCAGAGGAGATCGTCCCCGTCGCCAAACCAGGGATCGATCGGGTGCGCGTCAGATTCAGAATCGGAACGGGGCATGCGAACAATGGGGAGCGGTGGTCCGGTGGTCTCAGGCGAGGTTTTCGATTTCCAGCTTGGGATCGTCGAGCCAATAGCTGTCTTCCAGCATCGTGTTAAGCCGCAGATGGACCTCCGCGGAGTCGATCGGTGGGAAATGGCGCGCGGCCTCGGCGTCTGCGCCCGGCGGGAGCGCCGATTTCACTTCCACGAGCTCGAGCCGTTCGCCCTGGCCCCGCTCCGAGACCCAGCGGAGCTTGACCGACGCACGGACATCCCGCACGGGCACCTGAAACTTCGGCTCCCACGACAGCTCGTAAACCGGGTCGGGCCGCACATCGGTCATGCGCGCGATCTGCCGGCCGATCCGGCAATTGAGCGGTAGCAGGAAAGTCTTCTCCAGGCTGATTTGGTCTTTGTGGCCGCCATCGGGCGGATATTCGCGCGGGCTGAACAAGAGGCTCTTCCGGTCGTAGAATTCCTCCGGCATCCCGGTCTTGCTGAGAATGCCCCAATAGAACTGCCGCGAGAGCCCGAGCTCCCTCTCGTCAGCGATCGAAAAGCCCTCGAGCACGCCGTTGCAAATGTCCTGGTAGAGGGCGGCGCCCACCACGGTGCACGTCTTGGCATCGAGAATCCGCCCGCCGTCGAACGAACTGAACGGATACCACGATCCGGCCGGAAAATTCTTGACCTGGATAATGCGCTGGGGGAGCAGCGGGAACGACTCGACCACCAGCTGCCGGACGCGGGGAAGTTCGGAGGGCTTTCCGGAAACGATGACCAACTGGCAGTTGAACTGTCCCACCAGGCCGGCCAGCGATTTGAACATGTCGCGGAACACCTCGTCGATGCATTGTTCGACTGCCGCCCGGTCACATTTGAGCGCCGTGTTCTCGTACGGGAACACCACCCCGCGCCAGGCCGCGCCCCGGCGGGTCTTGCGGCGGATCGTGATTCCCACCAGGTCGTTGAGATCCTTGGTGATCGTCGGGTCGGCGTGGTCGGCGACGACCAGCGGCTCCCAGGCGGTGGCGCCACCGGTGCTGCCGAGCCGGGACAGCAGGGCGTTGGCCAGCGGGATGAAGACGAGCCGCATGACGCGGGCCAGCTTTTGCGAAGCGCGCGGATCAACGTTGGAAAACTCGTTGTGGGCGGGATTCTTGAACAGGCGCAGGAGCCAGTCGCGGCCCTCGGGGTTGTGGGTGAAGATGTCGCCCGCCGCATGGATCCAGGCAGGCAGGATGACGCGCTCGATGATCCGCTTCACCAGTTGGTCGCCCGCGATGCGGGTGCCATGGCGCAACAGCAGGCGCGGGAGCAGCACGCTCGTGTTCTCCGCCCCGACCACCGCCTGCTTCTCGGCCAGCTTGAGCTGGTACTCGATGATGGAGAGGTCCGTCGTGCCGCCGCCGATGTCGATGTTCATCACCACGGCGCGGTTCTCGGCCCCGAAGAGGTGGAACCAGCTCGCACCGTTGTTGGCGAGCGCCTTGAAATCTGAATACAAAATCGGCAGCTGCGACGACACGGCTTCATCCAGGTTCTCCTGGGTGAGGAGCAGCCGCTGGCCTCCCGGCGTCCCCGGCACCAGCGAAATCGGCCGATGGTCCTCAAACCGGGTCAGCGTGAACAGCTTGATCGCCCGCTCCCACTGCGCCAGATAGCGGCTCCGTTCCTCGTAGGTCCAGCCCGAAGGATACGTCACCCGCACGTGCCGCAGCCGGCGCGGCAGGCTCTCGCGACCGGTTGACCGGCGGTACTCAAGCGAATTGATCTGGCGGTAGGCGGCCTCGATGATCGAGAGCGCAAACCAGCACACCGTGTCGCGGCGGGGATAGGTCGGCCGCGAATTCGGGAACGGCATCCCCCGGAAATCCTCCTCCGAGGGAGGATGGTCGATGTCCCAGTCGACGCCGCCCGGATCCATGAAATAGCGGATGAGGCCGCCGAGATCATCGAAGAAATTGGGCGACTGCCGGTCGGTCGGATTGGGGATCTGTTTCCACACGGTGCCGCCGTCGAACCCGAGCTGGCGTTCGTCCCAGACGTATCGTTTGGGCGAACTGAGAAAGAACCGGGCATCGCGGTCCAGGGTGACGTTGGCCAGGATCTTGGCCGCACCCTCCGGGGAAACGCCTCCGCCAATGAGCGCGGGAGACAGCTCGACGAAGGCATGCGGCAGATACTGCTTTCGGCGGAACATCTGGCGGTTGTGCTCCGCGGAGAAGAACGCCTTCCACGCCTCGGTGACCTTCTCGTTGCTGAACGGCGGATCGTTCTGCGCAAAAATCGGCCGGTGCAGGAGCAGCCACGAATCGATGATCGCGCAACGGTCTTCGAGCACGCTCCCCATGCCGGCGCTCATTCCGTAGTCGAACGGCGTGGCCCGGGGAATAAAGCGAACGATGCGCACCCGTCGCCCGAAGGTGGCACCCGCCGTATGCTGTCCTGGCGCCTCCAGCAACAGGGCAATGGTGCGCGAGTTGCCGAGATCGACGATCAGGTCGACATCGATCGGATCCCGGCCGTCGCTCCGCGTCCAGTGGATCTCGAGGTTGATGTTGACGTCCTTGCCCTCCTTGTTCGGCAGGTACGTCAGCGGCATCAACCGGTCGGTGCCGAAATCGTCCTCGATCTGGGCCTCGTCACTCGAGGCATAGGCCGACGGCGCCCCGGCCTCCTCCTCGGGCCGCTGGTCGTACAGCTTTTCGTCGACGTCGAACAACAGCCCGCGCGAGGGCAGGCCGAGGTTGGTCTCGATTGCCAGCTTGATGACCGCAATGTCCTCGTCGGTGACCGGATCTTTTTCAATCGCGTACTGGTAGCGGATCCAGCGCGTGAAATCGTCCCATTTCTGCCAGACGTCGCGGTTGGCAAGGGCGAAGCTTTGCAGCCACACCTCGTCGCGCTTGGGCAGCAGTTTTTTCAGCGGCACCGTGAAATACTGGTGGCCCGTATTGGGGAAGACTCGAATAGGTTCCATGGCGGCCGGAGGTCAGGTGGCACTGTGGCCGGGAATGAACTGCGGATGAGTTTTCGTCGCGACCGCGATCAGGGCGCTGTCGCCCGGCTGATCGGGGCGGGTGATCGGCACGACCTGGCGGTCCGCCAGCCTGAGCAGGTGGCCGCGATCGCCGGCAAACGGTTCGATGAAGTCCCGGTAGTATCGGCAGGCTGCGCCGCGGGGCGCCGGCAGCAGGGCCCGCTCCGGATCCGTGACGTCGTCCACCGGCTCTTCGTTGACCCGGACCCGGGGCCCGGACGGCCCGAAAACCAGCAGATTGCCCATGTAGAGCGCCAGATGCCGGCGCAAGTTGACATCCTCTTCGCCCACCGCCTGGGAGTACTGGCAAAGCCGCCGCAACCAAACCCCCATGGCCTCAAGATCGGGCTCGATCGACTCTGCGAACGCGGTGAGCGTCTCCGTCAGCACCGCCCGCTCGCCCAGGCCGATCCGGCCGAGATCCGGCTCCTGCTGACCCAGCAGCGCGGTCTTCGCATTGATCCACTGCTGCAATTGCGCCCGCAGATAGTCGACGTTGATGTCATAGGGCGAGCGCGGGATGGCCGTGAGGTCGTCGGAATCGACATCCAGCAGGGTGCGCAGCGCATGGTTGATGCCGATCATCTCGCGCTCGGCCGTCTCGGCCGTGGCCGCCTGCAACAAGTCGCGAAACCGCAGCAGGTGGTCGCGGCGCAAATCGATCGGACGGGGATTGGGGAAGAGTTCGTGCTGCTGCATGAGCTCGCCCAGGGAGGCGAGCACGTTTTCGCCCTTCTTCCGCAGCAGGCTCAGCCGGCCCGATTCGCCCTGGCCGGCGGCCTGCGTCTGCTCCTTGAGCTTGTTGAAGAAGAAATCCGTGCCCCCGGTGCGCTTGTCGGCGATCATCGCCTCAAACGAGGTCGCGCTCACCGGGCTTCCGAACTGGGTCTTGAACGCCGCCTCGGCCTTGAGCGCCAGCACCATTTCCGCGAGATGGGCTTCGCGGTCCGGACGGACCGAACCGCGGGGCAGCGAATAATAGTTCAACGCGAAGGTCGTCGAAATTTCGGGATCGATGATCAACCCGAGACCGGCGAACTTCTTGGAAAGGTTGGTAAAGTCGTGGCCCTCGTTGAAAAAATCAGCCCACCAAAGGAGCACGAAGTTGAGCGGGAGCGGGCTGGGCCCGCGCGGATTGCGGTAATAGTCGGGCGCACAGTTCTTCCACCATGCGTTGATGCCTTCGACCAACTGCGCTCCGTTCGGCTTGTCGCGGTCCAGATCCTGGAAGATGTTGAAGGTGTCAATGCTCAGGCGCTGCGCGTAGGTGCAAACGATCGAGGAGGTCTTGCCGCGCTTGAGGATCCGGAGGAAGAACTGGTGGGGTTCGTCGCGCTCGCCGACGCCCTCCTCCCGTCCGCCGCGGCCGGCCCTCAACCGGCCCATGACATCGAGATCGACCTTGTCTCCCGACTGGCCGCCGCGCTCGACGCCGGGGAAGTCGAGCAGGTCGGCAGAGCGCAAAAACTCCTTGAACGCCGCCCCCGGCAGGTTGGCCGGGTTGAGCGGCACCACCATTTCCCACACCAGCCCCTGGAGAATGCCGAAATGCTCCGGGTCCTGCACCAGCTTGTTGGGCAGCTGGCTCTCCGCACCAAGGGCGATGTAGTCGCCACAATCCGCCCAGGCGATCGCCGGCACCAGCCGGTGAATGCGCAGATCTTTCGGCCTCGGCCGTCCCGGCAGGGGCTTCAAATAGACCAGATAAGTCTCCATGTCCAGGAACAGCGCCGCCACCTCGAGCGAGCAGAGGACCGGCTTGCCCTTCCAACGGTCCTGGTTGCTCTTGAGCACGCGGAGCATCGCCCGGTAGTAGTCGGAGAGAACCTGATATCCGTCCCAGAGAATTTCCGCCGTGAACTGATAGGCCAGCTCCGAGGAAAAATGGAGCGCATTGCTCTGGTTCGCGCCATCTCCGCCTTCGCTCAAAATCGAATGTCGCAGGGTCTTCCAGCTGGACTCGCCCGACTGCAACTGACGGAACCGCGGCAGTTCGGCAAAAATCAAATCCTCAATCAGATCACAGAAATCATGCAGGATCTCGTACGCCTCCCGCGATGATCGCGCGTCATTCGGAACGGCCTGATCGCTGAAACGTTGGAACACCTCGAGGAATTTCTCCCGCGTCCACGTCCGCGGATAACGAGGCGGCGGCCGGCCGGAACCATCATCCGGACCGGCGACCCGCGGCCCGAAACACTGGCTGTCATACCCACGGGCGATCGATTGCCACAATTCGCGCGGCTTGACGAACTTCAGCTCCACCGGATAACGCACGTCCCGGATCAGATGGAGACCGGCGTCCGCCTTGGGACTGCCGAGAACAAATCGGCTGAGGCAGGCCGAGGCGTCCAAACCTGAATTGAAAGGATTGAGGACGCAGGTCCCGTCGCGCAGCGTCAAACCTTTGGCCGGGTTCTCGTCGGGCTTAAGAAAAAATGCCGGGCTGCCACCTTCAAAGTGCAGTCCGGAATCTTTGCCGTCTTCACTGAGATCACCAACAAACTTCACATTTGCATCGATATATTTCGACACGAGCGTCGATTTGCCCGTCTGAGAAGGGCCCCAGACCGCGACGCTTGGGCGGGGCTGGGCCAGGGCGGAATCCAGTGTTTCCAGCTGCTTGGCCACTCCGTACATCTGGTCCAACCAGGCGCCTTGCGGAAGGGCGTACTTGCCGGTACGCTGAAATCCATATTGCCAATACCAATCGAGTGTCTCCCGACAAAATGTATGACTCTGGGCAACTCCCATAAGCGCTTAATGACAAAGGGTTGAGGCCATTCTGGTAGGACCAGGGCAAACATTGTTTGGTTTGACAGCAAATCATATATTGGCAAGTGCTAACAGGAAACCCTCCCCCATGAGAACCTCCCTCCGTCTTGCCGGTGTACTGATTTGCCTGGGCGTGCTTCGTCCGTTGCTTGCGCAGCCCCAGCCCCCGATTGAATTCGACAAGAGCGATCTGCTGACCGAGCAGCGCATTATGAAGGCGGACATCAAAGACGCCAACTACTACATCGAATCCGGCATCAAGGCTGTTGCCGCCAATCTGCCGGACTCCGCCAAAGTCCGCGTCTTGAGGGCGACCGGCCTCATCGCGAAGGTCGAGGAGTTGATGAAGGGTCACCCCGAACGGATCGAACGAGTGGCCATGGTGCTGTTCCAGTCGCGCGAGACGGTGCGCGCCGAGTTGCGCAAATCTTATGCGGAGTTGCGCGACGAATTCAGCCAGGTGGAGGACAGCATGTATGCGCTGCGCCGCGACATGCTGCGCAAGGGCATCTTCGGCGATGAACTCAAACAGCAGGTCGCCGTGATCGACGCCGCCTCGAAGCTGCTGTCCGAAATCAAGGACAAGGATCCCGCGCTCGCCGAGAAGATCCGCGCCCAGATCGCTGAGATCAACCAGGCTCTGGAAGCCAACGATTCGGCCAAGGCGGCAAAGCTCATCGAGCAACTAAATTCTACCCTGAGTAGCGCGGGCTACGGCGACAAGGTCAAGCAGCAGCAGGACAAGCTCAACACCATGGCCAATGCCGAAGGCGCTGGTGCCGAAACCAAAACGTTGACCAATGCCGCTCCCGCCGGGCCCGTCGCTGAAAAGCTGCCCGACGGGTTGACCGTCACGACGTCCACGAAGAGCGTCACCCTGCCGGACGGCCGCAAACAGGAAATCCTTGAAAAGGTGATGAAACGCCCGGATGGAACCTCCCAGGTCATCCGCACGGTGACCGTTACCAATCCCGACGGCTCAAAAGACGTTTCTCAGACGGTCGAGGAACTGGACAAGAACGGCAATATCATCTCCACCAAGACCTCGCAGTCCAAGATCATGCCCGGCGGGGCCCCCACCGTGGAGAAGGGCAGCGTGAAGGAAGAAGGAGACCGCGTGACGATCACCGATGCTGACGGCAAGACCACCACGGTGCCGAAGTCTTTCTTCCGGGGCAACGAAGCGATCATCTACGACACCGTCTATGTGGGTGGCGAAGGTCAGACCCTGACCGCCGAACGGGAGCTGAAGATCACCATCAAGCGCGATGATTCGGGCGGAGTTGCGGTCGACCAGCATCCTGGCCGGGAGCGCGAGTGGGCCTTCGTCATCGCCGAGGTTCCAGAGACCCGCAAGTTTGAGAATGACGGCATGGCCACGCGCCTCGCCTTCAAGGACAACAAGAAGAAGACCGATTTCAAGATCGAGGCCTGGAGCATCAAGAACCCGCAGGGGCAGGAGGTTGGTCACTTCGGAAACCAGGGCGAGGTCGACTTCAAATTCCCGACGAGCGGCGCCTATACCCTCAGCGTGACCGGGGCAACCGACTGGGGAAATCAGTTTACGGTCAGCGTCACGCTCAACGTGGCACTTGAGTAGGCGGCAAGGCCGGCCTTCTTTGCTCGCGGCGCCGTTCCGGTTTCACGGAGGGCGCCGCGATGCTTTTGGTGGTCCTGCCATCCGTGGCGGCTGCACGCGGCGTGCACAAATCAACGCCTGCTCTGCGGCATGGCAGGGTGTGGAACGTCCGGGCCAGTGCGGATCAATTTGAACTGTCGCCGGGAATGCGTCCGTAGCTGCGAGCGTGAGCGAGCGGAAGGTTCGTCCACTCGCCCGTTCGACAAGCTCATCCGTTCGACGGATTCGACAAGCTCCCATTCGACTAGCTCAGGGTCTGCGACACCGCAGGCAGGCTCAGGATGACCCTGAGCGGAGTCGAATGGGTCAGGGCCCCGAGGCGATGGAAGTGCTATAAGCGAAGTCGAGGGGCTCACGCCCGCGGCCACATTTCTTCCGACACCACCATGGATGGTTCCCCGGGCAGCGCCGGAACCCGGTCACCGCCGCAGCAATTTCCGCCAGAGGCCGACCCTCGCCGCATCGTCGCCTGCAGCCGGATTCTCCAGCAACGCCAGCACCGCCGTAATATTGTCGCGGCCCGAGGCCTTCTTGGCGCTGCCAACCAATTGTTGGACGGCAGGCCGCACATCCGCCGGAACACGAACCTTGGCGAGCACTTCCTCGATCTCGCGGTCCCAAAGCCCATCGCTCAAACCATCGGAACACAGCAAGAAAACATCTCCCGGGCTGACCCGTTCGATCCCGGTGTCGGGCTGAAACAGATTGCTCGGGTCCCCCAGGCTCTGATCGATTTGGTTGCGCAGCGGATGGTGGCGGGCCTCGGCCTCGCTGATCTTGCCGTCCTGCCGCAAACGCCCGACCGGCGATTGATCGCGGCTGATCTGACGCAACCGCCCATGGTGGCAAACATAAATCCGGCTGTCGCCCGCCTGCCCCCAGCATGCCTCGGTCCTACCGAAAAAACAAAGCAGCGAAAGCGTCGCTCCCATGCCGTCGAACTCCGGCGTGGAGGCCTTTTCCTTGATCGCAGTGTTTGCGGAGCGGATCGCCTTCAGGATCGCTTCACGGGCTGTCTTCGCCTCCGCGAGCGTGTCGCGCACCCGGTCAAGTTCGCCGGAAATCAGGCTGACCGCCATCTGACTCGCAACTTCGCCGGCATTTGCTCCACCCACCCCATCGCTCACGAGGAGGAGCGCCCCCGGACCTCCGGCATCGAGATTCACGCACAGAGGCGCCGGGCCAGGTTCCATGAAGCAGTGGGTCCCGCCCAATTCTCCGATCCACCAGGCGTCCTCGTTGTTCGAACGGCGTACGCCGATGTCCGTGAGTCCATCAAAATACAGCGGAAGCTTGGGGTCCATCTTGGGTGAGTGCGACGGAAGCTGACGGATCGGAGCCCGCCGTTCAATCCTGTTTCCTTGTCAGGCCGCTGAAATTGGCGCAAGCTCTTCAGAAAACCGCACCCGTTCAGCCGTGAGCCGCCGACCCGGCCGGTTTGGAGATATTCCGCCGGCGTTCTTTTGCTCGCATATCGGTCTTGCCTCATTGGCCCGGAATCGATTAATCATAAAAACTACCACTTATCCCCATGACGCCAATCTCCCGCCAAGCCATTCGCCCTTGCTCGTCTTCTTTGCCTGTTGCCGGTCTAATTCTGCTTGCGCTCGGCCTCCTTGCAGGCTGCTCGAGCCCGATCGCGCTGACCACCAATCCGTCCGGCGCGACGGCCTACGTGGATGGCAAGCCGGTCGGCCTGACCCCGGCCCAACTGTCGCTTGACAGCAAGAAACCGGTGTCGATCTCGCTCAGCCTCGACGGTTATTTCCCCGAAGCAATGACCGTTCAGCCCGCCGAGGATCAGCACGAGATTGCCGTCAAGCTCGAGCCCAAGACGCTGACCAAGACGTTTGACTTTAGCTCCAATCCCGACGGGGCCACCGTCACCATTGACAAACAGCAGGTGGGCACGACGCCCGTCAACAATGTGAAGGTCGTTTACACGCGCGACAACAAGACCCGCCCGTGGCAGGAAAAGACTCTGGTGGTGTCCAAGACAAACTACCAGAGCGAGACCGTCACGCTCGCCGCAACGACCAACTCCGTGCCAACGGTCAACCTTGCCCTGCTGCGGGAAGACCGGGTCTACACGATCGTGGCCGCCACCACCGACGGTTCCGAACTCAATGCGGATGTGACCCTGAATGGGACCGTGGTTGGCCAAACACCGCTCAAACTGCCAATCACCTTCCAGCGGGCGGACAAATCCTCCGCCTGGCCAAAGTTTGACGTCACAGTGGTCGTGCCCGCGAAATACAAGCCCGAAAGCCGGGTGATTGATTATGCGGGCGGCACTTCCCTGGAATTCAAGCTGCAGGCAATCACCGAGATCACCACGACCTTCGTCTATCCAACGCTGGTCATGACACCTGCCGGGGTCGCGTTCCAGGCCGCCCAGATCAAAGCCATCGCGAGCCTCAATCTCCGCGAGCCATCCGAGATCGTCAACGATCTGAAGCCGGTGACCAACTTCGTCCGTAAGGACCTCAAAGATGCCGCGGCGACCCGCGTTGAATCCATTAATTCCTTCTGCGTCGCGCCGGACGGCCAGCATGTGCTCTTCAGCGTCACCGAGCATGACGAACAGGGGAATCTCTACTCCAACATCTTCATCAAACAGACCGACGACGTCGCCAGCGGCGTGGCCCGGCTTACCAATGGCCGCTATTGGGATACCGTTCCCTATATCGCCAACGACGGCAGCAATTTCCTTGTCTTTGCTTCCAACCGGAGCGATCGCGCCAAGCCCGATGTGTTCCGTTTCAACCTCGTTGACAACAAGATGGCCAGTGGAATCTCCCGGCTGACGAGTGACATGCGCTTCAATTACCGCCCGACCTACGGCGACAGCAATCGCCAGCTGTTATACATCTCCGTTGAGCCCAATTTTCCTCTGGCGGAATTCCAGGTCAGCAGCATCCGGTTCGACGGAAACCTGCCGACGCAGCTGTCGATCAACGCTCTCGAAATCAACAACACGTTTGCTGACAAGATCTTTTATGTGAGGCTCGAAGAGGACTCCAAGAAGAAACAGCTCTATTCGAGCACGGTGGAAGGCAAGCTGGAGACTGCCTTGATCAACCAGGAAGACTTCAGGAAGAGCAATTGCTTCAATCCTGCGGCCAGCCCCGATGGCACCCGCGTGCTGTTTGCCTCGGACCAGGGCGTTGACGACCAGGGCCGCCATCATAACGACATCTACCTGGTTAACGCCGACGGCACCAATCTGCAGCGTCTGACGCAAAACCCGTCCGACAACATCATGCCGGCCTGGTCGCCTTCGGAGGAAGGTGTGATCTTCTTCCTCTCAAATCGCGGCGGCGCGTACAATATCTGGCGCCTGAAGATGAACACCGGATCCAAGTAGGTTGATTCGAGTTTGGGCCACCGCGCGCCCGGCCCGCACGGTGGCCGTCGGAGACCGGGGGCTGCCCCGAAACTTCTGTGACCAACCGTCGGCCGGCGTGATTCCCGCCGGGCAATTTCCATTTGGGCTTTGCCATCGATTGCCAGCCCGCCTTTACTTGGCACTGTCTTTGTTTCTTCATCGCCATGGCTGGCCCCCTCGCCCTTCTGCTCGATCCGGCGTGCATCATCCTGAATGTGCAAAGCACGAGCCGACTTGCCGCGCTCTATGAAGTCGCGCACCTGCTCGAAGGCCGGCCCGAAGTGACGAATTTCCGCGGTTTCTATGAGGAGTTGCTCGCGCGGGAGCGTCTGGACACGACGTACCTGGGCAATGAAGTGGCCGTCCCTCACGCGCGGACCGAGCATGTCGCCAAGCTCGTCCTGGCGGTCGGGCGCAGCGACCAGGGTGTCTGGTTTGAGGAAAGCGGCCAGGTGGTCCGCCTTATCTTTATCGTCGGCACCCCCCGGTCCAGCACCGGCGATTACCTTCAAGTGGTGGGGATGCTCTGCCGGATCATCAAGGATTCCGCCAACTGCGAAGCCCTTCTGCAGGCGCCCACTCCCGCGGACTTCGTGCAGACCCTGCTCGCCCTTGAGGCGCGGGCTCAGGCGCCCCGCCCGCGGCCCGCCTCTCCCTGAAGTCCTTGTTCAATCGAGAGCCGGCGGTCGATTGCGACGCCGATGAAGACTGTGCAAGCTGCGGGCTGCAGCGGTTTCAAAAACGTGTGGCCGCGTTCCCGGCCACCGTTCAGGTTCAATCGCCCTGGCCGCCGCCAGACTCAGCTCCGGCCCGAGGCGGAGCCTCACTGGCTGATCTTTGCCGCCTCGTTCTCGAGCTGCGTCACCAGGCCGTCCATCTGGTCCACCACCGCCTGCACCGGCCCGCGCTGCGTCAGGTCGACCCCGGCCTTCTTCAGCAGCTCCATCGGCTGGCCGTTTCCTCCGCTCCGGAGCAGGTTGAGATAGCGGTCCGCGGCCGCGGCGCGTTCCTCCGCCGTGCCGGCGTCCAGCGTCTTGTAGAGCTGGGCCGAGGAGGCAAAGCAGGTGGCGTACTGATAAACATAATACGGAGAATTGTAGAAGTGCGGGATGCGCGCCCAAGTGTAGCGGTAGCGCTCGTCGGGCGTAATGGCGCTGCCGTAGTAGTCCTGCAACAGGCCGCCGTAGATCTCCTTGAGGGCGTCCACCGTGACCGGCTGGCCCTGCTCGACGCGCCGGTGGGCCTGCAGTTCGAAGTCGGCGAAGAGCACCTGGGTGTAGAACGTGCCCACGATATTGTCCACCGAGTGCTGGACCAGCACGAACCGCTCCCTCGGGTCCGTCGTGGTTTGCAGCAGCTTCCGGAGCAGCAGGCGTTCGTTCATCGTCAACGCAACCTCGGCCACGAAAATCGTGTAGTCGGCCGTGGCGAACGGCTGGGTCTCGAACGCCAGCACGGTATGCATCGAATGTCCCGCCTCATGCGCGAACGTGAAGGCCGCGTCCAGGGTGTCGTTGTAGTTCATGAGCATGAAAGGCCCCGCGCCGTAGATGCCCGAGCTGTAGGCCCCGCTGCGCTTGCCGTCGTTCTCGTAGACGTCGATGCGGGCCCCGCCCAGCAGCCGCTGCATCTTCGCCTGGTAGTCGGGGCCGAACGGGGCGACCGAGGCCAGCACCAACGCCTTCGTCTCATCGTACGGATACTGCCGGTCCACCTTGTAAATCGGCACGAAGCCGTCGTAGAGATGGTAGCGGTCAAGCCCGAGGAGTTTCTGGCGCAGGCGCAGATAGCGCTGCAGCGGCGCCGTGCCCTTGCGCACCGTGTCGACGAGGTTTTCGACCACCGCCGGCGGGATGGCGTTGCCGTCAAGCGCGGCCTCGAGCGTCGTGGGAAAACTCCGGGACTGCGCGACAAACCAGTCGCGCTGCATCACGCCATCGTACAGGGCGGCATACGTGTTGGCGGTGGCGACGTACGTGTTGAGGTAGGCTTCAAACGCCTTGGCCCGGTCGGCCTGGTTCCGGTAGGATTCCAAAACCATCTGGTAGGCGCCCGGGGAAAGCGTCAGCTCCTTGCCGTCCGACAGCGTCACCTTCGGAAATTTGATGTCCGAGGTGGAGAGTTCCTGAAACGCCGTGGTCGGCACCTGGTTCAAGCGCGCGGCAAACGACAGCAGCTTCTCTCCCTTTTCATCGAGCACGTGCTTCTGCTGGCGGTAACTCTCCAGGATCGGGAAGCGATAGACTTCCAGTCCGGGCGTCTGCGCAATCCATTGTTCCATCACCGCCTGCGGAATCGCCAGCAACTCGGGCGTGAACCACGCGGTGGCCGTCCCCAGCTTGGCAAAGAGCGCTTGCACGCGCTGGTGCCGCGCGCTGACGTCCTGGTTGCGCGTGTCCACGTCGCGCTGCAGGTGGGTGTAGCCGTAAACTTTGTACTGCAGCATGCCGATCTCGTCGTTGAGGTGGTAGGCGTGCAGCACCGCCTGGGCCCCCTGCGCCAGCGTCCCTTTGAGGGCGGCGAACTCCGCGATCCTGGCATCGAGCGCCTTCATGCCCTCCTCCCAGGCCGCCCAGTCGGGGAAAACTCTGGAGACATCCCATTTGTATTCAGCGGGAATCTCGGCGCGATTGCGGGTCGTGGGTTTGGCGGCAACATCCAGGGCGGACAGCGGGATGATCATGGCAAACGTGAAGAAAAAACGGAAGGTGGAGCGGGGCAACGGTTGCATGGGGGTGAAAATAACGGCATTCGCGCCGGCGTCGAGCCAACGCCGCCGATTCTCCGGTGCCACGGGGCATCTCCGAAGTGCCGGCAGCGGCGCGGCCAGCCTTCGCGCAAGGCTGCGGCATGGCAGGCGTTCCGCGCCGTCGGAGCCGGACGCCAGTCTTTGCTGAAGCTCCGGCTCGGCACGCGGCTCCGCTACGAAATCGCCGAGCTTGCTGCTCTATTGTCAATCGGGAGAAACGCCCCCGGTGCCGCCGCTGCTTGACTGCCTCAGCCTTCCGCTGACTTGTATCATCTGTGATTCATGCGCTGATTTTCGACTTCGACGGCCTCATGGTCGATACCGAGACCCCGCTGATCGACGCCTGGGCCGCACTCCACGAGCGCGCGGGCCATGCCTTCTCGCGCGCCGACGCCCGGCGTCTGGTCGGCCACGTGGATCACAACTTCGACCCCTGGTCCGCCTTCGGCCCCGCCGCCAACCGCGCCGCGCTCCAGGCTGAGCACCGGCGCATGTACCGGGGACTGGCCGCGCGGCAACCCCTCCTGCCCGGCGTGTCGGCTGTGCTCGACGAAGGCCGGCGGCGCCACCTGAAGCTCGCCGTGGCGTCAAACTCCGGACACGAACACGTCGAGCGTCATCTGCTCCGGCTGGAAATGCTCCAGTTTTTCGATCTCATTTGCTGCCGCGAAGATGTTGTCGCCGGCAAACCTGCCCCCGAGATCTACCATTTTGCAGTCCGGAGGCTAAATCTGGCGCCCAACGAGGTGATCGCCTTCGAAGACTCCAGTGCCGGCACAATTGCGGCCCGCGCCGCCGGCGTCTGGACCGTGGCCGTGCCAAATTGTTCGACCCAGCACCACGATTTTGCCGCCGCCCATCTCGTCGTGTTGACCCTCGAAGCCCAGCCATTGGATGACCTGCTTGTCCGTTTTTCCGCCGCAGGCACAGAGGCTTAGGGCGTGGTAACTTGAACTGTGGCCGAGAACGCAAACGCAGCTGCGAGCGTGAGCGAGCGGAAGGCGCGTCCACTCGCCCGTTCGACAAGCCCATCCGTTCGACAGGCTCAGGATGACCCTGAGCAGGGTCGAATGGGTCAGGGCCCCGATCGAAGTCGAGGGTCTCACGCTCGCGGTTACGCTTCTTCTGAAACCGCTCTCGCCGGGCGAATCGGTTCGACGAGCTTCGCCTAAAGCGGCAAACCAACCTGCATGCCGCTCCCGCCAGTTCCGCGTTACAACATCCTCGGCACCGGCATTTCGGCCGTGAATCTCTCCACGGCTGAGGCGGCAGTGCTGGCGGCCATCGGGCAGCGGAGTCGCGCCTATGTCAGCACCGCTGACGTTCGGGCCGTCAACCTTGCGACGGAGGATCCGGAATTCCGCCGGCACCTGAACGATTCCCTGCTGACCACGCCTGACGGAATGCCCTTGGTGTGGCTCGGCCGGCTTCTGGGCCATCGCGCGGTCGGCCGTGTTTACGGGCCCGATTTGATGCTGGGTCTGTGCGCCGCCACCGCCGGAACCGACCAGGCCCATTTCTTCTACGGAGGCGCGCCCGGGGTCGCCGAAACCCTGGCCGCGCGCTTGCAGAAACAGTTTCCCGGCCTTCGGGTCGTCGGCGCGGTTGCCCCGCCATTCCGCGCGCTCACCGACACGGAAGAGGCCGACCTCGCTGCCCGGGTCGCCGCCGCCAAGCCGGATCTTTTCTGGGTGGGCCTCAGTCTCCCCGAACGCGAGCGGTTCATGGCCCGGATGCTGCCCCGGTTTGAACCCATGATCATGCTCGGGGTGGGCGCCGCGTTTGACCTGGTCTCCGGTCGCGTCCGCCAGGCGCCGCGGTGGATCCAGCGCAGCGGACTTGAATGGCTGTTCCGTCTCTGCCTCGAGCCGCGCCGCCTCGCCCCGCGCTATTTCCGGCATCTCCCGCACTTCATTTTCGGGGTCTCGGCCCAGCTCACCGGACTGCGGAATTACCCCTGAGCCGGAACGATGCAGCAGCCCCCGGGGCACCACGCGTTTTGCCTCGGACGGGAAGAAACCCCGGCTTGGAAGTGGCTGCGAGCGCCAGCCCCTCGACAGGATCGGGGCCCCTGACCCATTCGACCCCGCTCAGGGGCATCCTGAGCCTGCTTGCGGTGTCGTAGACCTTGAGCCCGTCGAATGGGAGCCTGTCGAACCGGTCGAACGGATGAGCCGTCTCGACAAGCTCGAGGGCCCCAAGCGTGTCGAGGGGCTCGTTGAACGGGCGAACAGACGGTCGGTGTCGGATCCACTCGCTGGCGCTCGTGGCCACGGATGATCCCGGCTGAGGTTTTCCGGTCCCGAGTGTTCGCCGCCTGGTTGCAGGGGCTCGATCCGCTGCAACCCGGCCGGCGTTCCGCCAGTCGAAATGTCAACTAATGGTTGACATGTTCGGCAGGCATTTCCCGCCAGGTCAGGGCATGGCACACGGCCACGCCGGCGGCGTCCGCCTCGTCGGAGGCGAGCGGCGCCCCGTGGCCCAGCAGCGCCATGATCGTGCGCTGCATCTGCTCCTTGCTCGCCCGGCCAACGCCCACCACCGCCTGTTTCACCCGTAACGGCGGATATTCAAAAATAGGTTTGCCCAGCAGCGCCGCAGCCGCAATGGCGGCGCCGCGCGCCGCCCCCAGAATCTGTGCAGTCTGAAAGTTCTGCACGTAGATCGTCTGCTCCAATGCGACATGGCGGACCTCGAAGCCGTCCATCATCGTGGTCACCGCCCGATGAATCTCCGCCAGCGCCTCGGCCATCGGAGTCTTTTGCGGGACCCGAACGGTGCGGGCGCGGAGCAGCAGCGCCTGTCGTCCGCCGCCAAATTCGATCAATGCCAGACCCGTGCCGCGCAGGCTTGGATCGATTCCCAGCACGAGACCGGCAAACGGCAGTCGCCGGCCGGCCATCGCATCCGGCCGCACCGGCGCAGGCGACCGCCCTTCGATCTTCGCCTTCCACATGAGCCTGACCGACATGCGTCCCATCGATGGACAACAAGATACCCGTCGATCAACGGAAGGGAATGCTTATCCGTTGCCACCATTCGGTCTTTTCAGCACCACCGCGGTCCGGTCTGCCTTGGCCACGTCCGACAGGAATCCCTGGAGACCAGCATACGCGCCCACCGGCACAATCCCGGGGTTGAGCGTCAGCCTCCGATGGCGGATCATCGACCGTGAACCCGGCGGGGAACTCTAACGCCACCTCGTCATGCTCTGCCACCGGCCGGATTCTGACCGGCATCCGGCGCTCCTTGTCCACGAACTTCGGAATCGAATCCCGGTGCGGGACGTCAAGTCGCGCGAGCGCCAATCCTCCCTGCAGAAATTAAACAAAACTCGGAACCGAGAATTCGGCGGTGATGAAACAGCGGCCCGTGATGCGATCGTCGGTTGAAGTCACATTCGTCACCGCCACTCCCCTCAGGTTTTCGCTCAGAGCCCCGGCGGCTCGTTTGCTCAGATCGTTCGCAGCCGTTGTCCTAAGCCAACTTCGTGTTCTGGCTCCTGCCTGCCCGGCGCCACCGGTAGAGCGCTTCCCTGACACTGATCCATCGGCCGACAGCAAAAGCTCGGTCTTCGTTTCGACCAGATACTCCGGATCAACTGGAAATTCGGGGAGGCGCGTTAGTTCGCTGCCGTCTTCGGCCAGAACGAGCACGTTGGTTCCTTGTAGCTCTTCTCGAAGGCCTCCCAACATCGAAAATGGGTCCGTCGGATCGAAAAACAACAGCCGTCCCCGCCCCGCGACGGTCACAACCGCCGGCAAGTCAATCGTTGGATCGACTTCGATCGCCGCGATTACGTGATTGAACTGCGCGGGCGACTGGCCACCGGCCCGATAGTCGCAGATCAGCCCGGCGCTCCCTTTTAATCGATGGGTTCATTGGAACGCGACATCGTGAGTGGACTACAAACGCGCCCGTTCCCCGAATGGAGCGGGGCCTCTCGATCTCGAAGCACGCAGCATGATCCGTCTGCCGTCAATTTTCATCAAGTGCAAACCGGTGAACGGAACGGCACGGGGTACATGTCGCGAATGGCGGTGAATCCGAACGTAGCGCAGCCATCCCTGGCTGCATCGGTTGCAGGCCGGAAGCCTGCGCTCAATCGGGAGATGCACGCGGCGGCACGCGGCACGAGAACCCCGATCAGTCAACCGGAGGCCCGCCGGCTGCCGATCTCCGCCGAAGC
This sequence comes from uncultured Verrucomicrobiae bacterium, assembly GCA_963804395.1. Taxonomy (GTDB): domain Bacteria; phylum Verrucomicrobiota; class Verrucomicrobiia; order Opitutales; family Opitutaceae; genus Fen-1467. The sequence goes on along the minus strand of CAWDQK010000035.1, from coordinate 37,371 downwards.
TGGCCACAGGCGGCATCAATCTCGCGGCCGCGGGACCGGCGGAAGTGCGCCACCACGTCGCGGACGCGCAATTCCGCGATAAAGGCATCAGCCGCCGCCAGGGGCGAGGGCTCGTAGGTTCTTCCCGTCAGGCTCGCGCCGGTCGGATTGTAGTGCAGCAGGTTGACGTGCATCCTTCGCCCGTCCAGGAGCACCGCGAGCTGCCGGGCCTGCTCCACCGAATCGTTCACGCCGCCGAGCAGGCAATATTGGATTGAAACCGGCCGGCCCTGCTTCGCCTGGTAGCGACCGGCCGCCGCCAGGATTTCGTCTACGCCGAACTGCCGGCCCGACGGGATCAGCAAAGCCCGCGTCGCATCATCCGGCGCGTGCAGCGACACGGCCAGGTTGATGTTCAGATCCGCCGCCGCCATCGCATCGATCCCGGGGACGATTCCAACGGTCGAGACCGTGATCTGCCGCCAGCCGAGCGCCCCCATCGCCTCGCCGGCCATCCGCCGCGCCGCTTCCAGGACGTTCTCCAGGTTTAGCATCGGCTCGCCCATGCCCATGAAGACGACGGTCTGCAGCCGCCGGCCCGCCGCCTTCGCCTCGCGCCGCAGGTGGAGAAACTGCTCGACCATCTCGCCCGCGGAAAGATTCCGTTCGAAACCGCTCTGAGTCGTGGCGCAGAAGTCGCAGGCCATCGCGCATCCCACCTGGGATGAAACGCATCCGGCTACCCGGTCCTTCTGGTAGGCCGGCATCACCACCGATTCGACCGTCTTTCCATCGGCCAGCTTCAGCAGCAGCTTGATGGTTCCGTCATCGGCGACCCGCCGCAGGACAACCTTCGACTCCAGCATCACGCACTCCGCGGACAAGCGCTCCCGCAGCCGTTGCGGCAGCCGCTGCTTTGCCCAGTCCACGCCTCCCGCGTTGGCGTAATAATCCACCAACAGCCGTCTGGCGTGCGAAGTCTTGCCGCCCCAGGCCGCGAGCTGGCTCTCGAGTCCGGCGAGACTGAAGGCGGAAAAGGCTTTCATGACGCGGCGGTGAATCGTCCCGCCTCAACCGTAAACACCTGCCAGCGTCCCAGCGACGCGTCATCCGGCAGGCTCGTGCCGGTGGCTATGATCTGCAATTCCGGGTCGAGCGCCGCCCAGAAGCGGTGCCGCCTTTCGGGGTCGAGTTCGCCCAGGACATCGTCAGCCAGCAGGACCGGTCGCACTCCCGTGCGTTCCTGCGACAGTGCCACCTGGGCCAGCCGCAGCGCGAGCACGAGACAGCGCTGCTGACCTTCGGACGCCACCTCGCGGGCGGGCTGGCCGCCAAGAAAAAACTCAAGATCATCGCGATGCGGACCGCGCTGGGTGGTCCGCAGCAAACCGTCCCGGACCCGGTTCTCCGCCAGCAGCGCCGCAAACGCCGTCCCGTCCGCCCGGTCAAAATCCGGCGCGTAGGCAAGTCCGGCCGTCTCCGCCGCCGGAGCGATCTGCGCATACGCGGTTCGCAGATGTGCCGCCAGCGCGTTGACACCTTCGCTCCGCAAGGCGATCAACCGGACGCCAGCCGGCACCAATTGCGTCTCGAACGCCGCCAGTTCCGCCACCACCGAGGCGTCGGGCGACGACGCTGAGCCGAGCCGCCCGGTCTTGAGCAGGCTGTTTCGCTCCGCCAGCGCGCGATGGTACGTCTGCAGGGCGCCAAGATATTCCGGACTGGTCGCCGCCAGCATCAGGTCAAGCCAGCGCCGCCGCAGCGCCGGCGCGCCCCGCACGAGCAATTGGTCCTGCGAAGAAAACGCCACCGTCGGAAACCGCCCCACGTAGTCGGCCAGCCGCGTAATCCGTTCCTGATCGCAGTGCACTTCCTTTCCGTCGGCGCCAAGCTTGATCGTCACCGTCGTGTCGCCGAACTGCTCGTGCTCCAGGACCCCCGCCACCGCCGCCTCCGTCTGTCCGTGGGCAATCACCAGGCGCGCATCCGGAGTCCGGAACGAGCGCAGCGCCGTGAGAAAACCGGCCGCCTCCAGCAGGCTGGTCTTCCCCTGGCCGTTCGCTCCCACCAGAAATTGCTGACGGCCGTCGAACGCAAGGCTGGCCAGCGCGACGTTTCGCCAGTTCTGGACGGTGAGTTTGCGGAGACGCATGCGGGTTTGATCTTCCGGCGCCCGCCGGAAAATCATTATTGTTCCGCTTCGGGCGTAGTCAGTTCAATCAGCGTGCGCAGCGAATGGAAGTGCCGGCCGAGGTCGAAATCCCCGCTCATGTCGCCCACCACCCGGTCGAACAGCAGCTTCTTGCTGGCCTTCAGCGCCTGGATGCGCTCCTCGATCGTGCCGGCAGTGACCATCCGATAGACAAACACCGTGTTGGTCTGGCCGATGCGGTGCACCCGGTCGACCGCCTGCATCTCGACCGCCGGGTTCCACCAGGGATCGAGCAGGAACACGTAGTCCGCCGCATGCAGCGTGATGCCGGTCCCCGCCGCCTTGAGACTCACCAGCATCACCGCGGCTCCTGCCGTTCCCTGGAAGGCCTGCACCGGCTTCTGCCGGTCCAGCGTCATTCCAGTGAGCTCGAAGCGCGGGAGTTCGGGGAAGTTTGCAACCAGCGCCTCGCGCACCCGGTTGAGGAGCATCACAAACTGGGAAAAGACCACGACCTTGTGCCCGCTGCCCACGATTTCCGCGAGCTTCTCGACCAACAGGTTTAGCTTGCCGCTTTCGGTAACCGGAGCCTTGAGCCAGGGCAGCAGATCCGGATCGCAGCAGGCCTGTCGCAGGCGGGTCAGAAACGCCAGAAAGCCGAATGACTTCTCCCGGTACGCGGCATCAATATCGTCGCCCAGCCGCACCAGGCCTTCGCTGCAGATGCGGGCATACTCAGTGCGCTGCAGCTCCGTCAGCGGGCACAGCAGATCCATCTCCACTTTCGGCGGAAGCTCCTGGGCTACCTCGTCCTTGGTCCGCCGCAAAATAAACGGCGCCAGTTGCTGCCGCAGTCGCGTGAGGGTGCCGGCGCGGTCGACGCCCAACATCGTCTCGAAGGTCTGCCGCGTGCCGAGAAGACCGGGCAGCAGGAAGCGGAAGATCGACCAGAGATCGAGCTGGCGGTTCTCCAGCGGCGTGCCGGTGAGCACGAGCCGGTGCCGCGCGCGGATCGAGCATGACGCATGCGTGACCTTCGCATCGGGGTTCTTGATGAACTGCCCCTCGTCCAGCACCGCATAGCCGAATTCCACCCGGTCGAGCAGGTGCTTGTGCTTGCGGAGCTGGGTGTAGCTGGCCAGCCACAACACCGGATCGCGGCGCAGGGTAAAATCGTGACCGGTCTTGAGCACGTCGCACTCCAGTCCGGGAAAGAACCGCGCCATTTCCTCGCGCCACACGGGCACGACGCTGGCCGGGCAAACCACGAGATTCGGCCGGTCCGCCACCGGTCGCGAGGCAAGGAGGGCCAGCACCTGGAGCGTCTTGCCCAGGCCCATTTCATCCGCCAGCAATCCATGACACTCCACCTCCGCCAGGTGGTGCAGCCATTCAACGCCGCGCCGCTGGTACGGCCGCAGTACTTCCGGCAGCAACGGCGCCGACGCCGGCGGCGCGAGCACACTCTGCCGCCACACATCGACTTCCGGGGCGAGCAGGACCTCCAGGCGGTCGTCGTTGAAGAGCGAAAAGACGAGGTACGGCGGCAGCCGGCCGTCGGCCTGGGTGGCTTCGTCAACCGTGCGCCGCCACTGCGTCAGCGACTCCCATTTCGAACGCGCCACTGACACGATTCCCAGGCTGGGCAGGATGACCGGTGCACCTTCCCGCTGGGTCAGGACCGCCACTTCGTCCTCGGAGAGCAGGTGCTCGCCGGCCCGAAAGACCCACCGAAGCTTGAGGCCGGAGCCGTTGCGCTTGTCCGCGTGGGCTTCGATCTCGACGGCGCGCTCCCCCTTCGCCAGATGCTGCGCGTTGTCATCGAGTTCGATCGTGAAATAGCGTTTCCAGACCGGCAGGACGGTCCGCACGAACTCGGGAATCTCCTTCAACAGATCGAGCACGTAGAGGCGCGCCTCCTGCTGGTAGTGGAAATGCGCCTTGCGCGCATAGGTCGTCAGGCAGATGAGCTTGCCGCGTTCGCCCGAGCTCACATGCGCCGGCGAAGAATCATCTCCATGGCCGGCTCCGTTGCCATTGCCATTGCCGTTGCCGAGGGAATGCCCCAACGCGGCGACCCGGATGCCGTCGGGATTCAGCCAGAACGCCTGGAAGGTCAGACCCTCGGTCCGGGTCTGAAACACGAGGAGCAGCGGCCGCGCGGCGGAGTCGTTCCGGCCGTTGCTTCCCGCTCCAGGCGTTGCCGCCGGCGCGACCGGAACCGGTTTCGGGCGGCAGATCGCCCGGCAGCGGCGAGATCTCGTCCGCCACCAGTTCCTCAATCTCATGCAGACCGGCCACCGCAATCGCCCGCGCCAACCCGGCATCGGTGGAGGACGATCGCACGGAGAACCCGTCGTCCCCGCATTCGATCACCGCATACTCCTCCTTCTTGTCGATCTTCCGGTGAATGATCGCATCCCCGGCCGTCAGCTCGACTTCTCGGATCTCGCTGTCGCGATAAATGCGGCGGCCCTGTTCCAGCTGTTCGGCGCTGAAATGCTCCGCCCAGTCCCGCTCCAGTTTCCCAAACCAATATTCGAGGGATTGCGGAGTATAGATGCGTTTCGGTCCGTGCCTTTGCATCGCGCTTAAAGGTTCGAGCGTAGAAAGCGCCCCCGGCAGCGCAATCCCGAATTCTGAATTCTTTCGGCCGTCGCCGCCGTGCAGGTTTTGTTCGCGCAGGCTTGCCTAGCCCCCACGTCTTGGGTGATTCTGCCCCGGCGTTGCGGCACGCAACCTCGCTGCGCGCCGCTTTTCCGCTCCCTGTCCTCTTTTCGCGTCAAGCACAGCGTGAACTACTGTCACAAACTACCAGCCCAAGCCCAACCGCCCGTCCCTTCACCCCATGCCCTCCGATTTGATCGTCTACGACTACGAACTGCCCGATGGTACAATCTGGTCATTTAATGTTGCGCTAAACCGCCCGGCACCCTCCCCCAGTTCAACCAACGATCCGGCGGCCCCGCCGCCCTGGACCTGGTTGCCCTTCCACCGCTGCAGCAATTGTCCGCTGCAAGACTCGCAGCCCTACTGCCCGCCCGCCGTTGACGTCGCACCAATCATTGAGAAGTTCTCCCACGTCCCTTCGACGGTCCGCGTGAAAGTGACCATGAGGAATTCCGCCCGCGTGTGCATCAAGGAGACAGACGCCCAGATGGGCCTCGAGGCATTGCTGGCGCTGGTGATGGCCACCAGTGCGTGCCCCATCCTCGGCCGGCTGCGTTCCCAGGCGATCTTCCACCTGCCGTTTGCCTCGATCGAGGAAACGCTTTACCGCACCGTCGGCGATTATCTGATCAAGCAGTTCTTTGTCATGAAGGATGGTGGCGAGCCCGATTTTTCCCTCGTCGGCCTCGAAGCGCTCTATGCCGAGCTCGCCACTCTCAATATCGCCTTTTTCTCGCGCATCCAGGCCGCCTGTGCCAAAGACGCCAACCTCAACGCTGTCGTCATGCTGAGCAGCATGTCTGAAATCGTGAGCATGTCGCTCGACCAGCGGTTGGAACCCTTGCGTCACGCGATGCAGTCGCTGGGCTGATTGCCCTCACCGGATTGATGCAATTGTAGGAGCGAGCTTGCTCGCGACTGCTGAGGGGAAATCGCCTGCAAGCAGGCTCCTACAACCGGCAACCGTTTCGGAGATTGCGAGCCAAGCCATGGTCCAACGGCATAGATCCAGCCTAGAAGACCCGCCCGGCGAGAACCAATGCCGTGGCCAGAATCAGAATACCGGTTCCCGCCAGCCACCAGACTAGCGGCACTCCCCCTGGTCTGAAGCGCGCTTTCGGGGGCCCATCCCCCGGCGCCTCGTCGCCGGCAAACGATTCGCCCGGAAGATCGATCCCATCGTAGCGGGTGCTCTCTTCGTCCCAGCCGGTCCGCTCGTCGGCGCCGCAATCCGGACAGGCTCTGGCGCCGGACGGAACGTCGGCGCCGCAAACGGGACACGTTCGACGGAGTCATTGCCTGGCGTGTTCTTCCTCGCATCGGATGGATTCGGCGGCTGTCAGGTGATCGTCCATTCCTGCCTTCCATCCATGAGGCCGACCGGACGTTCGGTCAAAACAGAAGACCAGGGTCAGCGCCTTCTGCGGACTCGCCATTCCACAACCGACGGTCAATTCTTCCGGCCCATGCCCACTGTCTATTCCGCCGCCATCGATCTCGGTGCGTCCAGCGGTCGCGTGATCCTCGGTGCCTGGTCGAAGAACCGTCTGCATTTGAACGAGGTTCACCGGTTTCCCAACACCTTCCGCTCGCTCGGCGTCCATGATTATTGGGACATCGCCGGTCTGTGGAATGAGGTGCGAACCGGCTTGCAGAAGGCCGTGGCCGCTCTTCCCCGCGACGCGCGCCTCGCCTCCGTGGGAGTCGACACCTGGGGGGTTGACTACGCACTGGTAAACGACTCGGGCCGGCTGGTCTTCCCGATTCATGCCTATCGCGATGCCCGCACCCAGCCTGGTCTGCGGCGCCTCGGCCACACGCGCGCCGCGATCGAGCGGATCTACGCAGCAACTGGAATTCCGAACGTTTTCTACAACACCAGCCTGCAGCTGGAAGAGGTCGTGGCCTCCTGTCCGGCCATCGCAGATCTCGCCACCCGCTGCCTCTTCCTGCCCGATTACTTCAACTTTCTGCTTTCGGGCCGGATGGAAAACGAACTGACGATCGCCAGCACTTCCCAGCTGCTCGACGTAAGCTCCACCGACTGGTCGCGACCGGTCCTGGACCATTTCCATATTCCTGCGCATTGGTTCGCGAAGCCCATTCTGTCCCGTACCCGCCTCGGCGTGGTGCGCGATCTCCCGGAACTCAAGGGGACGCAGGTGGTCGCCGTGCCCGGCCACGACACTGCGAGCGCTTACGATGCCATGCCCGCTGACCCTGAGGGCGGCGATTTCTTCCTCAGCTCCGGCACGTGGTCGCTGGCCGGCTTCGAGAGCGACGCGCCGGTACTGGGCACGGAAGCGCTGGCTGCGCGCGTTGCGAATGAACGCATCGGCGACGGCCGCTACCGTCCGTTGACCAATGTCACCGGCTTGTGGCTGCTCGAACAGACCATGAAGGATTTTGTCGCCCGCCCGCAGACCGAACGCGAATGGTCCGCGCTCATCGCGATCGCGGAGAGGCTGCCGCCGCCGGCGGCGCTGCTCGACGCCGCCGATCCGGCGTTCGCCAACCCGCCGTCGATGCGCGCCGCGATCGACAGGCAGCTGAAGAAACAACGGGCGGTGCCGCCAAGGAACCTCGCCGGCTACACCCGCCTGATTTGCGCATCCCTGGGGCGCGGTCACGCCAACGCCCTGAAGTCATTCGAGCACATGACCGGTCGCAGGTTCAGGCGCATCCTCATCGTCGGCGGTGGCTCGAAAAACCGGCTCCTTTGCCAGGCGACCGCCGACGCCGCCGGCCTGCCCGTCGTATCGTTCAGACTCGAAGGTGCGGCGGTGGGCAATCTCGCCAGCCAGCTGGGCGCGCTCGGGGAGGTGGCGGACCTTCCGACCTTCCGCCGGCATCTTGGAAACACCCTCAAACAAACGGTCTATTTGCCGAAAGCGTGAGACAGTCCGCAAGCATTCTCGGAACCAGCTCTTGAATGCAAGCCGCCGGGCGCAGACCGGCGCTACGTGGCTCCAGTCTCGGACTGGCGTGTCTTGACCGGTGCCACGAACCCGCCCAACCACCTCCCATGAATACCAAACGATTGCTTTTCCTCTACGCCACTCTTCTGGCCGCCACGCTCGCACTGCCGGCCGCCGGCACCGACGAAGACCTCGCGAAAGCCACGCTGACCAAGGTCGGCGAGCCCGCACCGGCCTTCGCGGCCACAGCCGTCAGCGGAGAATCCTTTTCCCTCGATCAGCTGAAGGGCCGGGTCGTTGTCCTGTCCCTGTTCGCCACCTGGTGCCGTCCCTGCAACGAAGAGCTGCCCCACGTCGAGAAGGAACTCTGGCAGGCGCTCAAGGATCGCGGGCTTGTCGTCCTGGCCGCGGGTCGCGAAGAGGGCGCGGACAAACTCCGGCCCTTCGCGGCGAAGCTCGGGCTGACCTTCCCCCTGCTGCCTGATCCGGAACGGAAGATCTTCAGCCGGTTTGCCGCCAACTACATTCCCCGCCTCTACGTCATCGGCGCCGACGGCCGCATCAAGTTCCAGAGCGTCGGATTTGACGCGGAGGAATTCAAGGCCGCCGTGGCCGCGGCCCGGCAGGAACTGGCCGCAGCCGGCAACCGGTGAGGTTCATTTCTGTTTGAACCGGAAGGCGCAGATGAAGGACGACCGCCAGCATCCGGTTGGACCAAGCCCGGCTGACCAATCCGCGCCCGACCCGGCGGCACCGGTGTACATGGGGCTGCCATCAGCGCAGTTCCTGCTCCCGCGGTTTTGGGTGGCCCTCGCCCTGGCGGTGCCAGTCCTTGTGCTGGCCATGGGAGGGATGATCGCGCCGGCGCTGGCTCACCGGCTCGATCCGCGCGTCTCCGGCTGGCTGCAGTTCGCCCTGGCAACCCCCGTGTTCTTCTGGAGCGGAGCGCCGTTCATCCGGCGCTGGTGGTACTCGCTGCGCGAACGCGACACCAACATGTTCACCCTCATCGTCACCGGAACCGGCGCGGCGTATCTTTACAGCACGGCGGCGCTGCTGTTCGGCGATCGCTTTCCCGCGTCCCTGCGCGGTGCCCACGGAGTGCCGCTGTATTTCGAGGCCACCGCCGTCATCACCGCCATCGTTCTGGTCGGCCAGATCCTGGAACAGCGCGCCCACGCCCGGACCGACGCAGCGATCCGCGCCTTGATAAACCTGGCCCCGAAAACCGCCCACCGGGTGCGCGACGGCCGGGAGGAGGATGTCCCGCTTGAATCAGTGGTTCCCGGCGATTTCCTCCGCGTCCGGCCGGGCGAAAATGTGCCGGTTGACGGCCGCGTGACTGAAGGAGACAGCTCGGTCGATGAAGCGATGCTCACCGGTGAGGCCATGCCGGTGACCAAAGGCGGCGGCGATCCGGTGTCCGCCGGTACGGTCAACACGACGGGCAGTTTCATCATGTGCGCCGAGAAGGTCGGCCGCGACACTCTCCTGGCCCAGATCATCCGCCTCGTCGAAGAAGCGCAGGAGAGCAAGGCGCCCATTCAGCAGCTCGCCGACCGGGTGGCGTCATGGTTCGTTCCGGCCGTCGCCATCGTTGCCGTCGTGACTTTTCTTCTTTGGTTCTGGCTCGGACCCGAGCCGCGTTTGATCCACGCTTTGGTGAACTCGGTCGCCGTGTTGATCATCGCCTGCCCTTGCGCCCTCGGTCTGGCGACGCCTGTCTCGCTCGTGACGGCCATCGGGCGCGGAGCCCAGGCGGGCGTGTTGGTGAAGAACGCCGGAGCCTTTGAACTTCTCGCCCGGGCCTCGACGCTGCTCATCGACAAGACCGGCACCCTGACTGAAGGCAAACCGCGCGTGATTGCAGTCGAACCGGCGGCAGGCGTCGTCGGATCCAGGTCCGAGACCGCCGGGTCGGCCGCCTCGGCCGGCGAATTGCTCGCACTGGCGGCGGCGGCAGAAAGCGCCAGCGAACATCCGCTCGCCCGCGCCATCGTCGAGGCGGCAAAGGCCCGGGGCGTGGCCATTCCGGCGGCCGCAAGCTTCCAGTCCGAACCCGGCATCGGCGTCAGCGCCCGGGTGTTGGGCAAGACCGTTCAGGTCGGTCGTCTCGAGGCACATTCCCCCGACTACCTCGCCCGTCGCGCGGCGAAACTCTATCCGACTGCAACCCTTGTGAGCGTCGCCATCGACGGTCGCCTGGCTGGCGCAATTGCGCTCGACGACCCGGTCAAGTCCACTGCCGGTGAAACGATCGCGGAATTGCGCCGGGGCGGGCTGAAGATCATCATGGTCACCGGTGACCGTGAGACGACCGCCTGGGCCGTTGCGAGGCCGTTCGGCCTGGACGGAATCCATGCCGGCATCACGCCCGCGGGCAAGCAGCAGATCGTGCGCACCCACCGCGCCGCCGGCGAGGTTGTCATCTTTGCCGGTGACGGGATCAACGACGCACCGGCACTCGCGGCCGCCGATGTCGGCGTGGCCATGGGCACGGGCACGGATGTGGCGATGCAGAGCGCCGGCCTCGTGTTGTTGAAAGGTGATCTGCGCGGCATCGTGAGAGCGCGGCAGCTGAGTCGTGCCGTGGTGCGCAATATCAAACAGAATCTGTTCCTGGCCTTCGTCTACAACGGTCTTGGCATCCCGATCGCAGCCGGGGCGCTTTACCCGGTGTTCGGCTGGTTGCTCAATCCAATGCTGGCAGCCGCCGCCATGAGCCTCAGCTCGATTTGTGTCGTTTCCAATGCGCTCCGGTTGCGGCGGCTGAAATTGTAGCGGCTCGTCCAGCCTTCGCGCAAGGCTCTGGCATGGCAGGCGCCCCGCGCCCCTTGTTTCCAGGGATCGATGTCAACTAATAGCTGACATTTCGCCCGCGGGCCAGCCGACTCACCTGCCAGGGTGCGGCATGCAATTCGCGCAGCCCGACCCCGCGAAGCCGCCAGTTTTCGTTGCCAAACGGCGCTCCACCACGCTTCACTCAGCCTCCTTCGTTGAGAATCTTCAGGCAGGCCTTCGCGCGTCCGGGTATCTGGGTCTTCGTTGCCGTCGGAGCAATTGCGTTTCTCCTGCTTTTTCACACCGGCGCCCAAGTCTACTCGCCCGCTTTCGGCCTCACGAAACTCCTGCAAGTAGGCCACGAGTTTGACGACCGTGGTCTGGACGTCTTCCGGGCAACACCCAAATACATCGGCCCATCCAATCGCTTGGGATTTGACGGCCAGTTTTACGGCGAACTCGCGCTCGACCCGCTGCTGCGCGATCCCCGACTGAGAGTGGCGCTCGACGATCCGCCCTACCGGTCCCGCCGCATCCTTCTGCCGTGGCTCGCATGGCTGGGCGGTCTGGGCCGGCCGTTTTGGATTTTGAATGTCTATGCTGTCCTCAATTTCGTCTTCTGGATTGGCTTCGTCGTGATGATGGTCGGCCTTTTCCGGCCGTATGGCTGGAAAGGCATCGGTGGTTTTGCGGCGATGCTGATGACCTGCGGCATCATTGAATCCATGCGGTCGTCGCTCACCGATTTTCCGGGTTTTGTTTTGCTGACTCTCGCAATGATGGTTGGCGGCGTTGGTGGAGCCGGAGTGCTCGCATTGTCAACGCTGGCCCGGGAGCCCAACATTCTCGGCCTCCTTGGTCTTTTGGAATACCGGCCCCCTTGGTTGGCGGCCGTCAGGCGCAACCTCGCTTTGTGTCTGGTCGCGGCCCTGCCGCCAGCTCTTTGGTTCGCCTATGTGTTCACGCGCTTCCCGCCGGAGGAGTCGCTGGCTGGCGGCAATCTCGCGTGGCCATTGCGGGGCATCATGGCCAAACTCGGGGAATTCAGCGTTCTCGCCGCCAACGGAGGCGTCAATTGGGGCCGGTGGTATTCAGAGATCTATTCGAGCGAGGCATTGCACGCATTGCTGACGATCGTATCAACCCTGACCCAGTGCATCTTCCTGCTCATCCACCGCGAGTGGACCAACCGGATCTGGCGGGCGGGAGCGATCTTCGTTCCCTATTTCCTTTGCATCAGCTTCATCCCTTGGGAGCACCATTTTACCGTCACCCGCCACGCCCTCCCGATCACGCTGGCGTTCAATTTGATCCTGGCGATGAGCGCCCGCCGGGGCTGGCTGGCCTGGTTTCTCCTGGGCAACTGTTTTGTGCCATATGGCGTGTACGTGTTCACGATCCAGAACCAGGGTGTCGCAAACCCGCCCGCTGACTACCGGATCATAGCCGCCCAGCCGTCAACCGCGGCTTTCAGCCTGCAGTTCACCCAGGGTTGGTCGAACAAGGAATGGGGCCAGAATCACACGTGGAGCTGGGGTGTTGCCAAGCACGCGACGCTCACCGTTTCCAATCCGACCACTCACCCAATTGAGATCACCCTGTCCTTTGTCACCAGGAGCGTTAGCCGACGGGATCTGACGGTCAGCGTGCGCGGTGTCAGTCTTTGGTCCACCCGGTCGCTGGAATCAAAGGTTTCGGTCCAGACTCCGCCATTCTCGATTCCGCCAGGAGAAACGGTGGTCGATTTCGTTTCATCCGGGAACCCCGTTCGATCGGGACATTGGAACGATGATCGCCTGCTCTCGTTCATGGTGCAGGACCTTCAGGTCAATGTGCCCGCACCATCGCCCGGCGGCATCAAGCCCTCCAGTCCGGTCAGGGACGGCGCCCCGCCGGGCTGCACTCTTCCGGCTCAGCTGGGGCCGGTAATGACCGATTAGAAGATATGCCTCTGCCCTTGAAACAGATCTTGCTGGCCGGACCTGATGAGGCTGCGCTGGCTGCGTCAGCCGTCAGCGGACATCAACACGGCTTGGGTTGGGCGGTGGCGTCGGTTCACAGCGGCAGCGAGGCCCTCGACCTGCTGGACCGGTGTTCGTTCGATCTGGTGATCGCGAGCATGACGATGCCCGGGATGAGCGGCATTGATCTGCTGCGGGCCACCATGGTCCGCCATCCGCACACGGTTCGCGTCCTGCTGCTCGACCGCCCCGAACCGGAACTAATGCTGGGCTCGGTGGGAATCGCCCACCAATACCTGGTCAAGCCATGCGCGACTGACGACCTGCTGTCGGCCGTCTGCCGGCTGCTGGCCCTCGATCAATTCTTCACCAGTGATCCGCTGCGCCGGGTCGTGGCGCGAATCCAGCAACTCCCGAGTCCACCCACCATCTACTTCCGGCTGATGCAGGAACTCGCCCGCCCCGACGCAACCACCGGGGCCATCGGCGAAATCATCGCCCAGGATGCCAGCCTGACCGCCAAGCTGCTGCAACTGGCGAACTCAGCGTTTTTCGCCCTTCCGCAGCCGGTGGTCAGCGTGCCGGAGGCCGTGCAGATCATCGGCTTCAATCTGGTCCGGAGCCTCTCGCTTTCGCTCGGCCTCTTTGCGAGCCTGAACGCCGAGGCGATTGGCGAATGCAACTCCGACCGTCTTTATCTGCACAGTCTCGCCACCGGCCTGCTCGCGCAAAAAATCCTGGCAGAGGAAGGAGCCGCCTCCGCGACCGTTGATGCCGCGTTCACTGCCGGGGTCCTGCACGACACTGGCAAACTGGTGCTCGCGGCGGCGCTGCCCAACCTGTACCGCCAGGCGCTCCAGCTCGCCTCCGATGAGCTGATCCCGCAATGGCAGGCAGAAGCGAACGTCTTTGGTGTGAGCCACGCGGAAGTCGGAGCTTATCTTCTCGGACTCTGGGGCTTGCCGCCGGCCATCGTCGAGGCGGTTGCCTGGCACCACCAACCCGGACGTCGCGAACCGCCGGTGTTCGGCCCGCTCGCGGCCGTCCACATCGCCGACTATCTGCAAAGCCGGCACCTGCCCTCCAGCCGGCGGCCGCTTGTCGTCCAGATTGACGAACCCTACATGCAGGCGCTTCAGCTGCTCGAGCGCATCGACCAGTGGGAACAGGCCGCCGGCCGGCTGTGAGCCTTGCGATCGACCCCGCAGGTTTCCCCCCCGGCCCGCAAAACCCCGTCCGCTCGAATGACGCCGGGACCTTCTGAAGGTTTCCATTGTAATGGTTGCACCCCGGTTGTCACGTAATGCGTTACAACGCCGGCCACGGGCCTTACGAACGACGCCCGCTCCAACCCCGGTCGATGTCACGTATTACGTTACAAAGCCGTCGGCACGACGGACGCGTTGGTCACGCGTTCCGTGACAATGTCCGCCTGGTGTCAGGCGGTCAGTTCCCGCCCCTGCCGGCGGCACGCCAGCCAGCATAGCAACAACAGAGCCCTCTCGGCGTCCGGGCACGCCGTGTGCGCGTGCAGGAAGTCATTCACCCGTTGGCGTGGGACGCCCAGAATGCGGGCCAGCTTCACTTTCGATCCGCGCTTTCGCAGGTACCGATTCGTCTGCCGGGCAAGCTCGTTCCAGATCGGGGTGTCAGCGCCCGGCCGCAGCGTCCGCCCGGGACGGGGACCAAAATCTGGCCGTCTGCCGTGGCGGGCAGCCGCCCGCAGCGAAGCCTCCGCCGCCTCGAACAGGACCAAGCCCAGTGCCGCCGCCAGTTCCATTCTTGGATGCAATTTATCAATATACATCAGGGGAAATGACGTATTGCGTTGCCTGCGGGTCCGATCAGTCAAGCCCTGCGATTCCTCCCCGCACGATGCGCCGCCGGCTGCACGAGATCCCTTCGCTCACCACAGGTGCATCGCATTCTTCCCCCGGACGTAACGTATTCCGTTACGAAGCCTGTGTTGCGGCTGCCTACACCCCAGCCACACGGGGACGGCAGACGGCCAAGTCGGATTCAACGTTGACGGCCAGACTGAATCCTAGCCCAAGAATCACGTGCGCCTCATGATCGATGTAACGTATTACGTTACTAAGCGGCCGGGGCCGCTTCCATGATTCGTCAGGCATTTCGTCAAGCCGCGTGCAGGTGCGCGCAGACGAAGACCGGTGCCGCGCCGGGAGATCCCCGGGGTGGGCAGGACCGGCGGCGGGCCCGGTCGGCCTTGGACCAAGCACGCCGGATCCCCAACGGAGCTTCGCCTGGCCCGCGCTTGGCGCCAGCGCCAGGATCAGACGGCAATCCGGCCCCGCATCCGATCGGAGAATCCGGACAAGACCTATCCCCGGATATCCTGTGCGAGATGGTAGTAGACCTCGTTGCAGCGCAGCGTTTGCTTGAAATCGGCGAGCCGAGTGTCGGCGTTGATCACCGCGAGCTCGATGCCGGCGATCGTGGCAAAGTCATCGAGCATCTCCGTCGTCACACTGTAGCTGTAGCCGGTGTGATGCGCCCCACCGGCGAGAATCCAGCACCCGCAGGCGGTCTTGAAGTCGGGTTTGCACTCCCACACCGCCCGCGCGACGGGCAGCTTTGGCAACTTGGGCGGCTTCACGGCGGTGACTTCGTTGACGATCAGGCGGAAGCGATTGCCCAGGTCGATGAGCGACGCGTTGAGCGCGGGACCGGCGGGCGCATCAAAGACCAGTCGCACGGGGTCCTCCCGCCCGCCAATGCCGAGCGGATGGATTTCGAGCGACGGTTTGCCAGCGGCGATCGACTCGCAGATCTCCAGCATGTGCGCGCCGAGGACCTGATGCCCGTTCGGACTCAGATGGTACGTGTAATCCTCCATGAACGACGTGCCGCCTTTCAGCCCCTCGCCCATCACCTTCATCGCCCGGAGTAACGCGCAGGTCTTCCAGTCGCCCTCGGCTCCGAAACCATATCCGTCGGCCATCAGCCGCTGCACCGCCAGCCCCGGGAGCTGGCGCAATCCATGGAGATCCTCGAACGTGGTGGTGAATCCTTTGAAGCCACCGTCCTCGAGGAAGGCGCGCAAACCGAGCTCGATGCGCGCTCCGTAGCGAAGCGAGTCGTGGCGGCGGCCGCCCTTGCGCAGTTCCTTCGCCACCTTGTAGCGGGCCTCGTACCCGGCACATAACGCGTCAATGGCATCGTTGTCGATCGCCGCATCCGAGATCCTGGCGACAAGATCGCCCACCCCATAGCCGTTGACTGCGAAACCAAACCGCATTTCGGCCGAAACCTTGTCCCCTTCGGTCACCGCCACCTGGCGCATATTGTCGCCGAACCGCGCGAACTTTGCACCCTGCAGATCGTGCCAGGCGCGGGCGGCGCGCATCCAGGCGGCCAGCCGGTCCTGGACCTCCGGATCCTGCCAGTGCCCGACCACCACCTTCCGGCCCAGCCGCATGCGGGTGTGGATGAACCCGGCCTCACGGTCGCCGTGGGCCGCCTGGTTGAGGTTCATGAAATCCATGTCGATCTCCCCCACGGCAGGTCGCGGTTGAACTGCGTGTGGAGGTGGACGAAGGGCTTGCGGAGCGTCGTCAGGCCACCGATCCACATCTTCGCCGGGGAAAACGTGTGCATCCACAGGATGAGGCCGGCGCAATTGGCGTCATGATTCGCCTCCAGACAAAGCGCGCGGATCTCGTCCGGCGCCGTCAGGAGCGCCTTGAAGACCACCTTCAGCGGAATGCGTTCCGAGGCGGCAAGGGCTCCGGCGATCTTGGTGGAATTGGCCGCAACCTGCTTGAGCGGACCGGGGCCGTAAAGGTGCTGGCTGCCGGTGACGAACCAGATTTCGGGGGTAGCGAGGAGTTTCATGGTAGAATCAGCGTTAGACTTTGAGCTTTGAGCCTAAAGCTTTAAGCTTAGAGCGTCGGGCGTCAGCCCGATTGGGCTTCCTTCAGCGCGAGCAGGTCCTTCATCACGCGCGACAGGTCCGTGGATTTGTTGAGTCCGCCGAATGAATCGTGGAGCTGGCGGTAGAGAGTGTAAAGTTCCTGGTAGGTCTTCCGCGCGGCCGCGCGCGGCCGGTACTGCACCTGCTTGAGCGAGGTCATCGCTTCCTGCGCCACGGCGAAATCCCGATGGGCGCCCGCCAGCACCGCCGCCGCCACCGCCGAGCCCAGCGCGCAGGCTTGGCTGGAGCCGGCCACGAGCATCGTGCATCCGGTGACATCGGCGTAGATTTGCATCAGCAGCGGATTCTTCTCCGCGATACCTCCGGCGCACACCACGCGGTCGATCGGCACGCCGATATTCCCTGAACCTCTCAATGATGGCGCGGGCACCGAACGCCGTCGCCTCAATGAGCGCGCGGTAGATTTCCGCCCGGGTGGTGTGCAGCGTCTGCCCGAGCAGCAGGCCCGACAGCGTCTGGTCCACGAGAATCGTGCGGTTGCCGTTGTTCCAGTCGAGCGCGAGCAGGCCGCTCTCGCCGGGCTTCAGCCGGGCAGCCTCCCTGGTCAGCCGGGCATGAAGCGCCGCTTCGCCCTCGCAGACAACTTCCACCCACCATCTGAAAATGTCGCCCACCGCGGACTGTCCCGCCTCGAGGCCGTAATCGCCCGGCAGGATCGCCCCTTTGACGATGCCGCAAATCCCCGGAATGTCGGGCACCTGACGTTTCGGCGGGACACCACGCCGCAGTCGCACGTGGACGTGCCGATGACCTTGACCAGCGTGCCTTCGGTAACACCGCATCCAATGGCGCCGTAATGCACGTCGAACTCGCCGATTGCGATCGGAATACCGGCCGGCAAACCGAGTCTTTCGCGCCCATTCCTCGCAGAGCCGCCCGGCCGGCTCGGTGGCATCGTAGGCCTTTTCGTACAGGCGGTCGCGGAGACTCGCCAGCTTCGGGTCGAGCAGCGCCAGGAACTCCTTGTCCGGCAAGCCGCCCCATCCCTCGCAGTAGAGGGCCTTGTGCCCTGCCGGGCAGACACCGCGCTTCACCTGGGTTGGATCGGTCACACCGGCCAGCACCGCCGGCACCCAGTCGGCCAGCTCCACCCACGAGTAAGCAGCGTCAAAGACCTCCGGAGCGACCGCGAGGCAGTGCCAGATCTTCGACCACCACCACTCGGACGAGTACGTGTTGCCGCACTTGGCAATGAATCGCGGCCGATGCTTCGCCGCGAGCTCCGTAATGCGCGCCGCCTCCCGCCAGCCGGTGTGGTCCTTCCAAAGCCAGCATTGCGCGGCGAGATTTCGTTTCCATTTCCGGTCGAGCGCCAGCGGACGGTTGTTCCGGTCAACCGGGATCGGACTCGACCCGGTTGTATCCACGCCGATGCCGATGATCTTCCCCGCATCGAACCCCCGCCGCTTCTTCGCCGCCGCCAGCGCGCCCTTCACGCTTTTTTCGAGGCCGAAGAGGTAGTCGCCCGGATGCTGGCGCGCGAGGTGATGGTCTTTGGGATCGAGCAGAATGCCCTGCCGGCCGCTGGGATAATCCACGACGCAGGTCCCGAGCTCCGCGCCGTCCGCACAACGCACGACCAACGCGCGCACCGAGTTGGTGCCGTAATCAATGCCGAGGGTAAATGACATGGGAGGGAATCGGGTGCCCGGGCGGCTCAGGATCCCAGCTGGCCGTAGGTCGATCCGGGTCCGTGCTTGCGTTTGAAGTGCCGGCGCAGGAGCTCCGGTTCGATTGCTGCGCGATCGGGCGCCAACGCCAGCGTCTGGTAGGCCATCTGCGCGACGATCTCAAGCGCCAGGGCAGTCTCCACCGCTTTTGAACCTGACACTCCCCAGGCAAACGGACCGTGGCGCCAGACCAGCACCGCCGGAACATCCAGGGCATCGCGGTCGCGAAAGGTCTCCACGATCACATTGCCGGTGTTCCATTCATAGGCATCGGCAATCTCCGGCTGCGTGAGCGGTCGCGTCACCGGCACGGCGCCATTGAAGTAGTCGCCGTGGGTGGTTCCGAAACAAGGGATCTCCCGCCCGGACTGTGCGAAACTCACGGCGAAGCGGGAATGGGCATGCACCACGGAGCGGATGCCGGGAAACGCCTGGAACAGCCGGCGGTGCGTCGGAGTGTCGGATGACGGTCGCAGCCCCGCTTCGAGCACCCGCCCATCGAGGTCAACCAGGACCATCGCCTCCGGCGACAACTCCGCATAGGGCACACCGCTGGGTTTGATCGCAAACACACCGGCGCCGGGGTCGAACACGCTGGCGTTGCCAAACGTGAGGTCGAACCAAGCCCGACGCCCCCAGCTGGCGGTTGGCCAGACAGGCTTCGTCGCGAAGGGTGGGATGCAACATAGCAGCGAAGATCAACACTCCGCCGCACCGACAACCGCGAGCAAAAAAACCAGCCGGAAAAACGCGTGCAACCGCTCTCTGGCCGTCCATTCCTCCGCCAGAGTTCTTCCAGCCAACGGGGCCAGTCGAGGTGCGGAGGCGGCGAACCCGCCCGTTTCGGCCGATTGTTTACGGCCCGCCCTGCGCCTTGGGTTCCCGCCGCCTTCCAAGCCTGGTCCGTTGTGCACCAAACGGCGTCCGCCGTTTGTTCAGGAACATGGAGGGCGAAACCCGACCAGTCCCTAGGCGTTGATATCGTTGTCCTTGGTCTCCGGCAGCGCCAGCCAGCCGACGACCAGCGACATCAGTGCAATCGCAATGGGATACCACAGGCCGGCATAGATGTCGCCGGTGAAAACCACGATGGACGCGGCGATCAGCGGCAGAAAACCGCCGAACCAACCGTTGCCGTTGTGGTAGGGCAGCGACATCGACGTGTAGCGGATGCGGGTCGGGAACAGTTCGACCAGAAACGCCGCGATGGGCCCGTAGACCATGGTGACGTACAGCATCAGGAGCGTAAGCAGGCCGACAACCACTGGCGTGTCGATGGCGGCCGGATCCGCCGTCTTGGGATAACCTGCGGGATCGATGGCTGCCGCGAACTTCTTCTCGTCGAAACCCACGACCGTAGTCTGGCCGCCGACGTCGAGCACCAACGGCAGTTCCGGCCGGGTCGGAGCGAGCGTGAACGGAATGCCACGCGCGTTCAGGAAACCACGGGCGCGATCGATGTCGGTCGGCGTTTTCCTCGCGCTCACCAGCGTTATCTTACCCAGGGCATCCCACAGCGCCTGGGCGGTGAGTTCGACGATGTTGCGGTAGTCCGTGGTGTGAAGAACGACCGGCGCCTCGGTCATCGCCGTGGCCAGCGCCGGGTTGGCCGCCCGGGTGAGTCCGCGGAAGATCGGCACATACGTGAAGGCAGCCAGGGCGAAGCCGGCCAGCATGATTCGCTTCCGGCCGATCCGATCGGAGAGCCGGCCGAACACGAGGAAGAACGGGGTGCCGATCAACAGGGAGACCGCGACGAGCACATACGCGCGGATATAGTCGACCTTCAGCGTGGCCGTGAGAAAATAGAGCGCATAGAACTGGCCGGCATACCACACGACGCCCTGGCCGGCAGTGGCGCCAAACAGGGCGCGCAACACGAGGTGGCCGTTGTCCCAGCGCGCAAAGCTCTCGGTCAGCGGCGCCTTTGAACTGCGGCCCTGAGCCTTCATCTCGATGAACACCGGAGATTCGTGGAGCTTCAGCCGGATGTAGACCGAGACACCAAGCAAAACGACGGAGATGAGAAACGGAATGCGCCAGCCCCAGGCGGCAAAGTTCGCCGGGCTTATGGCGCTGCGAATGCCCAGGATCACCGCCAGTGAGAGGAAAAACCCGAGCGTGGCCGTGGTTTGAATCCAGCTCGTGAACGCGCCCCGTTTCCCGGCCGGGGCATGCTCCGCCACATAGGTCGCGGCGCCGCCATACTCCCCGCCCAGCGCCAGACCTTGCGCCAGCCGCAGGAACACGAGCAGGATCGGCGCGAGGAATCCGATCCGTTCATAGGTCGGCAGCACCCCGACCAGCGCGGTCGACAGGCCCATCACGATGATGGTCACCAGGAAGGTGTACTTGCGGCCGACCAGGTCGCCGATCCGGCCAAAGAACAGGGCGCCAAAGGGCCGGACGGAAAAGCCCACGCCAAAGAGCGCCAGGCTGGAGAGAAACCCGCGGTCTCGTTGCCGGGCGGGAAAAAGAGTTTTCCGAAGAAGACGGCCAGGGTTCCGTAGATGTAGAAATCGTACCACTCGAACACGGTGCCGAGCGACGATGCGAAGATCACCAGACGATGGCGGCGGTCCAGCGGACCGGAATCGACAGAGGGAGGCATGAGCGGAGGCGGGCGCTCCAGTCACGGAACCCACTCCTTTTCGGTTCGCAAATTGAATGCGCCGAAATTTCCCACCGTCCGTCCCAGGGGCCCTCCCGGGCTTATTTCGGATATTTGCGTTCGCGCACCGCCGTCGTGTAGGCGGCAAAACCCTTCTTCATCTCAGCGCCGACCGCAGCAAAGGTTTGCACAAAACTCGGCATGGCCTCCGGCCTGCAGCCCAGCAGATCGGTGCAGACGAGAATCTGCCCGTCGCAACTGGGACCGGATCCGATGCCAATCGTCGGGATTTTCACCGTCTCCGTGATGGTGCGGGCGAGATTGGGCTCGGTCATTTCGAGCAGCAGCGCGAAGCAACCGACCTTTTCGAGCGCCAGGGCGTCGGCCAGCATCCGTTCCGCCTCGGCGGGCTCGACGCCGAACCGGCGAAAACGGCCGAGCACGCGCACCTGTTGGGGCTCCAGGCCGATGTGACCCCATACGGGCACGCCGGCGTCCGTCAAGCGGGCGAACAGCGGGGCGAACCGGGCTCCCCCTTCGATCTTCACGGCCTCCGCGCCCGCCTGCTGCATCAGGCGCTGGCAGGCGGCGAGGACGCGGTTGAAGTCGAAATGCGCCTCCGCAAACGGCACGTCCGCCGCCACCAGCGCGTCCGTCCGCGCGCGGGCCACGGCGGCCGTGTGGTGGGCGATCATGTCGAGCGTCACCGGAACGGTGTTTTCAAAACCGAGCAGATTGTCGCCCACCGAGTCCCCCACCAGGAGCACATCCACCCCGGCCTCGGCCGCAGAGCGCGCGGTGATGACATCATAGGCGGTGGCCGCCACGATGGGCCGCTGTCCCTTGAGTTTTCTCAGCGTGTGGGTGGTAGTTTTCACGGTGAACACGTTAACCGACTCCGCGGCATTATTCACGAACAGAATGCGGCCCCGGCGGCGGGGTGGTTATCTCCCGATTGACGGCGATTCCGAACGTAGGGCAGCCATCCTTGGCTGCATCGGTTGCAGGCTGGAAGCCTGCGCTACGAATCGAGACCACTCGTTCATCAACGATCGCGGTAGCGGCGCTGCGTTCCGCGCCGCCGGAGCCGGACGCGGCTCCGCTGCGGAAACGCAGAACTGCCTGCTTCACGTCAATCGGCAGATGCCCCTGGCGGCGGGCCGGATTCCAACCGCCCGCCGCCACAACAAGATGGCGGAGCCATTTTGGCGCGCTACGTCAGCCAGGCGGGCACGCGTGCGCCGCCGATCATCTGGTCAAATGACTCGCGCGCCGTCACCAGTTCGAAATTACCGCCGCGGACCAGCACCTCGGCCGGCATCGCCCGGGCGTTGTACCGGCTGGCCATCGCATACCCATAGGCGCCGGCGGTCAGGAACGCGACATACTCGCCCTCGCCAAGCTCCTGCAGGACGCGATCCGTGGCGAAACAATCGCTCGATTCGCAGATGGGCCCGACGACATCGACCTTGAGAGCGCGCCGCGACGTGTTGCGCTGGAGCGGCACGATCTCGTGATAGGCGTCGTACATCGCCGGTCGCACCAGATCATTCATGGCGGCGTCGAGAATGAGGAAGTTTCTTCCGTGACCGCGCTTGAGGTACTCGACCCGCGCCAGGAGGACGCCGGCGCTGGCGACCATGAAACGACCTGGTTCAAGGAGCACCTTCAGCCCGAGCGGTTGGAGCAGCGGCTTCAACGCCGCACCGTAGGCCTCGGGAGTGACCGGACGCTGGTCCGGCGGCAGCGAGTCCCACCAGGCCGCCGCACCGCTGGCCAGCGCGTCCCGGTACACCACGCCGATGCCGCCCCCGAGGCTGAAATAGGTGATGCCGTAGTCGCGCTGCAGCTGGCGCACGAGCGGGATGAGCTTCCCGACCGCCTCGACAAACGGTCCCACCTCGGTGAGCTGCGAACCGATGTGCATCTGCACCCCCTTGATCTCGAGGTGCGGAAACTTGGCGGCCGCCGCGTAGGCCGCCGGCGCGAATTGCAGGGGAATCCCGAACTTGTTCTCGCTTTTGCCAGTCGTGATCTTGGCATGCGTCTTCGCATCGACATCCGGATTCACCCGGATCGCAACGGGGGCCTTGCGGCCGAGCTGCCCGGCCACGTGGTTGATGCGCGCGAGTTCCGGCTCGCTCTCCGCGTGCAGCGCAAAGATGCCCGCCTCGAGGGCCAGCCGGATCTCCGCCTCGGTCTTGCCCACTCCGGCAAAAACGCTCCGGTCCACCTTCGCCCCCGCCGCCTTCACCCGGCGCAGCTCGCCCCCGCTGACGAAATCAAAGGCCGCCCCCAGGTTGGCCAGCAGACGCAGCAGCGCCAGATTGCCGTTCGCCTTCAGCGCATAGCACACCTGCACGTCCAGTCCGTCGAGGCTGGCGGCGAGGCGCCGGTAATTGTTCTCCACCGTGGCCGCGCTGTAGACGTAGGTCGGCGTGCCGTAGAGACGGGCAACGGCGGCCAAATCGACCGCTTCGCAGTACAGTGAGTTGCTGAGATAGTGAAAGTGGTGCATGGGACGGGCAAAGGAAAAGTGCGCGAAAAAGGCGGGCTGTCTTGACAGTTTTCCCTTGAGAAAACGACATAAAACTCAAAGAAGGGACCCTGATGTGGCGTGCCTTCAGAAATTGGTTTCATCGCCCGGCCATCCGCATGGGGCCGGTTGACAATTCTCGTATCCGAATGTCCCGCACACGGAATGCCCAGTTCGTCAGCTATCTGACGGAGATCGGATTCCGGCGCGTGAACGCCGACCGCTATGAGGCCAGCCTGCGGCGGCGGCGGCTCGCGAAGCTCGCGCTGTTCTGGTCCCTGGCGGCCGGCGGAGCCTGGGTGGCGGTGGAAAGCGCCCGCGCGCTCTCGAAGTTCTAGCGAGGCGCCGCCTCAGACCAGTCTGGGGTCTCGGTTCGGCAAGGAGGTTGGAGGCTGATCCCGGCTGCATTTGGCGCCTCGCTGAATGTCCGCTGCGCGGACAAGGCGATCCATGGGACAAGAACCCTGCAGCAGGAGAAAAGACCGCTGTCCAGTGACTTGACCTGATCGCAACATCATTCGCGGCTCCAGGACTTGCCAAACACCGGAGAGGACGGCGCGTGGGTGCCTTTGCCTGGCATTTTCTCCGTGTCCTCCGTTGCCTCCTGTCAAAAAACCCGCGACCTTACGATGCGGCCGCCGGAGAGGCAAACAAGCCGCGCCTTCGAGGGACGCGGCTTGCGGGGTTCGGGGGGTTGAAATGGCTGGCGGTCAGGCCGCCAGGTTCAAGGCCCGGGGCCGGCGCGGTTGCAGTCTGGCGCCGGACCGGGAGAAGTGTTCGGACAGCGAAGGACGGACGGGGCCATGCCCCTCGGTGAGGGCGAAGGCGACGAGTGTGGCCACCGCAATGGCGGAGAACAGCACGCCGGCGTCGAGGTGTTGGCCATCGAGCGTGGCCAGGGCGGTGATAAGGGCGAGGGTCGAGAGAAGGGAGAGCAGCGTCTTCATGGTGATTGAGTGGTTGCCTGAAGAACACACCAACTGCGGAAAAGTTACAGGACGCTGGAAAATCGTGTACGGATCTGCCCCCGGGCCGACCGGCTGCCGCAGAAGCCCGACGAACGCAAAGGCCTGCCGGGCCGATGCTCCAGCGATCGCCGGCCTGCCGCCCTTCTTCGGCCCGAACAAAAGACCGGTCAACCGATCGCGGGATGATTTGGCCGACTTGACCCGGCTGTAAGGACGCTGCATTTTCCGCACAATGAAGGTCGCCGACATCCCACAACTCAATTCGCTCTCGGTTGCGGACAAGCTGATAATTGTCGGGGAACTGTGGGACGAAATCATCCGGCAACCGGAGAATATTCCGATCCCCGAATGGCATGTGAGTGAACTGGAGCAGGATTACGCAGCGTACCAGGCTAACCCGACGAAAGGAAAGTCGTGGGAGAGAGTGAAGGCGCGGATTTTGCGACGAAAATGAGCCGCGAGCTGAGGGTCTCGTCGCGTGCTGAAAGAGACCTCTCTGAGGCATTCGAATGGTATGAGCAGCGTAGCGCGGGGCTGGGGGTAGAATTCATCAAGCATGTCGATGCCACCATCATCCTTGTGCACCAGTCGCCATTGATTTTCCGCAAACGGATCGGCGCATATCGACTGGCGATGACGCCACGGTTTCCCTATGCCGTCTATTTCATCTACGACGCGACCCGGGATGCCATCTCGATTCGACGGATTCTCCACTTCTCTCGGGACCGCGGCACCCATCTGAATAAGGCATGACGAACCGCCCAAACGGCGGTGACGGCGCACCGCCCTCCAAGTGACGAACGATCTGCCGGCCCGGCGGCGGATCTCAGCCGGCCGCGCTGGCGCCGGTGGGCGCCTGCGTGAAGGCCGAGCGCAGCGTGGCCTTGAGGTAGTCCCGGTTCATCCGCGCGATGAACTCGTGGCTGATGAGCTTCGGGCAGACCGCGGAGCACTCGTAATAGTTGGTGCAGTTGCCGAAACCCTCGGCATCCATCTGCTTCACCATCGCGAGCACGCGCCGGTCGCGCTCGGGCTGGCCCTGGGGCAGCAGTCCGAACTGCGACACCTTGGCGCTGACAAAGAGCATCGCACTGCCGTTCTTGCACGCGGCCACGCACGCGCCGCACCCGATGCAGGCCGCCGCGTCCATCGCGAGTTCCGCGGCCTCCTTGGGCACCGGGAGCGCATTGGCGTCGCACGCGCTGCCCGTGCGGACGCTGATGAACCCGCCCGCCTGCATGATGCGGTCGAAGGCCTGGCGGTTGACGATCAGATCCTTGATGACCGGGAACGCCCGGGCGCGGAACGGCTCGACGGTGATGCGGTCGCCGTCGCTGAAATTGCGCATGTAGGTCTGGCACGTGGCGACCCCGCGGTGCGGCCCGTGGGGTTTGCCGTTGATGACCAGCGAGCAGGTGCCGCAGATGCCCTCGCGGCAGTCGTGGTCGAACGCGATGGGCTCCTCGCCCTTGATCGTGAGCTCGTCGTTGACCACGTCCAGCATCTCGAGAAACGACATGTTGGCGTTGAGGTCGGGCGTCTCGTATTCCCGGAATCCGCCGGCGGTGTTCGCGTCCTTCTGGCGCCAGATTTTGAGGGTGACCTTCATGGGAAAGGGAAAGTGAGGGTGAAAGTGAGAGTGAGGCTGAAAGTGAGGCAGCAGGCAAAGGCGTCAGTGGCAGGAATCCTCTTCTACTTTCACTCCCACCTTCACCCTCACCTTCACTCTCACTTGTAGTTCCGCTTGGCCATGTGCACGGTCTCGTAGACGAGCGGCTCCCGGTTGAGGAGCGGCGCCCGGCCCTCGCCCTGGAACTCCCAGGCGGCGGCATGGGCGAACTGTTCGTCGTTGCGCAGGCACTCGCCCTCGGAGTCGACGTGCTCCTCGCGGAAATGGCAGCCGCACGACTCGTCGCGCTCCAGCGCATCGAGGCAGAGCAGTTCCGCCAGCTCGAGGAAGTCGGCCACGCGGCCGGCCCGCTCCAGCGACTGGTTGAGCGTGCCGCCGTCGCCGGGGACGTTGACGTTCTCCCAGAATTCGGCCCGGAGGGCGGGAATCTCGGCCAGCGCCTGCCGGAGGCCGGCGGCATTGCGCGCCATGCCGCAGCCGTTCCAGAGGATGTGGCCCAGGCGTTTGTGGAAATGGCTGACCGGCTCCCGGCCCTTGACGCCGAGCAGGCGGCTGGTGATGCCCCGCACATTGTCCTCGGCCTGCCGGAACTCCCCGGCGTCGGTCTTCGGCCGCGCGGCCGGCTTCTGCGTGGCGAGGTAGTCGGAGATCGTGTAGGGCAGCACGAAGTAGCCGTCCGCCAGACCCTGCATGAGGGCGGAGGCGCCGAGGCGGTTCGCGCCGTGGTCCGAGAAGTTGGCCTCGCCGAGCACGAAGAGACCGGGCACGTTGGACATCAGGTTGTAGTCGACCCACAGGCCGCCCATCGTGTAGTGCACGGCCGGGAAGATCCGCATCGGCACCTGGTAGGCGTTCTCGTCGGTGATCTCGTGGTAGATGTCGAAGAGGTTTCCGTAACGCTCGCGCACCCCCGCCTCGGTCAGCCGCTTGATTGCGTCGGCAAAATCCAGATACACGCCGAGTCCGGACTCGCCCACCCCGCGGCCCTCGTCGCACACCTTCTTGGCCGCGCGCGAGGAGATGTCGCGCGGCGCCAGGTTGCCGAACGCCGGATACATCCGCTCGAGGTAGTAGTCGCGCTCCTCCTCCGGGATGTCGTTCGGGTTCTTCCGGCGGTCCTCCGCCTTCTTTGGCACCCAGATCCGGCCGTCGTTGCGGAGCGACTCGGACATGAGCGTCAGCTTCGACTGGTAGTCGCCGGTCACCGGGATGCAGGTCGGATGGATCTGGGTGAAGCACGGGTTGGCGAAACAGGCGCCGCGCTTGTAGGCGCGCCAGATGGCGGTGGCGTTGGAGTTGCGCGCGTAGGTCGAGAGATTGAAGACGTTGCCGTAGCCGCCGGTCGCCAGCACGACCGCGTCGGCCGCATGGCGGGAGACCGCCCCGTGACCAGATCGCGGACGATGATCCCCTTCGCCTGGCCGTCGACCACGACCAGGTCGAGCATCTCGGAGTGCGTGTGCATCTTCACGGCGCCAAGGCCGATCATGCGGGAGAGCGCGGAATAGGCCCCGAGGAGAAGCTGCTGGCCGGTCTGGCCCCGGGCGTAGAAGGTGCGGGACACCTGCGCCCCGCCGAACGAGCGGTTGGCGAGCAGGCCGCCGTACTCGCGGGCGAACGGCACGCCCTGCGCCACGCACTGGTCGATGATGCTGGCCGAGACCTCGGCCAGGCGGTGGACGTTGGCCTCGCGCGACCGGAAGTCGCCGCCCTTGATCGTGTCGTAGAAAAGCCGATACACGCTGTCGCCGTCGTTCTGGTAGTTCTTGGCCGCATTGATGCCGCCCTTGCGCGGCGATCGAGTGCGCCCGGCGCGGGCTGTCGTGGAAGACGAAGCAGCTTCACGCTCGTAGCCGAGCTCGGCGAGGCTGGCCGCCGCGGAGGCCCCGGCCAGGCCGGCGCCGACGACGATGATCTCGTACTTCCGCTTGTTCGCGGGATTGACGAGCCGGATCTCCGCCTTGTGCTTGGTCCACTTCTGCTCGAGCGGGCCCGCGGGGATCTTGGATTCGAGTTTGGCCATGGCGGGATGAATCAACGTTGGGTGACGACGGCGGCCGGGGCCGGCCTCAAGCCGCAGCGCGGCGGAGGTGCGCGGGGCAGGCCGGGCCAGGCCGGTCAGGATGGCGCCGGGAATCGCCAGATTGCCGAGGAAGTAGAGCACGCAGCAGAGCACGACCACCTTCTTGAGCAGAACCGCCCACGGGCCGCTTTTCCAGCCCAGGGTCTGGAACATGCTTTCGGCCCCGTGCAGCAGGTGAAAGCTCAACAGGCCGACCCCGACGACGTAGAACAGCGAGACCACCGGGTGGGAGAAGCCCAGGAACACCATGCTGTAGACATCGTGGACCGGCTGGTCCCTCGCCACGACCGGAATCCCGAGCAGGTGGAAATCGGACTGCATGACATACTCCGGCAGCGCCGACTTGAACTCCTTCGCGTCGGCCCATCCCACGGTGAATTGCGCCAGGTGGTAGGCAATGAACGCCGCCACGATGCCCCCCGTCCAACGCATGGTCCGCGAGGACAGCGTCGCCCGGATCGTGTGGCCGAAATCGTATTTCTCCGGCCGCGCCCCGTAGTTTTCGATGGTCAGCATGGTCGCCACCCAGACGTGAAGGACCGCACACGCGAGCAGGATCAGGCGTTCAATCCACAACACGGGCCCGAGGCTCTGGAGAAAATGGGCATAGCCGTTGATCTTGTCGGGCGCCGCGAAGATCTGCAGGTTGCCGACCAGATGGCCCGTGACGAAGGCAATGAGGACCGCGCCGGTCACGGCCATGACAAACTTCTTGCCAATCGAAGAACGAAACAGGCTGCAGACGGGATTCATCGCGAAAAGGGAAGTAAGATGGATCGAACGGGCTTCGCCCGCCAGAATCAGATGCAAATCGCCGCTGGGTAGACCAAAGCGCAGCGCGAAAGTAAAGGTTCCGCGGTCGGGCACCAAACCAAGGGGTCCCTTATTAGCTTTTCTGCTGATGGGCACAAGTTTTGTTTACTATTGTGCCAAGTGCGCTCGACAGAGGAGAGGCCAAGCAAGAATGATTCAAAAGTGGTTCCGTGGCGGAGCCGCGTGCCGAACCGGAGCCATCGCGAAGGCTGGCGTCCGGCTCCGGACGGAACAAAACGCCGTTCTGCTACGACGCGCCAAGCCAAAGCCGCCTTCCGAATTCGGCGTCTACCCGCCGGCCGGCGCCGCCCCCTGCCATCCGGCCGGCTTCAGCAGCGAGAACTTCCCGCTCGATCCCGGCTGGAGAAACTTGCGCCGGAACGCGTTCACCCGCACGCCCTCCCCGAGCGCCTCCGCCACGGCCGCGCCCAGATCCTTCGGGGCGTTGTGATCGGCCACGTAGTGAAAATCCCAGCGCGTCTCGCCGGTCTGGACGAGACAGTAATGCCAGCAGGCAAACCCGTCCGGCAGGGCGGCATCAATTTCCGCCGACGAAACGATCGTCCCGTCCGTCCGGAAGCAAAGATCCCGTTCGCGCCCGAGGATCCGGAAGCCCGTCGGGAAGCGCCGGACGATATCGCCGGTTTGATACCGGAGCAGCGGCATGGCGCGCCGGCTGCGGGTGGTCACCTGGGTCTGGAAGACATCGGGCCGATCCCGCCATGGGACCAGTTCGACGAACGCGTTGGCATCGATGGCGCGCGAGTTGTCCTGAAACGCATCCCCGATGAAAATATAGCCGGCCTCGGTCGAACCGTAGAGATCGACCTGCGCCGCCGGAAACACCTCGGCAATCCGGCGGCTGTGCTGCAGGCTGGCCTTGCCATAAGTCAGGATGACAACCTTCACGCTCGGCACGCTCACCTGGCGCCGGCCGGCGGCCCGCGCCAGCAACGAAAGATAGACCGGCTCGCCCTCGATGATCTCCGGTTTCACCGCCTGCAATTCGAGCAGGATCCGGTCCCATTCCGGCTCGGGGAAAACAAAGGGATCGCTCGTCAGATTGAGATAGACGGTGCCTTCAAAATAGCGGTGCGGGAACGGCTGGTCCTCGTAGGGGCAGAGGTTGCTCGAGCAGGCCACGGGAGCCAGCACGGCCTTGCGCACCGGCCGTCCGGCATAGGGCGCCAGCGCCGGGTGCGCCTGGAAGGCGCGGCGCGTCTGCTCCGCCCACCAACCGTCCTCCATGATCACCGTCATCGGCCGCGACGTCAACCCCGAGGTGTGCTCGTATTCGTACTCGCGATTCTGCAGGCCGCGCTCGATCACCCGGAAATCCGAAAAGAACGCCATATGCCCCCGTTGCAGGATCTCCTGTTTGGTCAGAACCGGGATTTGCCCGTAGCAGGCCCATTGCAGGGGTTCCGGGTGAAGGGGAAAACGCTCGGGATAAAGCGGACTGCGCTCATAGATCGTCCGGATTTCCGCCTCCAGCGACGCCGGCAGCCGGGAATCGCCGGCGGGCCCGAGCGCTTCGGGAGCATTGGCGAACACAGGTGGAGACGTCATAGGATTGTTGAAGCCCACCGCCAGCAGACCGGCGGACGGCGCGATTCGACAAGGCGGCACAAAAGCCCCGGGCGGAATATAGTCAAACGGTCGTTTACACCGGGTACTGTCCCAATCCGTCCTGTCATCGCGAGTCCGGCCCCGCCGACGCTGCGATCCAGCTGGCTGGATTGCTTCGTCGCGACGCTTCTCGCAATGACGGATTGGGACATTACGTTTGCGTCCGGCCCCCGCGCCGGCGCTCCCATTCCGGCGCGAAGAGGAACAGCGCGTCGAGCACCAGGGCATGGGAGATCCGCCCGGTTCGCGCCCACCCGTAGACCTCGTCCACCGGCGCGGTGACCACCTCGATCTCCTCGTCATGATCCCACGCGAGCTCCGCGGTACGCCGGGCATTTTCAACGAACACGAGGTGACAATAATTGCTCATGATCGCCGGGTTCGGGCGCACCCGACCCACAGGCGGACGTTGTCGCCGGTGTATCCGGTCTCTTCGGAAAGTTCCCGCTGGGCCGCCACCAGCGCATCCTCCCCCCGCTCCATCACGCCCCCGGGGATTTCCAGCGAAAAATCGTCGATGCCGAAACGGAACTGCCGGACGAGCACCAGCTGGAAATCGGGGGTGAGCGCAATGACGTTCACCCAGTCAGGCGCGGTCATGACCACAAAGTCTCGCTCGCGGCCGCGGCCCGGGTGCCGGTAGCGCGCGTGCAGCACATCGAACAACTGGCAGCTGGCGTGAAGGGACTGGCCGATTTTTTCCCAACGGGCCGGCACGGCGGGGACGGAAGGGTCGCTCATGTGAAAATGAAAAAGCCTCCGCGACACCGGGTCGAGGAGGCTTTGAAAAAAAATCAGCGACCGTCAGGGATCGGCTACTTCGTCTTGAGCTTCTGGCCGACCTTCAGGTGCTTCCAGTCGATGCCCGGATTGAGCGTTTCAAGCTGCGAAATGGACACGCCGGTGTCCTTGGCGATCTTGGTGCCGGTATCGCCGGGTTTCACCACATATTCGCCGGGGCCGGGCGCCGCAGCCGTGTCGCCATTCGCATGGGCCGCATGCACGGCCGCACGCGCCTTGGCCGAGTCCTCAATCTTCTTGACCGACTCCTGCAGCGCAGTGATCGCCGGCCCGATTGAATTGAACGCAACTTGCGTGTCGTTCGCCACCTTGACGATGTCCTTGCTCGCCTTGTCCGCTGCGGCCGCAGCATTGCGCGTGTCGGAGTCAAGGCTCGTCAGCTTGTCCTGAAGATCCTCCGGAACTCTCTTGCTCAGAGAGCCGACCTTGATGAGGGCAACGATGCCAAGAATCAGGGCAAGCCCACCGACCAAAACACCAGCCACTGGCAGGTAGCTACTGTTACTTTCGCGCGAAATTGTATCCATGTATAGAAGGGTGGAACTGATGTGTATGAGCAAGGGTGGGGCGAATCAAGCAGATTGCAGAGAAGAAGTCGCCTCCCTGGCAGCGTGTCGGACTTCGTCCTCCGCGCTGCCAGCAAAAAATGGCTGCGCCATTTTGGCCGAGTCCAGAAGGGCCGAGTGATTTCCCCGACCTTCAGCACCCGGCAGCGGGCGGCCAGCTCCAATACCTGAGCGAACCTGCGGCTCGGCAGCTCCCGATTCTGCCGCCTGAAAGAACGGATCGTGTCGTGATCGGGGTGCGTAGCGGGCGGGCCTGCCTCTCTGACGCAAGGCCCATACAAAGGTTAAAATCTCTTCTCACATTCGCAAGAAATGTCCCCGTTCTGCTCAAACGGCGTCCGCCGTTTGTTGAGGAGCATGGAGGGCAAAGCCCGACAGGCTCCTCGGATAGCGTTGACAGGCGTCCGCAAGCTTCGTCCCCTACCCGTCCGGATTCGGGGCGTAGCTTAGCCTGGTAGAGCGTCTGGTTTGGGACCAGAAGGTCGCAGGTTCAAATCCTGTCGCCCCGACCATCCTTTCCCCTCTGGGCTTTGGATGGATCGCGGCCCGACTCGGCTCGAACTTCGACCCTTGTGGGGCCGAAAGTGGGGCTACCCACCCTCCGCCCTCTTCGCCGGTGTTCACCAGCGTTCGCCATCGTCCCATAGCCTACGTCCGAAAACCCCATGGCCTCATCTTTGCCGGGCTGACGGCTGAAGAAGTGATCCGCCGCTCCTTCTCACAGGGCGGAACGATTGAAGTGGCGGAAACCTTTACGGCACCGGGCATGGCAAAGACGCGACCACAGTCGGTCTCCAACTTCGGCACGCGCGCCTAGCGGTTGGTGCTGCAACCACTCTCGCCGTTTTTCTTTGGGAATCACATAGCGCAAGCAAGTCATGAGCGACTCTGCCTTAACTAGCCGAAAACGCCATGCGCGAGACCGTCTACAACTTAAAAACTGTTCACCCATGAAAATATTCAAAAACTCTCCCCTGAACAGAATTCAGAGCAAGCGTTTGCTCTGCCAGCGCAGCGCTACCAACCGGCAGCTGATTGCCGGGTTGAAACTCCGGCTCGGTCGGGCCCTTTGTGGCCGCGATTTTCCGCTCCGCGACTTGCTTTTCGACCACCTCAATTCGCGGCCCGAGGCAAACAAGGTCTGCCAAATGGGTTCGGCAAGGGCGAACGGGCTTCAAAAGGCATTGCCCCCCTGTCGTCTCTTCTCCGATGCGGAGCACCGGCTTTTTCACAAGGCCCGGCAAACGGGAACCAGTCCGGCGGCGGGTGTGGCGTTTGCGTCCAGCGGAGGAAAGGCTCCCAAATGATCACGGAAAATGAATTTTGTCTCGGAAGCACCTGTCCAACGAAGATTCTGCACAGCCGCTCCGATCTGCCCCGCAATGATCGGGACAATAGCTTTGCGGCCTGGATGATTTCGGAAACAGCCAAGGTCCACGCGCTCGCGGCTGCTCTGTTCCCATCTGCGATCAATGCCCACGGCTCCATCGAGGAAACTCAACGGCTCCTGGTAGATCACGATCTCGTGGCCAATGCGCGATTCGAAGGGAAAGGCGCGTCATGCTGGATCGATTTTGTGGAGCGCTCAGCTGGGAAAATCCGGCTCTATTCGGTTTTAGCGAAGCCGTTTGATCCACGGCGACACGAACAGCGTCTGGAGTTTCACAGTCAGGCAGGCAACCTGCGCCGCGAGTGGCGGGAGCATTTTGAGCTCATGGCATTGCGCGCATTGCTGGTCCGGCAGTTGCATCCTGACAGGCAGATCGGCTGCCTCGCGGTGGTTCCATCAAAGGGCGCCGCCGCATCCGTCGAAGGATTGCATGGGTGCTTTGAATGCGATGGAAAGAAATGGATGCTGCATGGGGCCGCCGCAGCACCAGAGGCTGCGAGGCTGTTGCGCATCGTGGATGTAACCCGTGAAGCCACCTCTGTCGCGAAGGCAGTTGTGGCCAGGGTGGAGGTACTAAACGAATGCCTTGCCAATCCCGGAAAGCCCGAACTCGGGTATCTGTGCAAAAAATGCGAGTTTCGAACGACCGGAAAGCGAAGCGGATTTAATGTCTGCTGGGGGGCCATGGCCGATGTCAGCCCCAACATGTTCGATTTGGCTTACATGTATTTCGTTCAAGATCCCGATGGGAAGCCAGTAGCGAATCGACTAGCAAAGGAGGGGCGGGTCAGCCTCTGGGACATTCCCGAAGAGCGGATCGACGGAGAATACGCAGAGCGGCAGTTGCTGCAGCTGGAAGGAACCCGGAGTGGTCAGGAGATCATCGGGCCTGGACTCGGCGAAGAGATGAAGCAGGCCGTGTATCCATTGCATTTTCTGGATATCGAAACTGTGCGCTCTCTGCTACCCGTGCACCAAGGCAGCACCGTTGGTGGTCTGACGCTGTTTCAATTCAGTGTTCATTGTCGGAACGTACCAGGCGGTGAATTGGAGCACGTTGCCTGGTTGAACGCCGAGGCGTCCGATCCGAATCGGCGCTTCTTGGCGGCGCTGCGTTCGGCGTTGGGCGATACCGGTACCGTCCTTGTATGGACCCACTACGAAGAGAACTCCTTCTGCGAATTGCTCGCCGAGTTGATAGGAGCGGGAATCGAGGGGCAGGACTTCGAATGGCTCACAAAGCTTCTGACCTCGGGCAGGATTCTGGACATGCATGAACTCTGTTTCCGCCACTACTGGCATCCGAGAATGAAGGGGCGAACCTCAATTAAGGTCGTGTTGCCCGCGGTCTGGTCGGTGGATTCACCAGTCAAGAATGCGGCGCCGTATGTAAGATTCACGGATGACCCGTACACGTTCCTCAAATCCATAGGTGGGGTCGGCGATGGCTGCGCCGCAATGGAAGCTTATCTGGCGATGCAGACGCCGGAGCGCCGTGAGGAAATGGCAGCGCAACTTCTGCGGTACTGCGGCATCGACACCTTGGCCATGGTCTTTGTCTGGGACTACTGGCAATGGCGCCTGCGGGCTGGCAGCAATGAGGCAACGGTCGATCTGGGCGCGGCCAAGGGGGGCATATGAGGGGCGTCGATTTGGTGGTCTACGAGATTGCTCGGGCCCGCATCGAGATAGGTGATGGCGGATCGCTTGCCGACGAATTCAACGGCGATGCCATGCCTATCCCACATTCGGGGTTCCCCGTTTTGTCCCCTGACGGCCATTCCCGAAGCGATTGAAAGAGATTGTCCGTTTTTCGGCTGGCCGCGGGGCGGCTTGCCCTCTGATGGCGCCTGAATCCGGTTGAAAACTAAAAAAGGTGATCAACCAACTCATTGCCTGCCTTCGCGATACCCGCCGACTCATCATCACCGAGCAGACGGCTGAAGCAACGATCCGCCTCTCCTTCTCCCAGGGAGGAGTCCTTGACGTGACAGGAACGGACGCCCTAACGGGCCAGCCCCGCACGGTCGCGATCTGGTACGAGGAGGTTTGGCGGGCCATCAGGGACTAGGCCCTTCGGAAGCAGCCTTGCAGGCACCCAAGTATCGAGACCTATGAGATACGTCCGCATCAAAAAACTTTGCGCTGCCGGACGGCCGATGGCTCCATCGGGCGATCCATGGAAATATCAGTCTGGACAGTTCCTGGACGGATTTGAATCGATCCCTGTCGACTACACCATGGAAGGCTGGCTCGTTTCCCCGCCGGCCGTTGGCAGACGGGTTGCCCTTATCCGCCTCGTTCGAAACGGACTGAGGCGCCCCGGGGTATTCTGGTCCACCTGTGTCACCATGGTAGGGCGCGGGTGTTTTCATACCCTCAACTCAGTGTACCGGATCGAAGAGGTGACGCCATTCGCCAACAACTGACACCCTGAACCCAACTCCCAATTCTCAACTCGGAACATGAACGACATCATCGCATGGACAAACGCAGCGGCGGCGGAGTACCGCGCAAACCCAGACGCACCGCGTCCTCACCTCAAGATACCGGCTGCCGTGATGCTCGGCTTTGGCGGCTGGCGTTTGCTGCCGCCACCACGGCCACCGGCCGGAAGCACGGGGATGCTCCAAGAAGAATCGCCCACGTGGGCATTGCAGCGTCCATTCGAATGCGACGACCAGTACTTCCTGGTTCACTACCCGTCTGAAGAGGTGTTTCTCCGGGACCATTGGTTCTCCGCAGGCTGGTCCTACGAATTGGAGGTGAGCGTCGATGAAGGTGGCACCGCGCTCGAACTGGTCTCTGCGCGCAAGTTGGAAACCCGCCCAGTTTCGATCCCAGACGACAGGCAGGAAATGGGAGCGCAGCTGCTGTCAACGATCCAGGCACGTTTGCCAGAATTGCAGGCTCTTGGGGACAAAGTCAGTTCGCACTGGGGCTACGAGGACCCTGTTTACCGGTACTACCACAATTCGTTCAAGGTCTACCGGGTCCAGCATACGACGCTGGAGATCTTCCGGATCCTCCAGAGCCTGATGCCGGATTGCTATCTGAACATGTCATTCTGCCGGATCATGAGGGCCGGCACCGGCCAGGTCTTTGAGCTGTCGCACAACGCAAAATGGGACGAACACACGCGTCCCATGCTTGAAGCGTTCTTCCATGCCAGGCACATGCTGGAGATGACCCTGAAATACGGGCGGGAGTTGACGGAGGCACCGCGGATGCTGCCCAGCGGATGGGCCACCGTGCTCTATCTGTACCGGCTGCGCTGAGGCGGATCCGTCATTGCGCAGGCCGGTGGTAACTGGAGGCAAGCAAACGCTTCGTCATGTCGCAGCGCCAAGTCGGCGGAAAAACAGGCTGTATCATTGTTACGAGTAGGTGTCTTTTTCATAGCACAGAAATCGGGCTTTCTTTTTGTTAGATAGAGGTGTAGAGAGGTCATTCCGACTTTAAGACACTTTGGAAGGAATAACCCTGCCGACCCCGAGCAGATGATGGCGCCCCATGAAATTAGCCTTGACCACTGTGTTGATCGCGGCGACTCCGGCCTTGTCGCCGTGGGAGGCTCAGCAACATTTTCCCGAATGGGAAGCGCTCCGGGACGATCCCCTCGCTACGAACCAGCGTTTCATCAGCTATGGCCGCGTGGACGAAACCATGATCGCGCCCGAACGCCCCACGGACCCACCGCGAGGATCCAAACGGAAAAGCGCCACGGCGAGAATCCAAGGCATCGTCTCGGGGAAACGGTCTTCGCAACCGACCTGAATTATTGCTTTCAACTATGAGAACGATTCCTTTGGTCCGGAAGTGTGACCCGACTAACTCGATTAGCCCAAGTGGCGCGTTTGATTCCGCTTGGGGTTCGCCCAATTGCAATCGTGGCAATTTGACAAGGCATCCGATGTTTGTCGGCAGTGGTCCATCGGCTGCGTTCGTGCAACAAGTTGGGCGGA
This sequence comes from uncultured Verrucomicrobiae bacterium, assembly GCA_963804395.1. GTDB lineage: Bacteria > Verrucomicrobiota > Verrucomicrobiia > Opitutales > Opitutaceae > Fen-1467. The sequence goes on along the minus strand of CAWDQK010000035.1, from coordinate 293 downwards.
TCATCAAGTTCCGCGACCTGAACCCATTGGAGCCACGTGACCTTATTGGATCCACAGCGAAGACGTGGCAGTCAGCGTACCGGGCACAGACGCTAACGCCAGTTTCAACTATTGCGAGTTCGGAGGGGAGTGATCGGAAAGGTCGTGTATTATGAACTATACCTGGAAGGCTGGACGCGGCGAGGTGGAAAAGAGGCACAGAGGTATGAACCTCGACGTCCCGAAAATGTGGGCCCGTTTTGCTGTGATTATCTGCGTGCTAATAAGTGCGCAAGCGTTGAAGGTGAGCGCGG
>CAWDQK010000034.1:0-4910 GCA_963804395.1 uncultured Verrucomicrobiae bacterium | reverse complement strand
ATGTATTGCTCGACAGCGGGATGACCACGTAGAGGGTGCAGCGGGTAAGATCGACCCAGAAGTTGCCGATGGATTTGACCGAGGCCCGCGCGAGCGCGCGCCCGACCGCCACGAGCACTGCGAGACCCGCCGCGCCGCTGAGGAACTGGTGCACGGAGAGCCCCAGGGTTTGCGACAGATAGGTCATCGTCGCTTCGCCCGAGTAGGACTGCCAGTCAGCGTTGCACGTGAAGCTCCAGGCGGTGTTGAACGCCAGGTGCCAGGAAAGGTTATCCAGCCCCTGGGTGTTCCAGGGCAGCCACTTTTGAGTCATCAGGATGACCAGCAGTGAGGCAAAGCCCACGCAGGTCATGGCCACGACCGCCCACAGGTATTTGAGCCAGGACATTTCTTCGCCCGGGTTGACGCCGGAAAGCCGGTAGACAAGCTTTTCGACCGGGAAAAGGAGCGGATGGAGCAAGGTCTTCTCCCCCTTGAAAACTCGGGCGAGGTACCGGCCGAGCACGGGCGTGAGGGCGATCCCCAAGCCGAAGAACAGGATGATTTGAAGCAGTTCGGTGGATTTCATGACGGAGTTGTGGGCGCTGCGTCAGAATGAAGCACGTGAGGTGCCCCCGGTTCTCAAAAACCCGTTAACGCTGGAACGATTTGCATTAAAAGAACATTAATCCGGCCGGCGGGATGCGCGGTTCCGCGCCAGGATCGTTCCAGGTCCGGATTCGCGGACCGGTCCGGACGGACCAATCACCGCCGCCCGCCGCGCCGGGGGGGCCCCGCCATTTATCGGTTGTCTTCGCGCCGGAAGAAAATCACGTTTCCGGCGGATCGAGGCCGCATGGTGACCGATCGGGATTGCCCCGGCCCGCACCGGTGCCCCGCCTCCGACTGGAGAACACGACGATGAAGCCAGGACTTAGAGACATCCTTTGGATGACGGGCGGAGCGGCCCTGCTGCTCGCCTGCGTTTTGCTCGTGCTGCATTTCCGGGATCTGCAGACTCCCGCCAACCAGCTGGCCTTCAAGGCCAGGCGCGTTGAATTGGTGGAACGGATACGGCTGTCCGTGGCCGTGGCCTCCGAGGCGGAAAAGAGCGCCGTCCTGGCCATCACCGACGAGGATTCGCAGGCCTACGCCGACCAGGCTTGGAAGGCGACCGCCGCGGTGGAGCAAGGACGCAAGGACCTGGAGCAACTGCTGCAGTCGGGCGGCACCAAGAACGAAAACGCTCTTCTGACCCGGTTCTCCGGAGCCTTTTCCGAGTTCCAACGCATCGACAAGGAACTGTTGGACTTGGCGGTCAAGAACACGAATCTCAAGGCGTACAGTCTGGCGTTTGGCCCGGCTGCCGGGGCGTTAAAAGAGATGGATTTGGCGCTGGCTCGCGTCGTTGCGGCGGCCGCCGACTCCCCTTCGGCGAGTGATCTCAAAGTCATCCAACTGGCCGACGGCGCCAGGATCGCAGCGCTACGCCTCCTCACCCTGCTCCCACCGCACATTGCCGAGGAAAGTGATCAGAAGATGGATGAGATGGAAGCCGTGATGGCCAATAATGACCAGGTGGTCCGGCAGAATCTGGAAAGCTTGTCCGCGCTCCCAAGTCTTAGCAGCAATGCCGATCTGGCCGCTGCCACGGAGCGCTATGCCCGGTTCACCGGGCTCAAGGTCCAGATTCTCAAGCTCTCCCGCGAAAACACGAATGTCCGTTCGTTGACCATCTCCCTGAGCCAGAAGCGCAAGACCATGCTGTCGTGTCAGGACGCCCTGTCGGCACTCGAACAAGCCATCCAAGAGGAGCCGATCGCTGGTCTCTCCGGCCGCACGCCTGTCAGTCCTCGGTAGCCCAAGGCATTCCTGATTGAGATCGTCGCCCGGGTCCGCAATCAGCGGCTCAAGGCAAACGACATAGTTGGAGTGGATCGGTCGAAATCGATTGTGAAAGTTGCAGCGCGGAGTTTTTGCCGGATCTTGATCTTGTCCGCTGAGCGTCCTGACTACCGGACCCGACTTCTTCTCCAAATCCCGTCCATGGTGCGGGGGAACGCTCGTGGCTGTCCTGCTGGCCTTGTATCCCGCGCTCAAGTCGCAGGCCGGCCCTCCCTTTCTCACGGATGATCCGGAGCCGGTGGAACTCAATCACTGGGAAGTCTATCTCTTCGGACAGGGTGACGTGAAATTCACCGAGAATCTCAATCTGCTCTTTTCCGCGGGACGCTCCGTCTCCGGCGACCGCCACACGGTCTGGTATCTGGGCCTTTACTCGACAGGCGGCCCGGACAAGACCTTGGACCAACCAAAGAATCTTCAACCATGACCGCGCAACGATTCATCCCGGCGGCTCCCGACCGATCCTCCATCCTCATCCGCGTTTTGGTCGGCGCCGTGTTCCTTTCCGAGGGAATCCAGAAGTTCCTGTTTGCCGCCCAGCTTGGGGCCGGCCGCTTCGTCCAACTAGGGTTCCCCCATCCCGGGTTGCTCGCACCGATTGTCGGCGCAACCGAGATCATTTCTGGCCTCACCGGTGCACTGCTGGCACTCGGAGTCATTTATCTGCCCGCCGGGCGAGAGGCATGGAGAAACCTGCGCGATGCCGACCCGCTCCCCCTTGTTTTCCGTCGACAGCCCCGGGCCCTCTGCGACCTGCTGCTCCTGCAGAATGGAGGTTGAACCGGGCCGGATTCCGTCGCATAAACGCAACGTCTCTCTTCGCACAAACTGTCAGGCCCGCTCCGAGCGAGCACAACCCCGGGAAGGATGTTATCATGAAATCTCCAGTTTGCGGGCTGAGGACCGCCAGCGTGGTCTTCGGCCTCATGAGCCTCGCTCATTTGATCCGCGTCTTTACCTGCATTGGTCTGCAAGTCGGAAGCTGCCATGTTGGCCGGCGGTGGAGCCTTGCGGCCGTCATCGTCCTCGCTGCGCTCAGCGCCTGGATGTGGCTGCTCGCATGCAAGGCTTCCAAGTCGAAGGGCGACATTCCACCGGCCAGTCCCGCCGCCTGATCAAGCCCCGCAGGGGCGCATCTCCCGATCGACGGTAGCGTCCGGCGCGTGACGGCACTGGTCTCCCGACCCGTGGGCGCGCGCCCAGGCGCCTGGAGGCGACGGGGCGGCCCGCCGTCGCCGAGGTTTTGGCGGGCAGACCGGGGTCCCCGACGCCAGAAGCGCCACAGCCGGGAGCGACCTAGATGTATCTTTTGTCCATCGCTTCGGCGGCGACGAGCATCCGTTTGCAGGCCGCCCGTTTCGTTCCGGACGACTTGGCGATTGAGACGCTGGTCGCGGCGCGGAAACGCGGCTTGAAAACAGGTCTCCGTCTTCGATAAAGACAAGCGCGTCTCCCGGCAGATGACGCTGGCGGATTTCAAGCACCGGTCGATGCTCGGAAAGATGTTCGAAATCAAGGTTGAGACCGTTAAAGGCGTCGTGCAGTTGAGCGGCGTGGTGGACACTTCTGATCAGAAATCCGCCGCCGGCAAAGACGCCTCCGCCGTTGCCGGTGTGACGGACGTCAAGAACAACCTCACCGTCAAGTAGCCACGCCGGGCGAAATCGCCGCCCAACTGGAACGCATCGGCCAGGGGCGGGCGCTGACCAAGAATGGGAAGACGGGATCGCCTCCCCACTGGGCGCACCCGTTGAGCGCGGTGGCGCGGCAGATAGATGGTCCGCTTATGACTCCGCAGGGCGTTGATTTACGTCTGAGCAGGGTTAATCCCCATAGCCCGATCGAAGCATACAGCGCATCCTAAGTGCGTGGGGAGAAAAAATATCGCTGCGCCCCGTCAGCATCCTTCCTTCAACGCATAACTCTGATTGCGACTTCTAACTGCATGAACACCCATGCCGGACGCTCCACTTCCGTTTGGATGGCCACGGCAACGCGGCCCGCCTTTCCGAGTCTCACGCGAAACGAGTCCGCCGATGTCTGTATCGTTGGCGCAGGGATGGCCGGCCTGACCACGGCGTATCTTCTCACGAAAGCCGGCAAGTCCGTGATTGTATTGGATGACGGCCCGATCGTCGCCGGGGAAACCGAACGAACCACCGCGCAACTGGCCACCGTGCTCGACCAACGGTTCTTCGAGCTGGCACGGCTGCATGGCGAAGACGGCGCAAAACTGGCGGCCGAAAGTCATGCCGCGGGCATCGACACCGTCGAGCGCATCGTTTCCGACGAGCGCATCGACTGCGATTTCGAACGCGTGGATGGCTATCTTTTCAATGCGCCGGATCAACCGACGGACCTCCTGGACCGGGAGTTGGCCGGTGCCCGGCACGCCGGTCTCACGAACACCGAGATGGTCGATCGCGCGCCGTCGATTTCGTTCAACACCGGCCGGGCGCTGCTGTTCCGACACCAGGCGCAGTTTAATCCCCTCAAATACCTGGCAGCTCTGGCGCAAGGCATCGTCCGCGACGGCGGCCGCATCTTTACCGAAACCCACGCGACGAAAATCGTCGGCGGAAGCTCGGCTCAGGTCGAAACGAGAAATGGCTGCACCGTCTCATGCGCAGCGATCGTCATGGCCACCAACACGCCAGTCAACGACTGGCTGTTCATTCACACCAAGCAGGCCGCGTATCGCACCTACGTCATCGGGGTGGCGGTGCCCGTTGGGAAGGTGCCGAAGGCGTTGTACTGGGACACCGCCAGTCCCGGCCATTACCTGCGCCTCGTTGGGATGAATGACGGCGGCACGGCGCCTGCCAGGGAAATTCTGCTCGTCGGCGGGGAGGACCACCGGACCGGTGAAGCCGACGACGCCGACGCGCGATACGCGCAGCTCGAGCGATGGACCCGGGCGCGATTCCCGATGGCGGCCGAAGTCCGGTTCCGCTGGTCGGGCCAGGTGATGGAGTCGGTCGATGGGCTCGCATTCATCGGCCGCAATCCGGTGGACCACGATAACA
>CAWDQK010000033.1:0-18405 GCA_963804395.1 uncultured Verrucomicrobiae bacterium | reverse complement strand
AGACGGGCGCAAACCATGATCAGCAGCAGAAACGGCAGGAGCGAGGAGACGGCTGGAATCTGCCCCGGACGCCGCCCACAGACCTGCCGGCAGTGAGTTGATGGACGGCAGTCGGCTGCCGAGCCGGCGGACGAGCCACAGACCGGCGAAGAAGAAGAAGACGGAGAACCCGCCAATCACGAGCAGCAACGACGGCTCAAACACGAATGATGCGGGCACCTGAAAGATGCACAGGCCGGTCGCCAGCAGCGTGAGCACCAGCACCGCGGCCACGGCGGCGAGCGAGGCGCTCAGGAGGGCCACGCCAATCGCGATGAGTATCGACCAGCAGGATGGCGGGCCAGACGAGCAAAGACACGGTCTCGAACTTGTAGATCGGAAACAGCATCAGCAGCAGTGCCAGCGGCGGGAACAGCTGGTTCCACCACGATGGCGCCGAGGCGGGGCGGTGCCGTTCGAGCAACAGCGGAAAAGCGGCATGCAGCGCGGCAAACAACAGGCTTGCCGCCAGCGCCCAGGGCAGGAGGGCGTCGGTGAGATGCAGGTCCGTCCAGATTGCCAGCAACGCGAACGTCGCCAGTCCGGCCGCCCAGTGCAGGTTGGGCAGGCGCTCATCCAGCCACGCCAGCGCCAGCAGCAGACCATCGCTCACGAAGATCAAGGTGAACAGGAGCGCGGGGCGGCCGCCCATCCACGCCTGGCTCGCGAGAAAGCACGCGAACACCAGGGCGACCACCGGCATTTCGACGGCCGCCCACAGGACGGGCACGGCGGCGCGTTCCAGCCGCCGGGCGGCGAGGTAGACCAGGAAATAGATCGCGCTGAAAGCCAGGCAGACCGACACGATCACGGGCGCCTGTCCGGCGGCAAACGTGCTGGCCGCCCAGCGGGCCATGATCAGGGCGGAGACTCCCGCAGCCCCGAGGATCAGCCCGCCGAGGTACTCCCGCCAGGCCAGGACGAAGACAAACAGGCTCGTGAGGAGAACGAACGTGAAGAACAAGCCGGTTTGCGCGGCGACTCCGGGGGCGCCGAGGAAGAACCACGCGAAACCGAATGCGACCGCCGGCAGCGCGATCGCGGTGCGGCTGAGGAGGAGGGTGTCCCGGCTCAGGCGGCGCGCCGCCTCAGCCGCGCCGAGAAACAGCGCGCAGAACCCGAGGCAGACCACCATCGCAGTCTCTGTCTTCTCGGGCAGGTAGAACCTGTTGGCCCAGCCGACCATCATCAGCACCGTGCCGGCGGCGCCCAGCGGCACAAGGTAGAGCCAGCCCCGGTGCAACGCCACGGCGACCAGTCCAACGACGAGGATGGCGAGATAGCCAAACAGCCCGGCCGGATTGTCATGCCCGGTGTTGATCAGCACCGGGGTGAGAAAACCGCCCAGGATGCCCAGAAGCGCGACGACCTGGGCGTTCAGCCGCACGGCCAGCACGAAGGCCGCCGCCGTGATCAGCGTCATCAACAGGAAGGTCGATCCCGGGCCGAAGAAGGCGAAGTGATAGATCGAGTTGCAGGAGAAGGTTACCGCGTAGAGCGAAACGATCCCCGAGGCGACGAGCGTTTGCGCGGTGATGCGGTATTTCTCAAGGGAGACCTTCAAGCCTCCGACCACCAGACCCGCACCGACCATGAAACCGAGCGCCACGCGCACCTGCGGCGGAATAAGATCATGCTCAAAGGAATACTTGACGAAAAACGCAACGGCGAGAAACAGGGCCAGGCCGCCGAGCCAGGCAAAGAGCTTCGCGCCCATGAATTGCTCCCAATTGATGGCCGGACCTGCCGGGGGCGGCTCGACGGTGCGCTCGACGGGGGGCGCGAGCGGAGGCTCAGGACGAAGGCGCGGAGGTTCCGGGACCTCAGATGGCTGTTCCAATACGGTAAACTGAGACACAGCCTGGGGCATCTCCGCGACCAGCGGCGGCGATGGCGGCACAAGCCTCGCCGGCTCCGGTTCGGCCGGCACGAACCATCGACCTTCAGGTGCGCCTGCTTGCGATGGCGGCTCAGGCCTCGCCGGCTCCGGTTCGACTGCAGGCAGCGCATCGGTTGATGCGGAGGTGACAGCCGGAACGGGCGAGGGCGGTTTCACCGGTGCTTCCGGGACCGCGGCGGCCTGCATGGTGCGCAGAGCGGCGCGCAACTCCCGCAGCTCATCCTCGTGAGCGCGGAGCCGGCTCTGCAGGACATCGAACTCACCGTCGAGTCCGGAGATCTTTGCGATCACCCAGATCGGCAGGATCACGAAGACGGCAATCAGGAAAAGAACCAACAAAACGAAGAACGGTTGCATGGTGTAAAAACTTTCAGTTTGTCACTGACCTCGAGGGGAGGGTTTGGCAAGTCTTGCCCAGGGTTGGGATTGGGTTCGCGGCTTCAACGCCTTGTTTCGACGGCTGCTCTCGTGGCGGCGGTTGTTCCGGATTCGCCGCCGCGATTGGTTGTCAGCCGGGCCGGCCTGCCGCCGACAACCGGCCGGAGCCGCCGAGCCTTGCGCGTCATGTTTCCGGTGAGGAGCCGAGGGTCAGCAAGTGGCGACGCACGGCGTTCAAGGCCGATTTGGCGGCTGCCAGCTGATCCCGGTCAACTCGAATCTGGTCGATGACCCGGTCCATCTTCTCTTCCGCCAGCCGCCGCGTTTCCGTCCCAAGCGCGGTGAGCGAAACGCGCCAGGTTCGCGCGTCCGCGCGCCGGCGCTGGATGAGGCCCTTCCTCCGCAGTTGGCGCACTTGAAAGGTGATGCTCGACGCGGCCACGATCACCCGGTCGCTGATTTCCCGCTGGGAGAGCGGGCCGTCCGTCAGTACGTTCAGGATGTTGAATGTCATCGGGGTCAGGCCGAAGGGCTTGAGGATCCGGCTGCCTGCGGCGTCGATCATTCCTGCGGTGGCGATGATCTCGTAGACCAGGGATTTCATACGTGGTGTTGAATGACAGGTTTCAGCAGTGGGCTGTCCAGTTCGCTGGCGGGGGTGATGGTCGTTCGCTCCCAGGGAATGGAACCAAAGAACCACGCCCGCCAGAACGAAAGCGGTGCGTTGGGATTGCGATGCAACAGGTGATTGAAGGTCTCGATCTCGCCGATCGACTGATGCGTGCTTTCGTAGACGACGTCGTGGACGAATTTTGAACAAAAGGTCTTTCGGGATTGGAGATTGAAACCCAGCGAGTAAAACTTGCCCATTTGGGAATCGGCGAACTCCAGCATCGCGTGCTTTTCCTCAGCGGTCGGCTCTGCCTTCAGCCGCCGGATCGAAAAGGCCTGGTTCACTGAGCGGCCGAGAAACTTCCGTAGCGGAGTCTGACGTACGGCCGGAATGCCGCTTTCCGCCACGATCCAGTCGCCGTGCCGGTAGTTGACAATGATTCCCACGTGGGACGTCCAACTCTGGGTGGTGGTCGCGACGCGGGTGAAGATCGGGCCTCGAATCCGGGTGAAGACGATGTCTCCGATGGCGGGCCGGGCGGCGATGACGGCGTCGTAGGTCCGCTCGTCAAGATTGGCGCGGGCGTGCACGGCAAAGGCGATGAGGATCAAACTACTGTTGAAGAGAGAGCATTTTTGGTGGCGCATACGAACAGTTAGAATAACAATGATTGCAATTGCAAGATTTAGTTATGAAACAATCCAAAATGACTGATGGTAGGTGGCTTATGGGATCTCAACTGACGCAATTGATCCGAATTTACGCAGTTTTGCACCGTTCTGCAGGTGACATCGGGAGGCACCGAATGGCAGGTTGGGCCGGCGCCGTTTCGACGGGTTCGACAGGCTCCCGTTCGACGGGCTCAGGGCCTGCGGCACCGCGGGCAGGCTCAAGGCCCCGAGCGGGTCGAGGGGCTCGCCGCCGGGCCATGATTCGGAGGGAAACGGGTCTGCCGATCCCGGGTCGCCAAGCCTATGGAAGAAGGCCCAAGCGGCGACCCGACATCCACTCAAGAAACAGCCTCCGTTGTAGCCGGCCGCGTTGAGGCCGGCCGCACCCGCCGGGGTCGGCCCGTTCGACGGGCTCATCCGTTCGACAGGCTCAGGATGACCCTGAGCGGAGTCGAATGGGTCAGGGCAGGCGTTCGCGGCTACAGGATTCCTCCCGTCCGAAGCAAACGTGTTTTGCCGTGGGGGCTGCCTGATCCGGCTACGCCCTTCTATTTGCCTTCGAATCGGATCAATCCGGATCGACGGAGACGGATGGCCTCCATCAATTCGATCTGCTGATGACAATCCTGCAGTGCCGGAACCAGGCTGGATCCGGAGCGCACAGCATTCAGAAAAGCCTCGGTCTCGCCGAACACCCCCAGCTTCTCAATGTTATCGAAAGCGCGGTCCGAGAACGAAGCGACGAGTTTGTCGCCGCGCCAATGTTCAAGCGAACCATCGGAGTTGGATTGGGGAGAAACCGGAATCTTGATCATGACGGTCTGGCCGAGACTGTGAACCGCCGCGGAATCCGCATTGATTCCGGCAACCGGCCGGATGTTCACCCGAACCTGTGCCCCGGTGGCGCATTCTGCCTCGATGGTAATATTCGCCGTCTCCCGATCCCCGCTTCTTTGCGGCTGGAGGTGGATTTCGGCGGTGCGGAACGGACCCCGAGCCAGGACAAGAGCTCCGTTGACCGCGTGCACCGCCGTCGTCGAGAAGTCCGGATCCCAGCGGTCAAACCGGGTCATCTCATAGTCAATCCGGCTGACGGTTGGGGGTGGAAACTCCGCGTCGAGAATCTCGCGCGCCCGGCGCATGACCGGCATGTAGTGTCGGTTGAACGCGACCTGCGCGTGGGTCTTTCCCGCGTCCGCCGCCGCGATCAGGCGGCCGAGTTCCGCGACGGACATCCCGGGAGGCTTCTCCAGCAGCAAGAGAAAGCCGCGGCCAAGCACCAGACTGCCAATCGCGCAGGTCTGCGGCGGCGGAACCGCGACGACGACAGCGTCCGGTTTTTCGGTTTCGAGCATCGCAAGAATGTCCGCATAACGCCGGGCATAACCGAAAGTCCGGCGGTAGTCCTCCGCCCGATCGGGATCCGCATCGCAGCAGGCGGTCAGTTCCAAATCGGCGTGCATGGCCGCGCAGCTTCTTTGGGCGGGTCCGTGAGCCAGCCGGGCGAAGCTGCCGCAGCCGATCATGCAGAGTTTCAGACTCATGGGCGGAATAGTTTCTGGAGGGCGGCGCTCTGATCAACCATTCGGTTTGCCGCTGTCATAGCGTGCCTTGGCCGGGAGTGTGTAGGTCTTGGTCGGGCCGAGGGGATCGACCCAGGGCCAGGGATTGTCGCCAAAGAACGCCGGCTTGGCCGACAGATAGAGCGAATTCGGGAGCCGGCCGGCGAACCCCGGCGTCTGGTGCCAGTGAACCGACCTGGTCACGAAATCGTAGTTGCCGTCGCGAATCATCGTGGCTCCGACCTGCGGGTCCTGCGTGTTCCAATCCTGGTTCCAGTAGCCGATCCGCCAGACGGTGATGGGCGTGTCGGGCCACGGCGGCGAGCCCTCGTAGACCCAGCCGTTCGGCGGCGTGGGCTGCATGCCGTCATAGCCGAGGACGTTGCCGACGAAATTATACCAGTAATGACCCTTCATGGCGGCGGCGATCCGGCGGCTCCGCGTGTCGGCCAGAAACCGCGGCGTGTTGCGCCGGATGCCCGAGGCATGGTTCCGAAAGTAGGTGATGTCGATCGCATTTCCCTCGGTGAAATCGCCGTCGAGGTTGAAGGAGTAGTTGCCCTCGAAGAGCTCGAAATGTGGGGTGGGATAGTGCGACGCCTGGAGGCCGGTCTCGATCCAGTTCGGCTCCGAATTCATCGCGCCGTCGTCCGTGTAATTGTAGGCGATGACGTTTCCCCCGCCGCTGGCCCGGCAGTTGATGACCTTGTTGAACCGGATCGAGATGTTGTTTTCGATGAGGTTGTCCGAGGATCCAAAGGTCACATCCAGTCCGTACCCGGCGCCGCCGTTGTTGTAGTAGTACGAGTCGTGGAGGTAGCTGTCGCGCACCGTGCACCGGTAGCTTTGGCGGAAGGAAATGCAGGAACCATACGAATCGTCGCTTTCCACGTGCTTCACCCAGCAGCCGGCCGCATGGTCGAGCTGGATGTTGCCGTTGCGCCCGCTGGACACGCGCAACTCCTCCAGTCCGGCGGACCACACCGGAGGCACGTCGAAGCAGCTTAACTGGGCCGACTGGGCGGTGCGGAATTCGATGTGAAGGGGAGTCTGGAATTTGATCGTATGGCCGTCGATTGCCGCAATCTCCAGGATCTGCGTGATGGGACGGTTTTCCCGGCAGTACCAGTTGCGTCCCTGGCCGGGCGGATGTTTCTGAGGATTCCACTGCGACCGGACCCCGTCGGTGAGCTCGTCGAGCCAGACGAGCTGGCCAACGGCGAAACCCGCGGCGTCGGCCACCTGGACGGAGCGCGAGCCCTTGACGCCCGTTGTCGTCAGGTCGGTGCAGTTCGCTCCGGGATGGGGGTTAAGCGACCGGCCGATCACGATCAGCGGATGCAGGTTCCCAGTCGCGATGAGACGCGTGGAGTCCGGACCCGCTCCCCGAAGCACGACGCGGCCTGGCAGATGGAGCTCGCCCGAGATCTGAAACGTTCCGGCGGAAAGGGTGACGACCCGGCCGATACCGTCCTTCGCTGACGCGCTCCCGGCGGCGTCGAGCGCGCGCTGGATTCCGGCGCGCGAATCGTCCGTTCCGTTTCCATAGGTCGAAGCCTCGATCGATTCCTGGACCGCCGTGTAGTGCGGGATGCCCCCGGGGACCCCGGGGTTCCAGGCGGTCACCCGTTCCGCTGGAAGCGCGTAGACCAGGTGCTGGTCGGCGACGGCGGCCGCGGCGACTGCGGGTGCTGAGCCCTCCGTCGGGGCGGTTGGCGTCTGACGCGGAGTGGCATCGTTGGCGCTCTCCGGTGCGGCGCGCCCGGCGACCGGCCCTGCCACGGCCGCCAGGCCCGCCGCCAGCAGGCCGGCGAAGCGGCGGAAACCTTGTAGTCTATTCTTGAATACTGAGGGCTGCTTCATCGAACGGGGCGGGATGGTGTCACGACCGGCGTAGTATACACCGAGATGATCTGGCCGTGCGAGAAATTCCCGGGCCGGACCCGGCCTGGTCAGGGCGGATTCATTCTACGATGGATCGACCGGACAATGACATGGGGACGCGGCGCCCCCGCCGCGTCTTCAGATTCAGAGCGCATGCCCGCGCGCCGCGGCACCCGCCTTGCCCGCTCAATGAGCTCACCAGGGTGGCGTCTGTTCCAGGTGCGGCGGAGGTAAAGGGTGAGACATGACCCCGTCCCGGAAGCCCGTTCTCAGTCGATGCCGAGCTCTTTCTTGACCTGCTCCCAGGGTGTTCCCGGTTTGCCCTTGTTGCGGGCAATCGCCTCGTTCAAGTCGCGCAGGTCTTCGAGATCCTCGACGCGGGCTCGCAGCCGGGACATCGCCTGGCTCAGGCCGTTGAGCGTGGGCTTGCGGGCGAGTTTTCTTTTAGTGGCGGTAGGCATCTTTTCTGTCTTTCACACCGTGGACGAAGATCAGGTCTTTTTCGAGCGTGAAAAGCAGCCGGTACGCTCCGACTCGCAGACGATATTTGCCTTCCTGCCCCGCAAGCTTCTTCACGTCGCCCTGCAAATCGGTTTGGAGCGCGTCGAGTTTTTGGCCGATCCGGTGGCGCTGCTCCTTCTGGAGTGCCCGCAGTTGCTCGCGCGCCTCATCGGCAAGTTCGAGCCGGTAACGCATGGCGTCATTCGTGCCGGCGCAGCGCTGCCCGGTCGAGCCCCCAGTTTCCCCGCCGGGATGGCATCTGGCGTGGACCTTGATGAGTTGGTGGATCCTGATCTCGGTGTAGATCGCGGTGGACTCCAGCTCTTCCTGCCCGAGCAGTTGCTGGATGTAGCGGTTGTCAATCGGCCATCTGCCTGCGGAAACTGTGCAAGGCGAAATCACCGTGGGTGAACCGCCTTCTCGCACAAAGAATGTCCACCCCCTCGCGTTTGGTGACCCATATGCATGGCCTGCATGCTTAATCCTGCTTGACAGGATGCACGCTAAGCGTGAATAGTACCGATACTCAGTGATCCATTCATTCTCTGACAAACCTACAGAAGCACTTTGGCAGGGGCGCCGACCACCAGAGCTGCCCCCGGCGATCCACAAGGTAGCGCTAAGAAAGCTCACTCAACTCGATGCCGCGTCAACCCTAGATGATCTACGGCTCCCGCCAGGCAATCGGCTCGAAGCGCTCAAGAAAGATCGCTTGGGCCAACACAGTATTCGAATCAACAACCAATACCGACTTTGTTTCCGCTGGGAAGGCCAATACGCCCACGCCGTCGAAATCGCTGATTATCACTAATCCCATGAAGAAACACCTTAACGTACATCCGGGAGAACTGCTTCGCGAAGAATTCCTCACGCCAATGGGCATCACGCCATATCGGCTCGCGAAAGACGCCAGACTTCCCCACCAACGCGTCAATGAGATCGTCAACGAAAAGCGAGGAATTACTCCGGAAACCGACTTGCATCTCTGTGCGTACTTTGGCCTGACACCCGGGTATTGGCTGCGAGTACAACTCGCCTATGAGCTACGCGAAGCCCTCAACACCGTCGGAGATAAGATCAAAAACCTGGTCCGTCCTCTTAAGGCCGCTTGATCCATGGTCTCCGATGCCGGGGACTCAGTCACCAACTCCTCAGCAACCGTTTTTCTCAACACAAACGTTTGCGTCAACGTGGGACGGGCAATTCGGATGGGGTCATGTCTCACCTTTTACCTTGACGCCAATAATTCGTCCGGCTGCTGGATCAGATTCAACAAGGGGCACGATCTGGGATGAGACGTGGGCAAACCTGGCGCCGACGGAGCAGTTCGACTGAGCTCACCGCAGGCGGCGCCCTCCATCTGGCCTCTTATGCTTGAGGCCTGCGACAGGGTGATCTGTCGCAATGCGTTGGTCATCGTCGAGTGCAATCTGCAAGGTTTGACACCTTCGGATCGCCACGCCGCCAGCCTCGCTCCGGTCTTGCGGGGCGGCGCGGGCCGGCGTAACTAGAGGCCTGGAGCGGCGAAACATGTTGCGATCCGATCACGTTCTCAACCCATGGATTCCATGAACACCCGCCCTGCTGATCTGGCGCAGCAAAACCGTGCCGCACTGCTGGAGGATGTCATCCCCTTCTGGGAAAGACACTCGCTGGATCACGAGTGCGGCGGGTATTTCACCTGCCTTGAGCGCGACGGCGCGGTCTACGACACGGACAAGTTTCTCTGGCTGCAGGCGCGGGAGGTCTGGATGTTCTCCATGCTTTACAACCGCCTGGAGAAACGGGACGCGTGGCTGCAGATGGCCCGGCACGGCGCGGAGTTTCTCCGGCGGCATGGCACGGACCCGGAAGGCAACTGGTACTTCATTCTCGCGCGCGACGGGCGGCCGCTGGTGCAACCGTACAACATCTTTTCCGACTGCTTTGCGGCGATGGCGTTCAGCCAGTACGCCCTGGCGGCGAATGACGAGGCGGCCAGGCAAATCGCCGACCAGACCTATCGCAATATCCTCCGCCGGAGGCAGAATCCGAAGGGCAAATACGCGAAGGCTGTCCCCGGGACCCGGCCCATGATCTCGCTGGCGCTGCCAATGATCCTGGCGAACCTGACCCTGGAACTTGAATGGCTGCTCGATGAGGCAACCTTCAACCAGGCGGTTGACTCCTGCCTGGAGGAGGTTTTCTCGCGGTTCCTCGATGAGCGAAGGCAGGTTTTGCGCGAGCACGTGGCGCCGGACGGGGCGCAGTTGGATTGTTTTGAGGGCCGGCTGCTCAATCCGGGCCATGGGATCGAAGCCATGTGGTTCTTCCTGGACATCGCGGAGCGCCGAAACGACCGGTCTTTGATGGAGCAGGCGGTCGAGGTCGTGCTGCGCACCCTGGAACTTGGATGGGATGACCAGCGGGAGGGGATCTTCTATTTCCTGGATGCAGACGGGCATCCTCCGCAACAGCTGGAATGGGATCAAAAACTGTGGTGGGTGCACATGGAGACCCTGGTCGCTCTCCTCAAGGGCTACCGGCTCACCGGGCGAAAGGCCTGCTGGGAATGGTACGAGCGCGTGCACGCCTACACGTGGGGTCACTTCCCGGATCCCGAATACGGGGAGTGGTATGGCTATCTCAACCGCCGCGGCGAGATCCTGCTGCCGCTGAAAGGCGGCAAGTGGAAGGGGTGTTTCCACGTCCCGCGCGGCCTCTACCTGTGCATGCGGGAGTTCGAGAAACTGGGCGCGGCCGTGCCCGAAAAGGCGGACGGAGGCGGATGAGAATCGGATCAGGCCCGACGTGATCCGCCCGCCGATTGGCACCGAACCGAACACGATCACCAGGATTTCACCATGAAATGCATCGCCGTTCTGCCGATGGATGATCGTCCGGTAAACTACGATTATCCGCGTTATCTGTCGCGGGCCGCAGGGCTGGAGATTCTGCTGCCTCCGCGCGAATGGCTGGGAAACCCCTGGCGCGCCAGCCGGCACGCCGACCTGGTGAACTGGCTGGTGCAAACCGCTCCCCGGGCGGACGCCCTGATTGTGGCGGTCGACACGCTGGCCTATGGCGGCCTCATCCCCTCGCGCACGTCATCCGAGTCGACGGAGGCGGTGATCGCCCGCCTGGAGGTCCTGCGCCGCCTCCAGGCCGCCCGTCCCGAACAGCCCGTGCTCGCCTCGAGCGTCGTGCTGCGCATCTCGCGCGCCTGCTCCAGCGAGGAGGAAAAACCGTATTGGGCCACCTATGGCAGCCGGATGTTCCGGCTCTCCTACCTCGAGCACAAGGCCGAGCTCGGTGACGCCTCGGCGGCCGAGATCGGCGCGCGGGATTCGCTGCGCGCCGAGATTCCCGATGACGTCTATGCGGACTACCGCCGCGGCCGCGCCCGCAATCATGCCGTCAACCGCGCAATGCTCGAATGGGTCGCCGATGGGGTGCTTCGACTATCTCCTGCTGCCCCAGGACGACACGGCGGACTACGGCTGGAACGTCGCCGAGGCTCGCGGCATTCAGGCGCTTATCCGCTCCCGCGGTCTTGGCGACCATGCCATCACGTACCCAGGCGCCGACGAGATTGGCTGCCTCCTGCTCGCGCGCTACGTCTGCAGGGAGGCGAGGTTTGCCCCAGGATCTGGCCCCGGTACTCCGGGGTGACGGGCCCGTCTGTCGTCACGGCCTACGAGGACCGGCCTTTCCATGAGCTCCTGAAGGCGCATCTGTCGCCGCTGAACGGGACGATCGCCGAATCTCCCCAGGATGCGGACCTGACGCTGTTCGTGAATGCGCCCGTGCAGAGGCAGGGCAACGGGGACAGCCAGTGGCTTATCAGGTGTGGCGTCGAGGCCGTTCGGGCCCGGCTGCCGGCGCGGTTTCATCCGTGGCTTGAGCGGTTTGTGGACAGCGACGGATTCCGCGCCACCCGCCGCGAGATGCAGTCGCCCGGCCGCAGCCCCGAGGAGTTCGTGCGCGCGCTTGCTGGATGGTGCTTTCCTCCGGCCGGCCCGTCGCGGTGGCCGACGTCGCCTTTGTCAATGCGTCCGACCTGGTCCTGGGCGACCTGCTTCGGCAGCACCCGCAGGTGGCGAAGCTGGCGGCCTATGGCGGATGGAACACGGCCGGCAACACCCTGGGCACGGTGCTGGCGGCGGCCGTCATTCGCGAGGTGGCGGTGCGCGCGGGCGCCTCACGCGAACAAAGGGCCGCGAACCTCGAGTTCCTGTTTCTCCGCTTCCTCGACGACGATCTCTTCCAGGCCCGGGAAAGAACCCGGTGCATGGTCGAGGACCTTCCGGCCCGGGGAATCGCTCCCACGATGGAGCGTCTGCCCGATGACCAGCTTGATGCCATTGAAGAAAGCCTGCGCGCCCACCTGGGCCGCGCCGCCGCCAGCCTGCGCGATCTGTTCGTTGCCTCAGGCCTGGTCCGGGAGGTTCACGTCCGCCACATCCATCTTCCGTGGCGGCGGCTGTTCGAGGTGGGCTTCGACGTGGAGGTCGAACTCGAGTAGTCGCGGCCAGCTCGCAGGAGTAGAAGCGTTGCGGGGAGACGCGCCCTAGCAGCGTGTCGGACTTCATCCTCCACTCTGCTAGAATAAAATGGCTGCGCCATTTTGGCGGAGCCCGGAAGGTCGAGTGATTTCCGGGCAGCTTGCGCGGCTGCGGTCGAAGGAGTGCGTTTTCTTGATCCGGAGGCGGTTTTTAACCCAGGGACTTCCCTCGCAGAGGGCTTCAGGCCGCTTTGAGCACGGCTCCGAGGGTGTGAAACCGCCTGAGGTTGTAGGAAAGCGTTGCGAGGATCCAGTCGCGCAGATCGGCGCCAGCAGCATCGGAGTCTCGCGGTTCACGGTCACATAACGGGGGCGCATGCTTCTCTGACGTAAGGCCCACACCAACGTTCAAACTTCTCCGCTGAATCGGAAGAGAAGTCGCCGTTCTGCACCAAACGGCGTCAGCCGTTTGTTTAGCAGCATGGAGGGCGAAGCCCGACAAGCTGCTAGGGTGAATCCGCGGCCGCCCGGCCCCACCAGTTGCACCGGTCGGCGGCGGTCAATGCCTCGTCCAGCGGGGCGAGTTCCGGATGCCACAGCTTCTCCCACTCGAGACAAACCGGGCCGGCGAATCCGGCGGCGGACAGCGCCCCCACGAGCGGCTGCATCGGAAATTCGCCCGACCCCGGCAACACGTAACGATACGGGGCATCGGCGGTCGCCACGGTGACGCTGTCCTTGACGTGGATCTGGCAAACGGACGAGCGAATGGCCTCCCAGGTGGAGACCGGGCTCTCGCCGCCCTTCCGCCACGTGTGATGCGCATCCCACAGAATGGCGGTCCCCGGCGCCGCCGCCGTCAGCCGTTGAATCGCCGCCGCCGTGAGGAGCGAGTCGTGCGTCTCGACCATGAAATCGACGTTCCAGCCGCGGTCGCGGCGGAGGTTGCCCACCAGTCCAGCGCGCCCAGGGCTTGCGCGAGATCCCGATTGTCGAACGCCCGGCCGCCGTCAAACACGCGCAGGCGGGGCACGCCCAGGGCCTCCGCCCAGGGCACAAACCGCAGGCACGCCTCGCGGTCGGCCGCGGAGCCGTCAATCAGGCGGAGCGAGGTGGCCAGCGAAACAATGGCGACCGGGGTCCCCTGGAGCCTGTCGGCCAGCGCCGAAGGAGAACCGTATTTGGATGCCAGATACACCGGCAGATCGATCGACCGTTCCAGGGCGCGCAGCTCGACCGCGCGGACGCCATGGCGGACGGCGAGGGCCAGCGTCTCCTCCAGGCTGAGATCGGGGCAGCCGAGACTGGAGAAGCCGGAGGTCAGGTTCATCGGGTGCGGGGCGAGGGGGCGGGCGCCTCCGGCGATGGGGTGCGGTCGCGGGGCGGCGAGGAGTCCGGTCCGGGCCGGCGGCCCAGCCAGATCATGAGGCAGCCGATGCCGAAGGTGGAGAGCGCGACCGCGCAGATCTTCCCGGCATGCCCCGCGCTGCTGGCCGGAATCAGGAGGAGCAGGATCGCCAGGCCTAGCGCGGCTCCGAAAGTGCCGACGATGCGCAGTTGGCGGCCGTCATTGCCGGGGCCGATCTCGGCGGCAAAATCGACGGGACGGTCGCGGCGCGAGAAGAACTCCTCCTCCCGGGCGATGGCGGCCGCGTCGGGCCGGCACAGGCGCCGGACGGCCAGGAACGCAAGCAAGCTCACCGCCATGACGGTCCCGACCTGGCTCTGGAAGGTCCAGGGCTTGGCGTGCGAAACCAGCGGCGCCAGGTAGATCGGGAAAGAGACGCAGAAGCCCGCGCCGATGGCCGCGAACGGAGCGACGGGCGGCACGCGACGCATAAAAAGACCCAGCACCATCGGCACGGCGACCGGAGCCGCAACGGTGGCCATCACGTCAATGAGGATGTTGAAGACCCCGCCGCGACCGAACCGGGCCATGGCCAGTCCGATTCCGACGACCACGGTGGCGCAGCAGAAGGTGACGAATTTGGCGAGGATGAGCCGGGGCCGGCCTTCCCACGGAGTCAGGCCCGCTGCGCGGCAGGCCGCCGGGTAGATGTTCTGCGTGATGTTTCCGGCCAGGGAATTGAGGCTCACGTCGAGAGAACTCATCGTGGCGGCGCACATGCCGACCAGCACCAGGGCAACCAGCCCGTCGGGCAGGAGGTGGATGGAGATGGCCGCGTAGGCGCCTTCGGACGGTTTGGCCAGCGGCATTGCCATCACCTCATCCGGAATGAGCAGGCGCGCCGTCATGGGTGGAACGAACCAGATGAGCAGTCCCAGAAAGAAGAGTCCGGCGGCGAGCAGGGCGGCACGGCGCGCCTCGCGACCGTCCTTGACGCTGAGGTACCGGCCGCCATTGCTGAGCGAGTTGGCCGTGAGCACGTTGTTGACATACCAGGCAAAGATGAACGCCAGCGTAAACCGGCCCGGATCGATTCCCGGGATTGTCGCGAGCACCTCGGGGCTCTTGATCGGCGCGTAGGCGGCAGCGAGCCCGGCGTGGTCGATGGCGGCGAGCAGGCCGCCGATTCCGCCGAGTTTCCACAGACAGAGTCCGGCCAGCAAAACGGTGATCGGCACCAGCACCAGCGCCTTGATGAAGTCGGCTGCCATCACCGCCCAGGCGCCGCTGATTCCCGCGTAGAACAGCACCACGAATCCCAGCAGGATGATCGTGGAGTAGATGTTCACCCCCAGGAGGACCGAGGCAAAGATCGCGAGGCCGTAGAGCTGGACCCCGCCGTAGATGGGTCCCATCATGGCACCGAGGTAGGCGGTGAACTGCTCCATCCCGGGGCCGAAACGCAAGCGGACAAGATCGGCGCCGGTGACGCACCGCAGTTGCCGGAACCACGGGCCGGAAAACGCCGCGACCGTCAGAAAGCCGACCGCGTTGGAGATGAACATCACCGGCAGGGTCCAGCCAACCTGGAACGCCGCGCCCGCGGCGCCGGTAAACGTCCAGGCACTGAACGCCTGCATGAACACACTGCCTCCCGTAAGCCACCAGGTCGCCTTGCCTCCCGCGCGGAAATAATCGCTGGTGTTTTCGCTGAAGCGCCGGAACACCAGGCCGACGATCATCAGCATCAGCAGGTACCCGGCCACGACGGCAAAAACGGTGGTCTTGTCGTGGATGGCGATGGTCGCCAACAGGCGTCCGGCCGGCGCGGGCAGGGTGATCATGGAGCGCAGGGCGAACGATTGGCCAACATTGGCGGCATGCCAAGAGGCGAATAGGAGAAACAGTGGTTGCGAGTTCCCGAAGGAAAAACCCACGTTGTAGCCGGCCGCGTTGAGGCCGGCCCGGGATTTCGAATGAACCTGCCGGGGTCGACGCCCCCGGCTACAGGTGGCATCATTGCCCTCCCAAATACCCGCGTTCCGGCCGGGCCGCCTGTTTCCGTCTTGACCAGGCGGTGCAAATTGCCGCGATGATGGGTTCATGGCAAAATCGCTCCGCTCCGCGCCGGTGGCTTTGGTGACGGGTGCCGGGCGCGGCCTTGGCCGCGGCGTGGCGTTGGAGCTGGCCAGGGCCGGCTGTTCCGTCGCCGTCAATTACGTCACCTCGCTTCCGGCGGCGGAACGAACGGTTGACCTCTGCCGGAAGGCGGCGATCACGCCGGCCCAGAGATTCCTGCCGATCCGGGCTAACATCGGCTCCGGGGCCGATCGCTCCCACCTCGTCGCGGCGACCCTGGCGGCGTTCGGTCGCATCGATGCACTCGTCAACAACGCGGGGATCGCCCCCAAGACCCGTGCCGACATCATCGAGGCAACGGAAGGATCGTTTGACGAGCTGATCGGCGTCAACCTGAAGGGGCCCTACTTCCTGACGCAGACCGTCGTGCGCCACTGGTTCCAGGAAAAGGGAAGATCCCGGCTGCCGGGCGGCTTCAAGGTCATCTTCATCACCTCGGTGTCGGCTGGCGCCGCTTCGGTCAATCGGGGCGACTACTGCATCTCCAAGGCCGGGCTGTCGATGGCGGCGCAGTTGTGGGCGGCGAGGCTTGCGGCCGACGGCATTCAGGTCTTTGAACTCCGCCCCGGCATCATGGCGACCGACATGACCGCCAACGTGAAGGGGCACTACGACCGCCTCATCGCCGATGGTCTGGTGCCGCAGGGCCGGTGGGGCATGCCGGCAGACGTTGGCCTGGCGGTCCGCGCCATCATCGAGGGCCGCTTCCCGTTCTCGACCGGAGCGGTGATTCCCATCGATGGGGGCCTGCACCTCCGCCGGCTGTGAGGCCGGCCTGGCCGAACTGATGCAGCCTCAACGACACAAAGCGGTTTACCTCGGGAGGGAAGGAGTCTGTAGCCGGGGGCGCCGACCCCGGCCGGCCCGTCCTGGCTCCGGTAGGCGTGAGGCCGGCCTCAACCCGTTCGACACGCTCAGGGCGGGCGCGGCTGGCTACAACCCGGCTCCGTTTCCTGAGTCCCAGTTCCCGCCGCCCGGATGATGCAGATTGACCATTCCCTGACTGCCGAATCCCTTCGCGGGGACCTCGATCGTTTCTGGGCGATCTCCGCGAAGAAGATCTTTGCGCTCCAAAAGGCGTGGGATCCACGCCAGGGCTCTCCGGTCTTCACCGCGGCCGGCCGGTACGTTTCGCGCGGCTGGACCGACTGGACCGAGGGTTTCCAGTTTGGCTCGGCGCTGCTGCAGTTCGCCGCGACCGGCAACCGGCGGGCGCTGGCCGTCGGTCGGGCGGCGACGCTCGAACGCATGGCCCGGCACGTGAGCCATGTGGGCGTCCACGACCACGGCTTCAACATCGTCTCCACCTACGGCAACCTCTGGCGGCTGGCCCGGTCGGGCCGGATCGCGGCGACCAGGGCGAGCTTCGGGTCTATGAGCTGGCGCTGAAGGTTTCCGGTGCGGTGCAGGCCGCGCGCTGGACCGAACTCCCCGACGGCCTCGGTTACATCTACTCCTTCAACGGCCCGCATTCGCTCTTTGCGGACACGATCCGCTCGCTTCGGGTTCTCGCGCTGGCGCACCAGCTTGGGTCATGTGCTGCATGGGCGAGGGGGACCGCCAGATCTCCCTGCTCGATCGTCTGCTGCGGCATGCCGAAACCACCGCGCGCTTCAACGTCTACTTCGGGCGAGGGCCGCGACCACTACGATGTCCGCGGGCGGGTCGCCCACGAATCGATCTTCAATCTGAACGACGGCTCCTACCGCTGCCCGAGTACCCAGCAGGGCTACTCGCCGTTCACCACGTGGACGCGCGGCCTGGCCTGGATCCTTTGCGGCTACGCCGAGCAGCTGGAGTTCCTGGAGTCCCGTCCGGAGGAGGAATTTGCCCCGCCCGGGAAGAAAGCCCGGTTGCTGGCCCGGTTTCTCGGGGTGGCCCGGGCCACCGCCGACTACTATCTTGCGCAGACCCCGACGGACGGAGTCCCCTACTGGGACACGGGCGCCCCCGGCCTGGCCCAGCTGGGCAATTACCTCGACCGGCCGGCCGACCCGTTCAACGACTACGAGCCGGTCGACAGTTCCGCGGCCGCCATCGCCGCCCAGGGCCTGATCCGCCTCGGCCGCTATCTCGCCGCCAGGCGTCAGGCCGCGGCCGGCGACCGCTATCTCGCCGCCGGCCTCACCATCGCCCGGACGATCTTCCGGGAGCCCTATCTTTCGACTTCGCCGCGGCATCAGGGGCTCCTGCTGCACACGGTCTACCATCGGCCCAATGGCTGGGACTACGTGCCGCCCGGGCGGAAGGATTCCCTGCGGAGAATCCGGGCTGTGGGGCGATTATCATGCGCGGGAACTGGCGCTCCTCCTCCAGCAGCTGGCGGAACGGGGGTCCGGCTAGACGTTCTTTGGGGACTGAACCAACCGCCGTCATGCCCGATCCGCTGCGCGACATCTCCCGTCTGTGTATTCACACGACAAACTACCCGATCCTGGGCGGTCGGGGAGGCGGTGCGGCGCTATGCCGCCGCCGGGGTCAGGGGCGTGACGGTCTGGCGCGAAGCGCTGGCGGGGACGATGGCGCCGCCACCGGCCGGCTGATTCGCGACCACGGCCTCGCGGTGGTGTCGCTCTGCCGCGGCGGGTTTTTTCCGGCCGGGTCCGCCGGGCTGCGCCGCCGGGCGATGGACGAGAACCGCCGCTGCCTGGACGAGGCGGCGGCGCTGGGGGCGCCGTTGCTGGTGCTGGTTTGCGGCTCGGCGCCCGGCCAGGCGCTGGCGCAGTCGCGCCGGCAGATCGCCGACGGTCTCGCCGCCGTGCTCCCGCAGGCCGCCGCGGCCGGAGTCAAGCTCGCCATCGAACCGCTGCACCCCATGTACGCCGACTCCCGCTCCGCCGTGAACTCGCTGCGCCAGGCGAGGGAGTTGTGCCGCCAGTTGCCTCCT
>CAWDQK010000032.1:0-67121 GCA_963804395.1 uncultured Verrucomicrobiae bacterium | reverse complement strand
CGCCAGGTCCGAGGAGACGGCACACCGAGCGCGCAATCATGAGTTCTTCGTCTGTACGAATGACGCGAACGACGGCTCGGCTGGCCTCGGTGGAAACCACCGCCGCATTCTTCGCATTGCGCGCCTTGCTTAACGCGATGCCGAGGAAACCCAGCCCATCGCAAATGCGTACGCGAATGGACGGGCAGTTTTCCCCAATGCCAGCAGAGAAAACCAACGTGTCCAGACCGCCGAGGGCGGCGGCGAATGCGCCCAACCATTTTCTCGTCTGGTAACAGAACAGCGCCACGGCTTCCGCGGCCCGCACGTCGTCGGCTTCTTGCGCGAGCAGGTCCCGCATGTCGGAGCTGATCTCCGAAACGCCCAGCAGACCCGACTCGTGGTTCACCATTTCGTAGAACTGTTTCGAGCTGATCTGTTCGGTGCGCGCCAGATACGGCGCCAGGCCGGGATCCAGGTCGCCCGAGCGGGTGCTCATGACCAGGCCGGCCGTCGGCGTGAACCCCATGCTCGTGTCAATGCTCCGGCCGTCGCGCACGGCCGCCAGGCTGGCGCCGTTGCCGAGATGCGCGAGGATCACGCGCCCCTGGGCTGCGTTCGCGCCTGCCACCCGGGCGAGCTCTTCCATGAGGTAAGCGTAAGACAGTCCGTGGAAACCGTAGCGTTGAACCCCCTTGGCGTCGAAACGCCGCGGAATCGGCAGCACCTTGGCCACGCGCGGCATGGTGTGGTGAAACGCCGTGTCGAAACAGGCCACTTGCGGCAGCTCCGGATGACGCCGGCGGAACGCTTCGATCAGCTCGATCTCGCGGGGCAGATGATCCGGGTCATACGGCCTCAGGCGGTGCAGTTCATCCAACAGGTCCTGGGTGATAATCTCGGGCTGGATGTGTTTCATCCCATGGACCACGCGGTGCCCCAAAGCCCCGACTGATGCGAATCCGTCCTGTTCCGCGAGCCAGTCGATCAGCACATTCGCCGCCGACCGGTGATCGGATGCGGCGACGCTGTGACTGTGCCGCCGGTTGCCGGTCGGATCGTTAAACGTCAGATTCGTACCGCTCAGGCCGATGCGATCGATCTTTCCAGCAAGCGTCCGCTTCAGCGGCTCGCCAACTTGGAAGAGTGCGAACTTGATGCTCGATGAACCGCCGTTGATTGTGAGGACGGAGTGCATTGACGAGGTCTTCAGCTTCGGTGTTTCGCAGTCATAATGAATTTGCCGCCGACTTTGCTCCTGGCGTTTCTTTTCATCGTCGCGGTCGTGTCTTCTTTGTGGGGATTCTGGTTCATTCATAGACCATTTCCTTCCTCGATGATGGCATGATTTGCCTTATACCCGATTGGCGACCGCACGGCAGATGGCTTGTTCTCGTTCGCCTCTTGAAAACTACAGGTTTGCCGACACCGGCAAGTCGTCATGTGAAAATGGAACGCCTTCTTCTTCCACCCACCCCACCTCCGGTTGCGCGTCCTGGCTGCGGGGTGATCGGAACTGCGTGGTGAAAAGATGTTGAACCGCATGCAGCGCGCGCGCGGCATCGGCGCCAGTGGCAGTGAATCTGATCCTGGTGCCGCGGGCGGCCTCCAAGGAGCATAGTTCCAGCACGCTCCTGCCGTCCGCGCGCTCTTCGTTGGCTTCGGCTACAACCACGCTCCTAACTGGAAGCAACGTCTGGACAATCATAGCCGCCGGCCGAAGATCCAGGCCCGGGTTGGTGTTCACCGTGAACTCTTTCGATAATGGAATCCTTTTTTGCATGGTATGGTTCGATTTGGACCTGCGTCGTGCGGGTGCGCACTGAGGTGCTTAGATTCTCCTTGCCCGATGGCGTCTGCTGGAAGTCGCGCCATCCAACATCACCTCTTCAGACATTCGGCATAACGCATCATCAGACCCCAGCCAATGTCAGTGTGGCTGATGATCCCTATGACCTTGTGATTTTGGACCACCGGCAGTTGCTTGACGCGACGAGCCGTCATGGTCGCCCCCGCATGGATCGCCTCATCTTCGGGGGATACGGTAATCGGGCTTCTCGTCATGATCTCGTCAACGGGAACGTCCGTGAAGTCTCTAAAGCGATCTTCCATCGACTGAGAACTTGTGAGGTACTCCTCATGTTCCATCAGCTCTTGCTGAGTTGGGAGCAATTTACGACTTAGGTCAGAGTACGTAACAATGCCGGCCAGCCGTTGCTCGCCGTCCACGACCAGAATATCATTCAGATGGTGGCGGAGCATCAGCGGCAAGATCTCGCGCAGGGGTGTCTTGGAACTGACCGTGACAGGTCTGGGGTTCATTAATTCATAGACTTTCATTTTGGTGCAACGAAGCCTTTGGAGACGACGAGGTCGTCGGGGCTTGGTTCGTGGATTGATTTGTGGCCAAGCGCCATGAGCCTGTTGTTGATGAGGATCATGGAATAGTGTTCGGCGTTGAGCGTTTCGGGCTGGCCATCGAAGAGATGGCAGGGTTCATGAAGGGAGTGGATTGCGGCTCAGAGAACAGGAACTGCGGCGCGGCTTTCGACCTGCTCGCAGATCTCGATTGTCGCGTTTCCGTTCGCCGCGCCGATGTCTCCCGCGAGGTTGCTCGCGAGTTGGAGAAAGCGGTGGACGGCAATCGCGGCGGCTTGCCGGCCAAGCTCTGTGAGATAAACGAACTTGATGCGATCGCGGCCTGCGGCCTCCCGCGCAATCAAGCGATGCTGCTCGAGTGTCTTGATGATGTCCGTCATCGAGGCTCGGCTCACCTCAGCATGATAAGTGAGGTCGGCCGCCGTGGCCGGCAATGGGTCGAGCGCATAAAGGGTGAGGAGGGTGACGCAGCGGGACCCCGAATTGTCCTGAAAGCCGAGCCCGTGATCCAGTTCGCGACCTAACGCGCGGCGGACGGCGCGGCTGGCGGAGAGAATAGACAGAATGATCATGCAGCTGTCGGGGTCGCCGATCCCGGATTGACGGGCCGCACCCAATAAGAGCCGTAGGGGATGCCTAGTGATGGCGGCGGATCTTGCCGTATTGATCGGACTCTGGGACGCGTTGGCGGCGGCGTTTCGCAACTTGGATTCCCGCGATGGCAGGGAGCGTTTCCTGACCAGTGTTTCCATGGCAACAGGATATCGCCTGCTGCCATTGCTTGGAAATACTTCCGGAGATCCAGGCTTATGCCTGAAAAGCCTAAATGCGCCTGCCACCCTCGGGCATCGCCGGCACTACTTCGACCGAGCAATCCGCGTTTGCTGGACCAAACGGCCAGGAACTTGCTTCGACGTGGCTGGCGCCATTGCGGCTGCCTCGATCTTTCTCTGCAGTATCTCGAGATAGACAGGCACATGGGCGTCGGCGTGATCCTTCGACCAAACGGCGCAAATCTCCCAGGGAGCGCAGTCGGTGCCGACGAAACGGAGCCCCGCCGGCTGGGGGGGCAGAAACAGCTCCGGGAGCAGGGCCACGCCTTCGCCGGTGCCAACGAAGGCCAGCATGCCCTCGAACGACCGTGCGCTCCGCCCCAACTTGGGGGTGAATTGGGCCGGCTTCAGGACTTGCAGCAGCAAGATTTTGAAGCCCGGGATTTCCTCCTCCCTTATCGTGATCCAGCGCTCCTCTTTCAGGTCGCGCAAACGAACCTCGGTCTGGTTGGCCAGCGGGTGCTCCATTGGCAGAATGGCCTTGATGGGACAGGTGCAAAGCAGGCGGTAGTCGATGTCTTTCCGCGGCATCAGTAATTTCCCGCTGACGAATCCTACTTCGATTTTTCGATCCCGGATCGCCTGGGTGTGTTTGTAGCCCGGCAGCTCCACGAAATCGATCGAGAGCCCAGGGTGCCGTTGATGGAGTTCGTGCGCGGCGTCGGTAACGAAGAGTCGCGCCGTGTTCCAGTCGGTGCCAATTCTGAAACTGTCCGTCGTGCCGTTGGCGATCCGCTGCGCGCCGGTCACGGCAATGTCGAGCTGCATGAGCAGTTTTTCCACCTGCTGCTGGAAGAAGCCCCCTGCCTCCGTCAGCTGCACCTTCGCCGTCGAGCGCTCAAACAACCTGAAACCAAGTTGTTCTTCCAAGTCGTGGACCTGCCGGCTCAACGCGGGCTGCGCGACCCGGAGCCGTTCGGCGGCACGGCTGAAATTCAGCGCGTCGGCCACGGCCAGAAAATAGCGGAGGTGGCGAAGCTCCATCGCTGACGGATACCTTTGAAGTTTCGGCGCCGCAAGCAGCATGTGCGATGGTCCTGACGCAAAGGCGCATCTACCGACTGACGGTAAAGCAGGCAGCTCGGTGATTCCGTAGCGGAGCCGCGTGCCGAGCCGGAGCTTCAGCGAAGGCTGGCTCGCGCCGCGGCGGCGGAGCTGGCGTCCGGCGTCGACGGCGTGGAACGCCGCGCCGCTACCGTCAATCGGGAGATGCACCCCTAACGCCGCCTCAAGTTCACCCCTTTTGCTTCAGCTCCGTTATCGGGCACAATCTGGTTGGCTGATGCTTGGTCAGCATAAATGCCAAAGGAAAGGAGTATTTCCGGCCGTTCTCCGATGAATCCATACTGTGGTCATGAACCACTCAATCACCTCCATGTCTGACGGCGCGGCGAACGATGGGAACGACGAAACGCTCGTCGAAGCGCACCCGACTCAATACAAGGGACTCGAGGAGCCGCAGATCTCCGCCTGGCTCTCTCTCGTCATCCTCGGCACGTTCCTGGCAATGGCCTATCTGTTTTACAGCATCCGGAGAAAACTAGGGATTGGTTAGTATCCGCCTTCGAGGAGTGTTGAGCCCATTGGCGACACCGTCTCAACAGGGAGGACCTGTGCACGCTCGAGCAGCTGCGCAACCTGGAAGAGAACCTCCGCGCAAGGATCGAGTCCGGGCAAGGCCGAATGCCATTCGCCCCTCAAATTGGTCAATCCGCCACGCGATGCTGGAAATCCGAATATCGAACTGCCACCACGAACACACCCCAGATGTCCTGCACAGCAAACCGAACGGCCATATCTAATAGGACGCAGCAAGCAGCGGAGATTGGACCAGTAACGAGGCTATCAGCCCTGCTAATTGATACTATTAGCTATTCATGGGAGCGCAGACCGGCTTTTGTTGCCAACCACAGTTGATCCCGATTTTTGCGTTTATGAAACCGACAAAACCTGATGGCGGATTTAAGGCTTACCGACGCCTCGTGCCGGTGCTGCTCGCGCTGACTTTGGTGGCATGCAAGCCGAAGTCGTACGAACCGGCCAGCGACGCCGGGCGGACCGCCGCCTTTTACCGTGACCCCGCCGATCCCCGCCGGCGCCAACGACCTTTTCGAGGATGTCACCGCCAAGGCGGGGATCGATTTCGTCCAGCAGTATTGCGACGAACGCATCGCCAACATCCTGGAATCCAATGGCTCGGGCGTGGTTGTCTTCGATTACGACAACGACGGGTACATGGATCTCTACTTCGTCAACCCGGGACCGTTGGAGGGCGTGACCCACGAGGCGCCGGGAACCCGCCGCCAGCCCAACCGGCTCTATCACAACAATCGCGACGGCACGTTCACCGACGTGACGGAGAAGGCGGGAGTCGGCGGCAGGGGATTCGGAATTGCGGCCGCCGCGGCCGACTACGACGGCGACGGCTGGACGGACCTCTATGTCGTCAACGCCGGCAAGAACATCCTCTACCACAACAATGGCGACGGCACGTTCACCGACGTGACCGACAAGGCCGGGGTGGGCGACCCGAGGGACGGGAATCGGCGCCACCTGGCTGGATGTGAACAACGACGGCCGGCTGGATCTGTACGTGGCCAACTACCTCAAATTCGATCCGGACTATCAAGCTGTACTACAACCCGACCAGCTATCCCGGCCCCCTGGCTTACAAGCCGGAGCGGGACATGCTCTATATCAACAACGGCGACGGTACCTTCACCAACGCCAGCGAGTCATCGGGCATCTGGGCGCTGCCTCCTCATCGGACCATGTCCGTGCATGCGTTGGACTACAACCATGACGGCCATGAGGACCTCTATATCTGCAATGACGCGACCCCGAACATGCTGCTCATCAATGACGGCCACGGGCATTTTCACGACGAGGCCATGAACGGGGCGTCGCGTTCAACGCCCTGGGCGAGGCGGCCGGCTCGATGACCGCCGCAATCGGCGACTGCAACGGCGACGGGATTCCGGACATCCTGGTCTCGCGCCTGGGATATGGCTCGCTGTACGTGGGCTCGGAGCAGGGCGATTTCGTTGACCGGATGATGGCCTCGGGACTTGGCGTGTTGACGGCGCAGTATGTCGGATGGGGATGCAACTTCATCGATTTCGACAACGCCGGGAAACTGGACGTCTTCATCGCCAACGGTGATCCCTTCCGGATGGTGGGCTGGCAAAGCCTGCTGCTGGAGAACGATGGCCAGGGCAATTTCCGCAACGCGGTGGACAAGGGCGGCGCCTATTTCCGAACGCCGGTCCGGGCGCGCCCAAGCGTCGTCGCTGGATTACGACAACGACGGCCGGATGGACTTGCTGGTGGGCCTGATGGGCGACCGGCCGGTCCTTCTTCACAACCGCGACCACTCCGGCAACCACTGGATCACCCTGCGCTCCGCGGAACCAAGAGCAACCCGGCTGGCTGGGGATCGTGGATAGAGGTGACGGCGGGCGGGAAGACCTACGTCCAGGAATACCGGTGCCCCTCGGCTTTCCTGAGCCAGGGAGATCCGCGAGTCCATTTCGGTCTCGGACAGGCGTCGATCGTCCAGCGGATTCAAATCAAGTGGCCCAGTGGCGCGGTCCAGACGCTGACCGACGTCCAGGTCGATCAGATCCTGAAGGTAACCGAGCCCAAAACCTGATGAGTTCGCGCACGAGACGTTCTAAGATGAACTGTAACCGAGAACACGATCGTAGCTGCGAGCGCCAGCGAGCGGATAGTTTGGCTATTCGCTGGCGCTGGCGGCTACTCTTTTCTTTGAGCCGCTCGAGCGTATGCTTGGGGGCGGTTGCATTGCTCCTGGCGGGCTGCCATCGCGCCGCGCCGGAAGGCTCCCTGGTCCTGACGCAGACCCCCGCGGGCGTCCCGCCTCCGCAGGCCGCCACGGTGTTGGACGTCCGGTATCCCCCGGGAAGCCGGGTGGTGTTGCTGGTTCCGCCGTTTCGCACCGATTCGGTTCTTGAGCTTTCCCGCGGACTGGTCGCCGCCGGCGATCCCTGCGTTTCATGGGACGGCCGCTGGGTCTATTTCGCCGGCAAGAGCTCGGACGACGCCGACTGGCAGATCTACAAGGTCAATGCGGGCGGCGGCCGCCCTCACGCGTGACCCGGATGCCGGGCGGGGCGATGGATCCCGCAATCGCGGCCCATGAAGAGCTGGTTTTCAGCTCTCCCGTTCCCAAGGCGGGTCAGCTATGGACCACGTCCGCACAAGCTCCGGCCGCGACTCTACGGACAGATGCCGGGCCAGGCGCCACGCCGGCTCACCTTCGGTCCGGACAGCGCCGTCGGCGCCACCGTCCTGCGCGATGGACGGATCCTCTTCGTGACTGCCAAGCCCCGCGACGACTCGCAGGCGCCGCGGCATCTGTGCCTCTTCACGGTCAACAACGACGGCACCGAGGTCACCGCCTATGCCTGCCAGAATGACGGCGCAGACTTTGTCCGGCGCCCGCGCGAACTGGGCGACGGCCGGATCGCCTTCCTCGCCGCGCGCACCGACGAACCCGGACCGAATGGCTGGGCGGAGTGCGTGAAATCGGCGGCCCCGTTCACCACGCGCGGCAGCCTGTTCACCTTCCGGAACGACGGTTGCCGGTCGGTGGAAGCAACGCCCGACGGCGACCTGCTCGCCTGCGTTGACACGAGCCGGGATGGTCGGACGTTCGATGGCGGCCAACGCGGCGGTTTTTCGCGTCGCGCCCGGCGCCACCGCCCTCGGCGCTCCGCTCTTTGACGATCCCGCAATGGAACAGCATCGAAGCCACCCCCGTCGCGGCGCGGGGCGAACCCGCCGGCCACACGACCGCAGTGATGCCGGGTTCGCTCCGCGGCACGGTGCTGTGCCTCAACGTCAACGACAGCAGCGAGCCCGCCGTCAACCGGAATCCGGCGCCTGCGGCGGAGCTCAGGGTTTTTGCGCTGGCAGGCCCGGGGCAGCAGCGGGATCTGGGAAAAGTTCCAGTGGCTGCAGACGGTTCCGTGCTCGTGTTCCTTCCCGTCGGCGTGCCTCTGGGTTTTGACACCCTCGACGCCCAAGGGAATCTACTCCGGCATCAGCCGGCGTTCGTGTGGTTGCAGCCCGGAGAGAATCGCGGATGCGTCGGCTGCCACGAACCCCGCAACCATGCACCCCGAAATGTCCGCCCGCTGGCAACGCAGCGCGATCCGGCACATTTGGACTTCACCGACTCAGCGACCGCCCCGCGCGTCGCCGCCCCATGAAGCTGAGACGAATCATTCTGGTTGCAACGTCGCTGGTGCTGGCAGGCGCCGCGTTAACTGAGGGCGGATACGTCGCGGCGCGCACGCACCAACGCCGGATGTCGGGCAAGCCCAATCTGGACGTTGTTTCCTGCAACCATTGTCACCTGAGAAGCCTGGACGGCCTGCCGTGGGCAAAAGGCCGCCCGCACCATGACGCACCGGGCGGAATCGTGGTTTCTCCGGACGGAAAGACGCTCTACATCGCGTTGGATGACGTGGACGAGGTCGCCGAGGCCGACGCGACGTCGCTCACGGTGACCCGCCGGGCGAAGGTCCCGGGCGGGCCATTTGGCCTGGCGCTTGATACAGAGGGCAAACGCTTGTTTGTGGCCTGCCCGCATCAAGACCGGGTCGCGGTGCTCGACACGCGAGACCTCAAGGAACAGGCCAGCATCGCGGTGGGCATCCGCCCGACCGACGTCGCCTATTGCCAGACCCCGGCCGGGGAGCGGCTGATTGTCCCCAATTCCGGCAGCGACGACGTTTCCGTGCTTTCGGTTTCGCCAATGAGCGAGCTGCTGCGCACCGAGGCCGGTCGTGAACCCTACGCGGTTGCGGTGTCCGGCGACGGCCAGCGTGTCCTGGTGGCCAACCGGCTCGCCGTTCACGACGGATTGCTCAGCCCTCCCGCCTCCGAAGTGACCGTGATCGATGCGGCCAGCGGGCATGTCGTCAACCGGCAAACCCTGGCCTCGGCGCACATGGCCGAGGGCATCGCCACGGTATCAGCGCGCAAATGGGCGCTCAGCTCGATGATCCGCGTCCGCAATCTGGTTCCGATCACCCAGGTGAAGGATGGCTGGGTCATGTCCACCGGTCTCGCGATCTGCGAGGAGGGCGGCGCGGTGACGCAGATTCCCCTGGACGACGCAAACGCCTACTTCGCCGACCCGTCGGGCGTCGTGGCCAGCCCCGACGGCAAGCGCGCCTACGTCGCGGCCGGCGGGGCCGATGTCGTGACGGTCGTCGATCTCGACTGGCTCGGCACGTGGCTTGCGCGATCCGACGCCGCGACGCGAAATGACGCCATCCGGGACATGGCGCTGTCCTGCCACTACGTCGTCGCCCGCATCCCGACCGGCTGCAATCCCAGGCATCTGGCGCTTTCCCCGGATGGCCGCCGGTTGTTTGTGGCCGAGCGGCTCGATGACCGCGTGCTCGTCGTCGACACCGACACCTTCAAACCCATCGGCCGGATCGTGCTCGGTGACGGGGGGCACGGCGATCCCGTCCGTGAGGGCGAGCGGGTCTTTACGCGGGCACGCTACACGTTTCAGGGCCAATTCTCGTGCCGTTCGTGTCATCCCGACGGCCACGTTGACGGGCTTTCCTACGACTTCGACGGCAGCGGCATCGGCGACAATCTGCTGGACAACCGCAGTCTTTGCGGCGTGGCCGGCACGGACCCGTTCAAGTGGAACGGCAAGAACCCGACGCTGCAGTTTCAGGACGGCCCGCGGTTCGCGCGGGTGTTGATGCGCACGGATCCGATCCCTTCGCCGCAACTGGACGAATTGGCCACGTTCATCCAGCATCTCCCGCCAACGCGCACCATTCCGTGGAGCCGGGTGGGCCAGCCGCTCACAATCGCGGAGGAACGCGGCCGCAAGCTCTTCTTCGCGACCAAACAGACCGACGGCACGCCGATCCCCCGGGCGCTCCAGTGCCAAACCTGCCACCGGCCGCCGCTTTTCACGGATCGTCTGATCCGGTCGGTCGGCACGCAATCGCCCCGCGATCCAGCGGGCTTTGACACCCCGCATCTGATCGGGATCGGCGCCTCGGCCCCGTACCTGCACGACGGCCGGGCGAAGACCCTGGAGGAGATCTGGACTGTCTACCAGAAGGACGACCTGCACGGCGTCAGCAGCTATTGGTCCAAGCAACAACTGAACGACCTGGTTGAGTACCTGAAGACGCTTTAGACCGCGACTGTTCAATATGCCACGTCCTTGCTCGTGAATATGATGTCGTCAGGTGATCGGTGTAGGAGCCTGCTTGCAGGCGATTCTTACCTCGGAATCCTCCTTCGCCGGGCCTTCGGAGGACGCGTCGCGAGCACCTGTCCGCCGTAGCTTCAGCGAAGGAGGAAGTTCGCTCCTACAAATCTGCATCGATATGCTTTTAGCGCCCACCATGAAAGCCCAATCCAATCCGTCAGTCCGCGCCATCGCGGGCATTTTGTTTGTCTGCTCGCTTCTCCTCGCAGCCGGCGCGTCCGCGCGGGCCGCGACCGCGCCCGTCGATGCAGCCGCCTTCCCAATTCCCGTCGTTGCTCAGTTCGAGAACTTTGGCGAGAAGGATGGCCTCCCGTCGCACAAGGTGCATTCCGTCCTGAAAACCAGCAGCGACCGGCTGTGGCTCGGCACCAACAACGGGCTTTGCGTCCGCCAGCCGGACGGCAGATTCCACACCTACGGAACCCAGGACGGCCTCAGCCATCCGACCGTACTGGGCATCGCCGAGGACCCCACGACCGGCGACCTGTGGCTCGCGACCATGCAGGGGCTGTCCCGCTTCAGCGGGGGTCAATTCACCGTGTTCACGCAGACCAACAGCGGGCTGCCGAACAACGTCGTCTACGGGGTGGCGGTCATCGGCGATACGGTCTGGGCGGCGACCGCCGCGGGGACCGGCGCGTACGATCTCAAGACCAAGGGCTGGAAACTATACGACCATACGAACACGGTCATGAACGAGCCTTGGTGCTATTCCATCGCCGCGGGCGACGGTGTTGTTTACCTCGGCGTCTGGGCCGGCGGAATCGTGGAGCACGATCCGCGCACCGGCAGCTTCAAGGCCTACCGCGATCCCGACGGCGATTTTCACCTCCAGCTGACGCCCGACAGCGGTCCCGTCGTCGATGTCACTTCCGGAGTCGCGTACGGCGATGGCATTCTCTGGCAGGCCACTTACTTCGGACTCTCCCGCTATGACACGATGGAGGCGACGTGGCGGACATGGGTCCAGGACAAGACGCCTTTGGTCTCCAATTTCATCAACACCGTCTTTGCCCATGGCCGCGTCGCGTGGCTCGCCACCGACCGCGGCGCATCGATCACCGACGGCACCAGCTGGGTCAACTATACCGTTGATGATAATGGCCGGGGCGTGGTCCGGATCTATCGGCCCGGACAGGAGCCTGAGACCCGAACCATGACGACGGCGCTGTCGGATCCCTTTGTCACGGCCATCTGGGCCGATGACCACGAAGCCTGGTTTGCCACCTCCAATGGCTTGAGCCACGGCACCTTCGCCGCGCCGGCCGCCGCAACGACAATCACCACGAATCCGTAGACAGCATGTTTCACACCGAAGATGGCGTCTTCGTGCAAGCACCAGGTAGCGCCAGTCTGCGACTGGCGAAATCGCCGGTCACAGACCGGCGCCACCCTTGATGGCAGCTTGCGCAGCGCTATGAAATACCCGGGCTGGGTCTGTTCATCCTATAGGAGGCACTCATGAAGATCTTCAGTTTGTATCTAATGGCTCTTGTCGCCACCGCCGGCGCTGCGCCCACCGGGGCCGCTAGTCAAGAAACCAACGCCGTACCGCCCCCGGCTCCCCAGTCGTCGACCGGGACGCTCCCGGCGGTGTCTCGCTTCATCTACGGAACCCCGGGCGAGGAGTATCCAATCTACGGCGGAGTGCCGAAGGAGTTCTGGCCGTATCGCAACATCGAGCCGTATGTCCACTACTTCGTCACCCGCATGCCGTTCCGAGGGCCTGGCCGGGATTACCCGCCGCCAACCGATCTGAAATCGCTCCGGATCGGCTTGATCGATTCTCCAAGGTACGGCGCGAACTGGGACCGGAGCGAGCGCACCCGGGCCGGCATCGTGCAGGCGATCGAAGAGGCGAACCAGGAGCGCCAGACGGGCGAACTGCCGTTTGAACTGGTCGAGCACGAAGGCGTTGCCCAATGGGGCGGCGCCGCGAATCTCGCCGCGCTCCTCGCGGACGAGAAGGTCCTCGGCTACCTGGGCATGATCGACGGAACCGACGCGCACGTCGCGTTGCGCGTCACGCTCAAGACCGAGATTGTGATGATCAACACCTCGGATCCGGATCCGTCGCTGACCGAGACGCAGATTCCCTGGCTGCTCCGGGTGCTGCCCGACCAGCGACAGGAAGAATCGAAGCTGGTGGATTTGATCGTCCACCGGTTCGGCTGCCGGCGCATCGCCATCCTGCGCGCGGGTGACCGGTTCGCCCGGGTCGGGTCCCACATGTTCGCCGATTTCGTTCGGCGGGTGGGCTGTCCCGCCGTGCAGGAACTGCTCTTCAAACCCGGTGGGACCGACGTCGCGTATCAGTTGGCCGCGATCAAGGAGGCTCAACCCGATGCGATCTTCTTCCTCGGCGAATCGGCTGACATCGGTCGCTACGCCCGGCAATTCCGCGAGGCGGGCGTCAAGGCGCGGTTCTTCGGCACGGACCTTCTGCTGGAAGACGCTTTCCTCCAGAACGCCGGCGACGCGGCGGAGGGCACGATGTTCACCTCGCTCTTCGATCCCGCCCGCAAGGATCCGCTCTGGGTCGGCTTTGCGGCTCGCTTCAAGGCGCGTTGGGGTCACGAGCCCGATGTCTATGCCGCCTACGCCTACGATGGCGCCCAGATCATGCTCAGCGCAATCCGCCGCGCGGGTCCAAACCGCTGGCGCATTCGCGATCTCGTGTGCAACCTGGACTATTATCAGGGTGTCACCGGCTGGATGCGATTCGACGGCACCGGTTCCAACATCGCGCCGGTGCGCCTCGTGCGGTATGAACATGGACGGCCTGTCTTCGAGCCGGAGCCGGAGTTCTTGCCCGCGGTCGCCCAGCGCCTCTAGCTTGGTCTCAGAGAAAGCGTAGCCGCGGGCGCCAGCCCCTCGACCTTGCTCGGGGCCCTGGGCTTGTCGAACGGGCGAGTGGACCAACCTTCCGCTCGCTGGCGCTCGCAGCCACATTCGCGTTCTCGGCCCCAATTCAACTTAACCCACCGCCGATGTAACGTATCCCGTTACAAAGCTCCGCCACATTCGCGTCTTCGGCCCCAATTCAATTTAAACGGCTCTAGCCAAACAAGTACATGCCAGTCGGACTGCGTTGCCTGCTCATTTGGCTGCTCCTCGCTCCGATCGCCCAAGCCACCGGAGTCCACCCGGTGACGCTGGGCATCGTTGCGCCGCCGTCCGAACCGGATGCCGCCAGCCTGCTGCACGGCGCGCAACTCGCCGTCGCAGACGCGAATGCGGCCGGTTCTCCGCGGGTTGACCTGGCGGTCCAGAGCACCAACGGCCAGTGGGGTACCGCCGGCAATGATGCGGTGGTGCTGGCCGTTGATCGTTCAGTGGACGCGATCGTCGCCCCGGCCGATGGCGGCGCGTGCCATCTCATCCTGCAGGTTTCCGGACGCACCCAGGTGCCGGTGGCCTGCGTATGCGCCGATTCGTCGGTCACCGAGACCGGCGTCACGTGGGCCGTGCGCGTCGTCCCGCGCACCGACCAGGCCGTCGAAGCTCTCGTGGCCGCGACCCGCCAATCGAACGGTTCCCCATTGAGCTGGTGCGCGGTGGTTCCGGAAGGACGGCCGGGACGAATGGTCCGCCGCGATCTCGAACGCGCCATCCACCATACGAACGCCCGACTGGTTTCGATTGTCGAAGCAGGCGAGCCGAAAATGGACGCTGTTGCACTAACGCGAGCCATCCTTGCCGCCAAACCGGGCGGCGTGCTGGTCTGGCTGCCTCCGTCGCAAGCCGGCTCGCTGGCCGCGGCGCTGCGGACCGCGGGATACGCCGGTCGGCTGGCCGGGCCGAGTCCGGTTGACTCGCCGGAATTCCTGGCTGCCGCCGGTCCGGCTGCAAACGGCATGCTCGTGGCCGAGTTCTCGTTGGACGCTCGCCACCGGGCACGCGCGGAGCAATTCGGGATGCAGTATCGGAGCAGGTTCGGCTGCGCCCCGGATTTCAGCGCGGCTGCCGCCTATGATGCCGCGGGTCTGCTGATTCAGCTTCTGCGGCGCGCCGGAGATGGTGACAGTCTCAGTCAGTTTCCGGTTTCCGTGGCAACCGACGGCGTCACCGGAGTCCTGCAGTTCGACAAACTCGGCAACCGCACGGATGCGCTGGCGGTGCTGACTTGCCAGGATGGCCGATTCGTTCCTTTCTCCCCCAACCCGCCATGATCGCAAAAACAATGATGCGGCGCGCGTTGCCGGCCGTGGTTTCGACCGGAGCACTGCTGGCGGTCGCCAGCGTCTCCGCCCTCCTCGCCGGTTCGGACGCGACCAATTCCAGCGACGCCAACGCGCTGCCGCCTCCGTCCAACGGGGCCATCAGCCCGCAGGATCAGGCCGACGCCCTGCACTTCGTCATCGCAGCCGACCGGGAGATCTACGCGCAAGTGTATCTCGCGTTGCAGACCGGGGACGCAACGTCGCTGCCCGCCTCCGGCAACGGCAAGCCGGGCGAATCCTGGCCGGTGCCGTGCGAGATGTTCCGCCGCGCCGCCGAGTCGATTCAGAGCAAAGGGGCCGAGTTCAGCTATGCCCTGCGCTCCCTTTGCCCGATCGATCCGCGAGACGGGCCCCAGACCGAACTGGAGCAAACCGGGCTGACTTTCATCGCCAGCCACCCGGCACAAAACTATTACGGAAAGGAGATGCTGGGCGGCCGGCGCTACTTCACCGCCGTCTATCCGGACCTCCCGGCGGCCGCCGCCTGCATCGAATGCCACAATCGAAGAGCGACATCGGTTCCGCATTCCTGCAAAGTCGGCGACGTCATCGGTGGCGTCGTCGTGCGCGTCCCGCTGGAATTCTGATTGACGCATCGGGCCGGTTCCGCCGCATGCCAGCGGCGGTATCTGGCCACAGCTCGTATCGGCAACGGTTCGCCGCAGGCGAACCTCCAGATTTCCCGCGGACGCGGGAAATCTGCTTAGTAGCTCATCCGGTCGAGCTTAACCTTGCCGCGGAAGATCCAGTAGATGCTCAGACTGTAGGCGAGGACCATCGGGATTCCGAGCAGCGCGATGGTCAGCATGATTCCCAGGGTCTTCTGCGACGACGCGGCGTTGGTGATCGTCAGGCTGTGTTCCGGGAGCGGTAAACTGTAGACCAGGTTGGGATAGGCCCCCAGCCCGAAGATCGCCATTAGGCCGGCCATGGCCGCACACGACGACAGGAAGGCGAGGAACTCCTTCCTGCGGTTCACCTCGCGCGGGATGTTGGCGATCGCCAGCACCACCGGAATAACAATTCCAAAGAACCACGGCTGGCGGCGAAAGGCCTCCGTGACGTGCGGGACGTAGAGCAGCGTGGCGAGCGTCACGACCACGTAGCACAGAATGAAGGTGATGATCAGCGGGTTCACCCAACGGCGCACCGCGGTCTGCACGCCGCCCTCGGTCTTGAGGACCAGGTAGATCGCGCCGTGCATGGCGAACAGCGCCACAGTCGTCACGCCCATCAGCAACGCGTAAGGATGAAGCAGACCGGCAAAGCTGCCGGCAAACTCTCCCTGCGCGTCGAGCGGAATGCCCCACGCGATGTTGCCCATCGCCACGCCAATCAGCAGCGCCGAGCCCAGGCTGCCCAGCGCAAAGCTCCCGTCCCAGAACGCCCGCCAGCGCGGCGATGGATGTTTGCTGCGGAACTCGATTGCGACCGCCCGGAAAATCAGCGCGCAGAGCAAGGCCATGAACGCGAGGTAGAAACCGGAGAAGACCGTCGCGTAGACCGCCGGAAAGGCGGCGAACAGGGCGCCGCCGCCCGTAACCAGCCAGACCTCGTTGCCGTCCCATACCGGGCCGATGGCGTTGATGAACACCCGTCGCTCCTCGTCCCGATGCACGGCCAGCAGGTGCAGCACCCCCACCCCGAGATCGAAGCCGTCGAGGATGACGTAGCCGGTGAACAACACGCCAACGAGGACGAACCATACCGTGTTGAGATCGAGCGAGCCAAAGTTCATGGGAAATGACCTTTCAAAGCACGTGATTCGCCGCGCCACACCGCAGCCCGGGGCGGGAATTGGAACGTTTCACCGGGAAATGCGTCACCAGCTCTTCGTTCCCTTCGTTGCCTTCTGTGAGATTCATTCTCCGAATCCAGGTTTCAGTCCTTCAGTTTTCAGCCTTTCAGCCTTCCGCCGTCGGCCGCAGGCCGAGCGCCAGCTTGCCGGTGGGCACGAGATCGGCCTCGTCCGGTCCGTGCTTGATCTTCTCGTTGAGCAGGAAAAGGAAGACCGCGAAGAGCAGCAAATAGACGACCATGAACATCAACATTGAGGCGGCAACCTGGTGCGCCGTGACCACGGCCGACAGCGCCTGCGATGTGCGCAGCAACTTGTAGACGATCCACGGCTGGCGGCCGACCTCCGCCGCCCACCACCCGGCCTGATTGGCGATCTGTGGGCCAAGCACTGACAAGGTCAGCAGCCAGAGCAGCAACCGGGATTCTTCCAGCCGCCGCCGCCAGAGCGCAAAGCCGGCCCACGCCGCGAGGCCAATCATGCCGAAGCCGACCGCGACCATCAGATGGAACAGCTGGAAGCTGAAGTTTACCGGCGGGCGTTGGTCCAGGGGCGTTTCTTTCAATCCGGCCACTGGACTGCTGAAGTCGCCGTAAGCCAGCCAGCTCAGCAAACCGGCAATCCTCGGACCGTGGGTTTGTTGACTTTTCTCGTCGACCCAGCCCGCCAGGTGCAGTGGAGCCTCCGGCGTGGTTTCCCACAATCCTTCAAACGCCGCCAGTTTGGCCGGCTGGTTGCGCGCCACTCCCCGCGCGCTCGTATCGCCGGTGACCAGCGAGAATATCGCTGCAATAAAGGCCAGTCCGAGTCCGATCTTCACCGAAGCAAGCGCGAAGTCCCGGTGCCGGCGGCGCAGCAGATACCACGCGCCCACGCTGACCATCAGCCACGCCCCGGCCTGCCAGGCGCCGGCCACCGTGTGACTAAGCCGGTCCATCGACGACGGGTTGAACACCATGGCCCAGAAGTCGGTGATTTCGGCCCGGGCGGCCATCCCCTCGCCCACGATGTGAAAGCCGGCCGGCGTCTGCATCCATGAGTTCGCCACGACGATCCAGATGGCGCTGAAATGCGCGCCAAAGGCCACCAGGCAGGTTGCCAGGAAATGCACCCGCGGGCCGACCCGGTCCCAGCCGAAGAGCAGCACCGCCAGGAAGCCCGATTCGAGGAAGAACGCAAAAATGCCCTCCGCCGCCAGCGCACTGCCAAAAACGTCGCCCACGTAGCGCGAATAGGTGGCCCAGTTGGTCCCGAACTCGAATTCCATCACGATTCCAGTCGCCACGCCGATGGCAAAGGTCAGCGCGAACACCTTCGTCCAGAAGCGCGCCATCTGGTGGTAAAGCGGTTTCTTCGTGGCCAGCCACAGCCCCTCGACGATCACCAGCAGCATGCCCAGGCCGATGCTCAGCGGCGGGAAAAGATAGTGAAATGCGATCGTCAGGGCGAACTGCAGACGAGAGAGCGCGAGAACGTCCATGGCTCTGAGTGTGGGAGATTCACCGCGCGAGGCAAAGTCCGCCGTCGGAAATCAGCGCCGATCATCGCCGGGATTCGATTGCCTTTTCGGACGACTGGCGGACCGGCAAGCCGGCGGCCTGCCAGTCGCCGAAACCGCCGGCGTTGGCGGTGCGAAACCCCTCCCTGGCCAGCAACGACGCCGCCTGGCCGGAGCGCGCCCCGGACCGGCAGTAGAGGATGATCTCGCGGTCGCCGACCTGACTGAGAAACGGCTTCCATTGTTGCCGTGATCCCGTGAGGTCGCTCAGCGGCAGCAGCGCGGCATCGCGGGCAACGCTTCCGGACCACTCGGCCGGCTCGCGCACGTCAACGAGGACCGCTTTCTTGTCGCGCACCGCCTGCGCCGCATCGGCCGGCGCGGCTCGGCACACGCCGGAGGCGGACGGTGAGAGCAGGGAAAGGAATGCATTTAAAAGGCTCATAGGCTGATTTGTCGTTTATTAGATGACAAAGCGGTTCGGGCACCGCATGCCGTTCGTACAGAGATTATTCAGTTGTAGGAGCCTGCTTGCCCGTTCGACGAGCCCCTCGACAGGCTCGGCGCCTTGCGCTTGCCTGCGGTGAGCTTGTCGAACCCGTCGAAACGGCTCAGGGTCCCGAGCGAAGTCGAAGGACGGGCGATTTCGATGGTTTCCTCTCGCAGGCTGTGAGATTGCCGCGCATCGCCTGCAAGCAGGCTCCTGCAGGTCACGGTTTCACGGCGCCGGTTGTAGCGGCCGGCGGCTTTGGCGCGGCGGGCTTTTCCAGGCGGCGGGCGTGGGCCATGAAGTAGATCAGCGGCACGGCGAACCGGCTGATCAGCAGCGAAGCGACCTCCCCGGCCATGAGCGACAGGGCCAGCCCCTGGAAGATGGGATCGCTGAGAATCACCGCCGCGCCCACCATAACCGCGAGCGCGGTGAGCAGCATCGGCCGGAAACGGACCGCCCCGGCATCGACCACCGCCTCGGCCAGCGGCAGGCCCTGGCGCAACCGCAACTCGATAAAGTCGACCAGAATGATGCCGTTGCGCACGACGATTCCGGCACCCGCCATGAATCCGATCATCGACGTCGCCGTGAAAAACGCGCCGAGCAAGGCATGGGCCGGCAGGATGCCGATGATGGAAAGCGGAATCACGCTCATGATGATGAGCGGCGTGCCGTAATTCTTGAACCAGCCGACCATCAGCATGTAGATGAGGATGCAGACCGCCGCAAAGGCCAGGCCGAGGTCGCGAAACACCTCGATCGTCACCTGCCATTCGCCGTCCCATTTCATCGATGGCTCGGTGGTGTCTCCCGGCATGCTGGCATTGTAGATCCTGATCGGGATCCGGCCGGATAGGGCCCGATCTCCCGTCCGGGCCCCGGGCCGATTCGGTTCTGCATTGTCGCCCGGCAGCGGCCCGTCGGCAAGCGACGGCCCTACAAAATCCCGCCCGTCCAGTTGCGCGAGGGCGTGGTTCATCCTGAGAATGGCATACACCGGGCTCTCGATCGCGCCCGCAACGTCGCCCGTGACGTAGATGACGTTTTGCAGGTTCTTGTGGTAAATGTTTCGCTCGCCGAAGGATTGCTCCAGGGTCACCAATTCACGCAGCGGGACCAGCGGCGCCTCGGGGTTGAGCTCCGAGCGGACGGGCAGCGCCAGCAGGTCCTCCGGGTGGGCGCGCAGGGCGCGCGGCAACTCGAGGACGACATCCGCGTCCTCCCGTTCGGCTGGCGCGTGCAGCAGTGTGGCCGGAAACCCCTGCACTGCCATCTGCACGGTCCGCGCAATCGTGGCCTCGGTGATGCCGTGCAGCGCGGCCTTGGCCTTGTCAACGTGGAAGACCGTCTTCGGCTGCTCCCGCTCAACATACCAGTCGATGTCCACGACTCCGGGCGTGGCTCGATAGATCTCGCGCACCCGGGTCGCGAGCTTGAGGCGTGCTGCTTCGTTGGGTCCGTAGATTTCGGCGACAAGCGTCTGCAGCACGGGCGGCCCGGGTGGCACCTCGGCCACCGCGACAGCCGCGTCGTATCTTGCGGCGATGGCGGCGAGGCGCGGGCGCACGCGCCGGGCAATATCGTGGCTCTGCGCGTTGCGTTCGCCCTTGGGCAGCAGGTTGACCTGGAGATCCGCCACGTCCGAACCGCGACGCAGAAAATAATGGCGGACCATGCCGTTGAAATTGAAGGGCGAGGCCGTTCCGGCGTAGACCTCGTAGTCGCGCACCTCGGGCTCGGTGCGCACCGCTGCCGCCATCTCGCGAATCACTGCGGTCGTCTGCTCCAGGGTTGAACCGCGCGGCATGTTGAGGATGACCTGGAACTCCGACTTGTTGTCAAACGGCAGCATCTTGACCTTCACCGCGCCGATTCCGACGAGCCCCATCGATCCAGCGGCTAGCCCGGCGACCCCGGCCAGGAACGCCCAGCGCCACCGCCGATGCGCCAGCAGCGGACCCATGATGCGCCGGTAGAGCCGGGTGAAGAACGTGTCGGGCCCGGCCTCACCGGCCTCCTCTCCTTCCTCGGTGCGCGGAGCATCGACAAACTCGGCCGCCAGTTCTGCGTGCCGCGCGTGACCGCGCAGCACCTTGAGCGCAGCCCACGGGGTCACGACGAAGGCGACCAGGACCGAGAACAGCATGGCGGCGCTCGAGCCGATCGGGATCGGCCGCATGTACGGACCCATCATGCCGCTGACAAACGCCATCGGCAGCACCGCCGCCATCACCGCCCAGGTGGCGAGAATGGTCGGATTGCCCACCTCGTCCACCGCTTCGACCGCGATCTGGACCAGCCGTTTGCGCCGGCAGCCTGGCAGGCCCATGTGCCGCACGATGTTCTCCACCACCACGATCGCGTCGTCCACCAGGATGCCGATGGAAAAGATCAGCGCGAAGAGCGTGATGCGGTTGAGCGTGTAGCCATAGAGGTAAAAGACGAGCAGCGTGAGGCCGAGCGTCACCGGAATGGCCAGCAGCACGACGAGCGACTCTCGCCAGCCGAGAAACAGCAGGATCAGCACCGCGACGCCGAACACCGCCAGGCCCATGTGGAACAGCAGCTCGTTCGACTTCTCGCTCGCCGTCGCGCCGTAGTTCCGGGTGACGGAAACCTGGACGTCTCCCGGGATCAGCGTGCCTTTGAGCGTGTCGACTTTCGCAAGCACGGCCGACACGACGTCGATCGCGTTGGCGCCGGG
The DNA here is from genome assembly GCA_963804395.1 of uncultured Verrucomicrobiae bacterium. Classification (GTDB taxonomy): domain Bacteria; phylum Verrucomicrobiota; class Verrucomicrobiia; order Opitutales; family Opitutaceae; genus Fen-1467. Next base: position 45,938 of record CAWDQK010000032.1, on the reverse strand, counting down.
CCGCTTCGCCAGGCTGAGAGTAACGGCGGGCTCTTCGCGCGTTGTAGCCGGGGGCGCATGCCCAGAGCCGGTCGAACGGGCTGACCCCGGCCCGTCCGCCGGCGCCTCGGCGAAGGCGGAGCCGGCCTCACCACGGCCGGCTACAGCAGGCGCGTTCGCGGCGACGCCCTCGTCGCCGGAACGCGACCGGGATGTCGCGTCTCCAAGATTCGCACCTGTAGCGGAGCCGCGTCCGGCTCCGCGCGGAACGGACGCCGTTCCGCTACCCAATCCAAACAGCACATAGTTCGACGGCTCTTCCGGTGCATCAGCGATGGTGGCAACGTCGCGCAGATAGATGGGGCGACCGTCGGCCACGCCAACCACCACGGCACCGACATCGTGCGCATCCTGAAAGAACGATCCAATTTGCAGCAGCCATTCCTGGTTCGCGACGTCCTGCGCGCCGGCGAGCGCCTGGGCGTTGGCCTGTTGAAGCAGCGGCACGAGATCCGTGGCGCTGAGATTGCGCGAGGCCAGCCGCTGCGGATCGATCTGCACGCGGACCTGGCGGCGGTTGCCGCCGATCAGGGTCGTCTCGGCGACCTGCGGAATCGCCTTCACCGCGTCGTCCACCTGCGCGACGATGCGGCGCAGGGTGTAGTGATCATAGCGGGCGCTATGAAACGTGAGCGCGAGGATCGGCACGTCGTCGATCGTGCGCGGCTTGACGAGCGGGAAGCCGACTCCGAGCGGAATCCGGTCGAAGTTGGTCTGCAGTTTCTGATTGAGCTTAACCAGGCTCTGCTCGAGGTCCTCTCCGACCTTGAAACGCACAATGGTGAGATCGGCGCCCGGCGAGGCGGTCGAATACAGGTACTCAACGCCCGGAATCTCCCAGAGGAGCTTCTCCATCGGACGCGTCACGCGGCTTTCGATCTCCGCGGCGCCGGCACCGGGCATGGCCACCATCACATCGATCATCGGCACCTTGATCTGCGGCTCCTCCTCGCGCGGCAGCACGAGCACCGCGAAGACGCCGAGCAACAACGACGCGGCCACAAGGATCGGCGTGAGCTTCGAATCGATGAAAAGCGAGGCGACGCGGCCGGCAAAGCCGTATTTCTTGGGATCGGGAAACGGCGTTCCGGGGACGGCGCTCATGGCTGGACATCCAGGCGTTGACCCTCCCGGAGACCGGAGGGCGGGTTGAGCACCACGCGATCGCCGTTGTCGAGCCCGGAAAGAATCTCCACCTTCTCCTGGCCAGCCGAACCGCGGACCACGCCGGCCTTCACCAGCCGAAGCACGGCGCTGCCGCTTTCCAGGACAAAGACGCACTCCATCTGGCCAAGCGTCGCAACAGCGCCCGCCGGCACGAACAGCGCGCGGACCGGAGCGCCCGGCACCTGCACCCGGACGAACTGGCCCGAACGCACCACGCTTCCGGCCGGCACCGAGATCTTTGCCGTCACCGTTCGCGTGGACGAGTCGGTTGACGAAGAAAGCTCCGCCAAGCTCCCGGTGAAGTGGGCGCCCGCGACCGGTACGTCCACCTCGAATGAGGCACCAGGCGCGAGCTCAGCGGCGAGGGAATCCGGAATCCCCGCTACCACCTGATAGTCGCCGGCACCTTCGATTTCGAGCAGGGGCATGCCGGGGGCGGCGAGGTCGCCGACGTCGGCCAGCTTCCGGGCCACGACCCCGTCAAACGGCGCGCGGACCGCGGCATAGCCGAGCAGGACCTCGGCCTCCGCCACCACCGCGTGGGTCATCGCAAACCGGTCCTCGAGGCTCTGAACCGTATCCGCAGTGCTGGCGCCTTTCGCGAGCAGATCCCGTTCGCGCTCGAGGTCGCGCTGCACCTGGTTGAGCTGGGACTTCGCCTGCAGCAGGCGGGCCGAGATCTCCCCGGCGGAAATTTTGACGAGCAGGTCTCCGGCTTTGACACGCTGCCCCAGCGTGAACGGCATTTTCTCAATCGCGCCCATCACCTTGGCGGCAATGACGGCATGCTGAACCGGGCGCACGGTGCCGGTGACTTCGATGAACATCGGAGTCTCCTCGATTCGCACGGAGGCCACGCGCACCCGGGCCGGCGGCAGGCCTGCCGCGGAGTCGGCGGCCGATTCGGAATGCTTCGCGCACCCGGCGACCAGCACAACAGGCAGCAAGAGGACCGAAAGACGGTTTGAATTCATGGCTCACGCCTTCGGCTCCGGTTTCACCGCGCAGGCATCGTCGCCCAGGCCGAGCTTGGGCAGGATGATTTCCGCGAGACAAAACCCGGTAAACACCGACTGGATGAGGTTGAGGGAGACAAAGGCGGCCAGCAGCAGCCACCAGGCGTTGACAAAATGCCCGAGTGTGACGCTGGCGAGCACGAGGATGCCGGCGACGAGACGGATGTAGGATTCGGTTTTCATGGGAAGCGACTTGACTCTTTTATACTGATATGCGTATATACGGATATAATTGCACAAATGTCAAGCACTGTCTTACTGTCCTGTCTCCCAATGAAACCGTCCTCTATCTCCGATGCGGCGATCGAGCTCGTGGCGCGCCGGTTTGCCGTGCTCGGCGAGCCCATGCGCCTGCGCCTGCTGCGCGCGCTGTTCGACGGCGAGAAAAACGTCCACACCCTGGTGACGTTGACCGGAGGCACCCAGGCCAACATCTCGCGCCATTTGCTGACCCTGACCGCGGCCGGCGTCCTCGGCCGCCGCAAGGACGGTCTGCAGGTCTTCTACTCGATCGCCGATCCGTCGATCTACCGGCTTTGCGATCTGGTGTGCGGCAGCCTTGAGAAACAGCTCACCAAGCAGGCCGGGGCCTTTGCGGTAGTGCCGGATCACTGACCGATGCACTCGCGCTTTATTGCATCCGTTTGAGCAGAGTTGTAGCCACGAGCGCCAGCGAGTGGATGACCAACCGCTCGCTCACGCTCGCAGCTACTCCTGCGTTCTCGGCTACAATTCAGAGCCAACCGCTCGACCTTGCACGACTCAGGGAGCGCTGGTCAAATCTCCAAACCGAACGTCTTCTGGAATCGAGGGCTCGTCGAGGATCTGGATCGTGGTTGACGGCCCCAGATCGGCCGGCGCCGACCACGAGCTCAGGACCCAGACCACTTTCTTGTCCGGCGTCACTTCGATGGCCTGCACCGGCGGATTGGCCGGATCGACCGCGCCCGACCACTGGTTGAACCAGTTGTTGATAATCGTGTTTCCGTTCGGCAGGCGAGTCGCCAGCTGCAGATTGGTCATCCGATATTCCGGCGTGTCGGCGGGCGTCCATTGCCAGACGGTTTCCTTCCGGCGGTTCACCTCGCGCACGGCCGCGCCGCCCGCGAGCAGGAAGTTGCCGTTCTTCAGCGGCGCCGCCGACCAGATGCCGCCCGGGACGTCCATCGACCAGAGTTCCTTGCCGGTCACGTCGTATTCCGCGACTTTTGCGAGATCCATGTGAGCGACGAGGATCATGCCCGCCTCCGTCACGCGGGCGTGTCGGAACTGCCCGTGAGGGCTCTTGGGATTCTTCACCGGAACGACAAACTCCCGCTCGACCTTGCCGGTGGCCTTGGCGAGGACCACGACCTTGGCCGGATCGCCGTTCTGGACGAACACCACCCGGCCGGTTCCGATGGGCTGCGCGGTGTGGATCTCCGTGTTCGCCGGCGCGTCGTAATTCCAGACTACCTGCTTGGCGGCGTTGACCTCAGTGATGCCGAACTGGTGGGCGAACAGCACGTCTCCATTGGACATCAGCACCGCGTCGCTGATCTCGCCCTTGCCGGAATGCGTGTACGACCAGACGATCTTGCCACCGCGCACGATGTACATCCGCTCCCCCATCCCCTCGCCGGCATAGAAGAAATCGTGCTCCGCGAGGCCCTTGCCGGGCAGGACGGACGGAGCGGTCGCGGCGGCCAGCGATGGTGAAATGGTCGCGAGCCCTGACCCGGCGGGCTTTGCGGCGTTGGTGGCGTTCTTCCCCTCTCCCATCGGAAGATAAATCAGTTCGATCCCCTTGCCGTTGACCGGATCGAGATTGCGCGAATAGCGGCGGGTGGCGTCGCTGTCCCAGTGCTCGTGGACGCCGAGGCTCGTGACCGGCTTGCCCCCCTGTACGTACGCGGTCTTGGACGGCGAATGCTCCGGATCCGCCATTTCATAGAGGTAGTCGTCGGCGTTCTCGCGGACGAGAATGCGCGGCTGGTTCGTGGTCGGGTTGACGTTGTTCGCCGCCTGCGAATGCAGGATGTCGAGGCCGACCGAGTCGAGCGCCACGCCGTCCTGCGAGGCAAGCAGGCTGGCCGGCCAGTCGGGGTTCTCGTAGGGCTCGACGCGGTTGTTGAAGGGCGGATTGGGGAAATGCTGCGGGTACGAGCGCCACTTGCGGCCGCTGTACAGGCCGTCGAGCAGATAGAGGATGGTCTTGGCCCCGAGGTTGGGCGAGGCCGCGAGATCCACCATCGGCGAGTAGGCGTGGGGAGTCGCCTGCTGGGTCGTGTCGATGGCGGGATGCAGTTCCCAGGTTCCCTTGATCGATCCGAAATGGTTCTTGCCCGTCAGGCTGGCCGCCGTCTGCCCGGCGTCGCCGTCCTCCATGTTGTCGAAGGGATACGAGTGCAGCTTGAGCAGGGCAAAGTTGACCAGATAGGTGGCCTGCTGGACCTGCCGCGGAATCATCCGGGCCTCCTTGTAACTGTTCTTTGAATACTCCATGCCCTCGACCCAGTCGGCGGCCTCCAGTCCGTGGAAGTCGCCGTAGCCCGGATTGACCGGCTGCCCGGCCTTGGGCCCCACGTTCTGGACGAACCGGACGTCTTTGAACTCCGCCCACACCTTCGTCAGAATCGTCTGGGGAATCGTCCGGCGGGCGTCGTAGACCACGATGTCGGCCGGCACGATGTGGGCCTGGTTGACCAGCTGTCGCACGATCGCCAGCACCGACTGCGGCGCCGCGTCGATCTTGTTGTCCGTCTTTTGCGCGTCGTCGCTGTTGTTGAGATTGATTTTGACCGCCACCGCCTCACCCGGCTGGTAGCCGCGACCGGCCAGCCCCCGGGCCCGCTGGTTGTAGTCGCGGAAGATCGCCGTCCAGGCCGCCTCGTCGGTCTCCGCCCCGGTCAGCCGCTGCAGCAGCGCGGACAGCATCGCGTTGACCCGCGTCTGGTCGGTGTTGGCCTCGGTCCACCATTGGTCGGAGTTTTGCTTCCAGTTTCCGGCCCACTTCGTCGCCGCCGGGTCACGCACCCAGACGACCCGGCCGGGATGAATGCCGCGGGCAACGCCAACCGGCACATTGGCCGGACCAGGAGCCCAGTCAAAATGCGCGTTCGTGGTCGGAACCAGCGCCTCACCCGCCGCGGAAACCAGGGGCGGCAGCCACGCCAGCACCGCGGCGCCAGCGATCCCCGCGGCGATTCCAAGCCACGGGCGGGAGACGATCTTCACGAACAAATCAGTGGTCCGAACGAACCTGTGGGCGTCCATGTCCACAACCTTGCGTGATTTTCAGCGCAAACGGGAGCCTTTTTGACAAGGTTCTTCCAGAGTAACTTAGCCGGACTCATGCAAATTGTAGGAGCCTGCTTGCAGGCGATTCCGAGGAAAAGGTCGCCTGTCCGTTGACTACGCTTGGGACCCCGAGTCGTTTCGACAAGCTCACGGCCCCGAGCCGGTCGAGGGGCTTGTCGAACGGGCAGGCAGACTCCAATATCGGTCACCTGACGGCGTGGTCATTCACGAGCGAGAACGGCGCCTGTTTCGTTGTCACGGCTTCGCAGGGTCCCGAGCAAGGTCGAGGGGGCTTAAGCTCCCAGCTGCACTTCATTCCCGGCCTCCCGGTTTCTGGCGCCACTGCTTGCCAGCCGTCCATCCTTCGCTGGCGGACGGAATCGAGTCAAACTTCGGAAGATACGGTTTGATGTCCAATAGCGGCGTTTCGTCCAGCATGTCCACCCCTTCCACGACCAGGGCATTGCCCTCTCGCCGGATGAGCCGGACGATCGACAATCCGATTCCATTCGGCCGGCACGGATGTCGGGATGCAAAGATGCCGTGAGGCGTGTCATCCAGGAAGGTGGGACGGACCAGGCTGACGGCATCGGCGCGATCAAACTGGTAGAGCAAGTAGAGGTGGGAAAAGGATTCGATGTCCTTCAATCCCGTGGCGAACTGTTCAAACACTTCCACGCGCCCGGAAACACCTGACGCATAGCACGGCTGGATCGGGCAATCCTGCTTCGACTTGTGGGGAGTACGAATGGTACCGATGGCGTCCATGGCTTGAGTTCCAGAAGATCGATGGGAAGGTAGATGCTAGAGTGCCGACTCACCGGCCTGCCAAGAGGGGGGCGAGCGCGACGACTGAATTGGCAGCGGCAGATTAGTTGGCTCCCATTTTTCGTTTGATAAAGCCGTATCCCAGCCAAAGCAGAAGACTCACCGGAAGGCTCAGCGCGACGGCACCCAGCCCCCTTTCCTCCAGCGAGCCAACAGCCGGCAGCGTAAGGAACAGGATCAGCGCGGAAGCGCCGCACAAGACGGAAAACCGAACCACCGCCTTCCCGATATTCTTTTCGATCTTTTGGACTGATCCGGCGGAGCCAAATCTGGCGGGATTTGCCTGGCGAAGGAAGGCGCTCGCTGCCGCCGCCTGATCGGATGGAACCTGCAACTGGATGGAGGCCGCCCGTCCAAGATCGAGCTGGGTCATCACATAATCCGTGAGAAACACCGTGAAGCCGCTTGCTTCGAGCATGCTCTGATCCACCTCCGCCTGACTGGGGTCGTCATAGGTCAGGATTGTTGTGCGAGTCTGCATAAACCGTCCAAGGTCTTCAATCTGCCCCGGGAAGCGGCACCGTGGTTGCGCCCCGCGTTCGCAACATCGACCGGTCCGCCTCTTCATTCCTCAAACGCCATCCGGCGAGCGCCGTTCGGAGAAGAGGCAAACCCGACAACAGCAATGGCAGCGCGATGAGCCCAACGCGATCCGTGGAATCCAGCGGCCACCGAGTCCCCTCAAAAAGGAATGCCGTCGCGACAGAGGCAAAAATCAACGCCGCTGCCCCAAGTCCGACCAAGGCCTTCCTCGTTCTTACTAGGGTTGCGACCGGGAAAACGTACAGCAAGCCGAGCAGCAGCACCGCCACGCCATGGATCCGCGGACTGACACCGTGGACGGGACCGTCTGGCGACAAGCCGGCAACTCCGACCATCGCGCCCCAGAACACCAAGACAAGGCCGCCCAAGCAGGAAACCACATCAAGGAGGACTGCGATGATGAATGGTGCCCTCATGGTTTCGGCGAACGCTCAAGAGCGGCCGAGGCTGGCGTCCGAGGCTGCTCCGCAGTCGCAGTGCCAGCAGAAGTCGTCGAGTCAGGCGCCTTGTTGGCCGAGTCTTGGAGCTTCTGATCAAGATCGGCGACTTCATAGAACGCAGTTTGAGCGATCCTCGTCTGGATGTTCCGAAAGAGCTTGGTATCGAGCCGCACTTCGGGGCCATAGACGACCAATCTCGCACTGGCGCTAGTCGGCGCCATTCCGTGCCAGACGAAGAGCTGATATCCTTTCCCTTGGTAGTGCCATGATCCACCGTCGGAGATTCCGAATTGGTCGGGCACGGCATGGATCGGCTTCTTGAACGCGAGGACGGCAGCGAAATCCTCGCTGGCCTGAACCGCCGCAGTGCGCTCAGCCTCTGATAACGATTGAGCCAGAAGCGGAGTAAAGGGAGATGCCCCTGGCTCTCCGGCGAAACAGGCCAGGGCACAGGCGATAATCGCTGCGAGAACTAAAGTTTTCATTCGGCGAACAGGTGGTTACATGCCTGAGCGTGTATGCTGGTTTCTCCGACCGCTCAAACAATTAGTGAGTTGTGAAAATCGAAGGCGTCTTTCCGGGACCAGGCGATGCGACTAAAGCTTGCGCCAAAGTCTGATAATCGGGACGGATCGTCCTCCTGGAAGCCCTGAAGCCGAAGACCAAGCTGCCATCTTCGTGATACGATCGTATCATCGAAATGGCAGAACGGCCGCCCCTTTTCCGCTCGGCACGCCCGACGATTGCACCCTACAGACAGCGCGAACGCAGGAGATCCACGTCCATTTTCTTGTCACGATCGTGACAAGAAAGTGGCACACGAACCGGGCGCAAAAGCCGACGCGCCGAGGGCGGCGTCGCGTCCCCATGGCATTGCCAGATCGTTTCCGCGCAGCGGGCGGCGAATACTATTGATGGTGGCGTATGGGCGAAGGCCGGCCTCAACGCGGCCGGCTACAACTGCACGCAACGGCGCATCGCCCTTCCGCTCGCCCGCTCCACAAGCCCCGCGACAGGCCCATTTGAAAAGGGCCCCCAGCGAAGTCGAGGGACTCGGGGCCTTGAGCCTGTCGCGGTGAGCCTGTCGAACCCGTCGGAACGACTCAGAGCCCCAGGCGACGTCGAGGGGCTGGCGCTCGCCGCCACGTTCCGTTCTTGGCGACGGCCCGATTCAATTCGCCGCTACCGCCGGCCGGGCCGCTTCGGTCGATGCGCACGGGCCGGGCCCAGCAGCCGGTCGGCGACGGCGTCCATTCCGAGGCGGTGCAGCGTGGCACGGAGCGCGTCCCGCATCCCCGGTTTGTACCAGAAGAAGAAGCTGCGCTGCTCCGCCTTTTCCTCCGGCGTACGGGCCACAAAAACGGGTTTGCCCGAGCAGGGATGCAGGCCGGTCGCGTAAATCTCCGTCGCCACCGTCATCGGCGTCGGCGTGAAATCCTGCACCTGCTCCAGCTGGAATCCGAGCTCCTTGGTTTGCACGGCCAGATCGGCCATGTCCTGCGGTCGCGAGCCGGGGTGCGAGCTGATGAAATACGGCACCAGCTGAAGTTGCGGTTTCCCGAGGCGGGCCTTGATCGCGTCGAACCGCTCCTTAAACCGGCGAAAAAGCGCAAACGACGGTTTGCGCATCACCTTTAACACCTCGTCCGAGGTGTGCTCGGGCGCGACCTTGAGCCGGCCGGACACGTGATGTTCCACGAGTTCGTTGATATAGCGGTCGTTTCCCTGGCGCACCTCGGGCGGAGCGCGCCCGTCCAGGAGCAAATCGTACCGGAGCCCGCTGGTCACAAAAGCGTGCTTCACCCCCGGCATGGCGCGGGCCTCCCGGTAGATCTCGATCAGCGGACGGTGGTCCGCGTCGAGGTTGGGGCAGATGCGCGGCCAGATGCAGCTTGGTTTCTCGCAGTCGTCGCAGATGCTCTGGTCCCGGCCCTTCATTCGGTACATATTGGCCGACGGACCTCCGAGATCGGTGATCGTCCCGTGGAAATCGGGCATTGCCGCCACCGCCCGCACCTCGCGCAGGATGCTTTCCCGGCTGCGGCTGACCACGAACTTTCCCTGGTGGGCGGAAATCGTGCAGAAGCTGCATCCGCCAAAGCAGCCCCGGTGCAGATTGATCGAGTGCTTGATCATCTCGTACGCGGGAATGGGCCCGCGCTTGCGGTAGCGCGGATGCGGCTGGCGCGTGTACGGCAGGTCGAAACTCGCGTCGATCTCCGCCGTCGTCATCGTCGGGAACGGCGGATTCACGACCAGCATCCGACCGCCGACCTCCTGCCGGAGCCGCCGGGCGTGCACCCGGTTGGATTCGGTTTCGATCCGCCCGAAGTTGGCCGCGTAGCTGGCGCGGTTGCGCATGCACTCCTCGTGCGAATTCAGGGTGACATCCTCCCAGTGCTGGTTTCGGAGGAATCTCCGCATCGGGCGGCAGCAGAATGGCCGTTTGCGGAACGGTGGTCAGTGACGAGAACGGCACGCCGGCGCACAGCAGCCGCACCATTTCAAGCAGGGGCAGTTCGCCCATGCCATAGACCAGCAGGTCGGCGCCGCTGTCCGCGAGCACGCTGGGTTTGATCGTATCGGACCAGTAATCAAAATGCGTGACGCGCCGGAGGCTGGCTTCGATGCCTCCGATCATCACCGGCACGTCCGGGTAAAGCTGCTTGAGGATGCGCGTGTAGGCCGTGACAGCGTAGTCGGGGCGGAAGCCCGCCTGGTCGCCCGGCGTGTAGGCGTCGTCTGAGCGGAGCCTCCGGCCGGCGGTGTAATGGTTCACCATCGAATCCATGCAGCCGGCCGTGACCCCGAAGAACAGCCGGGGCCGGCCGAGCTTGCGAAAGTCGCGCAGGTCGTCCCTCCAGTTTGGCTGCGGCAGGACCGCCACGCGCAGGCCTTCGTGTTCGATGGTGCGGCCGACGACCGCAGTGCCGAAGGAAGGATGGTTGACGTAGGCGTCGCCGGACACGAGGATGACGTTGACCTCGTCCCAACCGCGGGCCTCCAGCTCGTCGCGCGAGGTGGGCAGCCAGCGGGCGGATTCATCGCGATCGGTCACAATCCGTCGAGATAGAGCCCAGTCACAGTTTGCGTCACGATCATTCTTCTGCTCCCGCTCGCTCACGCTCGCAGCTACGATCACGCTGCCGACCGCAGCGCCGGCGGCGATCGCAGGCGGGAGCCGACCTGCAAGAAGGGCCCGCCTCGAAGGTTTCGGCCCGGTTCCTAACTGATTCGCAGGGTTCGCCGCTTCACAGGCGGCGTCCAGCATCATTGTTGTGGTGCTTCGTAGTCCTGGACCCCGATCACCAGTGATCCCGGGCCGGCGTGGGTCCCGATTGCCGCGCCGGTTTCGACGATCCAGAGTCGGTCAATGGTGCGGACCCGGGCACGCAAGACGGCCGCCACCCGCTCCGCATCGCCGATGCAATCGCAATGGCCGACGATCAGCCGGTATCGGCGCGCCGGGTCGAGCCGGCGCGCGATCGCGCGGGCGAAGCGTTCCGGCAACCGTTCGCCGCCCCGCACCCCTCCCAGGACGCCGAGGCGGCCGTCGGCCCGGTTTCGAAACATGAGCGACAGATGCAGCAGGCGCGTCAGCGTCAGCGCCACCTTCGGCGCCCGACCTCCGCGCACGGCATGGCGGAGGTCTCGTGCCACCGCATAGAGCGCCGTGCGCGGTCGCATCCGCGCCAGACCATCGAGAATCTGCGTCGAGCCGAGTCCGGCCTCCGCCGCCTCGGCCGCCCAGATCACCATCAGACCCAGGGCGGCGGCCACATGCCCGCTGTCGAAGACGCTGATCCGGTCAGCAGCGGTGCGGGCCGCGGCGCCCGCCGCCGATTGCAGCGTGCCCGACAGGGCTCGCGACAGGGAGACATCGATCACCCGCTCGTGATGGGCCAGGAGAAACTCGAACATGCGCCGGAAGTCACCCGGGGGCGGCTGCGAGGTGCGCGGCGGCACTGGATTCGTGCGCATCTCCTCGTAGAACTCGCGTGGCGAAAGGGAGACCCCGTCCACCAAATCACGCCCGGCGATCGAGAGCCGCTGGGGAACGACCCGCAGGTCAAGCCTGGCCACCGCCTCGTCTGGCAGGTCGGCCCCGGAATCGGTCACGATCGCGACGCGCTGCTGGCGGGTCGCCGGCGCCGCCGCGAGCATGTCGTCAGCTTCCTCCCGCGAAACCGCGCCAAACCGCGCCGCCGTGGCGAAGAGCCGCGCCGGTTCGTCGAGATGGGCGTGCAGGCAGACCCGGCTGCGGGAACCGTCGATGACGAGGCGGGAAAGTGGCAGCGCCCGAAGGGCCACCTTCAACGGTCCGCGCTCCACGAGCCCCGCGCTGACCACGCAACGAGCGCAATAACGATGGCTGGCGCCCTCCGCGTTCCCTTGCGGAGCGTCAACCCCGGCCATCGAAAATTCCTCGGGTGGCGCTTCGCTGCGCCCGGCGCGTCCGCGTTCGATGAAACCGGCGATGCCTTCCAGCAGGACGACAAAGCCAAGGCCGCCCGCATCGACGACCCCGGCGGAGCGCAACACCTTGATCTGGCCCGTGGTCCGGCGCAGCGCCTCGCGGGACCGCGCAAGGGCAGACTGGAAACAGACGCGATAATCCTTTGCCCCGGCTCCGGCCTGGACCCGCATCTCATCGGCAAAGGCCTGGATGACGCTCAGCATCGTGCCCTCGCGGGGCTCGGCCATCGCCGTCCGGGCTTGCGCCGACCCGCGCTCCGCGGCCCGGGCCAGTTTCTCAAACGTCAGCTGCCGCCCGGGTTCCAGCGTCCCAACCAATCCTTGCAGAAACTGCGCCAGGATTGCGCCAGAATTGCCGCGCGCGCTGTCCAGGGCTTCGCCCGCCGCGCGCCGCAAAACGTCGGCAGCGCTGGCAAACCGCGGTTCGCGGATACCCTGCAGCACCGCTCCCAGCGTGAAGGTCAGATTGGTGCCGGTGTCGCCATCGGCCACCGGAAAAACGTTGATCCGGTTGATCTCCTCCCGCTGCTCCATCACGCGCTGGATTCCCGCAATCAGCGCCCGCCGCACGCCGTAGACCGACAGCTGCCGCGCGCTCATGGCCATCGAGCCCGGCCGATCGGCCGGCAGCCTTGCGGAGTACCCCTCAACTTCGCCACAACGCCGGCAGGGGGCGCGGACAGAATGGAAACCATGGGACGGTTGAGGTAGGAGGCGCCGGAACCCGGCGCAAGGAGAATGTCGGCAATCCGGGCCAGAGGGGCGTCCGGGATAGGCCCGCCCCCTCCGATAACCGGGCGAGGCCCCCACAGAACCGGACGAGCGCATTTAACGCATCCGGTTCCTTAAGCTGTGGATTCGATTTACAGGCAAGAGTGAACGATACGGGCAGGGGCCAGCGGCAGGGTTTCGAGGAGAGCCGCAAACTGCTGCCAGTTCCGGCAACGACCTCAATTGCGTCGGTTCAACCAGTACAGCCACACCCGTTCCACCTCCAGGCGCAGCTTGGAGAGCATGCGGAAGCTGAACGTGATTCCATCGTAGGCATCGGGGCCTCTTAACTTGGCGTCGAGCGCGCCCGGCTGCTCCTTCAAGCTCACGTGCCGGTTTTCGCAACCCCATTGCTTGATCGCATCGAGCGTGCGCGTGAACCGCTTGTCGATCACACGCAGGACCTTCTGGGCGTCCTCCAATCGCTCGAAGCCCATGATAAAATCATCGGCGAAACGAACCAGGAAGGTGCGCCCCACACACGCAGGCTGGACCGATTCCACCAACCACTTGTCCAGCACCTCGTGCAGGTCGATGTTGCTGATCAGGGGAGAGACGACCCCGCCTTGCGGAGTGGCCTCCTGAGGATAAGACTGCCTCTGTTTGTTTCTGCACCTTCGCCTTGTCGCTCAGGCCGCGATACCTCGGTCCCCCGGCTGTGTTCGCTCCCATCCGACCGCGGGCCGTTTCCGGTCGCCAGCCAGGGCTCGATTCCGGCTGCTGGTCAAACTTTGCCAGGCGGGTTGATTCCCGCAGGGTCACGTTAGAGACTTTCATGCGCTTTCCCTTTTCGTTTCTTACCTTACGTTTGCTCTTGTTTTGAACGCCTTCCCGTCTCTCCGGGCTTTGCTGGCGCCATATCTGCCGACTGGCGGTGAAGCAGGCAGCTCGGCGATTTCGTAGCGGAGCCGCGTGCCTAGCCGGAGCTTTGGCGAAGGCTGGCGTCCGGCTCCGACGGCGCGGAACGACGCGCCACTACCGTCAATCGGGAGATGCATCCCCCGGGAACCGATCGCGTTTTTTGTGCTTGTTTTTTGCGCCACCGACCCCACCCTGCGCTCCGATTTCGTCCGAATGACTGCGGGAGGGCGTTCTCGACACCCCAACTGAATCTTTTTTCTCGCTGCGGGATTGACTCTGTCGTCAAGGCAGCTTTTTGGTGCACGAAAACATCCGTCATCTTTTTCCACGAACCATGGCCAGATCCGCCCCTCAACTCGAATGGTGCATTGTCCGACTTGGTGACGACCACAATTGGTGGGTCGAGGAAGTCAGCGACCCGGTGCGATGGGATGTCAACGGTCTGAGCATCATTGATCCCCGGCAGGTTCAGCATATCATCGAGCTCGTCGAGCCGCTCCGCGAGTATGGTTTCGACCAGGACCTGATCGAACGCGCCTTCATTCCCTTCCGCATCGAGCGGGACCTGGGGGCCGGCCGCGTGCGCCTGGTGCGCGTCAAGGATTCGTTCTTCGAGTCCGAGGACAAGCTCTTCGCCCTTCCCGACCTGCTCGACGAGGAGAACGGGCCCTATGCCGACCTCCTTGATCACCTCACCCGGCTGCGGGTGAAGATGCTCAACGACCTGTTCGACTTCGAACAGCAGCTGAGCGTCAACGAGGTGGAGGACGAAATTCGTGAAGCGAGGAATATCGAATTTATGGAAGGAAAGGCGGTGCACGTGTTCACCGAAGTGACCGCCATCCTCGACTATGTCCCGGCCGGCTGGGAGACCGAAGAGGAGGGCGAACCGCCGCCGAGGAAGGAAGACGAGCTCGACGACCAGGATCTGCCTGCCCTTGACGAGGCGGAAGAGGAACGGCTCAAGAACGATGAGTCGTTGAAATGGGATGAGGACGAGGAGGAGAACAAGGACGCCGAGGATGAGGACGCCGAGGAAAAGGATCCCGATTCCGAGGACGAAGGCGAAGACAAGGGCGACAAGGAGTCACCGGAGGGACCGGCGCGTCCGCGGCGCCGCAGCGGCCGCGCCCCGGAATGAACGCGGGTGGCACAGCTCGCCGTCCGTGAACTCCGCCGTCGTGCGCTGCGGCGATTCTTGCGTGGCACGGGTTTCCCGACCCGAGACCCGCGAAACACGGGTCGGGAGACACGAGCCTGGAGTTTGGCCAATTCGGGACGATTCAGATGGCAGCCGGATCTACCCACGGGTCGGAAGACCGCTGCCACCTTGGTTGCCCCTCGACATGCCCGTTCGACAAGCTCAGGGTCCCGCGCGAAGTCGAGGGGCTCGGGGCCTTGAGCCTGTCGAAACTGCGGCTCCGCTACGGAATCGCCGAGCTGGCTGCTCCACCGTCAATCGGAAGACGCGCCCCGCGGCACTGCACTGCACTGAAATACCTTTGACAATTCTTTCTGCCGCCCATTGCTTTCCTTGGGCAGGCCCACAAGCCGATTCGCCCTAAAGCCATGGCCAGCAATTTGTTTGGTTATTTCTCGAACGACATCGGGATCGATCTTGGTACGGCGAACACGTTGGTGTACGTCAAGGACAAGGGCATTGTCTTGCGCGAACCATCGGTCGTCGCGATCAGCACGTCGTCGCGCAAGGTTCTGGCGGTTGGCGAGGAGGCGAAGCGCATGCTTGGCCGCACGCCCGGCAACATCACGGCCATCCGCCCGATGAAGGATGGTGTGATCGCTGATTTCGACATCACGGAGGCGATGTTGCGCTATTTTATCCGCAAGGTGCACAGCACCGCCTTTCGGGTCGCGCCGCGGGTGATCATCGCAATTCCATCGGGGATCACCGAGGTGGAAAAGCGGGCCGTCAAGGAATCGGCCACGCACGCGGGTGCGCGGGAGGTGCTGACGATCGAGGAGCCAATGGCGGCGGCGATTGGCGTCGGCCTCCCGGTCGACGAGCCGGCCGCCAACATGATCGTCAACATCGGCGGCGGCACCACCGAAATCGCCATCATCTCGCTGGCCGGCGTCGTGTTCTCAAAATCGATCCGCGTGGCCGGCGACGAACTGGACAACGCGATCATCAATTACATGAAGCGGGCCTACAACCTGCTCATCGGCGAGCGTTCAGCGGAAGAGATCAAGATTCGCATCGGCTCCGCCTACCCGCTGGAAGAGGAACTGGCCATGGAGGTCAAGGGCCGCGACTCGGTGGCGGGACTGCCCAAGACGATCCACATCACTTCCCAGGAAATCCGCGAGGCCCTCGCCGACACGATTGCCGCCATCGTTGACGCCGTGCGCAACGCGCTTGAGCGCTGTCCGCCCGAGCTCTCCGCCGACCTGGTTAACCGCGGCTTTGTCATGGCCGGAGGCGGCTCGCTCATCCGCAACATCGACCGCCTGCTCAGCGAGAAGACCGGCCTGCCGGTGATCGTGGCCGACGATCCTCTGAGTGCCGTGGCCAACGGCACCGGCGTCGTGCTCGGCGACCTGAACTTCCTCCTGCCGCATTTCACGAACGAGGCGAAGAATTGATTCCGGCCGGCGAGCGCCGGCCGGAATATTCGGATCGATTTGCGTGGCCGGTGGCTTAGTCTTTCCCGCTGGCCGTGTCATTCAAGCGTTTCGATCAGATCAAACCATTCTTCACTCTGGGCGTCATTGTGCTCGCGTGGCTGCTGCTGCCGGTGGCGGTCAAATCATTTCTGCGGGTGACCTTCTTTGAGCTGCAGGCCCCGGCCCAGGTCAGCGCTTCCTACATCCGCGACCTGCAGGAATACTGGGCGGAGCGCGCCCATTCGAAGGATGATCTCATCCAGGCGGCCCGGGAACTGCGCCACGTCTATGCCGTGTTCGAGTATCAGGCGCAGCAGACGGAGGCGCTGCAGGCCGAGATCGCCCGCCTCGAACAACTGCTGCGCCTGCCGTCCAAGTCCGAGTACCGGTTCGAGCCGGCCCGCGTCTGCCGGCGCGACATGTCCGCCTGGTGGCAGCAACTCACCATCCGCAAGGGCTCAAATTACGGCCTGCCGGCCGGGGCGCCTGTCGTCTGCAGCAGCGGAGTCGTCGGCCGCGTGCGCGAGGTCCGCGCCTACGAAGCCGACATCGACCTGGTCTCCAGTCCACGCCTCCGGCTCGCGGCCGACTTCGAGGACGACACGCGGCCGGTCAGCTACCAGGGAGGGGACAACCCTCCGCTGCGGCCCGCCCACGGAATCGTTGAATTCGTGCCGCCCGATACGGTCACCAATCCCTCCACTCCCCGGCGCCTCGTCACCTCCGGCCTCGGCGAGTTTCCCCCGGGCCTTACGATCGGCTACGTCAGCCGGCTCGAAACCAGTGCCGACGGCCTCTTTCAAAACGGGGAAGTCTCCCTGGATCCGCGCCTGTCCGAACTCACCGAGGTCACCGTCCTGGTGCCGCTTCATCCGGATTGACGCTCCCGCCCTTCTCTCATCATGCAACGAATTTGGTTGATCGTTTTCGGCACCACCTTGCTGCTGTGGACGCTCGTCGACCAGCTGAATTTCTACCTCGCTCCCTCCGGGGTTTATCTGTCGGTCGGCGGACTGCTCGTGACCTTCGCCGCCCTGCGGCTGAGTTTCCGCGACGGGCTGACCGCAACCCTGCTGATCGCGCTGGCAGTCGATGCCGTCGAACCCGTGCCCCAGCTGGGCGGCCGTCTGTTTTATGGTCCCCACGTGGTGTTGTTCGCCACGGCCCACGTCCTGGTCTTCCATTTTCGCACCCGGTTCCCGCGGGAGGAGACGATCTTCGGCGTGGTGACGGCGCTGCTGGCCAACCTCGGGCTCTTTCTCGGGCTCTCCTTGATCTACCTCGGACCTGGCGGCCACCCGGCGGCGGGCACGGGGTGGATGCGCCTGTTCGCCGATCTCGGCTGGTCGCAACTGTTCATCGCGCTGGTCGCCCCGTGGTTCCTCGCCCTTCAGCAACGGGCATTGGAGCTTGGCCGGGTCGATCTCGCCGCGCAAAGCCCGCGCTTCTTTTAGGCATCATTCATAGTGAGCATCATCGAGACCTACCAGGCACAGCGCCCGCGACTGCTTCTGTTCCAGTTCGTCTTCGCCGGCATGCTGCTGGTGCTCATCGGCGGGCTCGCCTACCGCCAGATCGTGCGATTCAGCGACTACGGGGAACGGGAGCGCCTGCAGAACCAGCGCCGCATCCTCGTCCCCGGACCCCGCGGCAACATCTACGACCGCGAACACCGCCTGCTCGTGGGAAACCGTTCGCGCTTCGCGGTCATGCTCTACCTCGATGAGCTGCGCCGCGAATTTCGCCACGAGTACATTGATGTCGTCCGCCGGTACCGCGAGAGCGAGGCGGCCGGCGACCTGACGCGGAGCGACCGTCCCTCGCCCGGCCAGCTCGAGCAGATCGCGCGCGCACAGGTGGTCCAGCGTTATCTCGACCAGATCAACCGGCTGCTCGGCCGCGCGGAAAAGGTCGACATGCACGAACTCAACCGCCACTTCCAGCAGCAGCTGCTGCTGCCATACATCCTGCTCGACGATCTGAAGCCTGAGGAATTTGCCCGGTTGATCGAACGGCTCCCGGTACAGTCGTCGCTGCAAGTCTATGCCTCGAGCACGCGCTACTATCCCCAGGGCTCCCTGGCCGCCCACGTGCTCGGCTATGTCCGCACCACGGACGAAGTGTCCGGCGAGGAGATGAGCGGTGAGGATCTGAAAACCTATGCGCTCAAGGGCAGCGCCGGACGCGACGGGCTCGAGCTGCAATACGACCCCGTGCTTCAGGGTGAGACCGGCGGCGCGATCTTTCGGGTCGATCCCGCCGGCTTCCGGGTGAATCCGCCGCTGAGCAAACGTCCTCCCCGCCAGGGTGAGCCGCTCGAAATCAGCCTGGATCTCGATCTGCAGCGGGCCGCCGAGAAGGCCATCGCCCAGTTCGAAACGTTGAAGGGATCGGCCGTCGCCCTCGACGTGCGCACCGGCGAGGTGCTCGCCATGGCCAGCAAGCCGGACTACGACCTCAACGCCTTCTCCCCCCGCCTGAGCGCCGCCGCGGCCCAGGACATCCATGACCGCGAGGCCTGGACCGATCTCGCGATCGCGGGTGTCTATCCCCCGGGTTCCACCTTCAAGCTCATCACCACCACCGCCGGGCTGCGCAGCGGCGTGCTCGCGCCGGAAGGATCCACCGCCGAATGCGACGGCACGATGAAGATCGGAGACCGCATCTTCTACTGCGACAAGAGTGCGAACGGATTCGCCCGTCACGGGATCATCGCCCTGCGCGAGGCCATCGCCGAGAGCTGCGACGTCTATTTCTACACCTACGGCATCCGCATCAAGCCCGCCGTCATCGCAGCGGAAGCCCGCCGCTTCCATCTCGACCGGCCCACGGGGATCGACCTGCCCTACGAGGTCCAGCGCATGCTGATTCCCGATCCCGACTGGAAGCAGCAGGTCCGGAACGAAAAGTGGACCAACGGCGATACGGCCAACATGGCCATCGGGCAGGGATTCATCGGGGTGACGCCGCTGCAGATGGCCTGCTTCGTGGCGTCGCTCGCCCGCGGCGAGACCACCACCCAGCCGACTCTGCTGTACGATCCGAACCGACGGCCACAGCACACCGAGCCGATCGGACTGACGGCCGCCCAATTCGCCGTCATCATCGATGGCATGGAAGGGTGCGTCACCCACGGCACCGCCTCGCGGATCTTCAATTCCGCCACCTTTCGCATTTCCGGGCTGCGGATCGCCGGCAAGACGGGAACGGCCCAGACGACGCGGGACAAAAAACCGATCAACATCGCCTGGTTCGTCTGCTTCGCGCCGGTGGAGAATCCACGGATTGCCATCGCCGTGGCGATCGAGGGCGACATTCCGGGCGAGAGCTACAACGGCGGCCTCTACGCCGCCCCAGTCGCCCAGGCCATCCTCCACACCTGGTTCGAGAAATCCAGGCGCCCGCCCGCGCTGCTGCACAGCGTGGCCGCCAACTGAGGCAGGCTCCGTCCACCTCCAGGACAGGACGCGTTTGGCTTCGGACGGGAAGACTCCCGTAGCCGGGGCGCCGACCCCGGCGGGCCGACTCGCGAAATGTCAACCAATAGTTGACATGTTTGCCAGCGGGGGATGCTGCGGCCGTCGCGCCGCCGGCCGGACGTCGCTGGTTCGTTCAGCCCCGGAGCGCCCGCCGGGCACGGCGGAAGACCATCCCGGGCTCCGGCCAGGTCTCCCTGGGGCCGAAACGCAACCGCTGGAGCTGCGCCGTGACCTCCCCGGCTTCGTTGCCTGCGTTCCGGGATTCGCCCAGCCGGCGCAACCAGCGGCCCGCCTCCCGCCGCACGGGATCCGCCCGGCGGTGCCGCCGCCAGCCGCCGATCCGCCACCACCCGGCCCGGCCCCGCCGCCAGCCCAACGCAGCAGCAGCCGCCGCCACCACCGCCCCGGCGAGCCAGCCGAGCGTGCGTCGCGCGGTCCAGGGGCGTTCCAGCCAGCGGCGCGCCGCTCCGGACACATTCTCCAACGACTCGCGAATCGCCAACCCGATGGCGTTCGACGTCTCTTTCAGCGTCAGCGCCAGGGCCAGCTGCGTGCCCTGGTCGAAACTGACCACCCGCCGGTACCAGAGGATCCGGATCGCGTCCAGCCGCGCCGCCCACGTGCGGTCCAGTTGATGCGGCCGGATCCCGGTCTCGCCGGCCACGGTCTGGGGTCCGGCGTTGATGGGCGCGGAGCCGTCGGTCGGGTCGACGCGGATCCATCCCGTGCTGCCGTCGTAGATCTCGCACCACGCGTGCGCCTGCGAATTGCGCACCATGAAGTAGCTCTCGTAACCATTCCAATCCCCTCCCTTGAAGCCCGTGACGATTCGCGTCGGATATCCCGCCGCGCGTCCCACCAGCATGAACGCGGTCGCGAACAGCTCGCAATGGCCCGGCTGGCCCGACTCCATCCAGGCGACGACCGGATCGCGGTCGCCCGAGGCGAGATTCACCTTCAGTGAATAGCCATGCCGGTCCGTCAGCCAGCGTCGCGCCCGGGCCGCAAACTCGGCCGCGCTGCCGCCCGCGAGCTGGCCGGCGACCCTCCTCAACGCCTCCAGGTCAGCCGGCCGGCCGGGCAATTCCAGCGTGGTCAGCGGATACCCCGCCGGCGCACGCACCGCGCCACCCGGCTCCCGCGAACCGACTTCCACCGGCCGCTGCGCCTCGGCCGCGCGTCGCAGCATCCGGCCAAACGAGCGGTCCGGAATGAAGCCGTCGGTCAGCATGCCCTCCACGCGATAGGCCGTCATCGTCACCGGCTCGTTCCGCAGTCCAAGCACCCACAGCTGGCGGTGGCGTTCCACCTGCTGCGCCTCCTGGAACTGCAGCCGGGCAAACGGACCCCCGACCGGCAGGAACCGGCTGATCCCCGGCTCGAGATAAAACGTCCAGAGCACCGGCGGCTGGAACGGCCCGGGCGTCCCCTGCAAAAACGTCGTCGCGCGGACGCTCCGCATCAGCTCGGTTCGCAACTGGAGCGAGGTGCTCGCCCGCCCCGCGTGATACTCGTCCAGCACCACCATCCGCCAGTAGGGCACGGCCGGGATCCGCGCCGCATCGGAAACGTCCACGCGGAGCGCCACCGAGTTGTCCTCCTGGATTTCGACGATGTCGCCGAGATTGATGGAATCCGAGAATCCGCTCCGGCTCTGCCGCGACATGAAGCGGTCGAGGAAGAAGCCGCTGTCGAGCTGGAAGCGCGGGATGGCGATGAACAGCAGCGCCGACACGGCCACCACCCCCGCGAACAGCGCGCCCCCCAGCCACAGCAGCCGCCCGTCCGCGACCTCCCACAGCCGCCGTCCGAGCCGCCGCCAGTGGACCGTCGTCCAGTCCGGCCGGCGCGCCGCCGCGTCCGGCGCCGGCGGACCGGCGGCCCCCGCACCGGCCGCCTCCGTCATCGTGATGACGAACAGGAACGCCAGCGTGCCGCCCGTGAAGACCAGGACGTGCAGCGCAAAGGTCAGCGACACCGTGAGCACGCCGGCCACCATCACCAGGAACAGCCCGAGCACGATGATCTGCAGGTCGTCGCGCCGCTTTCGGTAGTTGATTCCCCGATACAGAAGCAGCAGGAAATCCAGCCGGACCACGGCCGGCAGCAGCTCCCGGCTGACATAGAAATCGCAGGCAAAGAAGGCCACGCTGACCGGGAACGCCAGCCGGTGCACCAGGGCCGGCACGCGGGCCGGCAGATCGGGCCGGACCAGCACCGCCAGCACCGCCACCGTCGTGCCCAGGCCCAGCAGCCACGCGTCGATCTCCAGATACAGGACCGTTGACACGGACAGCAGAATCAGCAGGCCCCCGAGCAGCCACCGCACCTGGCGCAACTCGTCGGCGCTAAGCTGTGGCCGTTTTTTGTCCATCGATGTAGGCGGCCACCCCCCGCGCGGCTTCGGGGGCAAAGGTGACGACGTGCCAGCGGAGCTTGTGCTCCAGGATTGCCGGGGGCGGCCCCAAACTGTCCGCCCCGGGGCCCGCGTTCTCCCCGGATCCCAGCCCGCCGCCGGCCGTCTCCCGGTCCAGCACCGCCAGCTGGTCAAGGAATGCCTCGAGGTCCTGGACGCGCCGGATCACGAGGGACGGGCCGTGGTTGATGACCGAACCCGCGAGCCGGGCCGCGGTGAACAGGTCCTCGGCCAGCGTCGCCGCAAAGCCGCACAACAGCTCGAACTGCTCCTCGCGCGGCCATCTCCCGGACGGCGTGTCGATCCGCAGGAAATAGACCTCCGTGGTTTCCGCGGCGAACTGCCGGACCATGAGCTGGCGCAGACGGGCGCTCGCCTTCCAGTGGATGAGCCGGTGCGAATCACCCGGCCGGTAGCGGCGCAGCGCCAGCAGATCGTTGCTCGCGCCGGGCCGCGCCACCCGCCGGCCTTCCGCCGGCCGCGGGGCCGCGGCCGTGCGCGTGAAACGGTAATCCACCGGCGCGGGCCAGACAATCGCGTCGTGCCGCAGCCGGATGCCGTGGCTCTTGCGCAGAAACCCGAACGGAAACAGCGACCCCACGCTGGTCAGCTCCACCCGGACGATCCCCCGGCGCGCCGGTGTGAACAGCCAGTCCAGGCGCGTCTGGCCTCCCGGATCCAGTCGTTCGCGCTGGGGCAGCACCGCGCGCTCCGTGCTCTGCTCCAGCCGGGCAAACGCGGCGCGGATCTGGCCGGAATTCGCCCGGATGGTGGCTTCGGGCCGCAGCGGCCCCCGGGGCAGCGGTCGCGCCACCAGTTCGAACCAGAGGCCGTAAACCGGCACCAGCCGCTTGCGATTCCAAAGTTCGAGGGCCACCGGCGCCTCCTGGCCCGCGCGCAAGGGACGCGGCACCTGCAGGCGCCAGCGGACGCGGCGCAGATTGATCCAGGACATCACCCCGCTGAGGATCAGGCAGGCCAGCAGCAGGGACAACGTGATGAACAGGATGTTGTTCGCCGCATTGTAGGCCGCCGAACCAATGCCGAACGCCAGTCCGATCAACACCAGGCCGGAGACGGTGGGGACGATCCGCTGGCTTCTCGTCGGGTAGATGAGATCCCAGAGGAACAGACTCCAGCGCAGCGGCGCCCGGCGGCGCTCCGCGTACCCCTGCCAGTCGGAGCCCAAAAGCGCTGTTTCACTCGGGGAATTCATCGGTCATTCCGTCTGTCAAAACGCCAAATCCCAAAGGCCAAATTTCAAACCCCTAAACTTCAATCCTTCTGCCGTGGGCGATCGGGTTCGTCGCTTGAGGTTTCGTTGGAATCTGGGATCCGGAGTTTGGCCTTTTGGAACCGTGAGTTTGGAGTTTGGGATTTGGCGTTTGGAGTTTGGGATTCTGCGTTGGCCTCAAGCCGGCACCGGAATCGCCCCCATAATTCGCCGGAGAATGGCGGCGACGGCGTTGCGCTCCTCCAGCGCATCCGACGTCGGCCGGACCAGAGCCAGGCGGTGACAAAAGACCGACAGCACGAGATCGAGAACGTCCTCCGGCATCACGAAATCGCGCCCGCCCAGCAGCGCCCGGGCCTGCGCGGCCCGCTTAAGCGCCACCCCGCCGCGCACGCTGATCCCGGCCTTGAACTCCGCCTCCGTGCGCGTCGCGGCCACGATCTTCAGCACGAATTCAAGCACGCTCTCCTCCACGAAAACCTGCCCAACGAGTTCCTGGAGGCGGAGCACCTGCGCCCGGGTGACGACCGGATTCAGCGGCATCGAATCATAAGTCATGTGCGGATTGCGGAGGATTTCCAGCTCATCTGCCGCCTGGGGATAACCCATGCGAATGCGCATGAGAAAGCGGTCCAGCTGGCTCTCGGGCAGCGGAAAGGTGCCCTCGTAGTCGACCGGGTTCTGGGTCGCCAGGACCATGAACGGTGTGCCCACCGCATGGGCTTCGCCGTCAATCGTGACCTTGCCGCGGTCCATCACCTCGAGCAACGCCGACTGGGTCTTCGGAGTGGCCCGGTTGATCTCGTCGGTCAGGACGATCTGGGCGAAGATCGGCCCCGGCTTGAAGACGAACTGCCGGACGCGCTCATCGTAGATCGCCACCCCGGTCACATCGCTGGGCAGCAGGTCGCTGGTGAACTGCAGGCGGGAAAACGAGCAATCCATCGAACGCGCCAGCGAATATGCCAGGGTCGTCTTGCCCAGGCCCGGGAGGTCCTCGATCAGCAGATGCCCGCCGGCGGCAAAGCAAACCAGCGCCTGCGCGATCACGTCGTCCTTCCCCTTGATGGCGAGCCGCATGTTCGCCTTGAGACGCTCCAGCGTCTGCCTCGCCTCCGCGACCTGCCCGGTGATCATGAACTCGGTCATGCCCACCACGGTAGGCCATCCCGCCGCCGCGTCAACGGCCAGGATCCCGCGGACTTCGTCCTCCAGGCTCCTGATGAAGAATGGCCGGGCCATTCTTCACATCGGGAGTGGAGGGCGCCGTGCCCCCAGCGCCACTCACTCCGCTGGCAGCGCCAGCCCGCGCGCTGATGCCTCAGCCGGACTTGTGAGTTGTAGGAGCGTGCTGCTGGATAGCAGAATGCTCGCGATTGGTCGTAGCGGCGCGGCCAGCCTCCGCGCAAGGCTACGGCATGGCAGGCGTTCCGCGCCGCCGGAACCGGACGCCAGCTCCGCCGCCACGGCGCGAGCCAGCCTTCGCTGAAACTTCGGCTCGGCACGCGGCTCCGCTACCAGATCGCCTGCAAGCGCCGCCGCTGCGGCGCGGGCAAGCCGGCTCCTGGTTCGTCGGCGTGAGTTCGCCCCGGCGATACCCGCGGATCACAGCAGCCTCATGACCGCCGAGTAATCCAGATCGGCGAAGCCGGTTTCTTCCGCGAGCCGGAGGCGTTCGCGAGCCGCCTCGAGCAACGGCAGCCGCCCGGCGCCCGCGGCCCCGGAGGCCAGGCGCATGTCCTTGTGCATGTGCTTCACCGAGAATTGTGGCGAAAAATCGCCGGTCCGGAGCTTTGGTTCCTTGAGTTTTGCCAACGGCGAGGTTCCCACGTTTCCGGCGAGCGCCGCAAAGAACGTCTCGTCCCCGATTCCCGCGCGCCGCGCCAGGGTGAGCGCTTCGCACAATCCCTCCAGCATGACGGCCAGGTTCAGGTTCATCGCGAGTTTGAGCGCCGCGGCCTTGCGCGGCTCGGCCGCGATCACCAGCCGGATCTCCGACACGAGCCGCAGCAACGGTTCAACCTGCGCGATGACCTCAGCCGGACCTCCGAGGTAAAAGACGGTCTTCCGTTGCTCCGCCGCCGGCTTGCTGCCCGTGAACGGCGCGGCCAGGTAGCGGGCGCCGGCCGCCTCGACCTGCGCGCAGAAATGGTCGGTGCTGTCGGGATCGATGGTGCTCGACTGGATCACGACCTGGCCCGCCCTCAAGCGCGGCGCGATGCGGTCGAGTACAGCCTGCACGGCCGGCGGATCCGCCACGACAATCTGCACCGCGTCCGCCGCATCCACCACCGCTTCCGGCGTGTCCTTCCAGCCTGGCGCCGCGGGCTGCGGTGTGCGGTTCCAGCAGCCGGCGAGCACGCCCGCGGCCGCATAATGCTTCGCCCAGGTTCCGCCGATGATCCCCAATCCAATGACACCAATGGTCTTCATGATGGCGGATTATAGAACACAGGACCGGCGGAAAGTGAAGCATCGCCCGCTCGCTGGCGCTCGCAGCCACACTTCTCCTGAAATCGCCCCAAACTCAACCCGCGGCCAACACCTCCAGCAACCGCACAAGGAGCCGGTTGACCCTCTCTTGGTTCGATTTCACGAGCTCCTTAAACCGGTCGAAATCAATCGCCGTGCCCTCGATGCCGTTGGCGTAGTTGTCGACCAGGGCCAGGCTGTTGTAACGCAGTCCCAATTCCACGCACAGATCAGCCTCGTGCGCCGCCGTCATGCCGATGACGTCGCCCCATTCCTTCACGATCCGGATTTCCGCCTTCGTCTCGAAACGCGGACCGCGCATCTGCACATAGATCTTGCCGGGTTTGATCTCGAATTCCGGTGCCAGCTTCGCGATCAGCAGCGGGATCAGGTTGTTGGCGATGCCTGGGGCCCCGCCCCTGAGTTCCGTGTCATGGAAGGTCGCCGGCCCCTGCTGCAGACCGACATAGTCGCTGCAGGAGACCAGCGTGCCCGGCGGCAGATCGGGCTTGAGCGATCCGACCGAATTGAGGGCGACAACATCCTGGTATCCGAGGTCGGCCAGCGCGCAAATGTTGGCCCGATGGTTGATGGCATGCGGCGGCAGGGGGAAGCCGCTGCCATGGCGGTTGAGGATGACGAAATCCCCGTGTGTCCGGCAGGTCGCCGGCCCGAATTGCGTCTCGATCGTGCGAGCCTCCCACGATGCGAACAGCGTGCTGTTGACAATGCTTGTGCCACTGAGAAACGCGACCTTCATGTCTCCGAATACGCGCCGGCCTCCACCGCGAGGCAACCGCATTCCGCCGCGCCCGGGCTTGCCGCCCGCCGCCTTTTCTCCTTTCACTGCCGCCATGCCGCTCACCTTCGACAAGCCACTGCCCGAGCTCCAACAATACCAGGGCATCAACCCGCGTCCCGCCGATTTCGACGCCTTTTGGGAAGAGGCGTTGCATGAAATCTACGCCCTCGATCCGCAGGTGGTCCTGCGCCGGAACCCGGTCCTGCAGTCTCACACAGCCGAATGTTTTGATCTCAGTTTCACGGGGGCTGGAGGCGCCCGGATCCACGCCAAATATGTGCGTCCAAAATCGCCCGGGCCGCATCCCGCCGTGCTCCAGTTCCACGGCTATAGTGGAAACAGCGGCGACTGGGTCGGACAAACTCGCCTGGACCTCCGAGGGATTCTGCGTGGCGGCCCTGGACTGCCGCGGACAGGGCGGCCTATCGGAGGACGTCGGCGGCGTCAAGGGCACCACGCTCCGGGGGCAGATCATCCGCGGCCTCGACGATCCGGACCCCCGGAAGCTCCTGTTCCGACAGATCTTTCTCGATACCGCCCAACTCGCCGGAATCGTCATGAATCTGCCGGAGGTTGACCCCGGACGGGTGGGTGCAATGGGCGCATCGCAAGGGGGCGCCCTGACCATCGCGTGTGCCGCCCTGGAGCCGCGCATCCGGCTGGCGGCACCGGTCTACCCTTTTCTGTGCGACTATCAGCGCGTGTGGGAGATGGATCAGGCCAAGGATGCCTACGACGAATTGCGCCACTATTTCCGGACCTTCGATCCGCGGCACGAGCGCGAGCAGGAGGTATTCACGAAACTTGGCTACATCGACATCCAGCATCTGGCTCCACGAATCCAGGCGGAGGTGCTCTTCTTCACCGGATTGATGGATACGATTTGCCCGCCATCGACGCAGTTCTCAGTCTACAACAAGATCGTCTCGCCGAAGCACATGGTGCTCTACCCGGATTTTGCTCATGAATACCTGCCAGGGCACGGGGACCAGGTGTTTGCGTTTATGCAGCAAATGGCTGGCGGGCCATTCCCCTTGTCAAACGGCCCGGCCGCTCCATAAAGGGCCGAAATCCAGGCATGTCACCCGCCAACGCCATTCCTCCGCATCATGTCGCCATCATCATGGACGGCAATGGGCGCTGGGCGAAGCAGCGAGGCCTGCCCCGCATCGAAGGTCATCGCCGCGGCGTGGAGTCGGTGCGGACGGCCATTGATGCGGCGCGGGACCTGGGCATCCACTACCTGACGCTCTACGCGTTTTCGGCCGAGAACTGGCAGCGGCCTCCCGACGAGGTTTCGGCGCTGATGGGTCTGCTCGAGTTCTTTCTCCGCCGCGAAACCAGGACGCTGATCAAGAACCGCGTCCGCCTGCATGCGATCGGCCGGATCGAAGAGCTGCCGGCGGGACCGCTGAAGGAGTTGAAGCGCGCCATCGCCGCGACACGCCATTTCACCGAGTGGAACCTGGTGCTGGCGCTCAACTACGGTTCGCGCACCGAACTGGTTGACGCCGCGCAAGCCTACTCCGCGGCAGTGGTCGCGGGACGCGAGGACCCCGCCGGGATCTCGTGGAGCAGCTTTAGCCGCTATCTTTACACCGCCGGGCTCCCGGATCCCGACCTGCTCATCCGCACCTCCGGGGAGACGCGCCTCAGCAACTTTCTTCTGCTGCAGTGTTCCTATGCGGAGTTGATCTTCACGCCGGTCCTCTGGCCCGATTTCACGAAAGCCGACCTGGCAGCAGCACTGGAAGAGTACCAGCGCCGGGAACGACGGTTCGGTTTGACCGGCGAACAGGTCAACCCCCCTGCCGCCACCCAGCATTCCGCCGGCCACCAAGAACCCCCCGACCCCAATACCACGCGTGTTTAAGCGGACGATCAGCAGCGTCATTCTCTGGAGCCTTCTCCTTGTCTGCATTAACTACCTCGGCGCCGACGGTGCCATTTGGCTCGTCGCCGCCCTGAGCGCATTGACGCTTCATGAGTTCTACGCGATGATCGGGCGGATGGGGCTTGCGCCCTTCAACCGGCTCGGCCTGGCCCTCGGAGCGGCCATCACCCTTGCGCCGCGCTATTTTCCGAACACCACGGCTGCGGAATTGCTCGCGCTCGGCGTAATCGTTTTTTCGGTGCGGATTCTCGGCGAAAGGGAACCGGCCAACCGGGTGGAGACCCTGGGCTGGACGTTGTTCGGCCTCGTCTACGTGCCATTCATGCTGCAGTTCCTGGTGCGCATCGCCCTGATCGCCAGCCCGCATCCGTCCACGGGCCTGGCACTGCTATTCTGGCTGATCGCGGTCAGCAAGCTATGCGACACCGGCGCGTTGCTGGCGGGCCTCGCGTTCGGCCGTCACAAGATGGCTCCCAATATCAGCCCGAAGAAGACCTGGGAAGGTGTGGCCGGCGGCCTGCTGGTCTCGGTGATTGCGGGCGCCGGTCTGGCCTGGGTCTGCCGCGCCTGGCTGCCGGCCGCATTCACCCCCCTGATCGGCGCGCTCGTGGCCCTGCCGCTCGCCGGACTCGCGGTGGTCTCGGATCTGGTGGAGTCGATGATCAAACGTCGCGCGGAAATCAAGGACACTGGCCAGACCATCCCCGGCATCGGAGGAGTGTTCGACCTGTCTGACAGCCTGATTCTGACCGCCCCGGTCGGCTGGGCTGTCTTCCACCTGTTTTAGCCGCGCGGCCCTTCCGCCCCCCGAACCATGCAGCGATCCTCAAAAAACCCGCCGTCCACCTCGCCCCGGAAACGGATCGTCATCCTTGGGGCGACCGGATCCATCGGCGAAAACACGCTGCGAGTGGTCGCAGCGCATCGCGAACGCCTCGAAGTGGTCGGGATCGCCGCCCGGGCGAATCACCGACGCCTCGCCGAGATTGCGCGGCAGTTTTCCGTCCGCCATGTCGGCTTGTTTGAAAACGGCGCCCTGGCGGAGGCCCGCGCCGACCTGGCCGCGTTCCCCGAGGGCACGCATCTTTACGGCGGACTCAACGGGCTCATCGAACTGGCGACCCTTGCCGAGGCCGACCTGGTGCTCGTGGCGGTCGTCGGCACCGCCGGGCTCCGACCGGCCCTCGCGGCCCTGGCCGCCCATAAACATCTCGCGCTCGCCTCAAAGGAGATCCTGGTGCTGGCCGGGAAATTCATCATGGCGGCAACCGCGAAGCACGGCGCCCGCCTGATCCCCGTTGACAGCGAACACAACGCCGTTTTCCAATGCCTCGATGGGCGCCCGACCGGTGCGGTCAGCCGGATTGTCCTGACCGCTTCCGGCGGCGCCTTTCGCGAACTTCCCATGGCGGCCCTGGCCCGCGTAACTCCGGAGGACGCCCTCAAGCACCCCAACTGGTCCATGGGGCCGAAGATCACCGTCGACTCCGCCACGCTGGCCAACAAGGGACTGGAATTGATGGAGGCGCAGTGGCTGTTCGGCCTTCGGCCCGATCAATGTCAGGCGGTCCTTCACCCGCAGAGCATCGTCCACTGCCTCGTGCAGTTTGCCGACGGTGCGATGCTCGCCCAGCTGGCGCCGCCGTCGATGACGTTTCCCATCCAGCACGCCCTCCTTTACCCCGAATGCGTGCCGGGAGTGGCTGCGCCGCTCGACCTGGACCGCCTGTTCAGCCTCGATTTCCGGCCCGTCGACGAGGAGCGCTACCCGTGCCTGCCGCTGGCGCGGGCGGCGATGATGACGGGCGGGATCGCGCCGGCCGTCTTCAACGCTGCCAACGAAGTTGCGGTGACGGCGTTCCTGGCCGGCCGGGTGCCGTTTCTTGCTATTCCGGAACTCATCGACCACACTCTCCAGGTGACTCCGAATTTCGAACCGACGGATCTCGATGCGGTCTTGGAGGCGGACCTTTCGGCCCGCCGCACGACGCAGGATCGCCTTGGGTCGCTCCAGCCCTGAACCACGCGTGTTTCTCGATTTCCTTCAGTCAACCGGTTCCAATCTCTGGGCGTTGTTTCTGATCGTTCTCTTCTTTGGCGGCTCGATCTTTGTCCACGAACTGGGGCATTTCCTGACCGCCCGGCGACGGGGAGTGCACGTCGAACGGTTTTCGATCGGATTTGGCCCCAAGATTTGCGCTTGGCTCGGTAAGGACGGCGTCGAATACCGTCTGTCCTGGCTGCCGTTGGGCGGCTATGTGTTGCTCCCCCAACTCGCGGACCTGAACGGCATCGAGGGCGCCTCCGAGCTTGATGCCGCCCGGCTTCCACCCGTCAGCTATCCGAACCGGATGCTGGTGTTTGTCGCCGGGGCGGCATTCAACGTCCTGTTCGCCTTCCTGCTGGCCACCGCCCTCTGGCTGGCCGGGCGTCCCGAGATGGAGAATATCACGACGACGCGCATCGGCTACGTGTTGCCCACGGTGACCCTGCCCGACGGCAGGGAGATCTCCAGCCCGGCCAAGACGGCCGGTTTGAGAGTCAATGACGTCGTCCGGGCAGTGGACGGAAGGCCCGTCATGGACTGGCCCGAGGTCCAGGAGGCATTGCTGCTCGGCACCGACCTGGGCCGGGACGGCCAGCGCGTGGCCACACTGACCATCGAGCGGAATGGTTCCGTGATCGACATTGTGGTCCATCCCCTGCGCCTCGGTGACGAACAAACGCGCAAGATCGGCATTTCCCCGGCCCACGAAGTGATCGTTGACAAGATTGCTGCCGGCACTCGAGCGGACCGCTGGGGGCTGCGCGCCGGGGACCGGTTTCAGAGCATTGAAGGAGTTCCGGTCACCAGCATCGAGACGGTTTCGGAATTTCTGGCCGACCATCCCGGGAAAAGCTTTGCCCTGACCGTCCTGCGCAATGGCCAACCCGTCCAGCTGACCGCGCCGGCCCAACCGGCGAACGCACCGCATGTGTTCTCCGGGATTGAATTCGCCACCAATTATCGCCTGCTGTACCAGACGCCGTGGAGCCTGTGTTCCCAAATCGTCTGGACGACCTTTCGGACGTTGGGCAGCTGGATCAATCCGCGCGGGGACGTGGCCCTGGCGAATTTCAGCGGTCCCATCGGCATCGGACTCGGATTCTGGCGCGCAGCCCAGTCGGACTATCCGGTCCGCTTTGCGGTCTGGTTCACGGTGCTGTTGAATCTGAACCTCGCCATTTTCAATCTGCTCCCGATTCCGGTGCTCGATGGCGGCCTGATGGTCTTCGCCACCATCGGACGGCTCCGGCGGCGCGCGCTGCCGGCAAACTTTGTCATGACCGCGCAAAGCGTGTTCATGGTGCTCCTTTTCTCGATGATCCTCTACGTGAGTTTCTTCGACGTCAGGCGGATCGTCCGCGACGTGCGCACCGAACGGACCGAGAGTCAGGAGCAGGCGGCGCCCATTCCAAAGGACGGGGCGGTCCCCGCCGCCCCATAGCAGCGGGGTCGGACTTCGTCCTCCGCGCTGTTAGGAAACAGCCCACGCTGTAGCCGGCCGCGGTGAGGCCGGCCGGCCGCACCTTTTCGAAGCCGGAAGCCCGGACGTGCAATTTGCATCAATCCTGATTAGACGGATGTTTTCCCATGGCCTATTGCGCATCCCGATTCCATACCGTCCGCCGCCCGACCGTTGAAGTGCTGGTCGGTGCGGTCGGCATCGGCGGGTCGAACCCGATCCGGCTGCAGTCGATGACTACGAGTGATACACAGGACGTCGACGGCACGGTCCGGCAGTGCATCGCGCTGGCCGAGGTGGGCTGCGAGATCGTGCGGATCACCGCCCCCAACGTCCCCGCCGCGAAATGCCTCCGGCCCATCCGGGAGAGATTCACGGCGGCGGGATTCGGCGCCGTGCCGCTGGTGGCGGACATCCATTTCCTGCCGTCGGCGGCGATGGAGGCGGTCGAGCATGTGGAGAAGGTGCGCGTGAATCCCGGCAACTACGCCGACAAGAAGAAATTCGTCTCGCGGGAGTATTCAGACACCGAATACGACCGCGAGCTGCAGCGGCTCCACGACGCTTTCTCGCCGCTGGTGCGGCGCTGCCGGGCGCTCGGGCGCTCGCTGCGCATCGGGACCAATCACGGCTCGCTTTCCGACCGGATCTTGAACCGCTTTGGCGACACGCCGCTCGGCATGGTCGAAAGCGCGCTCGAGTTCGTCCGCATCGCCGAAGCGCATGGCTGCCACGCCCTCATCCTGTCGATGAAGGCCAGCAATCCGAAGGTCATGATCCAGGCCTATCGGCTGCTCGTCGCGCGCCTCGACGCCGCCCATCGTCCCTATCCCCTGCACCTCGGCGTGACGGAAGCGGGCGACGGCGAGGATGGCCGGATCAAGGGCGCCATCGGCATCGGCGCGCTCCTGCTCGACGGTCTGGGCGACACCATCCGGGTGTCCCTCACCGAGGACTCGGTGTACGAGATCCCCGTAGCACGGGCGATCGCCCGCAAGGCGATGGCCCTGTGGGCTGGCCGGCCGCCGGACGCAACTCCGGAGCAGGCACGCCGTCAGGAGGCCGCCGCCGGCCCCGAGTCCTGCGACTCAATCGATCCGTATCATTTCTCGCGCCGCCAGACCGCGGCATTGCCGCTCTCCGGGCACTGCGCGGCGGGAGCGCAAGAGCCGCCGCGCGTCGTGGTTCGCGTGCCCTCGGCCAGCCAGCTTGTCGCGACCGCCGCCAGGTTCGCCGCCACGTTGATGGAGGACACGCCCGCGGAAGGATGGCTGCTGCCCATCCCGGAGGCCGCATCCCTGGTTGAGTTGGGGAAGCTTCTGGGCGAAATTGATCCGGCTCCAAAATTCCTTGTTCTCGAACTGACCCCGGGCATCGGGATCGCGGCCGTGGCGGCGTTCATTGGTCCGGTTCGGGCGCGGCTGGTCCTTTGCCGAAGGTTCGCCGCCGCGGACCCCGCCGAACTGGTCGCCTGGGCCGGCCTCGTGCGCCCCCGCGGCCATCTTCTTGCTGTCGACGTCTGGCCGGACGATGTCTCCGCGCTGGCGGACCCGCTGCGCGCCCTCGGTGACGACAATCTGCTTTTTACGATCTCAAGCCTTCGATCTGCCGTCGCTGGCGCTCACGCCCTTGGCGCCTATCGCGCGCTGGCCGAACAACTGCTCAAGATCGGTTCCCGTGCGCCGCTCTGGATCCGCAACACCGCCGCCAACGCCGTGGGCGCCGATGTGGATTTTCTCGGCCGGTTGACTGAAGCGAGTTTTCTCACCGGCGGCTTGTTGTGCGACGGCCTGGGCGATCTGATCAGCATCGAAACGGAACCCGACCCGGTCCGGGCCACGAAGCTGGCCTACAACCTTCTCCAGGGCGCCGGCGCCAGGATATCCAAGACCGAGTTCGTCGCGTGCCCGAGCTGTGGGCGCACTCTCTTTGACCTGCAGTCCACCACCCGGCGCATCCGGGAGAAAACCGGTCACCTCAAGGGGGTGAAGATTGCGATCATGGGCTGCATTGTGAACGGCCCGGGCGAGATGGCCGATGCGGATTTCGGGTATGTCGGAGGCGCCCCGGGGAAGATCAACCTCTATGTGGGCCGGGACTGCGTGCAATACAACCTTCCCCAGGACGAGGCTGACGACCGGCTGATCGCCCTGGTCAAGGAGCAGGGCCGGTGGATGGAGCCGCCCGCCCCTGCCGCCGGCGAGCGGCCCGGCGCCGGTTGAGCAGAACGGTGACATTTCTTCTGATTCAGTGGAGAAGCTTTGAACTTGGACGCGGGCCGTGCATCGGAGGGGCATACTCGTCCGTTTTGCCCCCGTGGACCGCGGGACCCCGATGCTGCTGCCGCCCGATCTGCGCGGCCGGATCCTCGTGGCGCGGTCCCATCACCTCCGGCGCCTCCATTCCCCCGGAGCAGTGCCCATGGCGGCCTGAACCCTCGGCAGGGGCAGTCCCGGGGTTGAAAGCCGCCCCTGGAGCAGGAAAACCGGCGTCTGCAACCCGCGGCGAACGGAAGACCCGGAAAACGCTCAGCCCTTCCCCGCTTGTCCAAAATGGCGCAGCCATTTTATTCTCGCAGTGCGGAGGACGAAGTCCGACACGCTGCTAGCGTATCCAGACGGCCCCGACCCAATCTCTCGTCAACGGTTCCGCGCCTCCCGCCAGATTCGTTGTAGTGGACGCATTGTTACGATTTCCGGCGCCCGGATCATCCGCCCCATCCCCGCAGGCCAATCCGTTGTGAATAAGTTGTGGGAAAGTTGCTCTTGAAATGCATTTTGTGATTCACGTTACTCCGCCCTTCGTCTTAATTGGACGATACCTCCTTGGTTCTTTCCCCCGGCCGCAGTTCGCATTCACCCGCAAGCCCTCTAGGAGCTTTTACTTCATTCTGGTCATCAACGTCTTATCTTTCGGTTTTACCCGTCTCTCTCCCGTTGTGACTGGACACGCCTTTCTCCTTCGAGCAAGCAGTTGAATTCGCCCTGCCGGACGCGTGGCAAGAGCCTTCAGTGAGATCTTGTGAATAATCTCGTTACATTGCCTGCTCCATGCCCTCGTTGACCCTGCCGCCCAGCCTTTGGGAAACCGTCAAGTGCGACTTTAAGGGGCTCTTCCCGGAAGATGTCTTCCAGATGTGGTTTGAGCCGGTGGTTTGCGTCGAAACCACCGAGGATGGGATGGTCCTGGGCGTGCCGAACGATTTCGCGGCGATCTGGATCCACGACAACTACCTGGACCTGATCACCCAGCGATTGCGCCTGACCGCCGGCCGGCTGATCAACGTCTCCCTGAAGGTCTACCATGGCGGCCAGAACGGCCGTTTGGGCAGCACCCCGCCGCTCTTGTCCAACGGAGCGGGCGAGGCGGTGGCAGCGCCGCTTCAGCACAACCGGCTCCGCGCCGGGCCGCGCCGGACCGGCCGGTTCGACGAGAAGGGCCCGTATGCGGGATCCCTCAACCCCCGCAACACATTTGAGAACTTTGTGGTGGGCGCCAACAACCAGCTGGCCCACGCCGCAGCGCTCGCCGTGTCCCAGGCTCCAGCCCAGGCATTCAACCCGCTTTTCATTTATGGCGACACCGGCCTGGGCAAGACCCACTTGATGCACGCCATCGGGCATAGCATCCTCCGGAACAACCCCGACGCCAAGGTCGCCTACCTTTCCACGGAGAAATTCACCAACGAATTCATCCAGGCGCTGCAGGAGAACAGCCTGACCCGCTTCCGCCAGCGTTATCGCAATGTTAACGTCCTGCTTCTGGACGACGTGCAGTTCCTCAGCGGCAAGGAACGCATCCAGGAAGAGTTCTTTCATACCTTCAACGACGTCTTCGAATCCGGCAAGCAGGTCGTCCTGTCGAGCGACCGCCCGGCCAGCGAGATCGCCAAGCTGGAGTCGCGCCTCGTCTCACGCTTCCAGTGGGGTTATGTTGCTGATATCCAATCACCTGACCTTGAGACCCGGGTCGCGATTCTGCGAACCAAGGCCGCCTGTTTGAAGTTTGATGTTCCCCCGCCGGTCATCAATTTCATCGCCCAGCACATCTCCAAGAACATCCGGCGTCTTGAAGGGGCGCTCATCAAGGTTGCCAGCTATTCTGCGCTCACGAACAAGCCCCTGGATCTGCCGACCGTCGAAATCCTTCTCCATGATGTCTTGATGGAGCAGGCTCAGAACCTGCTCACCCTGGAGATGATCCAGAAACGGGTGGCCGACCATTATCAGATCCGCCACAGCGACATGACCAGCAAGCGACGCCCGGCCAACATCGTGCTGCCCCGGCAGATCGCCATGCATCTTGCCCGCCAGTTGACCAAGCATTCGCTGCAGGAGATCGGCGATGCGTTTGGCGGTCGCGATCACGGAACAGTGATCCATGCCTGCAAGACGGTCAACAACATGATGGAACAGGATGACTCCGTTCGCAGCAGTGTTGATTTCCTCAAGTCCCAGCTCGCGAAATAGGCGCATGAACCCCACTTCGTAATGAAAAAACCCAAAGCTCACTTCCCCAGCATTCTGCCCATTGCCTACGAAGGCCCAAAATCGGAGAACCCGCTGTCGTTCAAACACTACAATCCGGACGAGGTCGTCGACGGCAAGTCGATGAAGGATCACCTGCGGTTCTCCATCGCCTATTGGCACTCGTTTCGTGGCGTGGGGAGCGACCCTTTCGGTCCTGGCACCATTGTCCGCCCCTGGGAACAGGGCAAGGATCCGATCGCCGTCGCCCAGGCGCGGATGGACGCCGCCTTTGAGTTCTTCGTCAAGATCCAGGCACCGTTCTGGTGTTTCCACGATCGCGACATTGCGCCGGAGGGCCGGACGCTCGCCGAGACGAACCGGAATCTCGACAAGCTGGTCGCACATGCGAAGGAACTCCAGAAAGCCACCGGCGTGAAGCTCCTCTGGGGCACGGCCAACCTTTTCTCCAATCCGCGCTACATGTGCGGAGCGGCGACCAATCCGGATGCCCATGTGTTCGCCTACGCGGCGGCCCAGGTCAAAAAGGCGCTCGAAGTCACGAAGGAACTGGGCGGCGAGAACTACGTCTTCTGGGGTGGGCGGGAAGGTTATGAGACGCTGCTCAACACCGATCTCAAGCGCGAGCAGGATCACCTGGCGGCCTTTCTGCACATGGCGGTCAACTACGCCAAGGCCATCGGCTTCACCGGCCAGTTCCTCATCGAGCCAAAACCGAAGGAGCCCACCAAACACCAGTATGATTTTGATGTGGCGGCCGGCATCGCCTTCCTGCGCACCCATGGTCTCCACAAGCATTTCAAGTTCAACATCGAAACCAACCACGCCACCCTCGCCGGTCATACCTTCCAGCATGAGATTGAAACGGCCGTCGCCCAGGGTCTGCTCGGCTCGATCGACGCCAACTCGGGCGACCTGTTGCTGGGATGGGACACCGACCAGTTCAACACCGACGTCAAGGAACTGACGCTCGCCATGACGGTCATCCTTCGCGCCGGCGGATTGGGCTCGGGCGGCTTGAACTTTGACGCCAAGTTGCGCCGGCCGTCAACCGATCCCGAGGATCTGTTCTATGCCCATATCGGCGGATTCGACGCCTACGCGCTGGCGTTCAAGCTGGCCCGGCGGATTCTCGCCGACGGCCGGTTCACCCAGTTCGTTGCCGCCCGCTACAACAGCTACAACGTTGGTTTTGGACGGGAGATCGAGGCGGGTAAGCTCGGCTTCAAGGAGCTCGAGGAAATCGTCCTCAAACTGGGCGAACCTGTGCCCACAGCGGACGCCAGGAATATCTGGAGAACCTGCTCAACCAGTATCTCCACGGCTGAGCCGGCACGGGCACAACTGTAGGAGCGAGCTTCCACCTTCGCTGTAGCTACGGCGGACACGTGCTCGCGATTTTGGATGGCGGATCGCCTGCAAGCAGGCTCCTACAACCTTACCCCGCCTGGCCTTGACGGCGAAGCCCGACAGGCTGCTACCCGTCAGTCCAGCTTCACGGTCTTGGTGGCGAATCCTTCGGCCGCGACGATCACCGTGTCGTTCGGGAAGACCCGGAGCGGTGTGTTAATGGTCTTGTGCTCCGGCACATAACAATCCTGTTCGCGCGACCGGCTGCGATCGGGATTCGTCACCGTCAGATGGACTGAAATGCCCTGCCCGCTGTCGTTCTGTAGGGCAATCGCGGTCGTCGTGCTTTCGGGGTGCCATGATTTGACATTGACGGGCAGCCGCGGGGCCCGCGCAGCGACTGAAGTGAGCTCCAGAATCCTCAGGTTGGCGTCATCCAGCTGTTTTTGCGCGTCAGCCAGCCGGCCGGCGAGCGCCGCGCCCTTCTCTTTGGCCTCGGCCAGTTGGGCCTTGGTCTTGGTGAGGAGACGTTGGGTCTCGTCCCCTTCGTAATGCTTCCAGCTGATGGCCGCCCAAATGCAAAGGATGAGGAAGACGATGCCGGCCATGCCCAGAACGTCGGCGCGGCTCCATTTCTGTTCTTTCTGTCCGGTCTCG
The DNA here is from genome assembly GCA_963804395.1 of uncultured Verrucomicrobiae bacterium. GTDB lineage: Bacteria > Verrucomicrobiota > Verrucomicrobiia > Opitutales > Opitutaceae > Fen-1467. Next base: position 7,596 of record CAWDQK010000032.1, on the reverse strand, counting down.
TAGCGGAGCATAACGGATGTGGGTCAGGATCGGTTAAGCAGGGCAATTATTTAGGGCAAACGGCGCGAGGCCAGCGTGGGGCCTTCCGATGACACCGAGTAGGGTCGATTGCGCAGCCCGAGGCAAGGTCGGTCGCCTCCGGTGTGGCCCCGGGGGCATCTGCCGGCTGACGGTTGTTGAGGGCGGTTTCCGGACGTAGCGCAGGCTTCCAGCTCCGCCGCCGCGGCGCGAGCCAGCCTGCAACCGATGCAGCCAGGGATGGCTGCGCTACGTTCGGAATCACCGTCAATCGGGAGATGCGCCCGGGCCCTGGCTGGCCGCGCGGTTGCCCCACGGCTCCATCATGACCCTTGATCTTGCTGCCAATCCGCCCCAAGGTGGAATCATGACCCGTTTTCTGGACGCTGGCGTATCGGGCGCTGCCCCGCGGCCCGGCCGGCGTGCTGAGGGGTAATCCACCACCGACCATGCCCGTCGATTCGCAGGGTGCGGCCCGCAAATTTCTTCGTCTCGGTTGTTTCTTGTTTCCAGCGTACTTGACCGCCCTTGTGTCCGGCTGCGCCACGATGCGCCCGCCGGTGTCGGCCAACCCCTCATTTGCCTTCGGGCATCCGGAAGCCACGCGCTTGGGGCAAGCGCTGGATCAGCCCTGCAGAACCACCCGGGACAATCCGGCTTCGGCATCCTGGAGTACGGACTTGAATCGCTCGTCGCCCGCGCCGCGCTGGCCGACGCTGCCGACCGGACGATCGACGCCCAGTACTACATCTACGACTCCGACGAGGCCGGCAGCATTCTGGCCGAACACCTGCTGGAGGCGGCCGATCGCGGCGTGCGGGTGCGCTTGTTGCTCGATGACTACAATCTTGGCAGCGATAGCGAGCTCATCGCCCTTTCGCTTCACCCGATGATCCAGGTGCGGGTCTTCAACCCGACGCTCGTGCGGCCGCACTGGGCCCGGTTGCTCGAATACGCGCTTCATTTCCACAGCGCGACCCGCCGCATGCACAACAAGCTCTTCATCGTCAACAACGAGTTCACGGTCCTCGGTGGCCGCAATGTCGGCAACGACTATTTCAGCGTCCGGGCCAACAGTGTTTTCCGGGATTTCGACATTCTGATCGCCGGCCCGGCCACCGCCCAGGCTTCGACGGCATTTGATCAATACTGGAACAGCCCCTGGTCCGTGCCGGCCGCGGCGTTGAGCGTCCGGCACCGAACGGCCGCCGATCTGGACAAGCTGCGGCACAAGCTAAAGGCCCGGGTAAAGAACGCGGAACGGTTTGAGGAGGAATACGCCGCCGGTCATGATCGCTACGTCAAAGATCTCGCCGGTGACGGCGCCTCGCTGGTCTGGGGTCACGGTGAAATCGTCACCGACCCGCCGGAAAAAATCGCGGAAACCACGCCTCAGACCCGGCCGGTGGCCCGCCGGCTCGACGAGGAGATCGAACGGGCAAAGAAAGAGATCCTGATCGAGGCGGCGTATTTCGTTCCCGGCCACGACGGCCTGAAGCTCTTCCGGCAGTTGCGCGAACGGGGGGTCTCCATCCGGCTGGTGACCAGCGCGCTGGAAACAACCGATGTGGCCATGGTCTACAGCGCCTACCAGAAATACCGGCGCGAGCTCGTCGCTTCCGGGGTCGATCTCTACGAATACAAGGTCCATCCCCCGCAGGAACGCCGCGAACGCAAATGGTATCGCCTCCGCCCGTCGTATTCCGCGCTGCATTCGAAGGTCCTGGTCTTCGACCGCCAGACGGCGTGGATCGGTAGCTTCAACCTGGACCCGCGCTCCCATGACCTCAACACGGAGGTGGCCGTCGTGGTGGACAGCGCGGAACTGTCGGCCAGGCTCGCGGACATCATCGACGAGGACCGGTCGCCGACGCGGAGCTGGCAGATCCGCCTGCAGCCGGACCCCACCGCAATCCAGGAACCAAACAAGACTCCCGCGCCGGTTGTCACCTGGACCGGGGAGGTCGACGGCAAGCCGGTCACGCTCCTGCACGAGCCGATGGACTTCGGGAAACGCCTCAAAGTCTTCCTGCTGTCCAACATTCCCTGGATCGACGACCAACTCTAGCGAGGCGCCGCTTCAGAACCTGCCGGCGATTTGAGGCGACCTAATGGCTTCAGGCTGACTCAGGCCAGAACAAGCGCCTCGCTTAATGTCCGCTGCGCGGACGAGGTTTGACAGGTCGCTCGGGCTACTTTGATGTCGCAAGCTTACTATTTTTAGGTTGACTTACTTTACCAGTTAAGTATGCCATTTTCATGAACATGGCGACGAAAGCAGAAACGGTCTACTTTTCGGTCAAGGGCCAGGTGGTCATTCCGCGACGACTGCGCAAGGAATTTGAGATCGAGGAAGGCACCCGTGCGCAGGTCACAGCCACGCCGCAGGGCATCCTGATCCGGCCGGTGACCCGGGCCTACATCCACAGCCTGCGCGGCTCGCTCAAGGGCTCCGGCGTCATGCAGGCGTTGATGGAAGACCGCAAACGCGAACGGGAGCTGTGACATGGCCACCAAGGTGCTGGACAGCTGGGCGCTGATCGCCTTTTTGGAGGACGAGCCGGCGGCGGAGGAAATGGAGAAACTCTTGCACCAAGCCGCGGACGAAAAGTGCAAGCTCCTGCTAAGCGCGGTGAACTGGGGCGAAGTCTACTACAACACGATGCGGGAGGTCTCGCAGGAGGCGGCCGAGAGAAAAGCGCACGAGATCGCCTCCCTCCCCATTGAGATCGTGGGCGTGGGCGAGGATCTGGCGCTGGTCCGGCAAGCGGCGATTTTCAAGGCCACCTGCAAGATGTCGTACGCCGACTGTTTCGCCGCCGCCCTGGCCAAACTCAGGAACGCCGATCTCGTCACTGGCGACCCGGAATTCAAGGCGGTCGAGAAGGAAATCAAGCTCGCGTGGTTAAGATGATGCCAGGACCCCGGAGGCGGCTGTTCAAACCAGCCTCTGGCAGACACGCACCCTGGTTTCGGCCCGGCGGGAATGCCGCCCTTCATCCACCCCCCTCCGCCGGCGCGCCGGCTGGGTGTCCTGGTCGCGGCGAATCGAAATGTCAGCTAATGGTTGACATTCTCCGCCGCCGGACGGCGGACTATTGCAGCTGGGCGGGCAGGCGGACCAGGCGGGACTTCAAGTCCGCCAGCGTGGCGCCGGTATGCTGGGCGAGGGTGTCCTCGCCGGCCTTGATCGTCTGCGCCGGCAGGAATTTGTCGATCACGGCACAATAGTCGCTGTTGACCATGATCCCGATCAACTCGCCCGTCCGGGCCAGAACCAGGTCGCCCGCGGAAGGAGTAAACTCGCCAAACAGGTGCTTGATGATCCGGTTGTCCATCCGGACGTATTGCGGCGTCTGGGGATCGAGCCGGAACGGCACTTCCCCGTAGCCCGTTCCCCCGCGGCTGACCAGGACCGCATCGGGAAACTTGAACGGATCCAGGGCCGTCTTGTAAACCTTTGCGCCGAGTCGCGCGGCCAGGTCGGGGTCGACCGGTATCGCGACCACCCGCGGGTCAAGGGAGAGAAACTGGATTTCATCAACCGGCCCCGTCTGGGGCAGCCGGGCGAGTTGTCCGGAAATCCGTTCCCAGTCAATCGTGGGATCCGGCGACACGGTCACCGAGAACGGCGTTTCGTTGGCGTGCATCAGGGCATAGGTCGCCTTTCCGTCTGTCACCAGCACCGTCTTGGTCTCCGTCGTGTGGTTGCCCGACCCCAGCATGACCTTCCGGAAGGCCGTGAGCGCAATGGAAACCCGGTTGTTCAGGAAATCGTTGAACAGCGTGTTGGCATTGATCGGCTGGTTGGAGCGGATCTCGTTGGCAATCTCGCCGGAACGCTGCGCCAGCTGTCCCACCCCCTCGGCCAGCTGGCCGGTCTGGGCCATCACTTTCTGCCTTTCCTGGCGCTCAACTTCGACCTGTTGCTTGGCTTCGTCGAGACTCGCCCGCAGCATCGACTTCTCCTGCTCTGCCACCTGCACGGCGACCTGCTTGGCCACCTTGAGCTCCTCGATTTGCTGTTTCGCCTCGTTCTGCTGCTGCTGCAGCGCGGCCAGCGCCTCCTTCTGGCGGGCGGCCTCCGCCTGCTTTTCGTCCAGTTTGCGTTGAATCTCCGCGAGCTGTTCCTTCGTCAAATCCTTCTCCTGAGTGGCGGCCACCACGCGTTCGTTTAGCTCCGCCACGTTATGCTGGGTCGAAACGAGCGACAGCTCAACCTGCGCCTTGGCTGCCTCGAGCTGGCTCAGGCTCACGGCGCGGGCCTGGGCCTCGGCCTGGGCCGCCTGTAGTTCGGCCACCGTCCGGTCCCGCACCTTTTGCTCATCGGCCATCGAAAGGCGCATGACTTCGACCAGATCCTGATCGCGGGTCGGCACGTTGCCGTGGACCTGCGGTACCGGCGCCTGACGCGCGTGAGCTGGCTCGGCCTTCTCCCACCGCGTGAGCGCGATCAGGTTCAGGAAGAGGAAGTCGACAATGATCAGGAGGAGCGTCTTGTTCATGACGCATGCGGGGCAGACGGGGCGGGCGGGTTGGCGAGCCGCTGGGCGGCCACGATGAGCTGCCGTTTGTAGATGCGCACATGGCGGATTTTGACGAACGCCACGCAGACAATGCCAAACAGGTTCGAAGAGTAGGCCGCCAGCAGATTGGGCTCGATGATGCCGAGTACCTGCATCACCAGGGCGGTGGCCGTGCCCACCATGCCGACATAGAGGCCGCTATCAAAAAGGTTCTCCTCGTTCTCCATCAGCCGCAGCTTGAACGCCGGCGGAACATCCTGTCGGTCGATCTCGGCGATCTTCATCAGACAGATCAGATAGGTGACGATCTGAAACAGCGCAAAGACGCCGATGGAGATGATGGTGGATTTGTCCATGGTGGGATGGTTGGTGGTTGAAGGGGACGGAGCCGGCGTCGCCGCGTTGGCCAGCATCGGAATGACGAGCTTGATCCGATACTCGGAGGGCGGCGCCGCCCGCAACAGAAAGGGTTCCGTGGTGATGATGATGACAAACGCGATCAGCAGCGCAAAAACGCTGCTCGGCACCCGGGGCAGGATCCTGGCCTCGCCCGCCCGCTGGGCGGCCCGCCTCAGCGGAACAAACAGCCAGCGATCCACCCCGCGAAGGAAGAAAAACGCCCCGAGGAAATAGCCCAGATACTTGGCCACCAGGACCAGCCTCGGATGCAGGAGCGCGAACGCTCCGGCCAGGTCCAGCGGCGCGGCCAGTCCGTGGTTGATCGGCACCTGCCGGAGCAACAGCTGTTCGACCGCCCCCTGCCCCAGCCCGAGTGCAAACCGGAGATCGTCGGCCCCGTTCTTGCCATACGTCAGGAGGTAACGCTCCACGCTGTCGGCCGACCGCGTGAAAAGAGCCGAGGCGTACATGATCGGAAGCTGGTCGGCCGCCACCTGGGCCAGATGGGCAAACTCGTTCACCGTCTGCGTGTCGTTTGTGATGCGGAGCAATTCCCCGATCTGCACCCAGTTGAGCCGCCGCCCCAGCGCCAGCAAATCAAGATAGGTCCACTCCAGATCGCCCAGCTCATGCGTCCGGACCGCTTCATCGGCCAGGCGTTTGATTTCGCGCTGCAGGGAAGGCGACAGACGTTCGCCCTGGTAGAGCAGCGCGGTCATCAGGATGACGGCATCGAGGGGTTGCCCGCCCGGAAACGTGGCCGGCACGAAGCGGGCGGTGCGCGTGACCTCGCGGGTGTGGAGCACCGCCTGCACCCCCGGGGAGCGGGAGCCGGCCAGATACCGGCGCAGCGAATCCCGCGCGTGTTCCGTGATGAAGAAGCTGAGCACAGGCGTGCTTCCGGTCTGACCGGAATTTTCCTTGAGATTGAAGAGCGGATCAAGGGACGGATCCCAGCCGCCCCACGCCACGAATTCCTGCTGTCGCTCACCAAACGTCTTGAGCGCTTCCGCCAGCCGCGCCGTCTGCGGATCCCCGACCGCCTGGGCGGCCGCCAGCACCAGCGCGGCCGGACCGGGCTTCTCCGACTCCACGAGTTGCACGCCAAAATCGGTCAGCGACGGCGTGCCGCGCCCGGCCTCCCTCAGGAGCACGGGGCTGAGCGACTTCAGGTTGACCGGCAGCGTCCACGAACCCACCAGCAGCACGATCCCGGCAAAAATGAGGGCCAGGGAGGTGGCTGGCGGAGAGCCGGCGACTTGAGGCACGTCATCGTTCATGAACACATCACGGATAAATGGGCCTTGGAATGATCACAATTTAATTGCGGAGCCAAAACACTGAAGCACGCTAATCATGCCATCGACCCATGCTTCTGCAAATTGTTCATTACAACGAGCCCGTCCTGCGCAAAAAGGGCGAGAAGATCTCCACGTTTGATTCCCCGCTGGCGCAACTGGCGGAAGACATGGTGGAGACGATGCACGCTGCGGGAGGAATCGGGCTGGCCGCGCAACAAGTCGGCCGGGCGGTCCAGCTCTGCGTCGTGGACTTGCGCCAGGCCCAGACCGATTACACCTGGCAACTCGACAGCAAGAAGCCTCCGAAGGAATTGATCATGCCGCTCGTGTTGGTCAACCCGGCGGTAACCGCCGAGCTCGAACCATCGACCGAGTCCGACGAGGGCTGCCTCTCCTTTCCCGAAATCCGGGGCGATGTCATCCGTCCGGACCGGATCCGCGTGCAGTATCGGGATGTGCATGGCCATCCTCACACCCTCGACTGCACCGGCCTGCTGTCGCGCTGCATCCAGCACGAGGCTGACCACCTCAACGGAGTGCTTTTCATTGACCGCATGGACAAGGAGACCCTGGCCAGGATCGATCCCGCTTTGAAGTCGCTCAAGAAACAGACTCGCGAAGCGAAGAAGAAGCCAGTCTGATTTTCGGCCCCCCGCCGGATGGGATTCGGGCCTGACCGGATACCAACCAAAGCAAGAAGACAGAACCACCAGCAACCCGACCGCCCATCTTTCGGGTTTCACGGTTTCAGTGTTTCCGCCTATCAGCCCTTCAGCCCTTCGCCTGTCCGCCATCCGCCCCTCCGCCTTTCCGATTTTCCGCTTTTCCGCCTTCCGTCTTTCAGCTTTCAGCCTTTCCCCTCATGTCACGCTCCATTGCCACGCGCACGGGCGACGACGGCACCACCGGACTCCTCTATGGCCAGCGGGTGCCCAAGGACCATCCGCAGATCGAGGCGGTGGGCAGCCTCGACGAATTCAATGCCGCCCTCGGTCTCGCCCGGGCTGCCGGGTCGGATCCCGGCGCAAATGCGGAGCTCGAACGGATCCAGCGCGATCTGGTGGCCCTGATGGGCGAGGTCGTTTGCGCCGAATCCGACTCCGAACGCTTCTCCACCTCGAAATTTGCCCGGATCGGCGCCGCCGAGCTGGCCCGCGTCGATGCGGTGGTCGCAGCCATTGAAGCAAAGCACGTGAAGTTCGACGGCTGGGCCACTCCCGGCGCCACCCTGCACGCCGCGGCGTTGGATCTGGCGCGCACCGCCGGCCGCCGCGCCGAGCGCCGTCTCGTCGCCCTGCCCCGCCACGGCAAGACCGTCCGGCCGCTGCTGCTGCAGTATCTCAACCGCGTTT
>CAWDQK010000031.1:0-49470 GCA_963804395.1 uncultured Verrucomicrobiae bacterium | reverse complement strand
GGGCTGATGCCGGTCTCCGTGAAGCGAAACCGGATGTACGGATCGGCTCCTTGCCCGTCGGCTTGAGGCGTTCGATCAGGTGCAGGTTGGACGTGTCGATCGGCGACACGGTCTCCTTGCGCTGGGCCAGTTCCTGGTCGGAGACCACGAGCACCGGCGTTTGGTAGTATTCGGCGATGTTAAAGGCTTCACGGTGATCCCAAAAAGGTGTCGGCCACGCTGATGGGTGCCAGCACCGGGCGCACGGTGTCGCCATGTGCTGAGAAGGCGGCGGCAAACAGGTCCGCCTGCTCGCGCTTGGTCGGCATGCCCGTGGACGGGCCGCCGCGCTGGACGTCCACGCACACCAGCGGCAGCTCGGCGACGCTGGCGAGGCCGAGCACCTCGGTCTTGAGCGAGAGGCCCGGCCCCGAGGTGGCGGTCATGGCCTTGATCCCGGCGAACGAAGCGCCGACCGCGGCGGCGACACCCGCGATTTCATCCTCGGCCTGCAGGAGCGAACCGCCGTGTTTCCAGATTTCCTGGCCGAGGAACTGCATGATCTCCGAGGCCGGGGTGATCGGATAGCCGCCGAAAAACTTGCACCCGGCAAACAGCGCCGCGGCGCCGCACATTTCGTTGCCGTCGGTCAAAAGCTTTCCGCCTTCGTGCGCTGTCGGCGGGCCGAGCTGGCGGTCCAGGCCCAGGGTGTTCTGCTCCGCATATTCGATGCCGGTGGCAAAGGCCCGCTCGTTACCCTGCAGGACCTCCTCGCCCTTGCGCGCGAATTTCTTGCGGATGCCCTTGAGAATGCTTGCGCGGGGCAGGCCGAACCAGGCCGCCAGCAGGCCCAGCACGACGAAATTCTTGGCCTGGAGCGTGCCCGCCGCCTTCATCGCCATCGCCTCCATCGGCACCGCGACCGCCACTGCCGGGGTGACGCCGCCGAGCGGAATCTGGTCCGGCGGCACGCCGGTCTTGGTCTCGTAAATGACCACGGTGTCGGGTCCGACGGGCAGTTCGCCGCCGAAGCGCAGGAAATCCTCCCAGTTCAACACCACCGCCACGCCCAGGGTTCCACCCGGGTTCAGCACCGGCCGGGCCGAGACGCGCAGGCGGCACGACGACTCACCGCCGCGGATCTGCGACCCGAAACTCTTGGTCAGAATCGCGTAATAGCCTTCGGCAGCGGCCGCGCTGATCAATGATTCGCCGGCGGAAACGATGCCGTCGCCGCCGGAGCCAGCCATGCCAATGATCAGGTCATCAACCATAAAAATGAGTCAGGAATTTGGATCGGACCTCACGGGGCGTCAGGCAAAACATCGAGGAAGTCCCGGAAAAAACAAACGGATCAAGCGGGTAGCAGGGGAAAAATCAAGCCAAGCCCGCAACTTGAGCGAAACTACTCCCGCAACCGGCGCTGATGATTTGATCAAATCCACCGATGCTCCATCTTCAGTACTCCGCGTCATCATCATGAACCACCGCCGGCTTGCCACACTCGTGCTCGTTGCGCTGTTGGCGGCTTCGCTCCGCGCGACGGATCTCAATGTCTTCGCCGCAGCCAGTCTTTCCGACGCGCTGAAGGAGATTGCGAAAACCTATGAGCTTTCGAGCGGCGACAAGCTCCATTTCAACCTCGGTGCGTCGAGCACGCTCGCCCGGCAGATCAAGCTGGGGGCACCGGCCGACGTGTTTTTCTCAGCCGACGAAGCGAAAATGGACGACCTCGCCAAGGTTGACCTCATCGTCACCGCCACGCGCCGCAGCCTGCTTTCGAATACGCTCGTGATTGTGGTCAACGCGGACTCCGGCGCGGCCATCACGGCGCCGGCCGATCTCGCAAGAACCACCGTCGGTCGGATCGCGCTGGGAGAGCCGGACACCGTTCCAGCCGGCATCTACGCCAAAGCGTATTTGCGGAAGACGGGGCTGTGGGATCGGATCGTCGACAAGGTCGTCTCGACGGACAACGTGCGCGCCTGCCTTGCCGCCGTGGAGTCGGGGGATGCAGACGCCGGCATCGTTTACCGGACCGACGCGCTAATCTCCAAGAAGGTGAGGATTGCCTACGAGATTCCGGTCGCGGACGGGCCGAAAATCTCCTATCCAGCGGCGGTGGTGAAAGGATCGGAACATCCGGAGGCTGCGCGCCGGCTGGTCATTTGGCTGGCGTCGCCGGAGGCACGAACCGTTTTCACGAAATACGGCTTCCTTCCCCCGCGCTGACACCAGTCCAATGCAGCCATCGGCGATGATATCTGCCCGCACAGCCGGTTCCGAGGCGGTTCTTCTGGTCGACTATGGGTCGCTGGAGCCGGCGGCGACGCTGGCTTTGCGTGGCATCGCGGAGCGACTCGGGCAAGCCCTGGGCCGCGCCGTGGCGCCGGTTTCGCTCCGCCATTCGGATGGAGTTCTGGCCGCAGCGTTGGGCGGCAAATCGGCGGAGGTGCTCGATTCCGCGCTGGAATCCCGGGCGCGGCAGGGAGTGAATCAGTTCGTGATCGTCCCTTTGTTCTTCGGGCCGAGCGGAGCGCTGACCGGCGATGTTCCGGCGTGCGCGGCGCGCGTCCGGACGGAGTTTCCGGCGATCGAGGTGCGGCTGACACGCTGCCTGGTGGATGTCAAAGACGCGGCGGATGACCGGGTGGCGGCGATGCTCGAGGACCACGTGCGATCCAAAATGACCGGGATGGCAGACCGGCCCGCGGTCATCCTTGTTGACCACGGCAGTCCGGAGCGCACGGTCACGCTGGTGCGCGATCATCTTGCCGCCCGGCTGGCAGTCCGGCTCGGGGACGCGGTTTCCGGGGTGCGGGCCGCGTCGATGGAGCGGCGGCCGGGCGCCGAGTACGATTTCACCGAGCCGTCGCTCGACCGGGCGTTGGACAAAACGGACCCGGACGCCGGGCCGGTGATTGTCGCGATGCAGTTCCTGCTGCCGGGCCGGCACGCCGGCCCTGGCGGCGATATTGCGCAAATCTGCGCAGCGGCGCTCCGGCGCCGTCCTGGATTGAGCGTCACAATGACGGAGCTCGTGGGATCGCACCCGACGCTGATCGAGGTGCTGGCCGACCGGGCACGGGAGGGTTGGGCGGCGGCGCCATTGTTCCAAAGCGGCTCAATTTGAATCGTGGCCGGGAGCGCGAAAGTAGCTGCGAGCGTGAGCGAGCGGAAAGGTTGTCCACTCGCTCGTCCCGAGCGAAGTCGAGGGGCTCACGCTCGCGGCTACACTTCGCCTGAAACCGCACTCGCAGCCTGGAGGGCGCAACGTCCGACAGGATGTTAAACGGCCACCGCGGTTGCCATGGCCAGCGCGGCTGTCTCCGCGGGAATGCGGGCGACCTCACCAATGATGACCAGCGCGGGAGTGCCGGCTTCGTGATGGGTGCCAGCCACGAGCTCGCCGAGGGAGAAGAAGCGGATTTCCTGGTCCGGCCAGCTGGCCCGGCTCACGAGCGCAGCCGGCGTTTCTGCCGGCAGTCCGCCGGCGATGATCTTTTCGGCAATGTCCGCGAGGTTGTGCGCGCCCATGTACACGCAGAGCGTGGCGCGGAGGCGGGCGCAAGCCGCCCAGTCGATTGCTTCCCCAGTCTTGCCGGCGCATTCATGGCCGGTGACAAAGACCACGGCGGAGGAGATGCCGCGGTGGGTGAGGGGAATTCCGGCGGCGGCGCCGGCTGCGGTCGCTGCCGTGACCCCCGGGACGATTTCGTACGGGATTCCGGCGCGCAGCAGCTCGATCAGTTCCTCGCCACCGCGGCCGAAGACAAACGGGTCACCGCCTTTCAGACGGACGACCCGGCGGCCGCGACCGGCATGCATCAACAGGAGATCCGTGATCCGCTCCTGGCTCCAGCTAGGGCGGCCGCAGCGCTTGCCGACGTGAATCCGCTGGCAATCGGCCGGACAGTAGGCGAGCAGCGCGTGGCCCGCCAGATCGTCATAGATTACCACCTCGGCAGCCGCGAGCCGGTCGCGTCCGCGTACCGTGATGAGTTCCGGGTCTCCGGGACCAGCACCGACAATGGAAACATGGCCTAGTTTAATTCCCATATTTTCTGGGGTATTAGGCAACAAAATGGTGGACTTTTTTCAAATTATACTGCAGTAAGTACATCAAGTAAGATAACAAATGTTTGTCGAGTCTAAATGATCAAAAACGAAGAGCTTAAACTCAGTGATCCGACGCTTGGCGGGACCATCGGTGAGACATTGTTGAAACCGGAGGCAGATCGTTTCTCGGAGGACGACGAGCAATTCCTGAAATTCCACGGGATTTACCAACAGGACGACCGGGACAAGCGGAAGACGGGCAGGAAATACATGTTGATGATCCGCGCCCGAATCCCGGGGGGCGTCGTGCCCGCGGCCCAGTATCTGGCGTTTGACGAGCTCTCGCGATTGCATGCCAACGATACGCTGCGCATCACGTCGCGGCAGTCATTTCAGTGGCACGGTGTTGTGAAGCAGCAGCTGGGCCCATTGATGAGGGGGATCCACGATGCGCTTTGCACGACACTCGCCGCTTGCGGCGACGTTAGCCGCAACGTGATGGCGCCGCCCACCCCCGCCGTCGGGCCGTTGGCGGAGCGGGTGCTGGCCGACGCCCGCCTGGTTTCGGCCGCGCTTCTGCCGCAGACGCGGGCCTATCACGAAATCTGGGTAGACGGCGTGCCGCTGTCCCTCGCGCCCGAAGAGAAACAGGCGTTTGAGGATCCGTTGTACGGCCGCCAGTATCTGCCGAGGAAGTTCAAGGTGGCCTTTGCCGTCCCGCCGCTGAACGACACCGACGTTTTCACCAACTGCCTCGGACTGGTTGCGATCGCCGACCAGACCGAGCCAACCCGGCTTCTCGGTTACAATCTGCTCGCGGGCGGCGGGCAGGGGATGAGCCATGGCAACAAGGAGACGTATCCGCGGGTCGCCGACGTGCTGGGTTTCTTTCCCGCCGAACGGGTCGTCGATGTGGCCAAGGCGGTGATCACGGCCTTCCGCGATTTTGGCGATCGCACCAACCGCAAGCATGCCCGGTTGAAATATGTGCTGGCGGAGCGGGGTCCCGCTTGGTTCCGCGCCGAGGTGGAAGGCCGGGCCGGTTTCGCGCTCGAGCCGGCGCGGCCGTTCGTCTTTGAACGCCAGGGTGATCTTTTCGGCTGGCATCGCCAGACCGACGGACGCTGGTTCCTCGGCTTGTATGTTGAGACCGGACGCATCCAGGACACGCCGTCGCGCCGGCTAAAGTCCGCGTTGCGCATGGTGATTGGATCCTACCAACCGGAGATCCACCTGACTCCCTCGCAAAATCTCCTCCTGGCCGGAATCCCGGAGTCCCAGAAGGACGCGATCACAGCGATTCTCGCGGAGCACGGCATACCCGTCGAATGCCAGGCGGCGGCGGTTCGCCGGGCGTCGATGGCCTGCGTTGCGTTGCCGACGTGCGGGCTGGCGCTCGCCGAAGCGGAGCGGGCGCTGCCCGGGTTGCTCGACCGGGTGGAAGGGCTGCTCGAAGAACTCGGTTTGCACGACGAGGAGATCATCATCCGCATGACGGGATGCCCGAACGGCTGCGCCCGGCCCTACATGGCGGAGATCGCCCTGGTTGGACGCGCGCCCGGCCGCTACAGCCTTTATCTTGGCGGCACGGTTGCCGGCACGCGCTTGAACCGCGAGTTTCGCGCCAGCGTCCGGATCGAGGATTTGATCAACGAACTGCGTCCGGTGCTGGCGCGCTGGAAGAGCGAACGCCTGCCCCGCGAGCGTCTGGGCGAATGGGTGGAGCGGATCCTCTGGCGGGAGGTTGCGGCGAACCCGGTTTCCGCGTGAAGGCCGGCATCGTTCAGGACCCTCGCGGCCTGCCTCACGCGGGCGCGATTGCGCAGGCCAACGCCGAGCTGCGCACGCGTCCGCCGGGCGACATTGTGCGTTGGGCGATCGATCAGGCGGAGGGGCGCGCGATTGTTTCCACCAATTTCCGGCCTTATGAAGCGGTCATTCTGCACCTGTGCGTCGAGGTCCAGCCCGACATCCCGGTGCTCTGGGTCGATCACGGATACAATCGCCCCGCAACCTACCGCCATGCCGAGGAACTGCGGTCCCTGCTTCATCTGAACCTGAAGCCGTATCTGCCGCGCCTCTCGGCGGCCCATCGCGATGCCATCCACGGACCGTTGCCGGCCGCGGACGAGGAGGAGGGCCTGCGGCGATTCAGCGCCGAGATGAAGCTGGAGCCGTTTTATCGCGCAATGCGCGAACTCGCCCCAACCGTCTGGGTCACGGCCTTGCGCCGGGTGCAGAGCCCGGGCCGGGCTAGCCTCGACGTCGTGGCGGGTGACACGGACTTGGGCCTGCTGAAGGTCAATCCGGTCTTCAACTGGGACGACGCCGAAATGGAGGCCTACCTTCGTGAACACAACCTGCCAAACGAATGGGATTACTTCGATCCGGCGAAGGCCGGGGAAAAGCGCGAGTGCGGCCTGCATGCCGCGTGGGGCCGCGAGACCGCCCTTCGTTGACCGATCCTTCATGGCGCAACTGATGCACAGCTATCACCTTGATCACCTGCAACACCTCGAAACCGAGGCCATCCATGTTCTCCGCGAAGTGGCCGGGGAGTTCGACCGGCCGGCCCTGCTGTTCTCCGGCGGCAAGGACTCGATCTGCCTGCTGCGCCTGGCGGAGAAGGCCTTCCGACCGTCGGCATTCCCCTTTCCACTGCTCAACGTGGACACCGGGCACCATTTTCCGGAGGTCAACGAGTTTCGCGACCGCCGCACCCGGGAGCTCGGCGCGCGGCTCATCGTCCGCCGGGTGGCGGATGCGGTCGCCCAGGGCTGGGCCGTGCCGGCGCCGGGCGAGGTAAGCCGGAACCGCCTGCAGATTCCCACGCTGCTGGCCGCCATCAATGAATTCCGGTTCGACTGCTGCATCGGCGGGGCGCGGCGCGACGAGGAAAAGGCCCGCGCCAAGGAGCGCTTCTTCAGCTTCCGCGACCAGTTCGGCCAGTGGGATCCGAAGAACCAGCGCCCGGAAATCTGGAACCTCTACAATGCGCGCCTGAACCCGGGTGAAAACATGCGGGTCTTTCCGCTGAGCAACTGGACCGAGCGGGATGTGTGGGAATACATCCGGCGCGAGCAGATCGAGGTTCCCCTCATCTACTTCAGCCATCGGCGCCGGTGCACGCGCCGGCAGAACCAGTGGCTGTCCATCAACGACATTGTCCCGCCCCTGCCGCACGAGGAGATCCGTGACCTGCGGGTCCGCGTGCGCACCGTCGGCGACATCATCAGCACCGGCTGCATCGAGTCCACCGCCGGAACCGTCGCTGAGATCCTCGCCGAGCTGGCGGGCGCGCGCGTCACGGAACGCGGCGCGCGGGCCGACGATCGGATTTCCGAGGCGGCGATGGAAGACCGCAAACGCGTCGGGTATTTCTGACCGGCCGGGCGCCGCCTCCCGGATCGAGGACGGCCGCGCACTGCACTGCCAACCACCTGTTCCCGCCATCATGATCTCCGCCACCACCCACCCGGTCGTCATCCTGCGCTTCAGCACCTGCGGCAGCGTGGACGACGGCAAATCCACGCTCATCGGCCGCCTGCTCTATGACTCGAAGTCGCTCCTGGAGGACCAGGTCGAGGCCCTGGTGCGGTCGGCCGACCTTACCGGCGGCGGCCAGATCAACCTGGCGAACCTGACCGACGGGCTGCGCGCCGAGCGGGAGCAGGGCATCACAATCGACGTGGCGTATCGCTACTTTGCCACGCCGCGACGGGAGTTCATCGTGGCCGACACGCCCGGGCACGTGCAGTACACGCGCAACATGGTGACGGGTGCATCCAACGCCAATCTGGCCATCGTGCTGGTCGACGCCCGGAGCGGCGTGAGCGAACAGAGCCGCCGCCATGCCTGCATTGCGGGGCTCCTGCGGATCCCGCACCTGGTCGTTGCCGTGAACAAGATGGACCTGGTGGGCTGGAGCGAGGAGCGCTTTGACCAGATCCGCGACGAGTTCGAACAGTTCCTGCCGCGCCTGGAGATCAAGGACGTCAAATTCATTCCGATCAGCGCGCTCGACGGCGACAACGTGGTTACGCCTTCAGTCCGGACGCCGTGGTATCCGGGGCCAACGCTGATGCACCACCTCGAGACCGTGTACATCGCCAGCGACTGGAATCTCGGAGGCCTGCGTCTGCCGGTGCAGTGGATCAACCGGCCGAACCAACCGGCGGACGCCCGCCTGCATGATTTCCGCGGCTGCAGCGGACAGATCGCCGGGGGAATTGTGCGCCCCGGCCAGCGGGTGGCGGTGCTGCCGTCCGGCCTGTGCACCAGCGTGCGGGAGATCTGGGTGGGTGAAACCCGACTCGACGAGGCGTTCTGCCCGCAATCCGTCACCATCGTGCTCGAGGACGACATCGATATCAGCCGGGGTGACATGATCATCGGGCTGGACGACCTTCCCGGAGCCGCCACCGACCTGCGCGCGCGGGTCTGCTGGATGCGGCGCCAGCCCTTGGTGAGCGGGGCGCGGTTCCTGCTCAAGCACACGTCGATGACGACGCCGGCGGTGATTGCGGGGATCGAGCAGCGGATCGACATGGCGACGCTCGAGCCGCAACCGGCGCCACCGGGGCTGGGCCTCAACGACCTCGGCGAAATCCGCCTGCGCACCGCGCGTCCGCTGGTGTTTGACGCCTACGCCACCAACCGGCTGACGGGCTCCTTCATCCTGATCGAGGAAGGCACCAACGCGACGGTCGCTGCCGGCATGCTCCTGCCTCCGGTCGAGGTGGCGCACCTCGCGGAGGTCGGCTATAACATTTGAGCGTTATCCGGCGCGGGCATGGCGGTTATGTCATTTATCAGATGACAAATCCTGCTGGAAACCCGGGGGGCGCAGCGCGCGGTCAGCGCCGGATCCTGTGCGACTGCAGGGCGGGGGGCCGGCGATCCCGCTCTCCGGGCCGGACGCCGCCGCCGGAACCGGCGCCGGCCCGCCAGGCGAACATGTCAACGATTGGTTGACATTGGTCGATGGCGCCCCCGGAGCGCCGGAATCCGGCCTGGAAAACATGTCAACTATTAGATGACATGTTCGCCTGGGCTTTGCGGAGCGCAGGGCCTGCCGCCCAGCCGGAGATGCATTGCGGGCGGGGCGGAGCCGGCGGGTGCGTGCGGCTCCAAAGGTTTTGGCGGGGCCGCAGCCGCTTCCGCGAACCGCGCCCCGCCGCTCAAGAACTCAAGGCCTTGCCTCAGCCGGCGGCCTGGCGGAGGGCCTGGTCGATGTCCGCCCGGATGTCGCGCACATCCTCGAGCCCGACCGAGAGGCGGATGTAGTCCTCCGTCACGCCGGTGGCCTCCTGCTCCTCGCGGGTGAGCTGCTGGTGCGTGGTGGTGGCCGGGTGGATAACGAGGGATTTGGCGTCGCCGATGTTGGCCAGGTGCGAGAGCAGTTTCACCGAGTTGATGAACTTCTTCCCGGCGTCACGTCCGCCCTTGATGCCGAAGCCGACGATGCCGCCGAAACCGCGGGTCAGGTATTTCGACGCCAACGGATAGGCCGGGCTGTCGCGCAGCCCGGGATACGTCACCCAGCTGACCAGCGGGTGGTTCTTGAGAAACTGCGCGATCTCGAGGGCGTTTTCCGAGTGCTGGCGCTGGCGCAGGGGCAGCGTCTCGAGGCCCTGCAGGAAGAGGAACGAGTTGAACGGACTGAGCGCCGGGCCGAGGTCGCGCAGCAGCTGCACGCGCACCTTGATGATGAAGGCCACGTTGCCCAGCCCCGGGAAGTTGCCGAAGACGTCCCAGAATTTCAGCCCGTGGTAGCTCGGGTCGGGCTCGGTGAACTCGGGGAACTTGCCGTTGTTCCAGGCGAACTTCCCGGAGTCGACGATGACGCCGCCGATGCTGGTGCCATGGCCGCCGATATACTTTGTGGCGGAGGCGACGATGATGTCGACGCCGTGCTCGATGGGAGCGACCAGGCCGACGCCGACCGTGTTGTCGACCACAAACGGCACGCCTGCTTCGTGGGCGACTTTGGCGATCGCCTCGAAGTCGGGCACGTCCAGCTTTGGATTACCGATGGTCTCGGCGTAGATCGCGCGCGTCCGGGTCGTGATCGCCCGGCGGAAGGCCTCGGGGTTCGCGCGAGTCGACGAACGTCACGGTGCGGCCGAGCTTGGGCAGCGTGTAATGGAAGAGTTGGTACGTGCCGCCGTAGAGGTTGTTGGCCGAGACGATCTCGTCGCCGACCTGGGTGACGGCGAGCAGCGCCAGGGAGGTTGCAGCCTGGCCGGACGCGACGGCCAGCGCGCCGGTGCCGCCCTCGATCGCGGCGATGCGCTGCTCAAAGACGTCGGTCGTCGGGTTCATCAGGCGGGTGTAGATGTTCCCGAATTCGCGCAGGGCGAAGAGATTTGCCGCGTGGTCCGTGCTCTTGAAGACGTAGGAGGACGTCTGGTAGAGCGGGACGGCGCGCGCGCCGGTGGTCGGGTCGGGAACCTGGCCGGCATGGAGGGCCAGGGTGCTGAGGTACGGATGGGATGTGCTCATCGGAAGGGATGGGTCGGTCAGACGCTGGCCGGGACCGGCGCGCTGGCGGGCGCGGCGGCGTTGATCAAATCGTCCACGCTGTCACTCTCGACGTTAAGATCGGCGAAGAGCCAGGTGGACAGGTAGCGCTCGCTGCTCGACGGGATGATGACGACGATCACCTTGCCCGCGTTTTCCGGGCGCTTGGCGACCTGCAGGGCCGCCCACGTCGCCGCACCCGAGGAGATGCCGATCGGAATGCCATCGAGCTTGTTGACCTGCTTGGAGATGGGGCCGGAATCGGTCTCCTTGACGCGGATGACCTCGTCGTAGACCTTTGTATTGAGGACGGCGGGCACGAAGCCGGCCCCGATGCCCTGCAGCTTGTGCGGGCCGGGCTGGCCGCCGGAAAGGACGGGCGAGGAGTCGGGCTCGACGGCGATGATCTTCACCGAAGGCTTGCGGGCCTTGAGCACCTCGCCAACGCCGGTGATGGTGCCGCCCGTGCCGATGCCGGAGACGACGATGTCGACCCTGCCATCGGTGTCGCGCCAGATTTCCTCGGCGGTCGTCCGGCGGTGAACCTCCGGATTGGATGGGTTGGCGAATTGCTGGAGGATGACGCTGTTGGGAATCTGCCGGCTGAGCTCCTCGGCTTTGGCGATGGCGCCCTTCATTCCTTTTGCGCCTTCCGTGAGCACCAGGCGGGCGCCGAGGATCTTGAGCAGCTTGCGGCGTTCGAGGCTGAAGGTTTCGGGCATGGTGAGCACGAGCTTGAGTCCCTTGGCGGCGGCGACGAAGGCCAGCGCGATGCCGGTGTTGCCGCTGGTGGGTTCGATCAGGACCGTGTTCTGGTTGATGCGGCCTGATTTGAGAGCGTCCTCGATCATCGCCTTGCCGATGCGATCCTTCACGCTGGAGAGCGGGTTGAAGAACTCGAGTTTGAGCAGAACCTCCGCAAGCGCGCCGTGGGCGGCCGCAGTGCGGTTGAGCCGCACGAGCGGCGTGTTGCCGATTGTCTGGGTGATGTCGTCGTATATTCTAGCCATGGTTTTGTTCTCCTGTTTGGGAATAGAATCAGAGATGGATGCCGTAGGAGATGGCCGCGCGGTAGCGCTCGAGGAACGCACTGACAGTCTCGGCGACGGCCTGGGCATGCAAACCGTCGGGCCAGGCCGCGGGCACGTCGAGCCGCAGCTGGAATGAACCGAACGGCAGGTCGCTGTTGAGTGCGAAGGGACCCTCGGAGCTGGGAGCGGAATCGGTCTGCCAGTCGATGTGAAACCGGCCCCGCTCGATCGGGAAGAAGTCGGCGTTCACCGGCAGCCCGCGGACGCGCGCCTGGATGCGATCATGCGCCGGCGTGGAATGCAGGCTGACCCAGCCGTCGAAGCGGTGCAGGCGGAATTCCTTGGACAGCACGCCGATCTCGGGCGCCTCGGAGGTGGCCCAGTTCTCGGCTTCCAGCCGCACGCGGCTGCGGGTCCCCGGCGTGTGGTCCTGGAAACCGGTCGGGTTGACGAGCGGATAGAAGACCAGCTGGTAGCCGGCCGCCAGGGCGGGATGCTGCGTGAGCCGCTCGATCAGGCTGAGCAGCGCGAGGCTGCCCCGCACGTCGTCGCCGTTCCAGCCGGCGTACAAGGCGAGGCGGATCGGTCCGCTGCCTGCGTTGGGTCCAAACAGAATGAAGCGCGGCAGGTGGTAGATTCGGTCGCCGACGCTGAAAGCCTCGGTGGGCGAGGCGAAAAGATTGTCGGCCTTCTGCGCGAGCTCATAGAACGCGTCGAAGAGCCGTTTAAGCTCAAGTTCGGCATCGCCGGATCGGAAGATGATCGGCGGCAATGTGTCGCGGATCGTCGCGGCTTGGGAGGTGCGGGCGGCCATGGGGAAAGTTGCCTTGGGATCAGGCGCGGGTGGGAGACCTCCAGGGATCTGGTTGGTCGCCATGCAGGATTGTGGGATTAGTTCGCGTCCGGCGCGTGCCGGTGGCCGAAAAGCAATTCAGCGCGATTCATGGCGAAGCGACGGCTCGACCGAAACCGGATCGATGCGCGTCTTCTCCGTGCGTTCGATCTGGGTGACCTTGTGATCATGGACGACGATCTGCACGACGCCGTAATTGAGGCCCTCGACCTTCTCACGAACAAGGCCAAGCCACGCCGGTTCGGCGGCGGATGCGGTGATTCTGGAGGTACTCATAGGTTCGTCTCTTTCCGAGAGCTTCATCAAGTCTACCGAAGTAATATTCATTCATCAGAAGGGCTTAAACGCAAGTTTTTTCATATCTTACTTAACTAATATACTAAAGATTCAATAAATAGTTGCGGGATATACGCTTACGTATAATTGAGCGAATCTATGCCAAAAGTTGGATCAAAAATCCGGTTCGTTCCAGGAGACTCATTGGACTATGTCAGGGTTGCATTGGCGGGTTGCCGCATGATCGCGGCAACAACGGTGATTTTCCTAAAAACGTAGCAATCTCCTGAGGTTGGCCCCGCACAGTCTTGATGCTGGCCGGCTGGTCGGTCGTTGAATTGCGGCGCAACGTCTGGTAGCGAACAGGGCCCGGCTTCATGCACACCGATCCCGCAGACTGCTTCGACGCGCTGGCTTCTGACGTCATGTGGCGCACGTTCACGGCGGATGAGCGGAGCAGGGTTGACGCTTTCATCCGGTGCTGGGAAATCAAATTGGGCGATCGGGTGTTGGAGCCCGGCTGCGGCTCCGGACGGCTCACGGAGGTGCTGGCGGAGCTTACCGGACCGACCGGGCACGTGATGGCATTTGATTGCTCGCTGGAGTTCCTGCGCCTGGCCGCGCAGCGCCATCTGCCGTCGCACGTGACGCTGCAGGCCGCGCGGGCGGAGGCGTTGGCGCTGGGACCGGAATCGTTTGACCACGTGGTGTGCTTTAACGTCTTCCCGCATCTGGTGCCGCAGGCCGACATCGCGCGCCGTCTGGCGGCGGCGCTCCGGCCCGGCGGCGTGTTTTGGATCGCCCACACCTGCAGCCGGACGGTCGTCAACGCCGTGCACCGGCGCGGCGCACCGGTTTTGCATGATCACATCCTCCCGCCTCCAAGGAAACTCGCGCGCCTGCTGCGCGAGGCCGGGTTGATGGAAGTTGAAATTGAGGATGGCGCGCGCCACTTTCTGGCGCGGGCGGTCCGCGCCGCGACTGCCCCCGCAGATCCTCATGGTTCAACTGATACCGCGACCGCAGGTGGAGGGCGCTGCGCCGTCAGCGCCGCCCAGACCCTTTGTCACGACGCACCGCCCTCCAAGAGAATCGTCGCGCGCCGCGGCAAAGTGAACAGATAATGACATGACGCCAGCACGCTTCAACTTGAACGTAGCCGAGAACGCGAACGTAGCTGCGAGCGTGAGCGAGCGGAGGGTTCGTCCACTCGCTCACGCTCGCGGCCACACTGTTTTTGAAACTGCAGTAGCGATGGCTGATTCCTCCGCTGCCGGCGCCAGTCCGGTCGTGCGTTTCCTGACGGTGTCGTTCGCCCGCGAGCTGGG
This sequence comes from uncultured Verrucomicrobiae bacterium, assembly GCA_963804395.1. Classification (GTDB taxonomy): domain Bacteria; phylum Verrucomicrobiota; class Verrucomicrobiia; order Opitutales; family Opitutaceae; genus Fen-1467. The sequence goes on along the minus strand of CAWDQK010000031.1, from coordinate 35,422 downwards.
TATCCTGCTGAGCCTGTCGGTGATGTTTCCGTTCATGATTCACATCATCCCGGTGCCGGGCGATTCCCAGTGGGGCCGCGGCTGCTTCCGATGTTCTATGCCCCGTTGCTGGCGGCGCTCTGGGGGCGCCTGCGTTCGGCGGTGGTGCTGGCCCTGGCGGCACCGTGGCTCAACTGGGCGCTGACCTCGCATCCTCCGCCGCCCGCGGCGCTCGTGGCCATGGTCGAATTGCTGGGCTTTGTTCTGGTTTTCCGGTTCCTGATGGCGGAAGTCGGCATGCGCTGGTTTCTGGCCGCGCCGGCCTATCTTGCAGGCAAAATCGCGGCGGTACTGGTGGCGTTGCTCTTTCCGGTGTTGATCGGCGGGGGTAGTGCGCTCGCGTGGGCGGCGCGGGCCATCGTCATCGCCGCGCCTGGTATCGCGATCCTTGTTTTGATCAACTGGCTGGTGCTGCGCTATTACCCGCCCGGCCCGTCAGGCGGCGGACCGCTGGCAGCGTGATGAGGCGGCGCCTCGCCTGGGCGGCTTGAGGTGACGGTAGCCGAAAACGCGACCGTAGCTGCGAGCGCCAGCGAGTGGAGGATCTGTCCACTCGCTGGCGCTTGTGGCTACATTCCTTCTGAATCTGCTCTAGAACGTGACCTTGGCTGACAGTGCGTAGATGCAGTCGCGGAAGTTCTGGCCCGGGGTGATGGCGGTCGGCAGGTGACTGTGGCCCCCTGTGTTGGTGAAATCGGCGCTGATTGAGAAATTGCGGTTGAACGCATACGTCGCGTTGACCGGATAGCTGAGAGCCCAGTCGTTGCGAACAGTCGGCGCGTCGTAACGGGCTCCGAGCTCGCTGACTCCCGCGGAAGCGGAGAACTGCCGCGAAAAGAAGTGTTTATAGATCAGGCTGTACGATGTATCCTGATACGAGGTGAGGCCGGAGCTGGAAACCCAGTGCCAGATCTTGTTGGACGCCGTCAGCGAATCGTTGGACGACAGATTCGCCGTGATTTGATTCTGGGTGTAGAGCCAGGTATGGTTGGCGCCAGCGAGCCCCGGATGGGCGAGGTCGCTGTAGCGTCGGAGATCCGGACCGGCCACCAGCTGAAGCTGGAGCCAGGGCAGCAGTTTGCCCTCGAATCCGAGGAGGGCCCGGTTATAGGTGCTGTCGTTGTCAACCAGGCTGTAGTAGGGGCGGGCCTGGGTCTGCTGTCCGATTCTCCAGCCGCCCGTGAACGCAAAATCCGGAGTCAGCTTGTAGCCGAGATCCACCCCGGCATTGATGTCGTCGCGATTCACCCAGTTGACGTAGCCCTTGAAGGCGCCCACCGGATTGTGTTCGTCGATCAGGAGATTGTAATAGGTTGCACTGGCGACGGCGCGCGCGAACCAGTTTGAAGCATCGTAGCGCAGGACGGAAGTATTGCGTTCCTGAATCTGGTTCCGGCGCTCGCGCGTGGGTGCGTAGCCAAGGGGACTGTAGGTGCTGTAGAATTGGTCCCGCTTGCTTCCGTAGACGTAAAGGAACGGGTTGTCGATCGAGAGGATCCACGGCCCGCTCTTTCCCTTGATAGTAAGGGTGATCGTGTTCCGGAGATTGTCTTCATGTTCCGCCGCGGAGTACGTGGTGTAGTCGGCGGCATAGGCCAGGGTCAGAGTATTGAGAAAGCCGCTACTCTGGGTCCCCGAAGGGGCGAGCAGGTTGAATGTCAGGCCGGCACTGACTGTCGTGAACCAGGAGGAAACGTTTGCGATGTCAGGGTGTCCGGCCAGGTTCGTGGAGGTGCCGTAGATGTTCGTGTCGTACCCTTCCCTGGCGGTGACCGAGGCCGCAGCCAGCCAGTCTGGCTTGGAAAGGCCCGGGATTCCGGGTGCCGCCGGCGCAAGCGCCGGGGGTGGGGATGGCGGCGCTGAGGCCACCGTCTGGGCGCGGACTGCCACGGCAGTGGCCGCCAGGCAGGCGGCCAGAACCAGCGAGATTAACCCGGGCCGGCCGGGCGACGATATTCGACGGGCATGCAGTTGGATTCCTCGGTTTGCGTAGCTCTTCATGTTTGGTGTGGGTGCTTGCTGGGTCGTCCTGGTTATAGGGAGCGAAGGATTTCGCGGGTGGTTGGGTGTTCTTAAGTAGATCGAAATAATCTATATTAATCAGGTAGACTTTCTGTCAAGCCCAAGTCTTGTGAATTCCTTCGGGTGGGCGCATCTGCCGACTGACGGTGAAGCAAGCAACAAGCTCCGCAGCCACGGCGCGAGCAAGCCTGCGCGATCGGTGATGAGCGCAGGCTTCCAGCCTGCAACCATGCAGCCAGGGATGGCTGCGCTACGTTCGGAATCACCGTCAATCGGCAGATGCACTCCCGTCGGGTGCTGCGATGGATCCTGTTCCGAGACTGGCTGGTCTTCGGGAATCCGGCGGCAACCGGCGATGCCGCCCTACCGCGATCCCAGCCGCCGCGACTCGATCAGACAGACGCAATTGGCGCCGTCGTGAGTTCGCGGCCAGCGGAGTTTCAGATGGCCAAACTCGGCTTCCATCGCCGTGCGCAGCCCGCCGACCTCGATGAATAACAGTCCGTCGGGCGTGAGCCGGTCGCGCGCCTGGGCAAGAAGCCGGCGAATCACGTCGAGCCCGTCCTTGCCGCCGTCGAGCGCCAATTCCGGTTCCTTCCGGAATTCAGGCGGCAGCGTCTTCATGAGGCGCGACGGTTCATAGGGTGGGTTGCTGACAATCACCTCGTATCGCGCCGCCGGCACACTGGAAAAAAGATCGCTGCGGTGCAGAGAAACCCGGTCCGAGAGGCCGTGTTCCCGCACATTGATCCTGGCGACCGCCAGCGCCTCAGCCGAGCAGTCGATGGCGTTGACGTGTGCTTGCGAAAGCTGATGGGCGAGCAGAATCGCCAGGCAGCCCGAGCCGGTGCACATGTCCGCGGCGCGGGCAACGGCGGCCGGATGCTTCAGCCAGCGCCCGATCTGTGGAAGCAGTTCAAGGAAGTAGCTGCGGGGAATGATGACCCGCTCATCGACGTAAAATCGGTGTTCGCCGAGAAAGGCCTCGTGCGTGAGGTAGGCCGCCGGGATGCGGTCCACGACGCGGCGGCGCAGCATGCGGTCGAGTGCAGCTCCTTCACCTTTTGAGATCTGACGCGCCAGCACCGCGGGTCTGCTGTCGAGCGGAAGATGCAGCGTGTGAAGCAAAAGATAGAGCGCCTCATCATGAGCCGAGGTGGCGATCTGGCCGACGGCGCACTCGTGTTGCGCGTAGAGCCGCTCCGCGCGCGCCAGCCAGCCCCCGAGCGTGGTGGGCCGGTCCGGGGAGGCGGCGGAAACCTTCTGGTGGGCGTGGTGCTTCATTCTAAGACCAGGCAAAGTGCTGGCATGAGATGTCAACTATTAGATGACATTTCGATTCGCGGCCGGTCCTCCTGTAACCAGGAAGAGCAAAGGCGAAACGGGGAGTGCCGACCGAGGAACGTCTGATGCTGGTCGCCTCGGCGGAGAACCACGAAGGGACACGAATCATGAAAAGAGACCCAACCGGCAATCGACGGTGCCGGGGCGGCGGTCCGGGTGAGGCGACCGAACCGTCAGACCTTTTGTTTCTCTCATTCGTGTGTATTCGTGTCCATTCGTGGTTTGCAGGAGAAGACATGGCTCAGGACGTTTTCTTCGTCTCCTCCTCCACGAGCAGATGCTCATGGTTGAAGAGGTGGTCGGAACAGTAGCACTGGTTGCCGGCGCACTTGGAACAGTAACGAAAGTCCGCCCTTGGATCGCTGAGTTCGGTCTTGCCACAGATTCGGCAGCGATGGCGGGGCTCGCGTTCATCCGGGCTGGCGGCGAACACGCGCGCCTGGTGCGTCATCCGCTGGCGGCCGGAGCGAATCCCGCTGATGATGTTGCCGGAGAAGAAGAGCAGGAAGTTGCCGATGGCGGCGAGCACGGCCAGCCGCTCGGACCAGGATCCGACGATCACGGTGTAGCCAAACCACAGCCACATGAGAAGGGCCAGCCACTTGATCTTCACTGGAAGGATGAAGAAGATCAGCAGCTCGAAATCGGGATTGAGATAGGCGAAGGCAAGGAAGACACTGCCGGTCAGAAAGAAATAGGAGGCGTAGCTCCCGGGCGTGGCAAAGGCGGCAGCGACGGTCAGGAACCAGCCGACCCCGATGAAAACGTTGTATCGAAAATCCCCCCAATAGTGTTCAAGCGCGCTGCCCATGAGGTAGAACATGTACCAGCCGAACGCCATGAACACGATGGAGAACGGATCGGCGCTCAGGCTCGGTGGAAGAAACAAGAACGTTACCAGCCGCCACCCTTCGCCGGCGATGACGGCCGCCGGAAGGAGCGCGATGCGTTCGATGTTGAAGCCGGCCATCAGCGCCAGGCCCCAGAAAAGGACCTGCCCAATGACAAGGTACAGCGAGAGACTTGGGATCGCGAAACGTCCGAGCAGGCGTTCGAGCTTGGTCAGGAGAGACATGTTGAGGAACGCACCCCGGACCGCGGTTGTGAACCCGAAGCTGGCGGGGGCGCTCCTTACTTCTCAGGGTTTGCCGGGAGCTGGTCGAGCAGCTTTTGCTTTTGTCCGTTCAACGGCTCGGCGGTCACGGTCGCCAGCAGCAGCCGGGCATGATCGAACTTTTTCTGCTTGATCAGGATGTTGGCGGCATGCAGGCGGAGCGTTTCCTTCTCGAGACCTGGCGAAGCCTGATCCTCGAGCGCACCCCAGACCTTGAGCGCCTCTTCCCATTGGGGCTCGGCCAGATCATAGAATGATTGGGCGTAACGGTAGGCGAACGCGAAGTTTTTTGGCGCCAGCTCGGACGCGCGCTTGAAAGCCTGCTGCATGGTCCGGTCGAGCTGCGGTCGGGTCCATTGGCCGCTCTTAAGAAAATCGTCACGCGCCTCGGCCAGCAGCGTGCCCAGCTGGAAGTGGTAAAGCGGTTCGTCCGGCGCCAGGCGGATTGCCGCGATGAAGTAATTGGCGGCGACGACCGGCTCGCCTTCCTCGGCCAGGTAATTCCCGAGCTGATTCTTCACGATCGGAATATCCGGATCGAATTGATTGGCTTTGAGGAGAATTGCCGCCGACTCGCGCCGCATTCCGATCTTTCCGAACAGCAACCCATACGTCACATATCCCGGGACGTAGGTTGGGAATGTGCGAATGAAGGAGTCGTAGTCAAAGATCAGAGTCTGGATGTCGCGCTTCACATTCTCCTGATCCATATCGTCCCGGCCAAGCTGGGCCAGGAGGGAGTCCTGGCGTGCAACCAGCTTCTTCAAGATCGGCGTGGCGTGGGCGGCGATCTCGGCCTGGACGGCTTCGTCGGCGGGTTTCGTTGCCGGCGGAAGAGCGTCGGCCAGTGCCGGCATCACGGTGTGCGGGTCAAGCGCTCCGGTGTTCCCGGCCGTGGGGGGCGGCGCAGAATGGCTGTCAGCAGGTGGAGGAACGGCTGGTGCCGGTGAATCGGCGGCCCCGAGCAAGGTGGCGGTGATGGAAAGGGCAAGTGGGATCAGCAAAGCGCGGCGAAAAGGCATGTGCATATTCAATGACATGGCTTGAGACCAGGGTCAGGCCGAATCGTTCAAAGGTTCTGCGCAGGATCGATGCCCAGGATGCGGAGCGTAGCGGCGCGGCCAGCCTTCGCGCAAGGCTACGGCATGGCAGGCGTCCCCGCGCCGGGGGCGTCGCGTCTCCAGTTGTTTGCCATGGAGCGGGGTTGTTTTTTGCGTGCGCTTGGGCGGCTTCGGCGGCAAACCGGAGCGCGATGGCTGGCAAACCGTTCATCTTTATCTGTGGTCCCGACGACTTCCTGGTCAACCGGCTCGGAAAGGAGCGCTTCGATGCGCTCGCGGCGGACGTGACAGATGAATTCTCCCGCGAGGTGCTGAATGGCGTGGCCAACAACGTTGGCGAGGTCGAGGTGGCGGTGCACCGCCTGCGCGAGGCGGTGCAGACCATCTCGCTTTTTGGCGGCAAACGGGTGGTCTGGCTGAAAGATGTGACGTTCCTCGCCGAATCGGTGACCGGGAAGGCGGAGGGCACGCTGCGGCTGGTCGAGGATCTGCAGGCGCTGCTGGCGACGGTGAACCCGGACGAGGTGGCGGTGGTGATCACGGCAGCGCCGGTCGATCGGCGGCGGACCTTCATCAAGTGGTGCGAGGCGACGGCCGATTACACGTTCATCGGCGACGACGGCATCGAGGGCGGAGCGATTTTGGAGCGCGTCGCGCTGGCCGAGGCCGCGGCCCTGGGAGCCACCATCACCCCGGACGCGCTTGGGCTCCTGTTGGCGAAGATCGGAGGCAACACGCGGCTGCTGGTCGAGGAGGTGCACAAGCTCAGCACCTATGCAGGAGAGGGCGGAGCGATCGAGGAGGAGCATGTCGAGGAGCTGACGCCCAACTTTGCCGAGGGGGATTTCTTTGAGGCGGCGGAGGCGTTTGGCAGCGGAGACCTGCCGCGGACCCTCGCGGCGCTCCGCCGGCATTTTTTCGCGGGCGGCGACGCGCGGCCGGTCATCACCGCGCTGCAGAATCGCAACCGGACTCTGATCCAGCTGCGGGTGCTGCTGGATGCCGGCGGGGTGCGGGCGGGGCCCCGCGGTCTAGACAAGTCTGGATTTGAGCGCGCGGCGGCGGCCTACGCCCGCCATTTTGGCGGATCGATGGAGAAGAGTTCGTATAACATCTTCACGCAGAATCCCTGGTACCTGGGCAAACTGGCGGCAGCCGCGAAACTGCCGCCATTGCGGCGCTTGATCGACAACCAGCAGGAACTCATCGCCGCCTTCGAGGAGCTGATCCGCCGCCCGGACGAAGCGGAAGAGGTATTGCGCGAGATGGCGGTGCGGTGCCTGGCGTGATGGGCCTCCCAGTTGGTAATCTTGAGGAACGCGCCAGGAACCTGTCGGGCCTCACCCTCCATGTTCCTAAGCAAATGGCTGGCGCCATTTGGGACGGACTTGTGCATGGCAGCATGGAGGGCGAAGCCCGACAGGCTGCTCGGCGCGGCAAAATCGGTGTCAAGCGGGCGACCCTGACCATTTTTCGGTAGCTATCGACCGCCGCTTTTGCTACGGCTCCCGCTCCGCTATTTTTCCGCCGTGAAATCAACGCCGCCCAGTCCGGTTTCAACGCCTGCTGCGAACGCGCCCGAGGTTTCTCCGGCCTCCCGTGAGCTCTCAGCCGGGTCCCAGCCCGAGCCGATCGCCAACGTGCTGGCCGAGCGCTACGCCTCGCCTGCGATCAAGGACATCTGGTTGACCCAGGGACGTATTCTGCTGGAGCGGGATTTCTGGATCGCGGTGATGAAGGCCCAGAAGGACCTCGGCGTGCCGATCCCCGGCGAGGCGATCAAGGATTACGAGCGGGTCAAAGGCACCATCAACTTCGCCTCGATCCAGCAGCGGGAGCGGGTGACTCTGCATGACGTGAAGGCGCGCCTGGAGGAGTTCTCGGAACTGGCGGGCCGGCAGTTCATTCACCTGGGGCTGACCAGCCGCGACCTGACCGAAAACGTCGAGCAGCTGCAGATCTACCGATCCTTGAAAGTGCTCAATTTCAAGGCGGTGGCAGCGCTGCTCGCATTGTCGCGCCAGGCCCAGACCCACCGCGACCTGATGATCACCGGCCGCACTCACAACGTGCCGGCGCAGCCGACGACACTGGGCAAGCGGCTGGCGATGTTCGGACAGGAGCTGCTCATCGCGCTGGAGCGCCTGGACAACCTGATCGAGCGTTACCCGGTTCGAGGCCTGAAGGGCGCGGTCGGCACGCAGCTGGATCAACTGACGCTGCTGGGCGGCCGCGCCGATCGCGTGGCGGAGCTCGAGGGACGCATTCTGCGCCACCTCGGCTTCAAGGCGTCGCTGGCGGCGGTCGGCCAGGTGTACCCGCGCAGCCTGGATTTCGATGTGGTTTCGGCGCTGCATCAACTCGGTGCGGCCGGAGCGAGCTTCGCCCACACGATGCGACTGATGGCGGGGCAGGGCCTGCTGACCGAGGGATTCCTGGAAGGCCAGGTCGGCTCGTCCGTGATGCCGCACAAGGTGAACGCCCGCAATTGCGAGCGGATTTGCGGGCTGCATTCCATCCTTGGCGGCTATGTGACCATGACGGCTGCGCTCAGCGGAGACCAGTGGAACGAAGGCGACGTGTCGTGCTCGGTCGTGCGCCGGGTGGCGCTGCCGGATGCATTCTTTGCCATCGACGGACTGTTCGAGACTTTCCTGACGGTCCTGGCGCAGATGGAGGTCTTTCCCGCTGCCATCGCCGCCGAGAACGAGCGCAACCTGCCGTTCCTGGCTACGACGACGATTCTCATGGAGGCGGTCAAGCAGGGTGCGGGCCGCGAGGTGGCCCACGCGGCGATCAAGGAACATGCGCTGGCGGCCGCGCGGGCGCTGCGCTCCGGGGCGACCAATGGCGAAACGGACTTGTTGAGCCGGCTGGCGGGCGACAAGCGCATCGGGCTCAGCAAGCGACAGCTCCAGGGGATTCTGGCGGAGAACAACCGGTATGTCGGCGCGGCGCCGAGCCAGGTTGACGCGTTCGTGGGCGAAACCGAGTCGCTGGGAAAACGGGTGAAGGGCGCCGCCGATTACCGGCCGGGCAAGCTGCTGTAGCGGGGGCGAAGCTCCCGATTGACGGTTGTTGAGGGCGATTTCCGGCCGTAGCGCAGGCTTCCAGCCTGCTTTACCGTCAATCGGGAGATGCGCCCATGGCGCCACGGAGAGGGAAATTTGATTTGCCACACCTCGGCGCGAAGCCTTTCGTTGCACCTCTTCCCGCAATTTCGAACCCTTTGATACCTTTTCGCCATGGCTGAACTCGTAGGAAACTGTCTCGTCGCCCAATCGGGCGGTCCGACCGCGGTAATCAATGCCAGTGTGGCTGGTGTCGTCGCCGAGGCGCTCAACCACAACTGCATCGAAGAGGTCTACGGTGGCCTCAACGGCGTTTTGGGCATCATCAACGAGGAGTTCATCGACCTCGCGGCTGAATCGCAGCAACAGATCCGGGCGCTCCGCCACACCCCGGGCGCTGCGTTGGGCACGTGCCGGTTCAAGCTGAAGAAGCAGCAGGATTTCGACCGCGTGATCGAAGTCTTCAAGACGCACAACATCCGGTATTTCTTTTACTGCGGCGGGAATGATTCGCAGGACACCGCCGACAAGATCTCCAAGCTGGCCCAGGCGCAGGGCTACGAACTGCGCGTCATTGGCGTGCCGAAGACGATCGACAACGACCTTCCGGTCACCGACCACTGCCCGGGCTACGGCAGCGTGGTCAAATACATCTGCACCACCGTGCGGGAGCTGGCCTGTGACAACGAGGCCATGGGCCAGAACGACCTGGTCTCGATCCTCGAGGTCATGGGCCGGAACGCCGGCTGGATCGCCGCCGGCTCGGCCCTCGCGAAACGCAGGGATCATCCTCACGATGCGCCGCACCTGATTTATCTCCCGGAGACACCGTTCAGCGCGGAGAAATTCGTGGAGGACGTGCGCCGCGTGCTGAAACGGGAAAAGTACTGCCTGGTCGTCGTCGGCGAAGGCCTGCTGGACAAGGACGGCAATTACGTCGCGACCGACAGCGCGAGCACCGATTCGTTCGGCCACGCGCAGCTCGGCGGCGCGGCCGAGTACCTGAAGGGGCTCGTTGAGCAACAGGTAGGCGTGAAAGCGCGCACCGCGAAGCTCGGCATCGCCCAGCGTGCGGCGGCCCATTGCTCGTCCAAGACCGACAGTGACGAAGCCTTCATGGCCGGGCAGGCCGCGGTGAAGGCCGCGATTGCGGGCGAGACGGACAAGATGGTCGTGCTCGTGCGCGGCGACACCGAACACTACACGTGCGAAACCGGGCTGGCGCCGCTCGCCGAGATTGCAAATGGCGTGAAGAAGCTGCCGCGCGAATGGATCAATGAGGACGGCGTGAGCATGAACTTCCAGTTCTTCCGCTACGCGCTTCCGCTGATTCAGGGCGAGGTGGTGGTGCCGTACGACACCGGTCTGCCCGCCTTCGCCCGGCTCGAAAAGCACCACGTTCGACAAGGTGCTGCCGCCGTACGAGGTCTAGCAGGAACGTGGCGGACTTCGTCCTCCCCGTTCCTTAGCCAAAACGCCGAGGCGTTTTGGCTTCAGGATTGGACCGGGCGAAGCACGGCCCGATCCTATCTCGTTAAATCGTACAGCGCGTAGCCGGCAAACAGATTGGGCCGGAACGCGCAGGGCGTGTGCCAGTCGCCGCGGAGCAGGGCGCGGCGGGAAATGGTGACGCCCTTGGCCAGGCAGAAATCCTCGAAATCGGCGATCGTCACCGGATTGGCCGGACGGCTTTCGTACCACGCGGTTGTGTAGACGGGGTTGCGCGGCTTGCGACCGCGCAGAAACGCATCGGCGCGATTCTTCCAGTAGCCGTGATTGACGAACCCGACCGTCACCGCATGGGCGACCCGCAGCGCCTCGAGGATCACGCCGGTCGGATCGGCGAGTTCCTGCACGGTGCGCGAACAGATGATCCGGTCGAAGAACCGGTCCGGAAACGCCCGCATGAACGCCTCCATGTCGCCCTGGTAGGCGGTGACGCCGCGGCGCACGCAGCCCAGGATCTTCTGGAAGTCCAGGTCCACGCCGAGGCCGCGGACCCGTTTGGTCTGCTGCAGGTAGTCGAGCAGCACGCCGCGGCCGCAGCCCAAGTCGAGCACGCGGCTGCCGGGCTCGACCCAGTCGCCGATGATCTGCATGTCCACGGTGCGTTTTTCGACGAGCTTGCTCATTTCAGTGAGATTAACACGGAGGCCGCAAAGGGCGCGGAGGCAAGCAGGAACGAAGTCATGGCGAACGCCTGCCAATCAGCTTCTGGATGGCGGCGAAATCCTTCCCCTGGGGCATGATGAAGAGACATTCCCCACCCGACCGCTCGGCCCAGAGCTCACCGATCCGGCGCTTCTCCCGGGAGTCGTCGTTGCTCCAGCGGTCCTCACCTTTGAATTCGACGACGAGTACGCGGCCATCGGCGAGCTGACAGACGAAGTCGGGGTAGAAGCGGTCGGTGGCCGTCGGCAGCCAGAATGAAAACTCGGGCTGTCGCTCCAAATTACATACCCACGTCTTCACCTGTGGCAATTGATCGAGGAAGAGGGCGCACTCAAACTCCTCTCCTTGGTCGCCCAGTTCACCGACCTGCCGGTGGTAGTGCTTCGTGAAGTCTCCAGAGCGCTCGCAAACCCAGCGCGCCGGGTACCGGTCGGGATCGAAAGCAAACACCTCCTGGGCCGACACCTTGATCGCACCCGTGTCTTCCGCGAAGAGGACATCCTGAAAAGCCTTCGCCCTGGCCTGTTTCCGACAGGCGTCAAAGCGTTGCTCCACGAAATCGCGTGCCGCGAAACGCTCGCGCACGAGCCGGCCAAGCGGGAGGCTCTTGTCCTGAATCAGACTGCCAAGCAGGGCGGAGATGAACACTCCGGATTCGTCTGCTGAGATGTCCGGATGCGGGATATTCCGGTCCAGCCAGTCGACCAATCGCGCCTCCGACCAGTTCTCCGTGACCTCGATCAACCTCAGCTCATCGGCAAGCTCGTCGCCGAATTTCCAATGCACCTTTCCCAGCTCTGTGAGGCCGACCTCGCCGTAGGCCGCCTGGGTTTGGTGCACAACAAACCCGGCGGTTTGATTCTCCGTCGAAAAATCCCGCAGGCTCCAGGGGCGCTCCAGAAAATGCGTCTCGTCGAGCAGCTCCAGTTTCCCCTGTCGCTCGATGCAGAACACCGGGACTGCCAGCTTCACTCCGCGTTTCGGCCGGGCTGGTGAATATCTGCTCCACCGCCTGCGTATGAGCGCGGGCGGCGGCAATGAACTGCTCGCGGTTTGCCTCCATCACGAAGCCCGCCGCCACCTGTTCGATTTCGCTGTCGGTCAGCGGCGCGAGCAACGTCACCGTTCCCGCCTTGGTGTTGACACTGACCTTGGCGCTTAATTCGGGTGCCCAGCGCGCAGGGTCCGGAACCTCTCCAACGGGCACGACCTTTGGCGGCACGGTGCGGATCGCGGGCAGTTCCAGCCGGCCCTGCTGCCCGTCCGTTGTGACGATGAGATCCTTCGCCTCCAGCGGATTGAATCCATTGCCGACCACGAGTGCGTCTTCCAGCGCCCGCGCCGTCTCGGCGAAATTGTGCGACGTGGCGAAGGCGTAGGCGCGGTTGAGCTCGGGTGTCTGACGGCGGCGTGCGTTGGGCAGGCGCAGGACGCGGCCGATGATCTGCTCCACCGCGGTGTCCGACTTCATCTCCGCAACCGAGCACAGCACGTAGGCCCAGGAACAGTCCCAGCCCTCTTTGAGCGCATCCACGGTGATGACGAAACGCACCGGGCAGTCGGGCTGGAAGAGATCGACGTCATCCAGTCCGCGGTCGTCGCCCGTGGCGCGCACAATCCAGCCGGCCGGCACCTTGCAGTCGTTGATGAGCGCCTGCTCCACCACCTCGATCGTCCGGGTCTCGCGGTCCTTGTCGCGGCGTTCGGCTTTCAGCAGCACGATGGGGCGCAGTCGATCGCCGGTGATCTTCTCCTCGGCGCGGGCTTTCTTTTCCAGGTCCTCACGCAACGCCACCGCATCGGCCAGCAGACGCAGCCAATCGGTGCGCGTCTCCAGCCGGATCGGCAGCTTGATCATGTCCTCGGCGGCGAGCTGCTTGGCCGAAACATGATGAAGCACGTTGCTGGGCGCCTTTTCCCGGGCCGGGGTGGCGGTGAATTCCAGGATGCACGACGGTCGGAACCGGGCCAAGGTGTCGAACGAGAGCGGCGTGCGGGCGTTGTGCGCCTCGTCCACGATCACGAGGGGACGGCGCAACCGCAGGACGTTGGCCAACGAATAGGAGACAACGCCGTCCTCGCTCTTCTCCAGCACAGCTTGCGCCGCCGGGTCGAGTCCGACGAAGTGATGGTGCAACGTGCCGGAGCTTTCATAGACCTTGCGGCCTTCCTTCTCGGTTATTCGGAAGGACTGGAGCGTGCTGACGATGACGACCGTGCTGCTGTCGAGCGTCGCCTTGGTGACGTAGAGCGCCTCCGTCGGATCGATGACTTCAACGGCGCCTAGCTCTGCCTCCAACGCCTGCCGGTAAGGATGGGAACGATTGCGAAGCGCGGAAAGGGTCTGGGCCTGAATGGCGCGCGAGGGCACGAGCCAGAGCACGACGGAGTGCCCGCTTTGCAGAAGCTCGCGCTGCACCACCGGCACGCTGAGGCAGGCGAGCAACGTCTTGCCGCCGCCGGTCGGCAGCCGCAGGCAGACGTAGGGCATGCCCTTGAATTCCTCGGCCTCGAAGCCCGGCGCGCTGAAGTACGGCAGCCCCACACCCGTGCGCTCGCTGGTGAGCTGGGTGAACGCGACCGCCGGCCCTCCCTGCGCGCGGCTGCGGCGCAGGAACTCGGTCAACGCCTCGACGGCCTGGAGTTGGTAGAGTTTGGGCGTGAGCATGGCTCCGAGGTGCGAAGACAGTATATGGTTTAGCCGTTGTAGGAGCCTGCTTGCAGGCGATCCCTTGACTGTGCGTGGATCCAATCATCGCCTGCAAGCAGGCTCCTACAGAAAGCGTTCGATGGGTGGGAGCAGAAGCTCATGGTCAGCGCACCTTGATGGCGTAGGGCGTCTGCTTGAAGACGATGCCGCGCGCCTTCAGGCGGGAGGGGCTGACGCGGTTGGACGCGGCGTAGATGACCTTTGGGCCGTCGTGGGCCGGCAGGCCGTCGAGGACTTTTTGCGTGAGCACATTGCCGCCGTTGACCGAACGGTCCTTGAGAATGCCGTTGTAGAGCAGGTAGACGCCGATGCCGTGGGCCACGCCGAGGAGAGGCTGGTCGAGCGGCGCGTCCTGCGGCAGCGGCGTGCCCGTCTCGGTGAAAAACACATGCCGGGCGAGATCGCGGAATCGTACCGTGCTGCGGATCTTGCCCGTGGCATCGAAAAGCGGCTCGCCCAGCTGGACGTAGCGAAATCCGCCGCCGAGACCTTCTACCTTTTCGCCCTTGGCGTTGGTGTAGCCTCCGGCGACGCGTTTCACGCGCTCGGCGGTGATGTCCTTGGCGATCACCGGATCGATCTCGGCGAGGATGAACCGGCGCGGCGGTTGATCAGGTTGCGCGCGGTTGAGCTTTAGCGCCGCGTGGCCGGTGGTACCGGAACCGGCGAACGAATCGAGCACAAGGTCACCAGGCTGGGTCGCAATCAGAAAAACCCGTTCAATCAGTTCCTCTGGCTTAGGTGAGTCGAACCTCGCCTCCCCGCCAAAGATTTCCATCAATTCTTTTGTGGCGGTGTCGGTTGTCCCGACTTCATCGGCCCTCCAAAGAGTGTGTGGTGTCAGACCCTTCATGGTCTCGGCGAGGAACTTCTTGAGACGGGGGGCGTTGTTGCCGCTCCGTCCAAACCAGATTCGGTTGTCGCCCTCGACGATAAGATTGCCCGAGTCGGCCGGCCCGCAGCCGAGGTCCGGCACATCGCGCAGAAGGTGGTAGGGCACCTCCTGATGGTGGTTCACGACGGCGTCCTTGCCGATCCAGGTGAGCGTGGGCATTACGGGGAAGAATAAGAAAAAAGATCGGTATGGCCTGCAAGCCGCGTCCGCTCGGGGTTGAAATCAACGCCTTGCACCAAGAAAACTGCGCCGGGCAGGCGTGCGCCGACGACTTGCGGCAGGCCTGCAGGTCCTTGCGGCGTGACTGCAACCAGAACTTCGCCGAATTTCCGCCGAGATGCCGGAAAGAGCTCGGGCGCGCTAACCTCGACCATCCAAAGTTGCCTTGGCAAATGCCCGGCCATTCGGTTGACGAGGTTGGGCTCAAGGTCAAATCGCTCGCGATCACGCAGCCCCCGCAAATGGCCCAAATAGGTTTCGCGATCCACGCAAAGAGTGCGCAGGACAATCAAGTTGGCGCGGCAAAACGCTGTGAGGCGATCCAGCCAGGGGATTCCCGGGAAAAGACCGGCTTCGGTCGCGCGAGTGACGAAATCAAGGGCCACCGCCTCGGCTTCATCTGGCGGCAGGTTGACGCCGGAAGGGAACAGACCTACCAGCAGGCGAAAGGAATCCCGGGGCAAATAGTGCCTTGGAAGACAGACGTACGGTCCAAAGTTGTCGTCGTGGCAGACGTAGGTGCTAAGCCAGCTTTCACTGGGAAAATATCCACGATTATGGGCGAAATAGTGACGCTCAGCCTCGGGGACCCAAAGGTCCTCGTTGAAGGAGTGCCCAAAAACGGGGATGATGTGGCGGGAGCTATTCCCTGTCTGCGGGTCAGGAGCAAGTTCGAATCCGAGCAAGACTGGGATGTTGGATTCGAGGTAGCCGTAGAGGAGGCGCTGGAATTCAACTTCGGCCGGCATCGGAATCCCGTGTCCTGGTTCGTGGTGGTTGAATTGCGGATTGAATCCGAGACCGCGCAGGACCGCCTCGATCTGATCCGGTCCCAACCCCTGGCTTCCACGCCCGACCCGGCGAACGGGATCTCCGTGATCGACTCCTGCCAGGGCATTGACCTGAGAATAGGTGACGTCGCCCTCCGGCAAGATGGTGGCGAGCAGGGTGCGCAAGGCCACATGCGCGCAGACGAACGTCGCATCGTTTTGCTGCGCATAAAGGACGCCGCGAGCCGAGAAACGGCCCAGACAGGTCGCAACCTCGTAGGTGCGCAGACAGTGAATGAAGTTATTCTCCCGACGTTGTCGCGGCGGTATGAACACGGCCTCGTAGACGTGGCGCTCAAGATGGTTCCCAATCTGGTCCTGTTTGACCACGGCGTAGCCGAGAAAGGATCCCGGGGCAGCCTCTTCCGAGCCTGAGAAGAAGCAAAGTCGGAAGACATCGCTCCGTAGATAGGTCGGCAATCGCCGGGCCAAAGCCGCGTTCTCCTCGGCCAACAGTTCACAGCCCGCCTCGTCGATCTGCTCAAGCAGCAGACCCCTATAATCCAGTTTTCGAGCCAGCGAGAGAATCCGCCGGATGATCGGATGGGAACCAAATCGTGTGTCGACGAACTCGAAGTTGGAGAACGTTCCGTCGGTCGGAAACCAACCGATCCGAGAACTCTTGGCCAAACGGAATCCCGTCATGACGGAACCGGGCAGGCGAGATCGCGATTAGTAACGGCCAATTCGCACGGAGCGCGATTGCTCACGATAAGTGCGCATCTTGCGGAGATAGTCGGTAACTTCCCGCGAGATTTCGAAGCGGCCTTTCGGCAACGCGGTGTTGGACGCTGGAGTCTGCTGATTTGTCCCCCGCATCGCCACCGCCTTCTGCAGCTCCTCGGTGAGCTTTTGCATCGAATAGGACATGGCTAGAACATGATCATCAACTACCGGATGCGTTTGGACGCGAGTCCCAAATCTAAGCCGTTCTCGGAATGGATCGGGCGTTTGAACCGAGCCTGCCACGCGGTGCCCGTCAGAGCGCAAGTCACATCGATGACGTCACGACCCCAGGAAGCTGCGGACCAGTGCGTACAGTTCCTCGGACTCCAGCAGGAAGGAGTCGTGGCCGAGGTTGGTGGTGAGTTCGGCGTAGCTGGCGCGCTTGCCGGCGCGCAGGAGCGCGAGCACGATCTCGCGGTTCTGCGCGGGCGGGAAGAGCCAGTCGCTGGTGAAGGCGACGCTGAGCGTCTCGGCCTCGACGCCGGCGAACGCCTGTTCGAGCGAACCGTGCGCGGCGGTGAGGTCGAAATGGTCGAGCGCGCGGGTGATGTAGAGGTAGGAATTGGCGTCGAACCGGTTGATGAAGCTCTGCCCCTGATGGCGGAGGTAGCTCTCGACCTCGAACTGCACATCGAAGGTGTAGGCCGGGTTGTCCGCCGCGCCTTTTCGTCGCCGCCCGAACTTCAGGTCCATGCTCTCGTCGGAAAGGTAGGTGATATGGGCCATCATGCGGGCGATCGCGAGCCCGACGCGCGGGCCGCCGCCCGTGGCATAGTTGCCCTGGTGCCACTCGGGATCCTGCATGATCGCCTGGCGGCCGACTTCATTGAATGCGATTGCCTGGGCGCTCTCGCGCGCGGTGGTGGCCATCGGAATCAGGCGCCGCACGAAACCCGGGTATTCAATACCCCATTGCAGCACCTGCATTCCGCCCATCGAGCCGCCGACCACGCCGGCGAGCGAGGTCAGGCCCAGGTCGTCGCAAAGCAGTTTCTGCGCACGCACCATGTCGCGAATCGTGACAAACGGAAACGAGAGGCCGAACGGCCGGCCCGTGGCGGGATTGAGCGAAAGCGGCCCGCTTGAACCCTGGCAGCCGCCGAGGACATTGGCGCAGAGCACGAAGAACCGGCTCGTGTCGACCGCCTTGCCGGGGCCAATGAGATTGTTCCACCAGCCCGGCTTCGAATCGGTCAGCGCGTGAATGCCGGCGCAATGATGGTCGCCGCTGAGCGCATGGCAGACGATGACCGTGTTGTCCCGCGCGGCGTTGAGACGGCCGTACGTTTCATAGCGCAGCGTGAACCCCGGCAGCGCCTGGCCGCTCTCGAAGGTGAACGGCTGGGAATGGACAAAATCATGGGCCTCCACGAGACCGACCTCGCCGGACTCGGGGGCTGCGCTGGGGATGTCGTCCTCCGCGTCGTTCATGATTAAGGATGGGTTAACCACAGGTTGCCGCGGTTGAACACAGATTTTTGCGGCGCCGCAAAAAGCTCTGGCCTGGCCAGAGCTTTTTGAAACATCGCCTGCTGCGAAGCAGCAGGCGATCAGAGCCCGGCCTGCGCCTGCTCGCTCAACGCGTCGTCCATCTCATCGTTGGAAAAGACATTTTGCACGTCGTCCAGCTCTTCGAGCGCCTCGTGCAACTTGAGCAACGAGCGGGCGGCGTTGACACTGGTGATGGGATGGGTTTGCGTGGCCACGTAGGCGATCTCCGCGGAGTCGGGCTTGATGTTCTTCTTCTCGAGGGCACGGACCACGGCGTCGAATACCTTGATGGCGCAGCGGATCTCGAATCCCTGCTCGGTGGTGATGACGTCGTCGGCGCCGGCATCGAGGGCGAGCTCGACCAGCGCATCCTCGGTCGCCTTGTCCTTGCCGATGAGAAACTGGCCGAGGTGCTGGAACTTGTACATCACCGCGCCGGCGCCGGCCAGATTGCCGCCGTAGCGTGTGAAGACGCTGCGAACCTCCGAGGCGGCCCGATTCTTGTTGTCAGTTGTCACCTGCACGATCACGGCGGCGCCGCCGGGGGCATAGCCTTCATAGGTCACCTCGTCGTAGACCACACCGGGAAGCTCGCCCGTGCCCTTCTTGATGGCGCGGTCGACGTTTTCACCCGGCATGTTGGCCTCGCGCGCTTTCATCACGATGGTGCGCAGCCGGGGGTTCATGTCGGGGTTGCCGCCGCCCGCTTTCGCGGCGATGGTGATTTCCTTCGCGAGGCGGCTGAAGACCTTGCCCCGCTTTGCGTCGATCGCGCCCTTAAAGTGTTTTAGTTTTGCCCACTTGCTATGACCAGACATGGGAGGGGAAAAGTGAGGGTTAAGGTGAGGGTGAAAGTGAAAGTGAAAGTGAGAGTGAGAGTGAAGGTGACAACGGGAAGGCGGAAAAGCGGAAGGCGGAAGACAATATGCGGGGCGGAATGATCTACTTCTTAAGCTTCTTTTTTGCCGGCGTCACGTTTTTCATGCCGGCAGTTGCAGCGGCCGGTCCGGGATCGTTGTCCTTCATGCGGTTGATGACCAGCTGCTGACCGATGGTGAAAAGGCCATTGATGGTCATGTAGATCGATAGGGCGCACGAGTAGCCGTAGCAGAAGAAGATGAAAAGAATCGGCATGAACTTCATCATCTTCATCTGGGCGTTGTCCACGGTCGGCTGCGGCGTCAACTGCATCTGGTAGAGCATGGTGGCACCCATCAAGAGCGGCATGATGTTGAGCGGAATGCCGAAGAGCACGGCAACGGTGTCGGGTGCGGAAAGATCCTTCGCCCAGAGAAAGCTCTGGAAACGCAATTCGGCCGAGCTCTGCAACATGGTGAAGAACCCGAAGAAAAGCGGCATGGTGATCAGCATCGGCAGGCAACCGCCCATGGGATTGATCTTGTGCTGCTTGAAGAGCTCGAGGGTCGCCTGGTTCAGCTTCTGCGGATTGTCCTTGTATTTCTCCTTGAGCGCCGCGATCTCCGGCTGGAATTTCTGCATGCGCTTGGCGGAGCGGGAAGCTGCAAGGGTGAACGGCAGGCTGACGGTCTTGATGATCAGGGTCATCACGATGATTGCGAGTCCCCAGCTGAATCCCCAGCGGTGCGCCCAGTTCAGCAGGGTGTTCATGAACGGGGCCACATAGCCGCTGAGGAAGATCCGGCTGAAACCCCGGCTGAATTGCATCACCTGGTCTTCATTGTGCGCGAGGTTGGCGAGGCGGGGATATTCCTTCGGCCCGATGTAGAGGTCGCCGGCCAGCGATGAGCTCCCGCCGGGGGAAAGCGGCGCGAGATCAAACCGTTCCGCTCCGGTCAGGCCGATGTTGGCGCGGAGCGAGCCGGGAAACGGCGGCAGGTTGAACGCGCCGGGTAATGACCGCCTGGCCTGGCCGGTCAGCGGTAAAGATGCTCGCAAAGAACTGATTCTTCACCGCGGCCCAGACGACGGTTCCGCTCTTTTCCACGAAGGCTTTCGGAGTGGTGTCTCTGCCCATCATCCGCCCGAGGAAGCCGGCGCCCTCCAACTCGCTGCGGTCCGTGAACTGGGTGGCGTTGCCGTCGTAGCTGGCGATATTCAGGTACTGACCGTAATCGTTCAGGCTGACGAGCGAGGCGGTGCCGAGACTCAGGGAGATTCGCGGCAAGGCCGCGGCTTCCTGGGTCAGATTGCGGAAGGTGGTTTCGTGCCGGACAATGTAAACCGAGGGATCGGCGCTTCCTGGCTTGGCCGGCGAGGTGACGCCATAGCGCCGGGTAACCTCCAGGCGATTGTCCACGACTGCGCGATACACGACTTCCGTCGGCGTTGCAGAAACGAGCCGGTAACGCGTCGTGCGTCCCAGATTGGGGGATGACGCCTCGGTGAAGGCAAGGATTGGATCGGCGTGGTCCCGGTTGAAGACGAACGGCGCGGGGTTTCCGACCTCGGCACCGTATTGCTTGAAGGCGACGTCGCGGATGGCTCCGCCGAAATCGGTGAGGCGCACCTCGATGAAACCATTGTTCAGCGTGGTGATCGTCGCTTCCGCGCTGTCGTTCGCAATCGCGGCAAAGGCGGCATCCGACTGCGCCGGAGCCGAGGAAACCGCCGGACTTTCCGGAGTTGCGGCTGCGGGTGCGGAAACGGGAGGCCGGCTGATCGTCTGGGGCGGAGGCGGCGGAGCGGAATGCGGTCCAAAGAAAAAGATCGCAAACGCTGCGATCAGGAGGGCGACTCCGATAATGGTGTTTTTCTTGTCCATCCAGGGGGAAAGTGAAAGTGAAAGTGAAGGTGAAAGTGAAGGTGAAGGTGGGAGCAAAAGTGAAGGTGAGGGCGAAAGGGAAGGTGAAGGCGGGAGCAAAAGTGAAGGTGAGGGTGAAAGGGAAGGTGAAGGTGGGAGCAAAAGTGAAGGTGAGGGTGAAAGGGAAGGTGAACGGAGAATGGGGCGGCGCTTTCGCGGCATCTATGCCAATTGTAGGAGCGAGCTTGCTCGCGATACCGTGGCAAGAATCGCCTGCCCCTCGACAGGCTCGGGGCCCTGAGCTTGTCGAACGGGCAAGCAGGCTCCTACGATGACCATCGGACCGACTTCTTGTACACAAGCGAGGGCAGATCTCATTACGTGGATCCGGTTTGGCCGTTGGACATGGACCGTTGAAATACTGCTGTGCAAGCCGGCCTGCGCCGACGCGAAGGCGGGACGGGGTCGAAGCCGCCGGGATGAAGGGGATGGCACTTCACCAGCCGGCGCAGGGACAGCCACGAGCCGCGCGCGGCGCCGTGCGCGCGCACGGCTTCGGCGGCGAACACCGCGCAGGTCGGATGAAAACGGCAGCCGCAACCTGGCCCCAGCACCACTGGCAGGACGGGCGAGAGCGTTCGCCGGTAGAGCCAGATCAGGGCGAGCAAGCAGCGCGAGGGGAGGGAAGTGACCAACCTCGGCCAGCGAAGCCGCGCCGCATCCTCGATAACGCTTTGGATGGCACTTTGTCCGGGATCATTCATTTTTCCGAGACGCCAGCTGCTTGCAGGCATCGACAAACTTTGCCTCCGCCTCGGCGAATTCAAGCCGGTTCAGCGAGGAGCGCGCCACGAGCAGGAGATCGTTGCCCGGCGGCACCAGATCCTGGTGGCGGCGGAAAATCTCGCGCAGTCGCCGCTTGGCCGCGTTGCGCCGGACGGCGGGGCCCACGGCAGCGATTGAGGCAACAACGCCGACCCTCACCAGGGACGGAGGGGCTGGCTCGGCGTCGTCGCGCTTGCGCCACCAGAGGGTGAACGCACCCCGGTCCAGGCGATGACCCTGCGAGCGCAGGCTGCGAAAGTCGGCCTGCCGGCGCAAGTGCTGCTCGGCGCGAAAACGCATCGGGAGGGGAGAGAAACGGCTGAAAGGCTGAAGAGCTGAAAGACTGAAGGGTTGAAGACTCGCTCCACTGACGCCGGTACCAGAGGGTCCGGTTTCAGTCTTTCAGCTGTTCAGCCATCCAGCCTCTTCCTAGACGACTGTCAGGCGTTTGCGGCCTTTGAGGCGACGGGCGGCGAGCACCTTGCGACCGCTTTTGGTGGAGCTGCGGGCGCGAAAGCCGATCTGGTGCGCGCGCTTTTTGCGATGGGGGCGGAATGTAGGTTGCATGATCTTGTCGAAAAAAGAGGGTCAAGGTGACTTGAGCCCCTCGGAGGTGTCAAGGACACATGGTCGTTTGTCTTGGGCGCATCTCCCGATTGACGGTGAAGCAGGTTGGAAGCCTGCGCTACGGCCGGAAACCGCCGTCAACAACCGTCAATCGGCAGGTGCACCCCATTTGTCTGAGGGAGCCCCCTTTGGAGTTTCCCGGCGGCGGAATCCGGCTATGATTGGCGGCATGTGTTATCGGTACGTGCTCCAGCGGGAAACGCTCGAAGCGCTGGCGGTCCGGTTGGCGATCCCCGGTCCGGTGGACTGGTCTTCGCGCTACAATCTGGCGCCAAGTGCGACCGTTCCCGTGGTGCGCGCGCCGGGGGGCCCGGAAGGGCGGGGCTTGGAGATTGCCATGATGCGCTGGGGCCTGATTCCTCCCTGGACGAAGGACGCGGGGACATCTCCGGCCCCGGCGAACGCTCGATCCGAAAGCCTGGCCAGCCGGCCGGCGTTTCGGGAGGCGTTTCGCCGGCGCAGATGCGTGGTGCCGGCCAGCGGTTTTTACGAATGGCAGGGACCCAGCGACCGCCGGCGGCCGTATTTGATCTGTTTTCGCGATGGAACGCCGCTTTGCTTCGCGGGCGTTTGGGAATCGTGGCGCGACCCGGCGGACGGCCAGACGGTTGAGACCTGCGCAATCATCACGACTGTGCCGAATGAGCTGGTCCGGGTGATCCACGACCGCATGCCGGCGATCCTGGCGCCGGATGAGATCGGCCGGTGGCTGGACGCCCGGTGGTTCGAACCACGTGAGCTCGAACGGATGCTGCGTCCGTTTGCCGCGGATGCGATGACGATGCATCCCGTGACGTCCCGGGTGAACAACACCCGGTTCGACGATCCCGCCTGTATCCAGCCGATGCCTGCGGAGGACGATGGGAGCGACACCGCTCAATTGTCGCTGGGTCTGTAAAGGGGCGGCTGGCAGGCGGGGTCCTGACCAAAATGTTGCGCCTTGAGAATGGCGCCATGGTGCAGGCTGTGTTCTGGAAACGCGACGCCCTCGTCGCGTACGTCCGGCGAACACGCGACGAGGGCGTCGCGTCTCCATCAGAAATGCTGTCTTCACCGCGTCTGTGCGGCAATTGACAGGCTCCGTGCTCTTTGTTTAGATCAATGCCTTCAGTCAGCTTCGATCAACGCTATTATGACGATTTTCCGAAAATAGAATTGGCGTTTGACGTTGTCTGAGTGCTCGGATTTTTCGCTTTCTCGAAGGCATCACGCTATTCCCCAACCAGAGAAACCACCCGATTCCTATGAGCATTGCATGGCATTACATGAAAAACGGCGTCCAGACGGGCCCCGCAACCACGGACGAAATCAAATCCCAGATCACCTCCGGCGCGATCAAGGCCGATACCCTGGTATGGCGCGAGGGCCTCGCGGCATGGGCCGCGGCCAACACGCAGCCTGACTTCGCCGGGGTTGTGCCACCGGCGGCCCCGCCTCCGCCACCGGTGGGCGGTCCCGGCGC
This sequence comes from uncultured Verrucomicrobiae bacterium, assembly GCA_963804395.1. Lineage (GTDB taxonomy): Bacteria > Verrucomicrobiota > Verrucomicrobiia > Opitutales > Opitutaceae > Fen-1467. The sequence continues at coordinate 12,092 of CAWDQK010000031.1, read as the reverse complement.
CGTCATTTCGGACGCCGCGGATATCGAGCAGAACAAAATATTCGGAATCCTCGCTTACCTGCCGCCGTTGCTTTTCCTGGTCGGGCTGATCGCGGCGCGCCAGTCGAAATTTGCCATGTATCATTGCAATCAGGGACTGGTGCTGACACTCGCAGCCATCGTTGTTTCGATCGCGAACATGATTGCTGACGCGATTCTGGCGCACATTCCGATTCTCGGTTGGCTGTTGATGTTGGTCCTGAATCTCGCTATTTTTGTCGGGATCATTGTTCTCGTGGTGATGGGCATCCTCAACGCGGCGAACGGCGTTTGTAAGCCGCTGCCAGTGATCGGCAATCGCTTCACCCTGATCAAATAGCTGCTTTGCGGTCGCTTCCCCATGGACACACCTCCGCCATCCCCGCCACCACCCCCTCCGCCTCCGCCACCCCCGCCACCTCCACCGCCGGCACCGGCTCCGGCTCCGGCACAGAAGAGCAATAAGACTCTCATCATTGTGCTGTGCGTCATTGGGGCGATCTTCCTGATCATCGCCGGTTGCGTGACCACCTGCGCGTTCGTGGTAAGAAAGAAAGCGATGGATTACAGCCGGCAGGCGCAGAAGAATCCGGCGTATGCGGCGCTTTCGCTGGCCGCTGCGGTGAACCCGGATGTCCAGGTCGTTTCCGAGGACGAAAGCACGGGCAAGATCACGCTGCGCAACAAGAAGACTGGCGAAAAGGTGACGATTAACACCAACAACTTTACGCCGGAGAATATCGGCAAGGCCCTGGAACAGGCCTCCAAGGGCGTGAAGCCGGTGGTGCAGGCGGTGGAGTCGAGCGAAGCGCCGGCCGAGGCCGCAGCGGTTCCGGCCGCCGGGAAGTCTGTACCCGGGCAGCCGAAGACGGAAGAAACGGAAGCTGCGCCCGCTCCGGCCAAGGAGCAGAAGGTCAGTCCGGCTCATGCCGCCGCGCAAGCCGCCACGTTGAAGAAGTTCCCTGACTTCATTCCGATCTACCGCGGGGGAAAAACCCTCGAGTCTTCGCTCAATTCCTTTGGAGGAGCGACGGTCGGCAGTTATACGTTTATCACCAGTGATGAGCCTGACGTCGTGGCCGACTTCTATGAGAAGAAGTTTACCGATGGCGGGCTCTCCATCCTGACGAAGAACAGCGGCTCAAATGACAACGGAGCCACCGTCATGATGATGGCCAACCAGGCGGATCCGCAGGCGACAGTGACGTTCAACGCGGAGGTCGAAGGCGGGCAGACCCATGTGGCGGTCGGCTTCACGCGAGTTGGTGGCCAATAGGCTTCAGTTCTCGCGCCCGGCTCCGCCTGATTGTGGCGGTGCCGGGGCCTTGGGTTGATTGTCGTTCATGGCCACAAGGGGTCCGGTCGAGGCAGGTCTGACGGCGGACCGGGCCGGGGATTTGCAGTTGCGGCATTTGCCGGCAGATTGCTGGCAGCCATGAAAACAAAAACCTTCATCCTCGGCGCAATTCTCGGCGCGATCGGCCTCGCACCGATTCACGCCGACGCTCCGGCACCGCCGAAGCCGGAATCCCGGGTGTCAGTGGTGTTTGTCAATCCGGAGAGTTTTACGGACGTCAAGCGGGACAGCTTCGGCGGCAACTCGCCCGAGTTGCTCGATCAGATCCGGAAGTTCATGATCGCAACGGGCGAACGCTGTATTCCGGCGGGCGTGCACCTCGAAATCAAAGTGACAGATGTCGACCTGGCCGGAGAGTTCGAACCGCAGCGCGGGCCGCAGTTTGCCGATGTCCGGATCGTCCGGGATATCTACCCGCCGCGGTTCAAGTTACAGTTCGCGCTGACCGATGCGAAGGGCACGATCGTCAGCTCGGGCCAGCGGAACATCACCGATCCCGCGTTCCAGATGCGGACGGTGTGGCCGGCCGATGATCCTCTGCGGTACGAAAAAGACATCTTGCGCGACTGGTTCCGGAGTGAATTCAGGGCGGTGAACGCTGCGGGTAAATAGCGGTGGGCCGCTGCGGCGTGCCGGCCATTCGCCGTGCTGGTGACTTGCGGCGCGGGCGTGCCGCGAAATCCTTTGCGCGGCGGCGAGAACTCTCTACGTTCAGCGCGGTGACTCCATCCCCCGAAACGGAGCGCGTCGACAAGTGGCTTTGGGCTGTGCGCATCTTCAAATCGCGCAGTCTCGCCACTGACGCCTGTCGGGCGGGCAGCGTGGTCGTGAACGGGCAGCCGGCAAAACCTTTGCGCGAAGTGCGAACCGGTGAATTGGTCGTGGTGCATCAGGGACTGGTTCACCGGACGCTCGGGGTGCTCGGGGTCCCGCGAACCCGCGTCAGCGCGAAGCTTGTCGGAACGTATTGCGATGACCGGACGCCGCCGGGGGAGTTCGAGAAAGCGCGGCAACAGCGGGTCCAGCATTTTCTTGCCCGGGAGAAAGGATCCGGCCGTCCGACCAAGCGGGACCGGCGCCTGCTTGACCGCCTCCTTGGCTGACCGGCGCGGGCCCCTGGGCGTCGCGTCCCCAAATGCATGCGGTTGCCTGGAGGGCCGTGCGCCGATTCCTGAGAATTGTTGTTTACACCAAATGGCGGAGCCATTTGTCAGGAGCCTGTGGACGAAGTCCGACAGGCTCCTACGGTCGCGCAGATTCAGCGTCATCTTGATGAACTTCGGCGGTGCACGCTCTGCCCGGGCATGCAGCCGCCGGTTGTGGTCGGCCGGCCGGTCGCGAGCCGCATCATCCTGGTCGGTCAGGCCCCTGGCGACAAAGAGCCGAAGTTCGGCCGACCCTTCGCCTGGACTGCCGGCCGAACGCTGTTCAAGTGGTTTGAGGCGGCAGTTGGCTGGTCCGAGGACGAAACCCGCGACCGGGTCTACTTTGCCGCTGTCTGCCGCTGTTTTCCAGGCAAGAAACCGCAGGGCGGCGACCGGGTGCCGGACGAAGTGGAGATTGCCAATTGCGCTCGCTGGTTGGAGCGGGAATTCACGGTGCTCCGCCCCCGCCTGGTTCTGCCGGTCGGCAAACTCGCGATCACGCAGTTTCTCGGTGAGCGGCCTTTGGCCGAGGTGGTGGGACGTTTATTCCCGGTAACTTGCCACGGGCAGAAGGTGGACGTCGTGCCGTTGCCCCATCCGTCGGGAGCATCGCCGTGGCACCGGATTGAGCCGGGCAAGACGTTGCTTCTACGGGCCATGGCCCTCGTGGCGGTTCATCCGACGATTCTGGCATCGGCCAACGGGGCAGGAGAGGGTACAACGGCTGGACGCCGGTAAGGCAGGCTGGGAAGCCTGCGCTACGTTCGGGAAGTTACCGGAGCCACGGGCAAACCGGGGCGACACCCGATCAGGACGAGCGCATCTGCCGATTGCGGTAAGGCAGGCAGCAAGCTCAGCGATTCCGTAGCGGAGCCGCGTGCCGAGCCGGAGCTTCAGCGAACGCTGGCGTCCGGCTCCGGCGGCGCGGACGCCTGCCGTGCCGTAGCCTTGCGCGAAGGCTGGCCGCGCCGCTACCGTCAGTCGGGTGATGTGCCCGATCGGGAAAGCATGAAAAGGAATAGCTTGCGTTTTTCAGCAACCGTGCTTCTCTACCCGCCGTTTCCTGGATAGACTCTGTGTTAGGTTACGAGATATGGTGAATTATCAGGCGGGCTTGGCGCCCGGTGATGATTTGAAACCCGGCGATCGGGAACAGTCCGTGAACTACCGGTAGATCAAGGGATAATCATCATGGGTTCCAAATTGTATGTGGGAAATCTGGCTTTCAGCACGACTGAGAGCGAGCTGCGCGATCTGTTCGCCCAGCATGGTACGGTTGCCGAAGTGTTCATCGCGATGGATAAATTCAGCGGTCGCTCTCGCGGGTTCGCGTTTGTGACGATGGGTTCCGACGCGGAGGCCAAGGCGGCCATCACGGGCGTCAATGGCAAGAATGTCGGAGGCAGGGATCTTACCGTTAACGAAGCGCGGCCGAAGGAAGAGGGTGGCGGTCGCTCCTTTGGTGGCGGGGGCGGCGGCGGTGGCGGCCGTTCCTACGGCGGCGGTGGTGGTGGCGGCCGTTCCTACGGCGGCGGCGGCGGTGGCGGCAATCGCCGTTACTGAGCGATCACCTGATCCATTCAACGCCTTTCCAGGCGAAGCCCCGCGCGGGCTTCGCCTTTTTTATTGGTGCGCCCCGGCAGGGCGCACCCAGAGTCCGCGCGCGGTCAAACGGCGGACGGCGTCCCGTCAATCGCGGCCTTGGGCTCGCGCTTGAGAAACGCGGAGACAATCAGCGCAATGACGATCCCAATAAACAGCGCCATGACGAATCCCCAGATCGTCATCACCACCGGCGACATCATGAACCGGATCCCTTTTTCCATCCCCGCCAACTGGGCATCGCTGACGTTGACCGCTTTTTGTTTGGCCTGGTCGACGACGTAATCCACGAAGCTCGGATTGATGAAGGTGAAATGAATGAAGCCGTAGATCGAGCCGACGATTCCTGCGTAGAGATTGATCAGGAAACCCGCCTTTACTCCTTTTCCGTAGCTGAGCGATTTGTCTGCGGATTCCTCCCGCACGGCTTTCACGCCCAGCCAGGTCACCGCGACTGCGACGACCAGCGACAACCAGCCAAACCATCTGCCCTCGGCCATCTTGTCTGTTTGAAAACCGAGGAAGAAACCAACGAGCGTGAGCACGATATTGCTCACGGCGAGAATCAGAGCGTAGAAGAAGGTGGTGTTCATGGGAGGCCGCAGCTTGCAGATCACCGCGCTGCAGTACAATCCTATCGTGACGGGTGGCGCGCGCTACGGATGAGCGGCGCCTTGCCAGGCGGTTTCAACCGGACCGTGGTGGCGCCCCAGCCGCCGGTTGTTTCGTCGCCCAGTCCAAAGGACTCAACATCGGGGGATCGCCGCAATAACGCATGGACGGTCTCGCGCAAGGTGCCGGTGCCCTTGCCATGCACAATGCGGACGGAGCTCAGGCCGCGTTCGCGGCACGCGGCGAGATATTCTTCAACCAGATCCGCGATCTCAGCCGGGCGAAAGGTGTGAAGATCGATTTCGCCAGTGATTGGGATCCGCACCAGCCCGGGATCGTCCTCCGTCACGGATAGGGATACGGCCGGTCCTCGGGCGGTGGCGAGGGCTGTCCCTCGGGCGGCGGCGAGGGCTGAGCGGGTGCCGGGGGCTGAGCCGGGGACGTGGGTTGAACCGGGGCGGAAAATTGAGCTGGGGCCACAGAGGACTTTGTCGGCGGCTGCAGGGGACTTGGTGTTTTCCATTCCGGCGGTCTCGGCGGCGGCGGCTCTTCCATCGCGCGCTTCAGCTCGTCTTCGAGCCCGCTGGTCGCCTTCTTGAACTCGCGAATAGCCTTTCCCATGCCCCGGGCAAGGCTGGGCAGCCGCTCGCTGCCAAAGAGCAGCAGCGCGATCAGCATGATCATCAGGACCTCGGTGCCGCCGACATCGAGGATCGCGAGACATGAATGCGGGACCAGCATGATGGTCACAAAACGCTGTCGCGGCGGAACGGCAAGGGCAGAAGCACCGGCTACTTTACGCTGACCTCGACCAGGAAGATCTGGGTCTCGCTCGGTCCGACCTGATAGAGGCCCACTTTGTGCTCCGGGGAATTGGCCGGGCCCATCCAGGGCTCGACACAGTAGAAGGGTGAATCATCCGCCAGCGTCCAGGTCACCATGACCGCCGACTTTGGTGGCACGCGGTTGGGCCCGAGGCGAATGGTGATCTTGTCCGCGCCATCCCGTTCGCCAAGCACGACGGCGTTGCTTTTGAGCGCGGTGTGAAAGACATCAATTAGATCCTTGCTCGCGAGCGACTGCTCCAACGCGAGCCGCGGCCCCGGATGGAGCTGGCCGTTCTCAAAATTCTGCCGGAGCGTCGCGCCCGCCGGAATCTTGACGAAGTAATCGGCCCGCGTGCGGCCGGCCGCCCAGGGCACCGTGAAATAGAAATGGTGGCCGGCGCTCCAGGGAATAGGCTTCTTGTCGAGATTGCGCAGCCGGAACTCGGCGAACATCGCGAGCGGCTCGAACCGGTAGCTGACCGTGAACTCGTAGTTGAACGGGTAGGCGGCGCGGGCCTCCTCCCCGGGTTGAAACAGCGCGGTGAAACCCCGCTCGTCCAGCCGCTGCACCTGAAAATCCCCCTGTCGGGCGATGCCATGAATCGGCATCGGCCGCTGGACGCCGTCCGGATCGCGCCAGCAATGGATCGTCCCTGAATCAAACGTCCGGCCGCAGAACGGGAACAGAATTGGATTTCCGCCCCGCACCTTGGCGATGTCGTCGAGCACGGACAGCTCGGGCCAGTAGATGATATCGCGGACCGTGCCATCGCCGAGCGTCAGATACCAGTCCACGAGTCGGGCGCCCTTCTCGGGCAGCGCGAGAAAAGTTGACGGACCCACCTGCCAGCGGGTCAACGTGTGGCCGAGGTAGGGGATTTTTTCCATGTGGTGCGACCATAAAGTATCATCAGAAGATGGACAAAGATATTTTCCACGCATTTTTGGCCCGGGGATGGTGGGCGTTTGGCAGTGGGGCGGGCTGGACGCATCTCCCCGATTGACGGTAATGCCGGCAGCGAGCCGCGCCATCGGTGATGAACGAGCGGTCGCGGTTCGTAGCGCAGGCTTCCAGCCTGCAACCATGCAGCCAGGGATGGCTGCGCGACGTTCGGAATCACCGTCAATCGGGAGATGAGCCCCCGGGTCGCCCAGTCATCCGGGTGCTTGCTTCGGATCGCAGGGCCTGTCAGCCTGTCCGTTCGATGTTCGCGCCTTTTCAACGCGGTTGGCTCGCCGGCCTCCTGTGGGTGCTCCTGGCACCAGCCGCCGCGCTGTCGGCCATCAAGGCGCACGATCCGACGGATGCCAGCGCAACCCCGCCGGCGGCAACGGGTGGCGAGAAGCTGGTTGAGCCTGCCGCGACCGCCGCTGAGAAGAAAGTGGAGCCTGGCGGCAAGGTCACCGTCTACGTGGTCCCGGTGCGCGAAGAGATCGGGAAGCCGATCCTGTACATTTTGCGCCGCGGTCTCAAGGAGGCGATCGAGCGCCATGCCAATGTCGTCGTGCTCGACATGCAGACGCCGGGCGGCCGGGGCGATGTCGCCTTTGACATGATGGAGGCGCTGGAGAAGTTTCCTGGCCTGACGTTGACCTATGTGGACAGCGAGGCGATGTCGGCCGGGGCGTTCATCGCGGCCGCGACCAAGGAAATCTGGTTTACGCCGCGGGGCGTGATCGGCGCGGCGGCGGCGGTGACGGCGGAAGGGCAGGATCTCCCCGAAACAATGCGTCTCAAGATCAACAGCTATCTCCGCGGCAAGATTCGGGCGATTTCGGAGAACGAGGGGTATCGCGGCCAGGTGATCTCCGCGATGATTGACAAGGATTATGAATTGAAGATCGGCGACACCGTCATCAAGCCGAAGGGGGAACTGCTTTCCCTCACGGCGACGGAGGCATCGAAGACCTACGGTGATCCCCCGCGTTCGCTGCTGGCGGCGGGTATCGCCAGGGATATCGACGACCTGCTGCGCCAGAAATATGGCGCAGACGGCTTCGAGATTGTGCAGCTCAACGTCACCTGGTCGGAGCAACTCGCCGTCTGGCTCAACGCCATCTCGCCGGTGCTGATGGGGCTCGGCGTGATCTGCCTGATCATCGAATTCAAGACCCCGGGATTCGGTTTTTTCGGCATCGCCGGCATTGTGCTGCTGGCCCTCGTCTTCCTTGGACATTACGTGGCGGGCTTCTCGGGTCACGAACCAGTGCTGCTCTTCGGCCTCGGACTGTTGCTGGTCGCGGCGGAGGTCATCTTCTTTCCTGGCATCGCGGTGCTGGCAATGAGCGGCGTGGTCCTGATCCTTGCCTCGCTGGTGTGGGCGATGGCTGACATCTGGCCGAACGAACCGCTGACCGTCGCAGTTTCCGGCGATATTCTCATCGCGCCTCTTTTGAACCTCGGCGCCGGCCTGGTCCTCGCGGTCGTGCTGGGCGTGCTGGCGGCGCGGTTCCTGCCGAAGGGCTGGGTGTGGGACCGGATGGTGCTTCAGGGCGCGAGCCACTCTGCGGCTCAGTTTGCCGGTTCGGCCCCGGACGCCAGGGTGGAGACGGCCTCGTTGATCGGCGCTCGAGGCGTGGTGGTGACGGGACTGTTTCCCGGCGGCCAGATTGAGATCGGCGGACGCCGCTACCAGGCGAAGCTCGAGGTGGGGTCGGCTCCGGTCGGGGCGGTCGTCGTGGTAAAGCGGGCTTCGGATTTCAACCTGGTGGTGGAGGTCATTGCCGCATGAGCCTGCTAATCGTATTCTTCGCTGTTGGCATCGTTTTGCTCGCGTTGGAAATCGTGACGCCGGGCCCTCTGTGCGGAATCGCCGGCTGCATCTGCATGGTCTTGGGCGTGGTCAACGCCTTTGGCGCCTTTGGGGCGCTGGGGGGCACCCTCGCCGTCGCGCTGGCGCTGGCGGCGCTGGCGGCCGTGATCTATCTGGAGTTTGTCTGGCTCCCGCGCTCCCGGCTCGCCAAGAGATTCACCATGGATACGACGTTGCATGCCACCAGCCAGCCGCCGCCGGCGCAACCCGACCAGGTGGTGGGCCGCGAGGCGGAGGCGGAGACGACGCTGGCGCCCGGCGGCTATGTGCGGATCGAAGAGAACCGCTACGAGGCCTTTTGCCGCGATGGCTATGCGGCGGCCGGCACCCGGCTGCGCGTGGTCGGCCTGGATAATTTCCGTCTAATCGTTTCCAAACTCTGAATCTTCATTCTGTCATGAATCCGTTCATCATCGGTCTTCTGGTCATTGCCGTCATCGTCGCGCTGGTGGTCGGCGCGGTGGTCATCAGCCTCATCGGGGCCTACGTGAAGGCGCTCTTCAACGGCGCGGCGGTCTCCATGTCGAAGCTGATCGCGCTGAAGCTGGCCAGCATTCCCTACGGGTTGATCGTCGACGCCCGCATCACCGCGGTGCGCGCTGGAATCCCCATCGGGGTCGACGAGATCGCCTCCCACTACCAGGCCGGCGGCAATGTCGTCCCGACGGTGCAGGCCATCATCGCCGCCAAGAAGGCCGGCATTCAGCTCAACTGGAACCAGGCCTGTGCCATTGACCTCGCGACGAAGGGGTCCGGGAAGAGCGTGGTGGAAGCGGTGCGCACGTCCGTTGATCCCAAGGTCATTGACTGCCCCAATCCGGAACAGGGCCGGCCGACGATCGACGGCGTGGCCAAGGACGGCATCCAGGTCAAGGTCAGGGCGCGGGTGACGGTACGCACCAATCTCGATCGTTTCGTCGGCGGCGCGAAGGAGAACACCATCATCGCGCGCGTGGGCGAGGGCATCGTGACGACCATCGGCTCGGCGGAGTCCTACAAGCAGGTTTTGGAAAGTCCCGACAGCATTTCGAAGACTGTGCTGGCGCGCGGCCTCGATGCGGGTACGGCGTTTGAGATTCTTTCGATCGACATTGCGGATGTCGACGTGGGCCTGAACGTCGGTGCGGCCCTCCAGGTGGCGCAGGCCGAGGCGAACAAGAACATGGCCCAGGCGCAGGCGGAGATCCGCCGTGCGGCGGCCGTCGCGTTGGAGCAGGAAATGAAGGCGCGGGTGCAGGAGATGCAGGCGAAGGTCGTCGAGGCGCAGGCGCAGGTGCCGTTGGCGATGGCCGAGGCCTTCCGCAGCGGCCACCTTGGGGTCATGGATTATTATCGGATGCAGAACATCCAGGCCGACACCGACATGCGGGGCGCCATCGCGCAACCCGAGGGCGGGAAGAAATAGTCTCCGGCCTGCCATCCGGCGGAGCCGCCGGTTCACACCCTTGCGATGGACTGGGGTTCTCGAACATCTGCAGATCTTCTTCCTGATCGCCGTCGCGGTCGTGGCGGTGCTGCAGCGCCTGAAAAAGGCGGATGGGAACGCGGGTTCCAAACCCATCGCTCCGGTGGATCCGGAAGAGGAGGCGCGCACACGGCGGATCCAGGAGGAGATCCGCCGGCGGATCCTGGAGCGGCGCGGACTCGCACCGGCGGCACCACCGGTGCCTGAAGCCGCTCCCGAGCCCATGCCTTTCCCGGCGGCTCCGCCATTGATTGAGGAGGTCCGAACGTTCCGGGTAGAGCCTCCCGCCGAGATCGTCGCGGTTGCGCCGGACGGTCAGCGGGCCTCGGCCGAACTCAAACGTCAGCAGGAACTGGCCGAACGGATTCGCGAATTGGAAGCCTCGCGGCGCGCGCGCGCCACGGTCGCGACCGAGTCGGCGAGGACGGAGCTGGCGGCAGCGGCGGACCGGTCGCTGCCCGATCTGCGCAGCCACAGCGGACTGCGGCGCGCAATCGTTCTCCGTGAGATCCTGGGACCGCCGGTCGGGTTGAAGTAGCGGACAGGCGGGCCTCTCTGGCGCAAGACCCGGATGAAAATCAAGACTTCTACTCGGAAACGGAAGAACGGTCGCCGGTTTGCTCCAAACGGCGTCCGCCGTTTGTCAGGAGCGGGCGGGCAAAGCCCGACACGCTCCTATGGGATCTGAACCTTCATGAGGCCCGAATACGGATTGGGCAGGCGCTTTCCGCTGACCTCGATCTGAATGTTCTTCATCTCGGTGGCCGTCACGAAAAGCTTGCCCCGCTTCGCCAGCGAATGGCTGTCGTTGGCCTCCATGTGAGAGCGCCAGAGAATCGGCCCGTCGATCTCCTCGCGCACCTGCACATCCACCGGCCCCGTGGCCGTAAGCGTGACGGTTTGTTGGACGACAAGACTGGACTCGGCCGCCGGCTTCGAGGAACTGCCGGAAAAGATGGACCGGATGCCGAAGATGAGCGCTATGACGACGATCACCGCGAGCACTCCGCCTCCGATCTTGATCAAAAGCGCAGGATCGATCGGCGCGGCGTTGGTGCCGGCGGACGCGGGAAAACTCTTGGTGCGCAGCAGTGTGGGTTCCACGGCGGCGGGAACGCCGGAATCGTCGCCGGAGGGCACCGTATCCGCCTCCTGAATCCGTGAAGGCTGGGCCAGATCGGTCCGCCCATAGTTCTCGCGATTCTCGCGCTTGGACGAGCGACCTTCGCCCGGGACCAGCGATTTGTAGTCGGCGACCAGCTTGTCCCCGTTCAGTTTGAGGTAGATCCCGTAGTTGCGCAAAAAGCCGCGGACGTAGATCTCCGGCAGGTTGAGGTCAAAGCTGTTGCCCTCGAACTTGTGCAGGTATTCGCTGCGAATCTTCGTCGCTTCCGAGGCCTCGCGGATGGAGATCCCCTTACGTTTGCGGGCCTCTTCGAGTCGCTCGCCGATAGTCTGCATGGGAGTCAGGTATGCAATTTGTCCAAGGATGGGAAGACCGATTTTCCCGACGGCTCACAGTTTGTCGAGATCCACCAGGATTTCACGCGGTTGGGCGCCGTTCTCGGGTCCCACGATGCCCTTTTCCTCCATCAGCTCCATGATCCGCGCGGCGCGATTGTAGCCGATGCGGAGCCGGCGCTGGAGCATTGACGTGGAGGCGCGGCGGGTGGCCTTGAGGACGTCCATGGCCTGCTGGTACAACTCCTCGTCGTCGCCCATCTCGCCCTCGGCATCCTCGTCGTCGTCCCCGTCTTCCTCGTCCTCGCTGGCAGCCTGGTCAATGTGCGCCTGGACGTCCTGCGCATAGGCCGGAGGCCCGTTCTGCTTGAGGAACTCGATGATCTTGCCGATCTCCTCGTCGGAGACCATCGCGCCCTGGGCGCGCACCAGCTTGGAGGAGCCGGGCGGAGAGAAGAGCATGTCGCCCCGGCCGATCAAGGTCTCGGCGCCCTTGATGTCGATGATGGTGCGCGAGTCGACCTGGGAGGCGACCTGGAAGGCGATGCGGGACGGCAGGTTTGCCTTGATCACGCCGGTGATGACGTTCACCGACGGACGCTGCGTGGCGATGATGATATGGATGCCGGTGGCGCGCGCCAGCTGCGCGAGCCGTGCAACCAGCGTCTCGATCTCCGCCGGGGCCACCATCATCAGGTCGGCGAGCTCGTCGATGATCGCGACGATGTAATGCATGTGGTCGGGGATCTCGGGCTCCCCGCCGGCGGCGGCGACGTCAAGCGTGCCCTGTAC
>CAWDQK010000030.1:0-55909 GCA_963804395.1 uncultured Verrucomicrobiae bacterium | reverse complement strand
CCGGGGCGCAGTAGAAGTTCGTGTCCATAACCTTGGTCCGGCCCCGATCCCAATGTCAGGACACGATACTTTCCTAATCCTAATCTCTCTTGAACTTCTGTCGGCGACAAGCCGGGCTTCAACATTTGGAGCTTGGTCGGAAGTCCGAGAACAACGTCGAGCGGAACGTAATCTGGGTTTTCTTTCTGCCTTAGCGCAGCTGCCGCCGGACGACGCGATGGAGCCGGAGTACTGCACCCGGCTAGGATGATCGCGACAGTGCATTGAATGACCGCCTTCATTTCTTTTCGCCGAACTTGCGTTTCTGCCGCGGGCTGTCGGCATATCGAAATTGGGATCCACCAGTAGGACGGCGGGTTAGAAAAAAACAGGTCGGCGGATTCGCCGGGCTAAGCCCCGGAAACGGATATGCCGTGGGCTGTTGGCATATCAAAACCTGCATCTTCGGGCGCATCCGGAAGTCGGAGAAAAACGACTTGGAAATCGAACAGAGGGCAGAAATATCGTCAAGAAATCTTCGCAAACTGTAATCGCGTCCGCCGGCGGTTGTCCATGCCAAACCCCGCCCGACGCGGCCCAGCGCGGCGTTCTCATGGGACAGCCGCGACGGGGGTGTCGCGTCCCCAGCTTTCGGTCTTGCATTCTGAAGGCCGCCAAATGGCCACTCGCCGTTTCGACAGGCTCAAGGCCCCGAGCCTGTCGAGGGGCTCACGCTCGCAGCCGCGGTCGCGAGCGGGCGCGCGGTCGTGGCGGTCCGCCCGGATCGAGGAATCGTTTGTGTCTTCTGCTGCCTCCGTATCCTCCTGCAGATTTGGCCACCGCAGACAGCACGGCAAGGCGCCGGCTTCGTTCCCTTGGTTGCCTTCTGTGCAACGGGTGGGTTGCCACCGCGAAACACGCCAAACACGCGAAAACCGGTGGTCCATTTTTGCGTTTTCTCGCGCTCTTTTGTGGCCGTTTCCTGTTCTGACAACGGGTGAAACGGATGGCACGGATGGCCAGAACCCCTCTGCGCTTTTTGAGCATTCTGTGGCTACAATGCCAATCCCGGAACCGCTCGCTGGCGCTCGCAGCCACGGGCGAGACCTCGGGTCGTGGCGGTCCGGCTGGATCGGGGAATCGTTTGGGTCCTCTGCTGCCTCCGCGTGCTCCTGTGGAATCAGCTGCCGCCGACCTTCCCGCTTTTCTCGCGCGGTAGATTCGTGTGAATTGGCGGGCTTGGTTCTGCTCTGTTTCCTCCGTTGCCTCCTGTAAGATGATCCGGTCAGGGCGCAGCGTGACCGAGCCTCTACTTCGTTCCCTTGGTTGCCTTCTGCGGAATACCTGGGTTGCCACCACGAAACACACCAAACACACGAAAACCGGCGGTTCGCCTTTCTGCGCCTTCTCGCACTAGGCCTCTTTGTGGCCAGCAGATCCTGCCAATCCCAACTTTTGACCACGGATGACGCGGATGTCCGGAACCCTCCTGCGCTTTTTGATCCTTCTGTGGCTACAATGCCAATCCCGGAACCGCTCGCTGGCGCTCGCGGCTACGGGAACGATCGTTCGCCGGCTCCGGATCTGCGCTCATCTGCGTTATCTGCGGTTGAATCGGATCGGAACTGAACCAAAGATGGCGCAGAGCGCGCAGATGTGTGTTGCCGCCGAGAACCCCGAGGCAGGCTGGAAGCCTGCGCTACGTTCATCTTGTCAGCGGGACGGCCCGGGCTCGACCGCGTCGAGCAGCTCACCATGGCCGGCCCGCTCCAGATGATCGCGCAGCGCGCTCACCGTGGTCTCCGACCGGTCGGCTTTGAGCAGCGCCTGCAACAGCCCCCGGGCTTGATCGAGGTTGCCGGCGCCTGCGAGCGCCTCCAGTTCCTTGCCTCCGCCCTGCCCGACATAACGGGGCAGGCCCTTCTTTCGCTCCGGATGGGCGTCGTATTGCCTGATGATCAGGTCAAACGTCCGCTTGAACTGATCGAAGGGCTGGGCGGCGGCGGCTTCCGGGTAACGCCGGGCCTCGATCAGTTGATCGAAGACATAGCGCCCGAGAACGTCCCGCGCGCGGCTGCCTGCCGGCAGCTGGCTGTAAAACACCAGGTTCGCCGCGCTCTCGCCCAGCTGGCGGTTCAACGCGACCAGGTTGACCAGCGAGAACACGTCGTTCGTGTCCTCCAGCACATGGCTCCTGGCGGCATCACGCCGTTGTCGCAGGGCCTCCAAGGCCGGCGGATAGGTCTGCCCCAGCCGGGCGACATTGCTCAGCAGCGCGTTCAACCGCTGTTCGGCAAACTGCGGCGATTTGCGCATGCCCTCGTCGAAACACCAGAGGAATTCGGCGAGGGCCTTGCCGTTCTTGCCCTGGCGGCCCAGCTCGCGCGCATGATCGTAGCGGGTCTGTACCTCCGCAGACGCTGCGCTGGAAACGGAGATTTCGCGCGCCGTCCCCGCGGCTGGCGCGGCGATCATCACTGGGATCCCTGATTTGCGGACGGCGTCTTCGTGGCTCGCCGGCGCATCCCGGCTGCCCTGCGCCTTTTCCGCAGAAGCGGGCATCGCTTGCGCCCCGGCCGCCGGCCCACCGGCGGTGTCATCCGGCCGGGACGCACGCTGCGGGTTCCCGTGCGAACGAGGCCAGAACGCATAGGCGAGGACGGCCAACCCGACTGCCGCCAGGGCCGCAGCGACCCCGAGGATGCGTTGGCGCCCCGCGCCTGACAGCGAAGCCGGGTCCTTCGCCGGCCGGGCTTTGCCCCCGGCTCGATTGAGCCCCAGCCGCCGCGCCACTTCGCCAGCCGACTGCGGCCGGCCTTCCGGTTCCTTCGCCAGGCAGGCCAGAATCGTTTCGCTCCAAGCCGTCGGAATCGGACCGGCTTCAACCTGCAATTGCGTCCGCTGCACCGCCAGCGGCAACGGGGTGTTCTTCAGAATCTGCATCCGCAGGCTCATCAGATCGCCCCGAAAGAACGGCGGCTTGCTGGTCAGCAACTCGTAAAGCATCGCTCCCAGGGAGTACAGGTCGTCGGTGGCCCTCGGCTTGCCGCCGCGCAGCTGTTGCGGACTCATGTAGAGGATCGTCCCGCTCGCGCCCCCGCTTTTGCCCGTCAGCCGGGTGGAGTTGTCCGCCAGACTTCGCGCAATGCCAAAATCCGTCACTTTCACCACGTCATCCCGGGTGACGAGGATGTTGGCCGGCTTGATGTCACGGTGGACGATGTTCGCCTGCCCGTGGGCATAGTCCAGGGCCGCGCACAACTGGTCCACCAGCGGTGCGAGCGTGCCGACGGCGAGGACCTTGCCCGGCTGCTCCAAACGCAGCTTCTTCAGCGTCATCCCGTCGACCAGCTCCATTGAGATCGCCGCGACGGCGCCGGCGTGCTCAAACTGGTGGACCCGCACGATGTTGGGATGAGTCAGTCGCCGGGCGCAGCGCGTCTCATCCTTCAGCTCGTCAACGGCCTCCTCGTCGCACGCCACGACTTCGGGCAAAAACTTCAGCGCCACCGGTTCGTCGAGCTCCGCGTCCCGCGCTTTCCAGACCACCCCCATGCCGCCCGCTCCCAACTCCGATTCGAGCACATAACGCCCGAACAACACCTGCCCCGCGCCAAGCCCGGGCAGCGTTGGAAGATTGTCGAGCTCTTCCTGCCGGATTGGGTCGTCGTCGGCCATGCTGGAATCTACTGGCAATAGCGCGCTGTGGGTTCAATGGGAAACCAGCCCAAGATCGGCACATCCATCCACCGCATTGAAAACACCCTGCACTATTTTCTGTTAAATTCGGCGTTGGTGCGCTAAAGAATGGGGCCGCCAGTCCGATCCTCACTCAACGCGCTTGTCGTCGTCCGTCCATGAATTGTCACATTTCCACTGGAAACGGATCATTCGGCGCCACCGATCTTGTCAGTTGCGGTCCTCTGCGCATTACCAGTTCTGGTATTGCCGGTCCCCGCGGCTCCGACCGGGACACCCAGCAACCATGAACCCGTGACCGTTTAGCGGTCTGACGGTCAGCGTCGAGCGCCATTCGCATCACCAAGAAGAAGGAGAAAATCACCATGCTCAGCAAGACACACAGGAACCTCAATCGCAGAACAATCATCCTGGCGCTCGTTTGCGCCGCCGCACTGTCCGGTGGATATCTCGTCGGCCGAGCCGCTGGAGCCCAGCCGCACATGCACGCCGCCCTGGATGAACTCCGGGCTGCAAGGGCTGAACTCAAGACGGCGGAAGCTGACAAGGGCGGCCATCGCGTCAAGGCGATCGCTCTGGTCAACGATGCCATCGCCGAAGTCGAGGCTGGGATCGAAGTCGCCCGCTAACAGGTTCCGGCCATGCATTCATCCGACCGGAACCGGTCCTGGCGGACGGCGTGCCTCTTGGTTCCCGGACTCGCGGCACTCTTCTTGCTTGGGTGTGTCACAGCCGTCAGCCAACCTCACATGGAAGCAGCGCTCAGCCATCTGCACTCGGCCAGGGCGGAACTGGAGAGCGCCGCGCCCAACAAGGGCGGCCATCGCGCCAGAGCGATCGAGCTCGTGAACCAGGCCATCGCCGAGGTTCAAGCCGGAATCGACTACGCGGCGTCAAGATAGATTGCCTCGTCGCCCGCGCTGCGCGGCACCCGTTCGCTTCCGCTCACGGTCCAGACCAGTCGCGTGGATCGGGCGGCAGCAGCACTGGGGTTTCGCGGTCTGCGGTCAGATGACAGGCGGGCATTCATCTCTGACGCAAGCCCCACGCCACAGCTCACGACTTCCCGCGGAATCGAAGGAAATGCCGCCGTTTGTTTGAGAGCCTGGAGGGCAAAGCCCGACAGGCTCCTGGCGGTCACCACTGGTCGCGGTGGACGTATTCGGACCGGAAGCGCGTGCGTGGTTCCTTGCGTTCGGCCGCGTAGCCCAGCGCAACAACGTTTACCGGGACAACCGCCAGCGGGATGCTGAGCAGCGTACGCAGCGCCGCAAGGCGCGATTCGCGGGGATGGACCCCCAGCCAGCACGCGCCCAATCCGAGCAGGTGGGCGGCAAGCAGCAGGTTTTCAGTGGCCGCGGCGCAGTCCTGCAGCAGGTAACTCAGCTGCCGGTCGTGCGCCGCCGCCTGATCGCCGCAGACGACGATGCCAGCCGCCGCACTGGAAAGCATCCGACCGTGGGGCAGGGCTGCCGCGATGCGCCGCAACATGTCCGGATCCCGGACCACGATGAACCGCCACGGGCCGCCGGCCGCTGATGGCGCCGCCATGGCGGCGTGCAACAGATCGCCGACCATCTCATCCGGCACCGACCGGCTTGAATAGACCCGGATGCTGCGCCGCCCCCAGAAGGCGGAGAGTTTTGCATTGAGCTCCATGCCGGCAGTTTATTGGCGGCTTTGCGTCCTTTAATCGAGATTCTTCTGAATCATCCCCCGGCGGAGTGCGGCGTGCCTCGCCCGCGATTTCGTCTTCCCTCCCGGCGCAGTCTCTCCAACACTGCCGGACCTCGATGAAAGTATCCCTTTTCGGCATCACCGGCATTCCGCTCGGAAAACACAACGTCAAGGACGCCCGGCTCGACCAGATCCACAAGCTGGTCGACGCAAAGAAGAAGACGTACGTCCAACTCGACATCGCCGGCGAGGAGGAGGTTGTCACCGCCGATGCGATTGCGGCATCGGATTCCGGCCGGCTGGACGCCATTCTGAGGGATCTCGAATTTGTCGAGAACCGGCTGGAGCGCGTCCCCCAGGAACCGGAGAAGTCCGTCCTCGAAAAGATCAAGGCGGCGCTGGAGCGCGAACAACTGGTCTCGGCCGCCGGGTTGACTCCTGCCGAACTGCAGGCAGTCGCGGCGCATGCGTTCCTGACCTCAAAACCGGTCGTGACGGCCGGCCCGGCTGAACTGGCGGCGTTCGACGAGTTTCTCGTCCGGGTGCTGGCCGAAAGCGGTTACATCAGCTATCTAACTGTCGGCGGACCGGAGAACCGCGCCTGGCTCATCAAGAAGGGCGCCACCGCCCAGGAGGCCGCGGGGGCCATTCACACCGATATCCAGAAAGGTTTCATCCGCGCAGAGATCATCAGTTTTGCCGACTGCATCGCCGCCGGAGGCGAGACGCAGGCCAAGCACGCCAACAAGCTCCGTCTCGAAACGAAACAGTACGTCGTCCAGGACTACGACCTGGTGAATTTCCGCTTCAACAAGTAGGCCGGCTCGGTCGGGGCGGGGAACAATTCGAGCCTTCAGCCGCCGGTCCACGTGGTCTGGCCGGTGCAGGCGAGCACCGAGTGCCATTGCGGTCCGGCGGGATCGACCCGCTTCTTCTGCGATCCAAGCAGTTCAATCGGCACATGGACGAACTGGTCATTGATCAACCCGATCACGAGCCCCGTGCGGCCGCTCATCGCGGCGTGGACGGCGTGCCGGGCAAACAGGTCGCACTGGATTGCGTCCTCCGGGTTGGCGGGGCAGCTGCGGACGAGATAACTTGGATCAATGTAGCGCATCACGGCCGGCACGCCCTCGGCCTTGAAATAGGCCTCGATCCGGTCGCGCAGGAACACCCCGATGTCCTTGAGCTTCGCGTTGCCGGAGGCGTCGCGGCCGGCCGCGTCTGCCATCAGGTTCTGGCCGGCCCCTTCCGCCACCACGATCACGGCGTGGGAGCGCGCCAGGACGCGCTGCTTCAGGGCGCTGAGCAGCCCGTTCGGCCCGTCGAGCACGAACGGCACCTCGGGGATGAGGCAGAAGTTCACGTCCTGGCTGGCCAGCGTCGCCCCCACCGCGATGAAACCGGCGTCGCGTCCCATGAGCTTCACGACCGAGACGCCGTTCTGGACGCAGTGCGCCTCCGTGTGCGCGCGGTCGATGACCACGCACGCCTGTTCCAGGGCGGTTGGGTAGCCAAAAGTCCGCGACACGAACGGCACGTCGTTGTCGATCGTCTTCGGCACCCCCACCACGCTGAGGGCGTGGCCCCGCCGATGCGCCTCCTTGAACAGTTCGTGGCTGCCCCGCTGCGTGCCGTCGCCGCCGATGGTGAAGAGCAGGTTCACCCCGCGCTGGATCAGGTTGTCCACGGCCAGGATGGTGTCGACCGGCCCGCGCGACGTGTTGAGGATCGTGCCCCCGTGCTTGTGGATGTTCTCGACGACATCGAGCGTCAGCTCCAACGGTTCCTCGCCCCGCGCGGGATCCAGCCCGAGGTAGCCGCCGCGGAACCCCAGCACCTTCCTCACCCCGTACCCGTGGTAGAGCTGCAGAGAGAGCGAACGGATGACATTGTTGATCCCCGGCGACAGTCCGCCGCAGGTGACAATGCCGGCGCACGTCTTTGCCGGATCGAAGAACAGCTTCGCGCGCGGGCCGGCCTGTTCAAAGAGCATCAGCTCGGCCGGCGGCCGGTTCTCCTTCCAGCGAATGTCGGCCGGCACGTAGACGCCTTCAGTGATTCCAGTGGCGACGGGCGACACAAACCGGCATTCGCCAAGCCGGGTGATGGGGATGATGGGCATGGGAAACTCCGACGTGAAAGCAACGAATCGGGGTAACGTTCTCCGCGCCGGCGAACCGGCGCAACCCGAAACCAGCCTTCGCCAAGGCCGAGTTCGACCTGCGGCGGATCGAGGCGCTTTTCAAGGCTGGCGGCGGCGCGAAGCAACCGCCCCGGTGTTCGCATCGCCCATGCTCCACGAGGAATCCACGCGCCTTCTGGCTGGACGTCTTCTCGTTGCTCCCGCACTGATTCTGGGCCCGTGACGTCTTGTGCCCCCCTGAGTCTGGATGGTTTGGTGCTGGTCGTGACTGCGACCAGCCTCCCTGGATTTGGTCAAGAACCTCCCGCGGGGCAGACCGACAACGATTTCACCCAGGAGTTCGAACTGGTGTTGTCCCACCGCTTTCAGATCGCGGACGAAAACAATCTCGATCTCGACCCCAGCAGCACGTGGAAGCCCAGCCGCCGCACCCGTTTCGATGTTGCCCCGCTCTTCGGTCCGACCCGCGCATCGCCGCTCGTCACCGTCTTCGCCGCCTCCGCGAGCGGGCACCGCTAGGCAATCCCACGTGCCGTCGCCTGGCCCCGCCTCATGTCGTCCCCGGTTCCCAAAATCCTGGTCCTCGGTCTGGGCAACGACATCCTGACTGACGACGCGGTCGGATTGCGCATCGTCGAGTCCGTGCGCGGAATCCTCGCCGTCGAGCAGGACATCGAGGTCAGGACCACCACCGAAATGGGATTGGCGCTGCTCGACGAGATCGTCGACCGCGAAGGCCTCGTCCTGGTGGATTCCGTCCAGACCGGGGAGGCTCCGCCCGGAAGCATCCGCGAAATTGACTCCGTTGACCTTTCCCGCGTTCTGACCACGGCACCCCATTTCCTTGGCATCGGCGAAACCCTGGCCCTGGGGAAGATGCTCGGCCTGGCCATGCCCCGGGAGGTGCGCATCATTGCCGTCGAGGTCGCTGATCCGCACACGCTGGGCACGAAGATGACTCCCGCGATCGAACAGGCGGTGGCGCCAGCGGGTGAACGCGTCATCGAACTGGCCCGCCGCCTTGCCCGGGACGTCCCGGTGGCGAAATCGGCCGGCGGCGGCTGAACGGAGTCCGGTGGATCGCACGCCAACATGTCATCTATTAGTTGACATTTTGACTGCCCGCCAGCCTCCGCCCCCGGGGCAGCCCGCAGCGGAACCGGTCAACGATTGGTTGACCTGTCCCCCGGACCGGGCGCCGGGTCAGTGTCGTCCGCCGTCCGGATCCGGCTCGCGCAGTGCGATGCGCTCCCCCCGGTGGGCCGGCGCCGCCGGCCCGGATGACGAAGGCTTGCGCCGCGGGCGGTGCGAGTCCCCGTAGTAGGCGTAGTTCTTCGTGTAATACGAGTAGTCGTCACCCGTTCCTTGCGGCACCTGGCTGAGGACCACCCCAAGGATCGGCGTCTTCAGGCCGTCGATGATTTGCCGCGCCCGCAGCACCATGCTCTGTGGATTGCGACGGTATTGGATGAGCAACACCGCGCCGTTGACCAGGCTGGTCAGAACCGAGGCGTCGCTCACCCCGATGATCGGCGGTGAATCCAGCACCACCCGGTCGTAGTTGGTCTTCCATTGGGCGAGAAACTCGCGAAGCCGGTTCGCATAGAGCATGCTCAGGGAGAAACCCGCGCCCTCGCCGCTGGCCAGAAAATCGAGCCCCGGGCAGACGCTGCGCCGGATAACATCCTCCACCTTGGCGCGGTTGAGGAGCACGTTGACAAAACCCGGCGCGCGCGACTGCCCAAACAGCCGGTGTTGGGTCGGGCGCCGCACATCGGAGTCGACCAGCAGCACCCGCTCGCCCGCGGCCGCCATCGAATACGCCAGCTGATGCGCCACGGTTGACTTGCCCTCGCCCGGCCCGGCGGACAACAGCACCAGACTGCTGGGCCGGCCGGCGACGAGCGCCAGATTGATGTTCGTCTGCAACACCCGGAACGGCTCGGCCTCCGACGGATCGTCCGGATCCAGCCGGCCCGGATGCCGGCTGACCGGGATCACGCACATGACGGGAAGCTGCAGGCGGCCCTCAACGTCGGACACATTGCGGAAACTGGTGTCAAAATACTCCAACGCCACGGAGAGTCCGACTCCGAGCAGCAGACCGAAACCAACGGCGAGCAGCAGGTTCAGCGTCAATGATCGGTCTGCTCGGCCGCAGGGCAGGCTCGGCGGTGTTGAGAATCTCGATCGTGCGCTTGGGCACCTGGAAATCGATCTCCCGCTGGCGGAGCGTCAGCTTGAGCGTCGTGAACATGCGCGTCTCGTCGTCGAGCTTCTGCGCCGCCTCCTCAAACGGCCGCATCCGCTCCCGCGCCGACAGGATCTGATCCACCTTGGCCTTCGCCAGCTGGTCTTCCAGCTCGGCCACCCGCGCCCCCGCCTCCTTATACGAGATCTCCAGCGCCTGTTCGTAGCCTTTCAACAAACCATCGAGCTGTTCCCGGATCTTGGCGCGGTTTTCCACCGCCGCCACGAGGTCGGGATGGGCCGCGCCCAGGCGGGACTTGAGGCGGGTAACCGTCTGGTCCGCCATGAGGTAGGCCTGCAGCAGATTCTGGATGTTCGCATCCTGGATCAACTCGGAGTTCACCAGGCATGAGGCGCTCGTCGAACGGGATGCTCTTGAAGCGCTCCCACCGCGTCTTCCGTCCAATCGTGTCCACCCGCAGGGCAATCAGCGAATTCTGCATCTGGCGCAGCCGGTCGATCTCCATGTCGGAATACCGGGCGTTCAGATCGACGCCGGAGATGTTCAGATCCTTGCGCAACTTCTCCACCAGATCCCGCTGTTTTGAAACCGCCTCCTCCTGCGCCGAAAGCTGGCGCTGGAGTTCCTCGAGCCCCTCGCGCTGACCGGAGGTGGCGAAGGCAATGCGGTTTTCGGAATAGACCCGCGCTATCTCGTTGGCGATGCGCGCCGCCAGCACCGGCTCCCGGGCAAAGACCCCGATCTCGATGATCGAAGAACTCCGGCGCGATTCCACGCGCAGCATCTTGTCGAGGAGGAATGCCTGCGTCAGATTTGTGCGCAGCGGCTCGCCGTTGTTGAGCTGGCGCCCCAACACCTCGTTGAGGCCGAGGTGGTCGATGACCGGTTTGAGAATGACATCCGACTGGATCGTGTTGAGCTGATCCTGAATGAAGTACGGATCGTAGTAGGCGTTGCTCTGGGCCTGAAACAGCTTCACCTCGCCCTCCGGCTTTTCCACCCGGATTTCAGCCGTCAACAGATACCAGCGCGGCAGCATGACCGTGATGGCCAGGGTCGTCAGCACCACCAGTCCGGTGATCAGAAACACCAGCGTCTTCCGAGTCCACAAGATGCTCAGAAAGTCGGCAAACGGGGCGCTATCCTTGGTAGCGGGCAGGAGAGGCATGCGGAGCGCTCAGTGGAAAATGGGGGGCGCCGCCCAGCAAGCCAATTCACCGCGCAGCCCGTACCGAGGATGGGAATCAGACTCCGCCCGCCCCCCGGTTTGCGGACCGGGACGGCGGGCGCCCGGGTTAGGGCAAGCGCTCAAGATCTCGCCCCCCCTTCCAATTCCCAGCCGGCGGCCGTCAGAAATAGAGGCGACAATTCACGCCCACGCGCGACCGCAGTTGATCGCGGCTCGCCAGGCCCGACCCGACCAGGTCGTAGTCGTACGTCGCGCTCACCGTCGAGTTCTTGTTCACCATATAGGTAAGCGCAAACCCCAGGCGGGTGGTCTTTTCGTGAACATCAGCATTCCCCGGCGTCCCCAGCAGGATCGACGGCAATTCCGTAAGGGAGGTCGAACCGAGGACCGAGGCGCTAAAGGCATACTGCAAATTCACAAAGTACTGATTCACCTTCGAGTCGGTGAAATGCACCGGGTCATCGGTCTCCTGCAGCGAATAGGTATATCCGGCGGAGACAAATGATTGGTCGGCGAAATCATAGTGCAACGTCACTTCGGCGTAGGGTGCCGTGGTGCTGGTTTCCCCCGTCCGCTGGCGATCCTCCGCGCCGACCCGCGTCGAAAACGTCAGCTGTTTTCCCAGTGCGTAGTCGAGCCCGGTGAGCAGGAAATTCGACCGCTTGTCCTTCGTGCTGCTCTGGTCCCGGTAGTTGATGATCTGGTACCGATATTCGCCGACCAGGGAGGCCTCGGGCACCAGCTTGTAGTTCGCCTCCAGCCCGAGCAAGTGCTCCATGCGATCGAGTTCCTGGCCGAGCTTGTGGTCATTGTAATCGTAGTAGGTATTGCGATACTTGAACACCAAACCCGTCTTTGGCCCGAGCCCCGTCTTGAGGCGGCCCTCGAATTCGTTTTCGGTATAGGACTGGTCGGTGTTCAGCGGGACGCCATTCAGCGCCGACTCCGGATTCTTCTCAATATTGAACGAATCGTTCAGGTCGATGCTGGTGGCATCGGAAAACGCGCGCGCCAATCGGACGGCCACCTCGTGGCTCAAGAGCGATTTCTGCGTCGGCCGGTTCTCAAAATAATCCAGCCTCGGCTGATACGAGGCGGAGAAGAATGTCTGGCTGTCCGCCGACGCATTGAACGCAATCCTTGGCGCCAGGGAATAAACCATGCTGTCGATCACATTGCCGGCGGCCCCGAAGATATTGCTGTCGTAATAGGCGCTCGCCTGGACCGTCACCACCAACGCCCGCCCCTGCTCCTGCTCGGGAATTGGCGCATAAACCGCCCGGCCCACCACAGGAAGAAGCAAGAATCCGATTTTCCACAGGTTCTTTGGTTTCATAGGTTCCGGAGATCGCGGGAACAAAACAGGGAGGTTACGGCAACGCAATCGCTTTCAGTGCCAGGGTGCAATCGCGGGATTCAGCAGAATGATGAGATTGTCGGCTATCTTCTGGGGTCGAAAGGGGAATTCCGGCGGCATCCGGCCGGTGACCAACCCGGCATAGACCGGACCCCATCCCTGGTACTTCTGGGAAGGGGCCTCAGCCGTGATCCCGTTGACGGCGAGCTGGCCGAAGAACGGCCGGTCCAGCGTCGCCGGAGTAAACACGAGCAAACTGATCGGCCTTTCGACCGTGATGAGATAGAAATCCTTGATGCCGTCTGGCTGCGCCCAGACCCGTTGCCGCCCATACCAGGCAAACCCAGCCGGTACGTCCGCCATGACATCAGCCAGCTGCGACCCGCCGCGCCGGTCCATTTCAGTGTGAAGACGCATGAACAAGGCAGGATAGTAGGGGGGATAATGGAAGTGGAGGCCGCGCGGTTCCAGTATATCGTGCACCAGGGGCGCCGCCTGCAGCGTCAACAATAACGCAGCCACCAGATGGCCGTAAGTGCCCAGCGCCGCATTGCTTTCCACCAGTATAAAGAAGAAACCCACGCCAAAAACGAGCAGCGGCGGCAACAGATAATAGACCGGCAGACGCTGGCTCTCGCCGGATCCGAGAAACGACTGGCCCACAATCACCACGAACAGAACGGCGGTGAAAACCCAGCGCATCCGGTTGGCCGTCGATCCGCGGAACTGGTAGAGCCAGCCCGCGACAAAGAAGGCGACTACGAAATACCCGCCACCCGACCACAGGCGGTCCTTCACGTTCAGCTGCACGCCGGTCAGCCCTTTGTTGCCGAGTTTGTTCACATCGAGCTTCGGCGGCTCGGTCGAGAACAGCGTGCGCTGCACCGCTGGTTCCGCGGTGGAATCTCCTGCCTTCAGCGCCACATCCTGCCAGGCGAGGCCGACCGGATTGCCGGTGAGGACAATGTTCCGCACGGCCCAGGGCGCCGCCGGAAGCGCGAACCCCGCCAGCACGACCGTCAACGCGATCCAGCGCGTGCGACCGCGGAGGCGCCAGGCGAGATAGCCCATTGCCACGAGCAGCAGCAAACCCGCCGAGTACTCCGCCAGGAACAACAATCCGCCTGCGCCACCGAGGGCCAACAGGCGCCACCAACCACCCCACCCGGGTTGAACCGGCTCCGTGTCCTCCAGACCTAACGACGACTCAACTGCGGCCAACAAATGAAACGCAGCCAGCACGAGGACCATGAGCAGGGGCAGGCCGTTGACCAACACAACCTGGTTCCACACGCCAACCGAGAGCACCAGGGCAAGCATGGCAACCCACCCCACCCGGTCATCGAACAACTGACGCCCCAGCAGAAAGGTCTGCCACGCGGCGAGCCAGAACAGCAACAGATTCAGGGCGAGCAGGAAATAGTCGGCGCCGAACCCGTCCGGGGGCGTTGGCGGCGACGCAAACAGCGCTTCCCTCCACGCCACCGGAAGCACCCGCAGCGCGCCGCCAATGACCAGCGAGTAGAGAGGCGCATGGTAGAGCTCGGGATAGAACTCAGTGTTGGCCGCCTGCACGCCGTGGCGCGCCTCCATCACTGCCACGGTCTGGGGATAAGTCACCAGCGTGGTAAAGCCGCGGCCCGCCGCCAGTTGCCGCCCCACATCCGCCTGCAACAGCGTCATTTCGTGGGCCGGTCCGTGGAACTGCTTGTTGGCAACCGCGAGCGAAAGCGCCAGCAGTCCGACCAGCGCGGCCGCCCGCCAGATTGGCCGCGCGCCGGCGCCGATCTCAATCCAATGAACCCACTCCTGCGCTGAACGGGGAAAACTCATCGAACCGGTCCGAATTCTTCATCGAGACGCAACACCCTTGTCGCGCAGGTCCCTCGGAAATGCAGCGACGGCATCGCGTCTCCAGTACACAATCTGCGATCCAAGTCCATTTTCAGAGCCAAACATCCGGGTCAGCGGTCCGTGACGTCAAGTTCCGGCCACTGGGCAAGTTTACGGTGGAGCGTTCGCCGGCTGATGCCCATCAATTCCGCGGCCCGGGTGCGGTTGCCGCGCGCCTTGACCAGCGATTCGCGCAACAAACGCTTCTCGTTTTCCTCGACCGACAGCGGATTGACGGGGGCCGCCGGCAGGGTCGCAAACGGAGTGCCCGCAACGGGCGGGGCGGCCTCGCCGCGAAACTTCGGTTCAAGATCAAACTCGGTCACCTTTCCGCCGCGCCGCAGCACCACCGCGTTCTCCACGAAATTCCGCACCTCGCGCACATTGCCGGGCCACGCATAGGCCTGCAGGTGCTTCATCGCGCCCGGTTCGATCGTCAGGGGCGGCACTCCGTTTTCCTCGCTGAACAACCTGACGTAATGATCGAGCAGCAACGGCACGTCCTCGGGCCGCGCACGCAACGGCGGCATGGTGATCCGCACGACGTTCAACCGGAAGAACAGGTCTTCGCGAAAGGTGCCGTCCTTCACCATCAGTTCCAGATTCCTGTTGGTCGCCGCTACCAGCCGCACATCGAGCTGGATGAGTTTCATGCTCCCAATGCGTTCGACCGCCCGGGTCTCGAGAAATCGGAGCAGCTTGACCTGGGTCGCCAGGGAAATCTCGCTGATCTCATCCAAAAACAACGTTCCCGTGTCCGCCGCCTCGAAACGGCCGATGCGCCGCTCGGTGGCGCCGGTGAAGGCACCGCGCTCGTGGCCGAACAGCTCGCTCTCCAACAAGGTCGGCGGCAGCGCGGCGCAATGCACCGCCACAAACGGCGCCCTGGCCCGCGGACTCGCCTGGTGGATGGCCTGGGCGATCAACTCCTTGCCGGAGCCGGTTTCGCCCTCGATCAGAATGGTCGCCCGCGAAGGGGCCACGAGCTTCACGCGCTCGATCACCTCGCGGAGCTTCTCCGAATGGCCCACGATTCCCTCGAAACTGAAGCGGTCGTCGAGCCGCTCGTGCAGCTGCTGCACCTCGACCTCGAGCGTCTTCGTCTTCAACGCCCGCTGGATCAGAATTTCCAGCTTCTCCAGGTTGACCGGCTTGGTCAGAAAATCGAATGCCCCGCGCTTCATCGCCTCGACGGCAGTCTCGATGTTCCCGTAGGCCGTCATCATGATCACGACCGGTCTGGCAGGCAGCGACAGCGCCTTGTCGATGACCTTGAGGCCCGATTTGCCCGGCATACGCAGGTCGGTGATAATCACATCGTGCTCCTGCGCCTCCATCAGGTTGAATGCCTCGTCGGCGCTGGCCGCCACCGAAACATCGTAATGTTCCTCCAACGCCTGCTGCAGACCCTCGCGGGTATGCTTCTCGTCATCGATGATCAGGACGCTTGGCACCATGCTGCCATTGACGCCCGGGCTGTCGACATCGTCAACACGGGAAATGAGACGAAACGGCACGGTGGTTGTCTGGACCCAAGTAGTTCGTCGCCCCGACCACTATGTTGGTTGCCTAGCCCAAATCCGACCGGAATAGCGACTGGAGATCATCTAGTAAGAATTCGCAATTACCTAGAATATCATGACTTAAGTCGTCAGCCGCCATCCTGGCACGAACCACGCAAGAAAGATCGTAGCCCCGTCTCTCTTTCAGTTAATCTTCGCCGCCGGCCATGAAAACACTCCGCCTTCTGTCTTGGACGCTGATCGCGATCGCCCTCGCCTTCCTCTGCCCAGGCTGCGCGTCGGTCTCCCAAGGCCCGATGCCGGTGAGGCCGGTGCAATTGCAAGCCCGCACATATGCGGTCGTTGCCACGGACAATCAGGGGATCCTCTCGCAGACCGAATTGGAGCAAGTTGAGGACTCGCTCGTCCAGTTCCTCCTCGACCAAGGTTACGTGCGGGGCAACCAAACCCTGGTTGATGATCCCGCGAGGGCGGATGTCATTTTTCAGATCAAGATCGCCTGGAACGCACCCCGAACCAGTTTCGCAATCGTGGATGTCTCCCCATGCTATGGCGGCGGTGGTGCCACCGCCGGTCCACCGCCCGCGTATGCAACCGCGGTTCCGCCGCCTCCCGATGACGATGTTTCCTTCGACCCATGGTCTTACGGCGATGAATATAGCTATGCTTACGGCCCATACTGCCTCTTCCCGAGTGTTTATTATTTCGGCCCCTGGCTAGGATTTGAACATCATCGCCGGCATTTTCCGCCGACGGTTTATCGCCCGCCCCGGGAGTCTCGCCCGCATCCAGATCACCGTCCATCGCGGTGGACTCACTTTCGGACCGACGGGCCGTCGTGGTATGGCGGCACCGGTCATCGACCTCCTGTGGCTCCGTCCCGCAACAATCGCGCGCAGTCAGGCCGTGATCATTCGTCGCCGACAGTCCCGCCGATCCGTTCCGGCAATTCCGGCCTTCCCGGAAACAGCTCATTGCGGCCGCGGGACGGTGGCGCGGTCCACCCAGAGAACCCAGGTGCCAGTACCGGCAGACCTCCAGGGCCAAGCCCGCGTCAGATTCAGCCTGTCCCCAGCAATCGTTCAGCACCGATCCAAGTCGCCCGGCCGCCGACTGGGCGCCCCTCCGGCACGGATCGTCGTCCGCCGCCCGAGGCCGCATCGCCTCGCCGGGAAATGACGGCCCAGCCACCGGCCGCCGTTGTGCCACCGCGGGAGCAGTTCCAGCCACAACGCGCCACCCATCCTGCATCCGCCCCGGTACGTGAAACCGGAGACGCCAACCGCAGTCACGCTGCTCCCCCGGCGGCGCCACCGCGTGCGGATCCACCACACACCGGCCGCGAGGGTGAACGTCCCAGCGTGCGCCAGGAACCGGCGGCGCCACCGCGTGCGGATCCACCACCCCAGCGGCAGTATTCTCCTCCTCCTCCAAGCGTTCCCTCGCCAGCGCATTCCGTTGCCCCGGCTCCCCAATCGTTTTCCGCCCCGGCAACGCAGTCTGTCTCCCGATCCGGCGGCGGCGAGTCCGCGTCGAAATCCAAGGATCGCTGACCGGGGCGCTTCATGGCGCCATCCGGCCTTGTTACTGCGAACCTGGCGGCTCGTCGCCTTGATGCGTTGCCGCGCGGTCCTCGCCGCTCTCAAGCATCCGGACACGCCGGTTCTTCTGGGGAAATGTCAGGGTCACGACGGTCCCGACACCTTCCTTGCTGTCGATCCCGACCTGGCCCCCGTGAGCGCGCATGATGCGTTGGATCAGCATCAGTCCCAACCCGTGGCCGCCGGCCTTCGTCGTGAAATAGGGCTGGAACAGGCGCGTCAGGTCCTCCTGGTTGATTCCCACCCCCGAGTCGCCAAACATCAGGTACACCGAGTCGTCGTCGGCGCGCGAACGGATCTTCAGCCGTCCCCCCGGCTCCATCGCCTCAATCGCGTTGCTGATCAGATTGAAAAACACCTGCTTCAGCTGGTTGCGGTCGGCCAGGATCACCGGCAGGTCCGCCTGCGTCTCGGCTTCGACCTTGATCCGCCGGTTCCGCAATTCGCCCGCCTGGAAACGCAACACCTCGTCAAGCACGTTGACCACGTTTGTGTCTGCGAGGTCGGGCGGCTGGGGTCGGATGGCCTCAAGAAAATGAGTGATAATGCCATCGAGGCGCTTCACCTCGTCCTGGCAAACCGCGATGGACTCCGCGAGCGATTCGCCCTCGCGCCCCGCCTTCAGCTTCTTCAGCTTGCGCGCGATAAGCTGGAGATGAATGGTCAGCGAATTGAGCGGGTTGCCGAGTTCGTGCGCCACCCCGGCCGCCAGCAGGAGGATCGATGACGTCTTTTCATCCTCGATCAGCCGTTCCGTCGTCTGCCTCTCGCGGGTGACATCGGTCAGGATAACCGTGAAACGCCGCGACTTCTCCCGGTTGCCGTCGATCTGAAACGGCGTGATGTAAAGCTGGATGATCCGCGGTTGCGGGTAGCTCAGCTCGATTTCCCGCGCCACAATCGGCACTGCGCCTCCGCCGGGCAGCGAAGCCTCCAGCGAGGGGTGCAGCCCCGGCACCAGCCGCCAGAGCGTCGCGCCGGCGAGCTCGGTTTCGCTAATCCCAAACAACTGGCTGGCGGCGGCGTTGGCGTATTCGATCACCCCGTCGGCACTGATGACCAGGATGCCCTCGTGAATCGTATTGAAGATCGCTTCAAACTGCCCGCGTTCGCGCGCCAGGCGCTGCGCGAGATTCGCGAGATTGACCGAGTCCAGCGTGTCGAGCCTTCCGAGCACGCGATCGAGTGAGCTGTGTTTCCGGCCGGCCATCGTGTCGTTCTCAAGGTTAAATTTCCCACAAGGGAATCCGCACGAATATCACGCCAGAGGCAAGATCGGGTTTTTGAGACGCGCGCCGGTCCCCGCCGGACTTCTCGTCACATCAAGACTCAAACCCGGTCTGAGGCGGCGCCTCGCTAGTCGAACAGTTCCAGTTGGGCGGGATCGGCCCGGCCCAGCATTACCTTGCGCAAAAAGAGCGTGCGGTGCTCCGGGCACCGGCCGAGGCGGAGTACGGCATCGCGGTGTTCGTCGGTGCCATAGCCCTTGTGCTGGGCAAAGCCGTAACCGGGATGCGTCGCGTCCAATCGTTCCATCATCCGGTCGCGCGTGACCTTCGCGACGATGGAGGCCATGGCCACGCAAAACGAGCGGGCGTCCCCCCGCACCAGGCCCGTATGCGGATAGACAAATCCGCGCAGAGGCAGTCCGTCGATAAGAATCCGGCACGAAGCGTGGGACTGGAAAGCCCGCAACTCCTCGCCACTGGAAAAAAGATCAGGCTCGGTCGGCTTGGCGAAGGCGGCCGCCGGATAGACGCCCTCCAGCGCCCGGCGCATCGCCAGCTTGGTCGCGCCCAGAATGTTGGCCTGTTCGATCTCGGCGACCGACGCCACGCCCACCGTTGCTCGTACCTGTCCCTCACGCACCAACCGCTCAATGTCGGCGAATACGTCGTCGCGCTGTTCCGCCGTAAGCTGTTTCGAATCGTTGACGTGACCGCCGCGGCTCATCGCCCAGTGTCCTTCTAGAAACTCCTTCGTCACGAGCACTGCTCCGGCGACAACCGGGCCAGCCAATGCCCCTCGGCCGGCTTCATCCACGCCGATCAATTCGGAAAACTCCCCCAGCTGATTGAGGTCGAAGGCGCGAAGCTGGCGGCGTTTGGGCATCTTCAGTCTCTCACTTGTTAGGAACCAGCCCCGAGATTCCATGGAGACGCGCCGCCCTCGTCGCGTACGCCCCTCGATGACGCGACAAGGGCGGCGCGTCTCCATGACACCACCTGCACCACAGAACCATTCTCATTGTAAACCACCCCAACAAGTTCTTCATCGCTTCCATTCCACCCGCTCCTTCGGCTCTGGCAGCGGCACCTCGCCGAGCTTGCCCGCGCCGGCGACAACCTCGTAGGCGGTGCGGAAGTGTAGCTTGGCAAAATCGCCCAGCGCGGCAGCGCCAAACTTCTCGATGATCTGCGTCCCCTGCTCCTTGACCTTCGCGCTGGCGCCCTTTTGCAGCGGTGTGCCAAAGCGCTGGGAGAGCTTCTTCATCACCCGCACATATTCGGCGCGGGCCACGACCGAGGCTGCTGCGACCACCGGATCTTCCTCGGCCCGTGGCCGCATCTTGAGTTCGAAATTTCGAACGTTTTTTCTCGCCAGTTCGCGCTGCGTCAGCGGTTGTTCCGAAAACTGGTCGAGCAGGCCCCACGGCACCCATTTCTCGTTGAGCGCCTGGTCGAGCGCCGTGGCGTGCTGCCAGGCGAGCAACCGATTGAGGTTGGCGCCCGGACGCATCATCAGCTCGTTGTATTTCGGCATGCCGCAGTAACACGTCTTTACCACGGCTCCCGGGGTCTTCCGGATCAGTTCGTCGAGCTTGAGAATCTGCGTGTCGGCCAGGCGCTTGCTATCCTTGACGCCCGCCTTGATCCAGGCGTCGATCGCCGGCTTGTCGGCCACGACCGTGGCGGCGACAACCGGGCCGAAGAAATCTCCCTTGCCGCTCTCGTCGAGGCCCGCGTGGGGTTCGAAACGCTCCGGGTGCAACACTTCGTCATAGCCCAGCCGCGGAGTGCCGGTCACCTCGGTCTCCAGCGTGTTGAGCACAAACTCCTCCGTGCCCTTGCCCGCAACCACCACGATCTTCCGCTTGTCGTAGGCGGTTACGTTCACGTCCGGCTTGCGGAAGGCGAAGCGTGCATAGGGCACGTCGAAGGGCTCCCAGCCGCGGGCTTCGCAGATCGCGCGCAGTTTCTCCAGTTGCGCGTCGTCGAGCTTGATCGAGTAGGTCGCCAGCTTCTTCGGTGCCTCCTCCGCGATGTCCGGCCGTTGCTTCATGGCGGCAATCGCCGCAAAATGCCGCCAAAAGCGCAAAGCAAAACCCGTGGTTGGGATTCGACCCGTGTCCTCAGCGGACTCTTCTGGAGATCGGTATCATCCGCCAACACCAAAATCCGGACATCCTTTCCGGGCCATCTTGTCCGGGGACAGGTAATTGCTGCCCAAATCCGGCGCGGTCCGGGTCCGTATCTCAACCGGAGATTTCCGGAGTGCCATCCCACTTGATCAGCCCACACGCAGGCTGGCCTTTTTCAGCTTTCACGGCTCTCTGTGCCCAACCCGTGACCCACAACCTGAGCCTCGTCTCCCAAAAAGCCGCTTTCCAGCGCGCACTCCATGCCTGGTATCGCCGGCACCGGCGGCGGCTGCCGTGGCGGGAGAAGCCGTCGCTCTACCGCACGGTCGTCTCGGAGTTCATGCTGCAACAAACTCAGATCAAGACCGTCCTTCCCTATTTCGAACGCTGGATGACTGCCCTGCCCAACTTTGCCGCCCTCGCCTCCGCCTCCGAGGCCCGGGTGCTGAAACTTTGGGAAGGCCTCGGATATTACTCCCGCGCCCGCAGTCTGCGCCGCGTGGCACAGTCGGTCACCGCCATGTCCGCCCTCCCCCGCACACCCGAGGCCTGGCGGGAACTGCCCGGGATCGGACCCTACACTGCCGCCGCAATCGCTAGTATTGCCTTCGGCGCATCGGTCGCCTGCCTCGACGGCAATGTCACGCGGGTCCTGGCCCGGCTCTCCGCCGATGCCACGCGATTTCGCGATCGCGCCGCCGCGCTGAAGCGTTTTGCACCCCTCGCGGAGGCTCTGCTCCCGCCGGCCAATCCCGGTCTCCACAACCAGGCGATGATGGAGTTGGGTGCGCTCGTCTGCTGCCCGCAATACCCCAAGTGTCTGTCCTGCCCGGTCCGCCGATTCTGCGCCGCCGCCCGTCGCCATCCGGAAATCTATCCGCGTTTCACCCGGAAGAAATCCGATCGGCGGACGGTCTTCCGGATCTGGTGCGAGCAGGCCGACCGCCTCTTGCTGTGCCGCACTAGCGCTGGCGCGCGCCGTCTTGCCAGTCTGTACGAACTTCCGACGCCGGCCGATCTCGGCCTTGACGCGGCCGTCGTTCAGGCCGAGCCCCTGGTTGCAAGACGAAGGCGAAGCCTGGTTAACCACGTCGTCTTGGAGTTGATCCACACCGTCCACCTCACCCCGGCGCAACAACGCCGCGTGGCTGCCAACCCCACGCTGAACTGGGTGTCGCGGGCTGAACTCGACGCCGTCACGCTTTCCGGCCCGCACCGCCGGTGGGTCGGGGAAATCCTTCAAGCACAGCACCGGGGCGGAATTCAGGGCCGTTTCAACTTCAGTGCGGAGTTTGATCGAAGCCCTCCGCACCCCGGTGCCAAGCGGTCTCCGTTGTCGGCGTGCTGATCATAGCCGCGTCGCCAGTCGAACATCGCGCTTGGCAGCGGCTGTTTTAAGCCTGTCCCTGGGCGCTTCAATTGGGTCGGTTCCAGTTGGACTCCGCCATTGCGCTAACCTGTCCCTTCTCCGGATAGTTCTTCGGGTATGGACGCGTCTCAATTATGGAGTTTTAACGTGTGCAGAAAGAGCTCCGCTCGCTATTACACGGCGGCAAGGCAACTCCCAGTTGGTATCTGGAGAAAAGGCGATTTTCCCCTTGGGCGGGTTCCAGGAGTGCACGGCCGGGCCAGCGGCGCTCGCCTTTGCTGCAATCGATCTTCCATTCAGAATGCCAATCGCCTCAACAGACACCTGGGCAGCGCGGCGCCCTAGCCCGCGCGTTCTGTGCCCGATTGTGCGGGCTTGTGTGCCGTCCGACGCACGCCCGAAATCTCCCTTCGCTCGGCTACGGTCAATCGATCGCAGCTGCGAATCCTGCGTGTCGAACCCGGGATTAAAGTCTTCCCAGAGTGGCTTACCCGACAGCGTTGCCCCGCAGACCGCGTAAGGTGACAAGTTCGCCCCAGTCGGCAAATCCCGGCACCGGTCGCGGGCAGACGTTTCGGCGCTGGCCGGTGCGTGCCTGTTGGGCCGCTATTTGCCTCTCTACAAATCCCCGTCTTCCCAGCACCGCCCCGTCGCAAAAGTAGCGCAGGCGACACCGCAGTACAGTCGCCAGCGGCAACTTGCCGCCCTCGGCCACAACCCGGGCCAACGTTTCCGCAGTAATCGAAGCCCCGTTCTCCCGGAGCTTGCCACCCGTGCCGAAGAGGATTTGCCGGTAGGCGGCCTGAGTTTCGTCCCAGCTGTCCACCCGAGAAACCGCCATCAGGCCACGCCGTGCACTCTCTCCGCCAGCTACTGCCTCAGCATAACCGCAATACCGGTAGTCCTTGGGATCTTGCACCAGCCCAGCCCGCACGGCGTTCAGATCAATGTATGCCGCCACCGTCTCCACCGCCCGAACCTCCGACTCGATCAGCAGCGACTTGAAGCGCTCGGTCCAAAGCGTGCCCTTCCGCCCGTGGGTGCGGTTGTACCAGGTCGGAACCGCTGCTTGAGCAGTTTCATGTAGGCGGAGAGATCGCCCATCTGGGCCAGCTGCTGCTTCCGCCAGCGCTGCGCCTCCGCTCCGCCGGCTTCCAACTGCCGCCGGATGGCTTCGATCGGA
Source organism: uncultured Verrucomicrobiae bacterium (assembly GCA_963804395.1). Classification (GTDB taxonomy): domain Bacteria; phylum Verrucomicrobiota; class Verrucomicrobiia; order Opitutales; family Opitutaceae; genus Fen-1467. Next base: position 32,720 of record CAWDQK010000030.1, on the reverse strand, counting down.
ACGGGACGGTTGCAGGTCGGTTGCGGATAGAGCGCCTGGTAGCGGCGCAACAGTTCCGCATCGGATACCGGCCTCGTTTGCGGCACCCGGAGAGTTATGTGGAAATGGTTGGAAAGGACAGAGTAGGTCAGCACATCGACACCGCAATAGTCGGCCACCTGCCAAAGCTGCTTTCGGAATGTCTCCTTTGCCACCTCGTCGAAGCGCAATTCGCGATCCACGACGTGGCTCATGCTATGGTACGTGGCCTCCCCGGTCTCGGGCGCCACTTTGATCCGTGGTTCTCGCATGAGTGCCTATTCCGGCATCCGGGATAATTTCGTCAATCAATAATTTTCCGCTATTATGACATCAGTCTGTCCCCACGACGGGCATCGCCTCCGTCGAGCCCGACGCGCTGTTGCCTGTCCCTGCGCCGGCTGGTCGTCTCTATCCCGACCTTGTCTTCTGCCTGTCCCTGCCGGCCGCGCCATCAAGTCGTTCCGATGGGCGCATTCAGGTCCAGCGCCATGAGCACGACATCATCATACCTGCCGTCGACCAACCGGCCCCTCTTCTTCCGGCCTTCTTCCTCAAATCCCAGTTTTTGGTAAAGCGCGATCGCCGGCCGATTGGACGCGTACACGCTAAGCTCGATCTTCTCCAGCCCGAATGCCCTCGCCTTCTCGATCGTCGCCTCGATCAGACGCTGGCCGATCCTTCTGCCGCGACACTCTTTGCGCACACCCATGCCGAGCCGGTTGACATGAGCGGTGCCGGAAGCGGCATCGCCCGGCAGAACATCGCACCAGCCGACAACCACGCCGTCTTCAACTGCGACAAACTGAGGCAGGTCATGCTGCACATTCGAACCGACGAATTTCCGCACGCTTTCAAGCGGGGGCGCCTCCAATTTCGCAAGATACAGCCGCTCCCGACAGACCGAATCGAGCGCTTCACAAAACGAAGGAACATCACTTTCCTGGATTTGGCGGATGGCTAAGTCTGTCATTCGATGTAGCCCATTTTGTACTGGGCCTCAGGATTTGCAAAGCGTCCCATTGCCGTCTTCATTTTCCGAAATCCGAGCTTCTGGTAGAATGCCTCTTTCCCGGGAACGGCATGCAGCAGGACATTGGCGGCTTTTGATCGTTCGATGAGCGAAACCATGATCTGCCTTCCGATTCCTTTCCCTTGGTATTCGGGAAGGACCACGACATCGAAGATCACCGCATAGCGGACACCATCAGTGATGGCCCGACCTGCCCCGACCAACTCCCCACCATCCCAAGCGAAGCAACGGACCCCGCTATTCTGAAACACTTCCCGCAAAACGGCCGGATCGCGTTCTCCCAGCGGCGCTCGTTTGAAGACCGTCGCCAACTGTGCCCAATCGACGGCGGAAAGATCGTCTGAAAAGGTCATTTTTTGGTCGCGACCATGAAAGGGTCAGCCAGATTAGGCAATCATCCTGCCGGCCTCTCGTGCAGGCTGGAAGCCTGCGCTACGGCGGATCGGCGCCGCGGCATGGACTGGACAGAACCTGATCCTGGGAAAGATTCCTGCGCCACGCGCAGCCGCAGAAGTTTGTTGGAACGCGTCCGGCAAACGCTAGACTGGAGCCTTTCTTCCAGGAGGCCCCATGAATCTTCTCAACCGTCCCTGGCGGCGGACTTCAGCCTGTCCCTCGCGCAGGATGTTTGCTTGTTTCCCGAGCAAGACCAGTCTCCCTCGCCGGACCCCGATCTTTGCGGGTCCGCCGCGCAGGGCCTGTCCCTCGCTCCGGATGGTTGTCGGAGCCCTGTTTCTCGCTCTCGCTCCCGGCTGGTGTCAGATCTCCGCAGCGGATGCCGCGCCGCCGACCCCGGCCCCTGCTGTCGCGGTCAGAGCCCGTGAGCCTGCGGTTGCGGGGATCTTCTATCCCAAGGACCCGGCGGCGTTGTCCCGAATGATCGACGCCTGCCTAGCGGCCGCAAAGGCGACCCCGATCGATGGTGAACTTCGCGCATTGATCTGTCCCCACGCGGGCTACCCGTTTTCCGGTCCGGTGGCGGCGTATGCCTACCGGCTTCTCCCCGGCCACAACTACGCGACCGTTGTCGTCATGGGTCCGAGCCATTACGCGGACCTGCGCGGCGCCTCGGTCACCAATGCCGATGTGTTTCGCACGCCGCTGGGGGACGTTCCGATCTCAAGCAAGGCGCGCGTGCTCGCGCAGTCCGCGCCGTTCGCGCTTGAGCCGGATTGCAACGTCCAGCGGCCCGACTGGTGGACCCAGTCGTCCCGCGCCGCGCCGGCCACCGACACTGCCGACACCTGGGAGCATTCCGTCGAGGTCGAGATCCCGTTTCTCCAAAAAACGCTGACCGGGTTTCAGCTCGTGCCGGTGGTGATGGGGGCGGCGATGAGCGGATCCGAAATCCGCAAGGCAGCACAGGTTCTCGGAACGATCGTTGACGATGGCACGTTGGTCGTCGCCAGTTCCGACCTCAGCCATTACTACTCGTACGCCACGGCGCAGGAGCTCGACCAGCGCTGCGTCAAGGCAATCTGCGACCTCGACATCGACAGCATGGAATCGCAGGAGGCGTGCGGCCGGGTGCCCATCCTCACCCTGCTGCAGCTGGCCCGGGACCGGGGCTGGAAGCCGCGCCTGCTCGACTGCCGCAACAGCGGAGACACCTCCGGGGACAGGTCCCGCGTGGTCGGCTACGCTGCCATCGCCTTTTATGCGCCGGCAGCCGGGAAATTCACCACCGCGGAACGCCGGGATCTGCTCGGCCTGGCGCGGAAGGCTGTGCGCGAATCCGTCGCGACCGGCCGGCTGCCCGAGGTTGCGCCAGACAGCCTCTCCAAGAGATTCACTGAATCCAAGGGCTGCTTCGTCACTCTGACCGAGCGGGGCGAGTTGCGCGGCTGCATCGGCAACCTCATCGCCCAGGGACCGCTCTACAAAGCGGTGATCGAGAATGCCCGCAGCGCAGCGCTGCAAGATCCGCGCTTTCCGCCGGTGTCGTCGATCGAGGTCGACCATCTCGAAATCGAGGTCAGCGTGCTCACCGCGCCGCAGCCGTTGGTTTTTGCTTCACCCGAAGACCTGTTGTCCAAGCTCAAGCCGCACCAGGACGGAGTCGTCCTGCGGATCGGCGGGCGAGGCGCCACCTACCTTCCGCAAGTCTGGGATCAACTGCCCGACAAGGTCGAATTCCTCAATAATCTCGCCGAAAAAGCCGGCTGCCCACCAGACGCGTGGCGCCAGTCCGGGGTGTCGGTCCTGATTTATCATGTCGAGGCTTTTAAAGAATCGAACCTGAACGCGGCCGAGGGGAATTGAACCGCAGATGCCGCAGCTGGCACAGATTCGGACGGAGCTGACATTCCCCAACCGCACGCGCCGGCTGATGCTCCTGGCGGTGGGCGGCCTCGGCGTGTCGGCGGTGATGACGCAGCTCGCCCTCCTGCGCGAACTCCTCACTGCCTTCACCGGCAATGAGCTGGTCTTCGGCATCGGCCTCGGCAGCTGGCTGCTGCTCACGGGGGCAGGCACATGGCTGGGGCGCTTCCTGGCGCCCGCGAGTCAACCTGGCGGGGAGAACGAACCGCCCAACTTCGCCAAGACTGAAGCGGGCGGGACGGACGACCTGTCGAGCGCGGCGCGCCCAGCGGCCGCGCCCTGCCGCACCGCCGGAGCCGGAAGCGGCTCCGCTACAGAATCTTCCTTCGCCAGGCCTGCGAAGGACAGGTCGCCTGCCCCTCGACAAGCTCGGGGCCCTGAGCCTGTTGAACGGGCAAGCAGGCTCCTACAGCCGGCATCAGCCGCTGACCGCCAGCCAGCCACCGGCCTTTTCATTGCCGGCCTGTTGTGCATCGCGATCCTCCCGCTCTTCCAGGTCGCCGCGGTGCGCATGCTGCGCGATGTCGTCTTCATCCGCGGATCCACGGTCGGCGTGGGCGGAACCATCCTCGGCACGCTGGCACTTCTGCTGCCCTTCTGCCTGGTCTCGGGCATGCTCCTAACCCTGGCCTGCACCGTGCTGGACGGCAACCGCGACGCGACGGTCATCGGCCGAGTCTATGTCGCCGACAGTGTCGGCAGCATTGGCGGAGGCATGCTGTTCAGTTTCGCGCTCGTGCCGTGGTTCGACCACTTCGCACTGCTCTGTTTCCCCGCGGTCCTGAATCTTCTGCTGGCGGCCGTGCTCGCCTGGCATCTCCGCCGCCGGGTGTTGCTCCTGTCCTCGATCATCATCGCGGCTGCCCTGGCGGCTCACGTCGCGCTGATCAATGCCGACGAGATCACCACCGACGTTCAGCACTGGGGCCGGCCCGTCCTGTTTCGTGGCAGCTCTCCGTACGGACGGCTGGTCGTCACCGCCGACGCCGGCCAGCTGACCTTCTTCGAAAACGGAGTGCCGGTGATCTCGACCCAGAATGTCGAACATGTCGAAGAGACCGTCCACTACGCGATGAGCCAGCGGCCGGACGCGCGCAAAGTGCTGGTTATCTCCGGCGGCGTGGCCGGCACTGCTCGGGAAATCCTGCGTTACGGAGTGGAGCAGGTGACGTACGTGGAGCTCGATCCACTCATCATTTCGGCCGGGCGCCGGTTCCTGCCCGGAGAATCTCGCCGATTCGCGAATCCAGACCATCGCCGCCGACGGCCGGCGGTTCGTGCAACAGACCACGGAGCGGTTCGACGTGGTGATCATCGACGTTCCCGATCCCACGACCGCGCAGCTCAACCGCTTCTACACGGAGGAATTCTTTGCCGAGGTCCGGCGCATTCTCACTCCGGGCGGCGTCGTGGGATTCGGCCTTGGCCATTACGAGAACTACGTCAGCCCGGAGCTCGCCCGCCTGCTGGCCTCAGCCCACCGCGCGCTGCGGCAGTCGTTCCCCCAGGTGCGGATGATTCCCGGCGGGCGGGTCTTCTTCTTCGCGTCGGATGGCCCGCTGACCATGGACATCGCCGCACGGATCGAAAGCCGCGGACTCGCGACCAAGCTCGTCAACCGCCACTATCTCGACGCCACGCTTGCCCCGGACCGCCTGGCTGATCTCGACCGGGCCGTGGCGCAACCGGCTGCGATCAACACTGATTTCGCGCCGGCGCTTTACTACTATCAATTGCGCCACTGGCTGAGCCAGTTCGACTCGCGGGCCGCTCTCGTTGCCGGCACCCTGGCGGCGGTGGTCGCCCTGTGTTACTTCCTGAGGCTGCGCTCCATTCCCCGGTTGATTTTCGCCTCCGGCTTCACGGCATCGGCGATCGAGGTCGTGCTCTTGCTCGGATATCAGGCTCTCTACGGATCGCTCTACCAACAGGTGGGATTGGTCGTCACGGTGTTCATGGCCGGAGTGGCGGGAGGCGCATGGCTGGCGAACCGGATTCTTCTGACGGTTAACGGTGCGGCCCGGCCGGGGTCGGCGCCCCCGGCTACAGGCATCGTCGGCAACCGCAGTGAGGCGCGTGTGTCCTTCGCCGCGGCTGCTGCCGGCAAGCCGGGGTCAGTGCGCCCGGCTGCCGCGATCTTGCTTTCCCCAGTTCGCCTCTCCTGCGGCCTGGCCGCGCTCGCTGTCTTGTTGCCGGTCATTCTGCCGCACCTTGGCCGGATTGACGCCCTGGCCAAGACTGCGCTCGCGGGGCAGGGAATCATTTTGCTCGCCACGTTCTGCGTGGCCCTGCTGGCGGGCGCCCAGTTTCCGCTGGCCGGCGCGGTCGAGCCCGGCACAACGACCGCGGGCACCGCCTCGCGGCTCTATACCGCCGATCTCGTCGGGGCTTCGGTCGGCGCACTGCTCGCGGGCACTGTGCTCGTGCCGCTCTTCGGTATCTCCGCGGTCTGCCTGCTCACCGCGACATTGAACCTTTTCGTAGCCATGCTAGCATCGAGAACGCCTGCATGAATACGCTTGCCTTCATCTGCCTGAAACTCGTCCGTTGGACCGGCTGGCTGCTGCTGCCCGTGGTCCTGGCATTTCTGCTCACCGGGTACGCGATGAGCGGGCGATACGGCCTCGGGGCGGTCGCCGACGAAAGAGCCGCGCTCACGCTTCACAAACTCATGCACGTGCCGTTTCTGATCCTCGTGTTCGTGCACGTGCTGCCCTCGATGTACCTCGCTTTTCTCCGATGGGGATGGATCAAACAACGTCCCGTGTCTTCCTGACCCGCCGCCGCGCTCTCGCCTGCGGCGCCGCCGCGTTCGCCGGACTGGGCCTGCGGTGCTCCGGTTCGTGGCTTGATGGTCTTCTGAACATCGGCTCCGCCGACGCACCGGCCGATGTGTTTAAGGGTGATGCGCCCGGCGACGAGTTGTGGAACCTTTGGAGCCAGCGCGGCTGGGTGAAGGAGGCGTCGCACTACCTCAAGCTCGACCGCAATGTCCAGTGCAAGGTCTGCCCGAACAACTGCCTGCTCGCCCCTGGCGATCGCAGCCATTGCCGCAACAAAGTCAACCGGGACGGCACGCTCTACACGATGGCCTATGGCGATCCGTGCACGTTCCACATCGATCCCGTGGAGAAGAAGCCGCTGTTCCATTTCCTGCCTGGAACCCCCACCTTCTCCCTCGCCACTTCCGGCTGTGTCTTTCGCTGCCTCAACTGCCAGAACTGGGAGATCTCGCAGAAAAAGCCGGAGGAGACGAAGGATCCGCACGGCCCGGAACTGCGGCTTCGCCCACCGCTGCCGCCCTCGCTCAGTCAGGCGGAAATCAGCCGCCTCAGCCTGTTTCCGGACGACCTGGTCGCCGTCGCGGCGGCCCTGCGGTGTCCGTCGATTTCCTACACCTATTCCGAACCGACAGCGTATTATGAGTACGCCTACGACAGCTGCCGGCTCGCCCGTGAGCAGAGGTTGAAGAACATCATCGTGACCTGCGGCTCTATCGAGGAACGGCCGCTCCGGGATCTGCTGGCCTTCGTCGACGCGGCCCACGTGGATCTTAAGGGCTTCAGCGACGAGGTCTACCACCGGCTCAACTCCGGCAAACTGCAGCCGATCCTGAACACGCTGCGGCTCTACCACGACGCGGGGACCTGGTTCGAGGTCATCAACCTCGTCGTGCCCACCTACACCGACGATCTGGAGATGATCAAGCGCATGAGCGGCTGGCTGGTTGAGAACCTCGGTCCGGACCGACCGCTCCATTTCTCGCGATTCATGCCGCAGCACAAGCTCGACCATCTGCCGCCGACGCCGGTCGAAATCCTCGTGCGGGCCCGCGAGGTCGCCCGCGCCGCCGGCCTGCGCTATGTATACATCGGCAATGTGCGCGAAGTGCCCGATGCCCAGACGACCTTCTGCCCGAACTGCCGGCGCCCGGTCATCGAGCGCGATGTCTTCTCCGTCACCGCGTTCAACCTCGCCGCGGGAAAATGCCGGTTCTGCGGGACCGCCATCGCCGGGGTTTGGTCGGGTTAACTCAGGAGGTCCTCAACCCGCTTCTTTGACTCGACCACGCCGGCGGTGCGCACGCGAGGATTCAATTCGAGCACCAGCAGGTGATGCGGCTGCCAGAACTGGCGGATCATCTTGAAGTCGATCCGCCCGCTGCCGACGGGCTGGTGGTCGTGCCCGGCTTCGTCGAACGTCGTGCAAATGACAGCCGATGAGCCGGGCCGCGTTCTCCTCCAGCAGCCGGCGCTGGGTGATGACGCCCATCCGCTCCTTCAATTCGGCGTGGCCCGTGTCATGCCAGTAGCCGGCGCTTTCGGGTCGTGAAAGCGAACCGAGGAACTCTGGAAAATCCGCGTCCGCCGGGAGTTCCTCGAACTTCTCCCGGTTCTCAAAGCCAAGGCGAACCCCTTTTTCAGCTGCATACGGAAGCAGTTGTTCGACGCTGCGGCGGGTCTGCTCCCAGAAGACCGGCTGGCGTTTGCGCAACCGGCTCGCGGCCTTGACCAGGATCTTCTGATAACGCGGATCGTCCAGCAGGGCGGCCTCAGGCGCTGAATGGACATAGGAGCGCAGCCGCTGCCCCGGGTTGAACCAGAAGAAACGAACACTGCCGAGATGGAACACCACGGCCTTGGCCTGCACCTGGGCCGCGAAATCGAGCGTCCGCCGGCTGTGCCGCAACCACTGTTCCTGCTCATGGCCATGCCCGGCTGGCGCGGACGGCTCGAACAGGTTCGGCGCCGGATGCAGCATGCCCGCCGGCAACGGACAAAAGTTATGCGTCGAACTGATCTTGATGAAACCTTCGTCAAGAGCCTTGAGAATCCCCGGCACCAGGGTGATGCGGATGCCGTGACTCAGCTCAACATGGGAGAAACCCAGCCCGGCCATCTCCTCCAGCATCGCCCGGCCGTCAGTGTGACGCCCGGAGCACCAAGCAGTGGAAAGTGCCAGAATGGGATTCACAACAGTTGGCGCCAGATATGGCTTCGATCACCGCCGCCCTCCCTCCAACGCACCTGCCCCGAGCAGCCGATCCCAGAGCGCCCGACCAGCGACCGCAGCAGGCAAAAATCAGCTGTCGTATCGCGCGCGAAGCATGGCGGTGAAGGCCATGACCTTGTTCTTGCGACGCCGGCGCTCGCACGGCTTTTCATAATAGCGCTTGGCTCGGACGTCCTTGATGATGTTTTCGCGGTCGAGCTTCTTCTTCAGACGGCGCAAGGCACGATCCACCGGCTCGTTCTTGCGGATCTTGATTTCAATAGGCATGTGTAAGGCGAAGGATTTTGAGGAAAAACGGGTAAGTGTCCATCTGACGCTGACTCCGTCAATCCCTATTTTGCGACTCTGCGACGGAGGCGCATCTTCCGATTGACGGTGATACCCCACGTAGCGCAGCCATCCCTGGCTGCTTTGGTTGCAGGCTGGCTCGCGCCGCGGCGGCGGAGCTGGAAGCCTGCGCCCGCGGCCGCTCGTTCATCACCGTTCGCGCCGGCTTCCCGCCTGCTTTGGCACAATGGACTGATGCGCCCCGCGCCAAAACTCCTGCCTTGAACATTTCGGCGCGGGGTCTTGGGTAGCGGAGCCGTGCCGTCCGCCCATACCGACTTCGTCCATCTCCACGTCCATTCCGACTACAGCCTGCTCGATGGAGCCTGCCGGATCGACCGCCTGATGGACCGCACGGCAGCGCTCGGCATGAAAGCGCTGGCGTTGACTGACCACGGCAATCTTTTTGGCGCGATCGATTTCTACAATCAGGCAAAATCGCGGGGGATCAAGCCGCTGATCGGCTGCGAAATCTACCTCACGGAGGGATCCCGCCTCGAGCGGACGGGCCGCAGCGAAGAGGGCAAGTCGATCTTCCACCTGGGACTGCTGGCGCGGAACCAGACTGGCTACCAGAACCTGCTCAAGCTGGTGTCCGACGCTCATCTTCGCGGCTTCTATTACCGGCCGCGCGCGGATTTCGACACGCTGGCGAAATACTCGAAGGGCCTGATTGCCTTCACCGGCTGCCTCGCGGCGGTCGTCCCACAGAAGTTGCTCCGTGGGCGTTATGAAGATGCCCGCAAGGCGACCGCGCGCTTTGTCGACATCTACGGGCGGGAGAACTTCTTTGTCGAAATCCAGGATCACGGCCTCGCCGAGCAGCGCCAGATCGTGCCCGATCTGCTGAAGCTGGCCGGCGAGTTCAACCTCAAGGTCGTTTGCACAAACGACGTCCACTATGTCCGCGCCGAGGACGCCGGCCCGCACGACGCCCTGCTCTGCATCCAGACCGGGGCCAAGCTGACCGACACGGACCGGATGCGTTTTGACAGCAAACAATTCTACCTGAAATCGCGCGACGAAATGCAGGCCCTCTTTGCCGAGGTGCCCGAAGCCATCACCAACACGCAGGCGGTGGCGGAGATGTGCGACCTCAAGATTCCGTTTCCGAAGGGTTCCGAGCGTTATCCGCGGTATCCGCTCCCGCCGGAGATCAAGATCGACCGCGCCGGCTACCTCAAACAACTCTGCATCGAGGGGCTGCGGCATCGCTACGGCGTCAGCTACGACCTCCGGGCGGTCGTGCCGAGTTCGACCATCAAGCTCCCGAACCAGCATACCGCCGAGGAACTGTGCGAGCGCACCGACTACGAGCTCTCGATCATCCAGCAGACCGGCTACACCGATTACTTCCTGGTCGTCTGGGATTTCATCGATTGGGCCAGGCAGCACGGCATTCCCGTCGGCCCCGGGCGCGGCTCCGGCGCCGGCAGCATCGTCGCCTACCTGCTGGGCATCACCAACCTCGATCCGCTCCGCTTCAAGCTGCTCTTCGAGCGGTTCCTCAATCCGGAGCGTGTCTCGCCCCCCGACTTCGACATCGATTTTTGCATGCGCCGCCGTGGAGAGGTGATCGATTATGTGAGGGAGAAATACGGCAAGGCGTGCGTGGCCAACATCATCACCTACGGCACCCTGGGAGCCAAGATGGTGCTCCGCGACGTTTCGCGGGTGCATAACCTGCCGTACGCCGACGCCGACCGGCTCGCGAAGATGATTCCCGACGAGCTCAACATCACCCTCGATGACTCGATCGCGAAGTCCGCCGAACTGCGCGGCGAGATTGAGCGCAACCCGCTGGCCAGGGAGATCGTCGACGAGGCGCGCGTGCTGGAAGGCATGGTGCGCAATACCGGCAAACATGCCGCCGGCATCATCATCACCGACACTCCGCTGGAGGAATATGTGCCGCTCACGCTGCAGGAAGGCGACGTCACCGTGCAGTACGACATGAACGCGGTTTCCAAGCTGGGCCTGCTCAAGATGGATTTCCTTGGGCTCAAGACGTTGACGGTCATCGCCGACGCCGTCGAAAACGTTCACCGGACCGTAGACCCGGCGTTCGACCTCGAGCAGATCCCGCTCGACGACCAGAAGACCTTCGCCCTGCTCAACTCGGGTCGCACCACCGGCGTGTTTCAGCTAGAATCCAGCGGCATGCAGGCGCTCTGCCGCCAGCTGCAGGTCTCCACGATCGACGAGATCATCGCGCTCATCGCCCTCTACCGTCCGGGCCCGATGGAGTGGATTCCGGACTACATCCGGGGAAAGAAGGATCCTTCAACCGTCCGATTCCCGCATCCCCTGCTCGAAGACGTGTGCCATGAGACCTACGGGGTGATGGTCTATCAGGAGCAGGTCATGGAGGCTGCCAAGGTCATCGCGGGCTACACCCTCGGCGGGGCTGACATGCTCCGTCGCGCCATGGGCAAGAAGGATCCGGTGGCCATGGCGCAGGAGCGCGGCAAATTCGTCGCCGGAGCGAAAAGGATGCATGGCATCGACGAAGCGGTGTCCGATGCGATCTTCGACATCCTCAACAAGTTTGCCGGCTATGGCTTCAACAAGTCGCACTCCGCGGCCTACGCCATCCTGAGCTACCAGACCGGTTACCTGAAGGCGAACCACCCCGTCCAATTCATGGCCGCGGTGCTCAGCTCCGAACTGGGCAACTCAGAAAAGGTTTCCCATTTCGTCGATGAAGCGCTGGCCATGGGCATTCCCGTGCTCGGTCCCGACGTGAACGAGTCCCGCGAAATGTTTACGCCCGTGCTGCACCGGGGAGCCGGGGGTCAGGCGTCGAGCGTCGAGCGAGCGCCGCTGACCGCGGATTCTTCGTTGCCCGTCCTCCGGGCTCAGTCTTCCGATCTCCTGCCGCCGCAGGGCTCCGCCATCCGCTTCGGACTCGCCGGAATCAAGGGGGTCGGCGAGCAGGCCGCGCAGCGCATTCTCGCCGAGCGCGAAGCCCGCGGTCCCTTCCGGGATTTCCAGGATTTTCTCCTCCGCTCCGACGCCCGGGCGATCAACAAACGGGTGTTGGAAAATCTTGTCGCCACGGGCGCATTCGATTTCAGTGGAGCGGCCCGCGAGGAGCTCTTTGATCAGATTGACGGAGCCCTTTCCGCCCTTGGCGAACTCGTTCGCAAATATCCTGCGCTTCGCCCGGACGTTCCGGAGGCCAGCCGGTTGCCCGGGAGCGTTGAAACGATGCTGTTCGACCTCCCCGACTCCGCGGCGCCGGCGCCGACCCCGGATCGCGCGCGGCTGGCGGTCGAATTTGCCGAGCTGCTGCGCCACACCCGCAAGACTCCCGCCGCGCCTCCTGCGATCGCGTCCCACGACCATGCGATGCTCGACCTGGGCGCCGGGACGGATGCTCCGGCCAAGCCGAATGGCACGAAGTCCGCCAGCCCGCCGCCGCCAGACCGAAAACTCACCGCCGCCAACCGGCTCCAGTTCGAAAAGGAACTGCTGGGCTTCTACATCTCCGGCCATCCGATGAACGCCTACGCCGGTCTGGAGGAAGCCATCAACACGGTGCCCGCTGACCAGGTGCAGGACCTGCCGGATCGGGGCGAATTCCGTCTTTGCGGCGTGGCCACCCTCATCGCGAAGAAGCTTTCGAAAAAGGACAACCGCCCCTGGGCCGCGTTCACCCTCGCCACCCGGCGGGTCTCCCTGCCGATGAACCTCTTTTCGGAGGCCTACGAGCAATACGCGCCGAATCTCGTCGCCGAGACCCCCGTCCTCGTGCAGGGCAACGTCCTCGGCGGCACCGACGGGGTGCGCATTAACGTCCGGGAATGTTACCCGCTCGGCCAGATTGTGGCATCGCTCGTGAAGAAGATCACCTGGCTGCTGCATCCCGACCATCCTGAGCTGTCCGCGTTTCTGCGTGCGTTGCGCACCACGATCGACCAAAACTACGGCGACACCCGCATGGAATTCGCCTTCGTCTTCCCGGATCACACCGCGTCTTTCGCCGAGGCTTCCGGCGGGCTCGGATGGAAGTTGATGCCGGCGGATTTTCAGCGACTGCGCGCCCACCCGGCCGTCGCCGGCACGCTGATCGAGACCAAGCGCCTGCAGCTTAAGGAAACCCGCCGCTGGAGCCGTCGCTGATCCCCGATGCTCTCCCGTCATGTAGCGGCGCGGCCAGCCTTCGCGCAGGGCTGCGGCGTGGCAGGCGTCCCGCGCCGCTGGAGCCGGACGCCAGCTCCGCCGCCACGGCGCGAGCCAGCCTTCGCTGAAGCTCCGGCTGGGCACGCGGCTCCGCTACGAAATCGCCTGTCCGTCCTAAGATCGTTCCCCGCTCAACCGATCAGCCTGTCATGGTCATTGCGTCAATAAGCGTTGCTTGAATCGATCACCCGGATAAATAACACCACCGTTCCAAACTTCTTGAAGCGAGCCGGTGCCATCGCCCGACTCCTTGTCCGCCTCGCCTCCGTCCATGCCCCCCGTTACCACCTATCGCATTCTCGTAATCGACGACATGCCGGCCATTCACGAGGACTTTGTCAAAATCCTCGCCCCGCCCACGCCCTCGCCGGCGCTGGGCGACATGACCGAGGCGGTGTTTGGCCCGGCGCAAACCGAGCCGGCGATGCCTTGCTTCGAAGTCGTGTCCGCTTTGCAGGGCGCCGACGGTCTGACGCGCCTGATCGAGGCCCAGGCGGCGGGCCGCCCGTTTTCCATGGCCTTCGTCAACATGCGCATGCCGCCGGGCTGGGACGGCCTCGAGACCATCCGCCACCTCTGGGCCGCCGATCCGCAACTGCAAGTCTGCCTCTGCACCGCTTACTCCGAACATAGTTGGACGGCGATTACGGCACAGCTCGGCCTGTCCGATCGCCTGGTCGTCCTGAAGAAGCCGTTTGACAACATCGAGGTTCTGCAGCTGGCCCACGCCTTCAGCGCGAAATGGGCGCTCGCCCGCCAGCTCGAGACGAAACTCCACGACCTCGACCGGACGGCACAAACCAACGCGGCCGCGCTCGCCAGCTCGGACCGGCGCTTCTCCGCCGCCTTTCTGGGCAGCCCCACGCCCTATGTCATTCTCACGCTGCCGCACAACCAGGTGGTGCTCGCCAACCCTGCGTTCACTCTGCTCACCGGCTACGCGGCCGTCCCGGGCCAGGCATTCCTCGATCTTGGTTGCTGGCTTGTACCCAATCCGCTGCAGGCTGCGCTGGCTTCGCTCGCCACGGGGCAGCCGGTCAACGATCTCACTCTTTTGCTCCAGTCGGCGAACGGCTCGCAGCACACAATGCGGGTTTCCGCTTCCGCCTTTGTCGACGGAGCCCAGGACTGCGCCCTGCTCCATTTCGCCGACATCACCGAACAGGCGCGTCTCCAGGAGCAGCTGCTGCACGCCCAGAAGATGGAGGCGATCGGCGAGCTATCAGCCGGAATCGCGCACGATTTCAACAACCTGCTCACCGTCATTCTGGGCTACTCCTCAAGCACGGTCGCCGATCCCGCGCTCCCCGGGTCGTTTCGCGCCGAACTGCAGGTCGTGGTCGATGCGGCGAAGCGCGGCGCCGCGCTCACCCGCCAGTTGCTGCTCTTCAGCCGCCGCCAGCCCGCCCAGTTCGCCCCGGTCGATCCGGGCCAGGTCATCGCGCAGCTGCACAAGATGCTCAGCCGGCTGATTCCTGAAAACATCCGCCTCGACTGGCATTGCGCAGCCGGCGGTCCCCTGATCCGCGCCGACACCGGCAACATCGAGCAGGTCGTCATCAACCTGGTGGTCAACGCCCGCGATGCACTCCCGGGCGGAGGCACGATCCGCGTGGCCCTTGACACCGCGCAACTCACTCCGGCCGACACACGCCGTCACGTCAACGCCCGCGCCGGAAACTACGTGCGCCTGACCGTCGCCGACACCGGGGTCGGCATCCCGCGCGAGAACCGGTCGCGCATTTTCGAACCCTTCTTCACCACCAAGGAGCCGGGACACGGCACCGGTCTCGGCCTCTCCACCGTCTATGGCATCGTTCGCCAGCACGAAGGGTGGATCGAGCTCGATTCCTCGCCCGGCCATGGTTCGCGTTTTGAAGTTTTCCTGCCGGTCCTCCCGCAACCGGCCTCCGACGCGGCGCCGTTTGCGCCCTCCACGAGTCCCGGCGCCCACCTGCCGGCCGCCCGGGTGCTCCTGGTCGAGGACGACAGCACCTTGAGGACATTCCTCGACATCATTCTGCGGCGCGAGGGCCTGGCCCTCACCACCTATGTGGATGCCGATTCCGCCGCCGCCGACTGCGAGAACCGGATGTCCGACTTCGATCTGCTCATCGCCGACATTGTCATGCCCGGCAAGCTCGACGGCATCGCCCTGGCCAGACGCCTCCGCCACCGGAACCCGGCGCTGCGCGTCCTGCTGATGACCGGCTACAGCGACCAGCTCCATCAGGGCTTTACGCTGGAGGACGGCGGCCCCGCGCCACACCTGCTCCGGAAGCCATTTGACCTGGCCACGCTCGTCAAGGCGATCCAGGCCGTGCTCGCCGGCCGGCCGGCCAGCGGCTCCCGGCCCGGATTGGTCGCCACCTGAGGCCGCGGTTCGTAGCTGCGAGCGTAAGCGAGTGGCATCTCAACTGGAAGGCGCCGCGCCAGCCTTCGCACGAGGCTTCGGCACGGCGGGCCGGCAGCGTTTCTCGTGGCTGCGAGCGTGAGCGAGTGGCCCGCAGCTGCGAGCGCCAGCGAGCGGCCGTTTACCTGGAAGGCGCCGCGCCTGCCTTTGCACGAGGCCACGGCACGGCAGGCTGCCACCGGCCGTTCGTAGCTGCGAGCGTGAGCGAGTGGCTCGTAGCTGCGAGCGCCAGCGAGCGGCCGTTTACCTGGAAGGCGCCGCGCCTGCCTTTGCGCGAAGCCACGGCACGGCAGGCTGCCACCGGCCGTTCGTAGCTGCGAGCGTGAGCGAGTGGCCCGCAGCTGCGAGCGCCAGCGAGCGGCTCGTGGCAACCAACCGAAATCTCTTCACCGGAGGGCGCGGAGAAAGCGAACCCGAAGGCCCCAAAACAATCCATTCACCGCAGATTGCGCAGATTTCACAGATCAGAACCCAGACTGCCATCATGATCCGACCGATCTTCTGAACGTAGCACAGGCTTCCAGCCTGCATCTGGAATCTGACCGATATGGGTTGGCTCTGGTAGCGCAGGCTTCCCAGCCTGCATCCGGAGTTGGACCGATCCGGGGTCGCTCTGGTGGCGCCCGCCGTAGCCACGGCCTTCTGTTCTGGCGCGGCCTTCCGACAATGGTCAATCGGGCCATGCCACTTTTTTGATACGATCGTGACAAAAAAGTGACCAGGTTTGGGTGCGCCCCAGCAACGCGCCCGGTCGCGCGCCATCACCCGACAAGTTCGGTTGACCGCAAGGATTCTTCCCGCTAGAAATCTCGGTCGCGCCCGCGCGCCTGCCCGCGCCAGTTGAATTGCCGCCCTTTGCAAACCTGCCCCCTTCGCCATGAATCGCATCTACCAAGGCCGCGTGGACTTTCCGTTGCCGATTCCGTTTCACCAAGCCCGGCCCGAGACCGATAAAGCCAAGCGCCCGGCCGGGACCGAGGTATTCCGGGCTCTGGGACCACAATTGTCCCACCCCTGCGGCTAGAATGGCTTTTCTCTCCCGATGACCTTCTACGCCCACACGGCCCAACTGCCCGACGGCTCGCCCGACCCCAACGAGTTGAATTGGCAGCCGCCCCATGCACCGGTGCTTTATCTCACATGGCCGACCCCGTACTTCCTCCGATCCACACCATCGCGGCCAGCGCGTCGTCCTCGATAGCGACCTGGCCGCACTGTACG
Source organism: uncultured Verrucomicrobiae bacterium (assembly GCA_963804395.1). Taxonomy (GTDB): domain Bacteria; phylum Verrucomicrobiota; class Verrucomicrobiia; order Opitutales; family Opitutaceae; genus Fen-1467. The sequence goes on along the minus strand of CAWDQK010000030.1, from coordinate 16,188 downwards.
GCGTGCCGACCTTTCGCCTGAACGAAGCCGTGAAAAGAAATGCCGACCGCTTCCCTGAGGATTTTCGCTTCCAGCTCACGCCAGACGAGGTTGCCAACTTGATATCGCAATTTGCGATATCAAGTTCAGATCTCCCTAAACAACAGAGCGATCCATTGAACTCATCGCAATTTGCGATGAGTTCCAGCCGCCATGGCGGCCACCGGAAACTCCCTGCGCTGTCACCGCCGTTTCCCCCCGGACCAAGATCATTTTACAGGAGGCAATGGAGGGAACGGAGGTCCCGATGAACCATTGACCAAGATCATTCTAATGGTTATAAACTGGAACACCCCAAACGCACCGTGACCTATTGCGCCCACACGGCTGAAGACCCCGACGGCAATCCGCTGCCGGAATCCGAACGCGAACTGTTGCGGCATCAGTTACGGCAAGAGGTCTATCGCGCCTGCCGGGAACGGCCCGTCAAGCAGGGGGAGACCGTCCTGTCTTGTGATAGTCCGGTTGGCACCGGCAAGACGACGGCGGTGATGGCGCACCTGCTTCGCGTGGCGGCAGAACGCGGGTTGCGACGCATCTTCGTTGTGCTCCCGTTCACGAATATCATCGACCAATCGGTGGACGTGTACCGGCGGGCGCTGCAATTGCCCGGCGAGACCGAGGCCGGCATGGAAGCCGTCGTGGCAGCCCATCACCATAGGGTGGAATACGGTAGCTACGAGTTTCGCTATCTCGCTGCCCGGTGGGATTCCCCGATTATCGTGACGACCGCCGTTCAGTTCTTCGAGACTCTGGCAGCAAAGGAGACCACTGCGCTACGCAAGCTTCATCAAATAGCCGGTGCCGCCATCTTCGTGGACGAAGCCCACGCCGCAATGCCCGCTGCGCTCTGGCCGCAGATGTTCCGCTGGTTGCGGGAGCTTTGCGACGATTGGGGTTGTCATCTGGTTCTGGCGTCTGGCTCGCTGACACGGTTCTGGGAACTGGATGACTTCGTTTCGCCGAGCGAACGGCATCCCGTTCCTGAACTGGTCCAGCCAGAAGTTGCCGTTCGATCAAAGGAATTCGAGGACAAACGGATCAGGATTCGCACTCACTCCGACAAGCTCCCGCTGCCAATGCTCGCCGACTTCGTATTGAGCAAACCGGGGCCGAGGCTGGTGATATTGAATACAGTCCAATCGGCCGCCATGTTGGCGAACTATCTTCGCGATGATTGCAGGCTCGGCCTGAACATTGAACACATCTCCACCGCGCTGACGCCGTTGGACCGGGCCAAGACGGTGCGGCGCGTGCGCGAGCATCTGGCTTCGTCGTGGAAGGAATGGTGTCTGGTGGCGACCAGTTGCGTGGAAGCAGGAGTGGATTTCTCGTTCCACTCTGCGTTCCGCGAAAGCTGGGGATTGGTGAACCTGCTTCAAATCGCGGGGCGCGCCAGCCGGTCAGGCGAATATCAAGACACCGAGGTGTGGGACTTCCGCCATGATGAATCCGGCGGGCTATCGCTGCATCCACAGGCCAAGGTCGCGCGCGGTGTTCTGGCGGACATCTTCAGCGACTGCGCCAAGCAGATGCGCCAGCCTTCGCCCAGCGATTGCACCGAAGCGCTCCGGTTGGAGCTAAGAAATGATCGCGGCGTTCAGGCATTGCGCATTGAAGAGATCGAGCGAGCCGAGAAAGCATCGGACTACCCCGAAGTTGCCAAGCTCTGCCACATCATTGATTCCGCCACGGAAACCGTGCTCGTTGACCCGGACTTAATTCGGAGGATCGAATCACGAGACCGGCATCTGTTTCCCAAATGGCCAGAAATAATGCAGAACAGCGTCCAGATTTGGTCGAACCGGCTTAGGCCGGGGGATTGGCCCGTGAAACAAATTGGGCCGGATGGGGAGCTCTGGGCTTTGTGCGAAGGCAACTATGATGCCTTTCTCGGCTACATGGCTGGCGTGCTGAAACTCCAAGAGTTCTCAAGCGGCAAGCTCTCCGTATTATGAGCACGCTTGATCCCCTCCCCCTCAGCGCCCTCAACGACTTCCTGTTCTGCCCGCGGCGGGCGGCGCTGAAGTTCGTCGAGGGGCTGCGCGGCGAGAATGAGCACACCGTCCTCGGCGATCTCGCGCACGAGCACGTGGACTTCCCAGGCTTCGAGCAGCGCGCGGGCTGGACGCTCCTGCGCGCGCTGCCGCTCTTCTCCGACCGGCTCGGACTCTCCGGCAAGGCTGACTTGGTCGAGGTCTGCTGCGCTCCCCTCGAATCTCAGATTTCAAATTTCAAATCTCAGATGCCGCGCCGCGTCCTCGCGGCAAGGCCGGTCGAGTACAAAAAGGGGCCAAAACGTCGCTTCGACAACGATGAGGTGCAGCTCTGCGCCCAGGCGCTTTGCCTGGATGAGATGTTCGGCATCACGGTCGATGGCGGCGCAATCTTCTACGCCCAGTCCCAACGCCGGCTTGAAATCCCGTTCGACGCTGCCCTGCGCGCACTCACGTTGCGCGCGATCTCAGATCTCAGATCTTTGATCGCAGATTCCGCTGTGTCCGAATCGATCTTGGATTCGAGATCTCAAAGCCCAGATCCCGCGATGTTCGCCGCCATCTCAGATTTGAAATCTCAGATCTCAGATTCCCGCATCCCCTCCGCTGTCCTGAAACCTCAATGCGATGGCTGCTCGCTGCACGAAGTCTGTCTACCCGAACTGGCCCGGTCCGCGTCCGCCTGGCGCACCGCCGAGGAGCGCCTCTACACGCCCGTCGATTGAGTGCTCTCTGGCATCAGTCTCAGATCTCAGATTTCCGCCTTCCCCAATCTCAAATCTGAGATTTCAAATCTCAAATCTCCAGCCCCACCAATGTCCTCCTACAAGCGCTTCGAAGAGCTTCCCGTCTGGCAGGCCGCCGCCGAACTCTACGATCGTATCGACGACTTCCTGGACCGCGCGCCCCCGCGGATGCGCCCGAGCTTTCGCGACCAGCTCGAACGCGCCGCTCTGTCCGTCTCCAACAACATCGCCGAGGGTTTCGAGCGCGGCTCCACCAACGAGCTGCTGATGTTCCTCTACATCGCCCGCGGCTCCGCCGGCGAAGTTCGCTCCATGCTGCTCGTCGCCAGACGCCGGCCGTACCTTTCAGAATTCAAATCTGAGATCTCAAATCTCATACCCCTGGCCGAAAGCTGCTCGCGCCAGCTCCGCGCCTGGGCCGATTCCCTTCAGAATTCCGACATCGAGGGCCCGCGCCACCTCAACGACAAGACCCGCTCCGATTACCAGAAGCGCAAGTCGCGCGAAGAAGGCGCAGCCGCTTTTCAACGGCTGCTCGCCGAGCACTTGCCGCCGGATCACCCGATGCATCCGAAAAACCGCCCCGGCAGCTCCCAAATTTGAGATCTCAGATCTGAAATTCCCCGAATGTCCGCTCTTAAATCTCAGATCTCAGATTTGAGATTCACAGAACGCCTGCTCTGAGATTTCAGATCTGAAATCTGAGATCCCACAGAATGTCCCAGATCATCCAGAACACACTCTATCTGCTAACCCCGGGGCTATACGTCCACCGGGACCATCTGGCCCTGCGCATCGAACAGGACGGACAGCTCAAGCTGTCGCTCCCGATTCACAACCTGGAGTCGGTGCTGGTGTTCGGCCCGACCGCGATGTCGCCGCCCGCCATGCAGCTCTGTTGGGAAAACAACGTGGCCGTGGCCTTCCTGTCGAAGCACGGCCAGTTTCTCGCCCGCGTCGAAGGCATACCGCAAGGGTCCGTGCTGCTCCGCCGCGCCCAGCACCGCGTCGCGGAAGATCCCGCCCTCACCCTTCCGCTCATCAAGAATCTCGTCGCCGGCAAGATCCAGAACAGCCGCTGGTTGCTGAATCGCACCGCGCGGGAAACGACTGACGACGCCGAGCGCATGGCGCTGGCCGGCGTCGCCCGGCAGCTCGCCTCGGCGTTGCGCGAACTTCCCGATGCGCCAGACGCGGACGCGGTTCGAGGCTTCGAAGGCCGCGCCGCCGCCCTCTATTTCAATATTTTCCCCCTGCACCTTAAGGCCGCCATCCGCGGCCGGTTCCCCTTCGATGGACGTGAACGCCGGCCGCCGCGCAATGCGCTTAACTGCCTGCTATCCTTTCTTTACGCCCTGCTTCGCCATGATTGCGTCGCCGGCCTCGCCGCCGTCGGGCTCGATCCGTTCGTCGGCTTTCTTCATGTGGACCGGCCGGGCCGGGAGTCGCTCGCGCTCGATCTGATGGAGGAGTTTCGTCCGTTCGCCGACCGGCTGGCAATCACCCTGCTCAACCGCGGCGAACTGAAGGCCGCGGATTTCGTCGAGCGCGAGGGCGGCGCGTGGGAACTCACCGAGGCCGGGCGCAAAGCACTCGTCGCAGCCTGGCAGCAACGCAAACTCGAAGAGACGATGCATGCGCACTTCAAAGCAAAGGTGCGCCACGGCCAGCTGCCTTTCCTGCAGGCGCGGATTCTCGCGCGCGTGCTGCGCGGCGACATCCCGGCGTACTTGCCGCACTTGTTCGCGTGAAGGCCGGTCACTTCCATTTCAAATCTGTGATCTCAGATCTCCACTTTCGATCGCTGTCTCTGAAATCTCAGATTTGAGATCTCAAATCTCGCCGCGCCATGCTCGTCGTCGTCACCTATGACGTTTCCACCGTTGACGCCAAACCCGGCGCCCGCCGGCTGCGCCGCGTCGCAAAGGTGTGCGAATCCTACGGGGTGCGCGTGCAGAAATCGGTTTTTGAATGCCAGGTGGGCTCGACCGAATGGGTCTCGTTGCGCGCGAAGCTGCTCCGTGAAATCAAGCTCGACGAAGACTCCCTGCGCTTCTACTTCATCGACCAGGCCGATCGCGTCCGGATCGAGCATCATGGCGTGGACAAACCGCCCGATCTGGAGACGGACGCGCTGATCGTCTGAGGGAATAAACGCCGCGGGTGCGATCTCCCTGCCTCGGCCGCCACCGCACCCTTTCGCAAGACATCGTATCTCCCTCTTGATCCTATCGCCTGCGTCAGATTTCCCAGCCAATCACAGCTTTGCTTTTTGGTTCTTTGACAACGTTCGCAAAATCCCTGAGGTAACTATCTGGCATATCGGCTCCAAACCGGTGCGCCATCGCCCCGTCGCTCGCGGCGGGGCGCGGATTGAAACTTTCCGCTCGTGATCGGCACCACGTCGGAGGCGGATCGCCCCGTCGCTCGCGGCGGGGCGCGGATTGAAACAATGTGGCGAGAACCCGCGGCATCGGTCCGATGTAATCGCCCCGTCGCTCGCGGCGGGGCGCGGATTGAAACGGTGATATTGAGGGTGCCGCGCACTTCGGACAGATCGCCCCGTCGCTCGCGGCGGGGCGCGGATTGAAACGAGAATCTGGAGGTAGGCGGGCATTTGCCTGCCCATCGCCCCGTCGCTCGCGGCGGGGCGCGGATTGAAACCTCATGGACACGACCGCCGACAGCACCCCAGCCGCATCGCCCCGTCGCTCGCGGCGGGGCGCGGATTGAAACACGTTGCGCGCGGCGCTTCACGGGGACCGCGCCGATTCTCCTCGAGACGGCTGCAAACCTGATATCACAAATTGTGACCTCAAAGACCCCCACGGCCTCTGAGCCAGCGAGAAACCTCGCTCACGGCTTGAGCGCAAAGCCCATCTGGGCGAAGTGATGATCGGTCGTCAGCGCTTCCCGCAGCCTCAGTTCGCGCATCACCACAAAACTGGTGCAGTCCGTAAACGAGAACTCCTTGTCGTGATAGCGGAAAAACAGGCCGCGGGCCTTCTCCGCCCGGTCGGGGGTGACCGTCTCCCAGCGGACCCGCGGGCTCGCGTCCACCTGCCGCCACCAGGCCTCGGCCGCCGCGTGGCCGAGCCGGAGGCGAACCAAGGTCAGTGTTTCGTCTGCAATATAGTCTGTCGTGACAAACCCGCCGCCTTGCTCAATCCAGGCGTCGCGGGCGCTGGTGGCAGCCGCATGCGCGGGGTCGTCGGCGTCCGCGCACGCCATCCAGCCCGCGGTATCGACGAACAGCGTTTTCACCGGCCGTAGAGAATCCGGTCGTGATCAGCAGCCGCGCGTCCATCGGTGGACCGGCCGAGTGGCCGGGCGCGATAGAGCGGGTCACCGGCCGCATCGCCGGCCGGCGCGCCGGAGTCCTCCGCCGGGATCAGCTGGAAGGCCGGGCGGCTGCGATAAATGACGGTATACCGGGCGCCCTTCCGGACCCGCCTGACGACCGACGGAAGGGAGGCGCGCAGCTCTTTGGCCGTGATCAACGTGTTCATTTTAGGATCAACTTGAGTTAACCATAGATTTTGTCAATCCGTCTACACCCTCAGCGGCCAGGCGCCCGCAGGCTCCTCCCAGTGATAGGTGATTGTCTCGTTGCCAAACCGCCAGACCCGCGGGGCGGTCGTGTGCAGCCAGTCGAGCGGCTCGCAGCCGCCCGGTGTACCGCCGGACAGGGCCAGCTGCATGGCGGCGCGAAAAGCCGCCGTCTGTTCAGGTTGCACCGTGCGCGGGTCGACCGAGATGAAGAGCGCGGTGCCGCTGCGGGCCACGAGGTCGAGGTACTGCCGGTCGAACTCACATGGCGTGCGGGCGGTATGCGCGGCGCAGTCGGGATCGCTGGCGAAGAACGCGCCGTGCTGCGGCAGGCGGAAGGCAAGCGTGTTGACGCCCATGCGCCGGGTGCGCTCCCAGACCAGGCCGGAGGTGTCGTCGCCCGTGCGCTGGATTTCGAAGAGCCCGGCACCGAGATGCCCCATCGTGTTGCAGCCGAGCAGCACCGCGTCGCCGGCCGCCGCGCGCAGCGAGCGGTAAAGCCGGAGAATGATCTCGGCGTTGGTCAGCGACTGATCCGCGAAATGCCAGCCCCCATCCGTCAGCTCGGCGCCCATCTCGAAACCCCACCTCGCGAACACGTCATAGGTGGAAAAATCGTGCTTGATCAGATCGTAACCCCAGGAGCGGACGCGGGCGACGTCATCGCGAATCAAGGCGAGGTTCTCGGGGAGCGTAAGGTCGAGCGGCTTTTCCTGCGCGGTACACGGACCCGCGCGCAGACGGTGCGGATCGTTCGACCGTCATCAGCGCGGTAGGCCGCATCCAGATGCCGGGGCGCACACCGAGCTTCCTCATGTCGGCGGCGAGCCCGGGCAGGTCGGGAAAAGTCTTCGGATTGCCCGCCGTCCACGGGCCACCCGGACAGGAACTGCCGGGAGTCCAGCCGGCATCGATCACGCAATAGGGGCGGTTAACATGGCCGGCGGCGAGTTCGGCCAGGAACGCGGCGTCGCGGCGCATCGCGGCGGCGTCAAAGTCGTGTCCGTAGGCATAATACCAGTTGTTGTTCCCGCAGATCGGGGCGGCGGCCAGCCGGGGGGCCGGACAGAGCAGGCGGCAGAATCGTTTGAGCGCCGCCATCGGCGTTTCATCCGCCGCGCCAGCGAGCGAAACAATGGTCGCCGCCGCAATCTCCCGGTCGCCGGGAAATGAGGGGCTTCCGCCGTTGCGGAAATCGAGCCAGAGCGAGATGCCCTCCGCGTTGACCGTCCAGAAACAGAGCGCGGCCGGCTGGGTCTTCACTCCAGACATGAAGGTGCGACCGCTGGCGGCATGGTGCGCGGCAAAATACCACGGCATGATCCGTTCGGGCTGGAGAAACCGCCATTGGAGGTCGCCGTAGCCGCGTTCCCAATGATCGCCGAGAAAGAGCGAATCGGCGGGAAACGTGCTCTCCCAGCGGAGGATGACGCGAGACAGCGGCCCGACCGGACAGGTCACGTGAACCTCGACGCCGGACGGCGCGGCAACGAGGTTTACCGCCACGCGATCAGAGGTGAACCGCGCGTTCTGGCGGGTCGTAGAGATCAGGCGCCCGTCGTCCCGCTCGACCAAGACGCGCGACGGAAGTGCAGGCAATTCGACCATCATGGGAAAGGCCGCCGTTGGACCGGCACCAGCAGACGCGGCCCGGCCCGGAATCGCCGCACCGATCAAGAGCGAACCGGCGCCGAGCTTGACGGCGCAGTCGATGAATTCACGTCGGGTGGGGCTTGCGGCGGTGGGATCGGGCATGAGAGGAATCATGACGAGAGAAACCCAGCGAGGGCAATGGTTGCGGCGCCAGGGCCGGATGGAAGCATTTGTAGGAGCGAGCTTGCTCGCGACTAAAGAGGTGGAATCGCCTGCAAGCAGGCTCCTACAACCCACACCAGACAGTTTTGGAGGTCGCGAGGGAGGTCGTAGCTTGTTTGCCTGAGCCCGGCCCAGATTGGCTGGCAGACAGTGCAGCAACGGGCCCCGGCCGAGTTCAGAGCGCCAGACTCACGGCCTCGCCCGAGTAGTTGACGGCCTGGTCCACCGCCTGGGACACGTCTCCTCCAACGCCGTGCCCGGGGCGCACGATCACCACCCGAAACTCGCGGCAGACGGGCATGCCGGGGTACGTTCCCTGCCGGGCGCCAATCTTCAGCTGGCGCGCGGCATCGCTCCATTCGAAGCGGATCGTTGCGTGGATTCCCCTTTCGTAATTGTAGGTATCGTCCTCGTCCTCGTAGAGCGTGAAGGAGGCGTCCGCTCCGGGGTAAACGCGAAGCTCGAGCGGCGCGCCGGGGTTCTCCGAGGCAAACTGGACGACCGGCCCCAGCGGAAGGATTGATCCCGAGCGGACCAGCAGGGGAATCCGCTCGATCGGCGCGGCGGCAACAATGGACTGCCCGCCCGCGATCGTTTCACCGGTCCAGAAATCGTGCCACGTCGTGCCCGCTGGAAGATAGACAGGGCGGGTCTGCGGCCGCTCTTCCCGCACCGTTTCCGCTGCCAGCATCGACGGGGTCTTCCAGAACAACTGGGCGCGAAACGCCCCCAGCACGGAATTGCTGGTGGCGTAGGAGAAGCTGTACTCTCTGCCCGCTTCGAGCTGCACCGGTTCCGTCATCGCCTCCACCGAAGTGTAGACGAACTTCAACGGCTTTCCGTCCAGCAGCAGCAGCTTCGGACCGAAGCATTTCACATGGAAGCGATGCGGACCGGTCTCGCTCGGGACCAGCTTGCCCTCCCAGCGCATCGAGAACTTCTCCAACTTCACAAAGGACGGCCAGCCGGTGTACCAATAGAGATCGAGGTTCGATTCCGTCTGGGAATGCACGGGTGTCCCAAAATGATCGTCGCCGAAATAGGTGGCTTCGAGGCCGGGCTTTCCGTCCTTCGTCCGGAAATGCTCGCCGGAAACCAGCACGCTCTTTCCGGGAGGACGGTGGAGCATGTACTCGGTGACCGGACAGACCATCAGGGCGGGTCCGAACATGAACTGGTCCTGAATGTTGTAGGTATTCCTGTCTCCAGGAAAGTCCATCGGCAGGCCCCGCATGAGGGTATAGCCCTCGTTGGTGATCTTCCAGGCGTTCGAGTAGATGTAGGGTAAAAACCGATACCGCAGGCGGTCGAAGGCGACGAGCACGTCGCTGAACCGGCCGAACTCCCAGATCTCGCGCGGCGTGTCGGAACCGTGCGACCGGAAGATCGGGCAGAAGGCGCCGAATTGGAACATGCGCGTGTAGAGTTCCTGGTAGGCGGGATCCTTCCCTCCGTAGGCAAACACCCCTCCGTAACTGCCCAGGACGAAGGCGCCGATGTCGAACGTCCAGTACGGGATGCCGGACAGGCAGTGGTTCATGCCGGCCGGAATCTGGTTCCGGTACACCTCCCAGCTCGCCCCGATGTCCCCGGACCAGGTGGTCGCCGCCGCGCGCTGCTGCCCGGCGAACGTCGAACGGGTGAGGATGTAGACCCGCTTCCGATCCGTCTCCCGGCGCTGGTTCTGGTACACCGATTCGGTGGCCAGCAGCGGATACGTGTTCAGGTAGCGGGCAAAGGTCCCCAGGTGATTTGAACCCGTGCGCTTCATCTCGTATTCCTGCGCATCCTTGGTCTGGGCGTTGACGATATCGGGCTCCGTCGAGTCCATCCACCAGCCGTCAACCCCGTGGGAGAAAAGTCCCTCCTTGACGTATTTCCAGTAAAGATCCGAGGCGGCGGGATTGTACGGATCGAAGAACTTGAAGCCTGCCCAGCCGACCGTGGGCAGCAGGAAGCCACGCCGCTCCATCTCCTGGTAGACCGGTGTCTTGGGCCCAAAGCCGCACCAGATCGAGATCATGAAATGGAAGTGCTCGCGGTGCAGAAGGTCGATCATCTCAGTGGGCCGGGGGAAGAGCTTGTCGTAGAAGAACAGCTGGTTCCAGTTGTCGCGCCCATCCCAGTAATCCCAGTCCTGGATGATTCCATCGATCGGGATGCCGCGGGTGCGGTACTCCGCCGCCACCTTGAGCAGTTCCGCGCGGTCCTCGTAGTGCTCCTTGCTCTGCCAGTAACCGTAGGCCCATTTGCCATACAACGGCGCCGCGCCGGTCAGTTCGCGGTATCCCGCAATCGCCCCGTCCATGCTTCCGCCGTTGATGAAATGGTAATCGATGGCGTCGGCGACCTCGGACCAGAGCGAGCACGATTCGTCGGTGTCGTTGAAGATCGTCTTGGAATAATTGTCCCACAGGAGGCCGTACCCCAGGGTCGACACGAAGAACGGGATCGCCGACTGGGTGTTGGCCTGAACCAGTTTTACGGTGTGGCCGCGATAATTCATCACGCCGGCCTGATGTGTCCCGAACCCGTAGATGCCCTCGCCGGGTCTGAGCTTGAAATGCGTCTCGATGGAGCAGGCACGCGGCTCCCCTGCGACCACAGCCGGCGCGATCGAGGCAGGCCCCGCCTCTGCGAGCAGCACGGTGCCCGAGGCGTCGCTGAAGGAAAACGCTCCGTCGGACTTTGCGATGTCAACCCGCAGACGTTTTGAGCTGACGGTGACCGTTGCCGACTCGTCGGAACAAACGATGTCCAGCGTTGCAGCCGCGCGCGGCAGGACGATCAGGCTCTCCCGGCCTGCCGGGGCTCCCGGCAGAAACTTCGTCACATGCACGGAGTTTTCGGAGTTGTACTGCACCCGCACCGTCATTCCCCCGGCCAGCAACTCGACGCCGTTCGCGATGCGATGAGCGCCAGACTCCGGGGCAGCAACGGCAGCGGCGGGCTCCGAGCCTGCGCCGCCAGGGGCGCTCGCTTCAAGTTCGGGCAAAAGGAAACATGCAGGAACGACGAGTTGTAACATAAGAATGATGAGCTTGGACATAAGGACCTTCAATTGACCGCGCAAATCCGCCGGGGTCGGCGCCCCCGGCTACAGCTATCGTCGCAGCGGGCAGGCCGAAAGGATGACAACATGGGGACGCGATGCCCTCGTAGCGTGTTCGCCCAACCGGCTACTTCACCCCCGTGGTTCCTGCGGCCGGCACGGGGCCTTCCTTCGTCGGGATGACGGTGTTGATCCGGCCGTTCGCGTCGAAGGTCAGTTCGTCGATGCAAACCGAGCGGCGGAAGGAATTTCCATTCGATAGTTCGCTCGTGTGATAAAGGACGTACCACTTGCCCTTGAACTCGACGACCGAGCCGTGCTGCGTGACGGACGCGGCGTGCTCCATCACTTTTCCAGCATAGGTGAAAGGACCCATCGGGCGATCGCCGATGGCATAGACCTGCGTGGATTCCGGCGCCCAGCCGTTCGAGTAAACGAGGTAATACTTCCCTCCCCGTTTGAAGGCAAAAGGCGCTTCGCCGTAACCCATCGGCAGGACGGGCTGGGCGTCGGGAACCGCAACCGGTACCGGCTTCCCCTGAGGATCGAGCACCACTCCTGGCTGCAGCGTTCCCGCAAGTTTGGTCAGCGAAGCGTCCAGCTTCACGATCCTGAGGTTGCGACAGCCGAAATACAGGTACGCCTGGCCGTCGTCGTCGAGCAGCACTGCCGGGTCGATCGGCTCCGGGCCGGCGTTCGGCAACACCGCGTTGTCGATCAGCGGCTTTCCGATGGCATCCTTGAACGGCCCTTCCGGACGGTCACCCACTGCAACCCCGATCTTGGTGCGATCGACCGGCAGAAAAAGATAGAATTTGCCGTTCAGCTGCACGCAATCCGGCGCCCACGCCCAGTGAGTCGCCCACGCGAAATCCTTCACGCGGAAGATCGAGCCGTGATCCTTCCACGTGACCAGATCATCCGTTGAGAGCAGGCGCCAGTCCACCATGTCCCAATAGGTGGCGTCCGCCAGGTCGTGCGAAGTGTAAACGTAGAGCCGGTCGCCAAACACCCGGCCGGTCGGGTCGGCCGTGAAGATGTTCGTGACCAGCGGATTTCTGGCTGACGCAACGGTCGCGCAGAGCACGCCGCCGAGAAACAAGAACAGAGAGCGTCTTGATGGATTCATGGATGATCAGAGGATGGAAGCTTGCGGCTCGGCAGAACGAACACGGCGGGATCGAGGCCCGGCGCAGTGGCCCGGATGGTGATATCGCCGGCCACGTCGGTGCTGCGCAGAAACGCCAGGCCGCGACCGTTGAAAACGGCATGCGTGGCCCCGCGGCAATTCTCCGGGCTGCTCAGATCGGCGTTGCCCACCGCAAGCAATTCCGCCGGACCGGCGAGTTCGAAAGCGACTACCTGTGCCGCATCCGGCACGCGCACGCCCCGCGCGTCCACCACCTGGAATTCGAGATGGCAGATATCCCGCTGCCCGGCCCGAAGTTGCCGTCGGTCGGGCAACAGCGCGATCCGGCTCGCCGCGCCGGCGGTTTCGAGCGCGAAGTTGCATACCTCGCGGCCGCCGTTGCGACCGACGGCCCTGAGCACGCCGGGCTCATACGGGATCTGCCACGTGAGCACGCCCTCGACCGCCGCCGTGGCGGGCTTCACCCCGAGGGATCTGCCGTTGAGCGTGAGCTCGACCTCGGTGCAATTCGTGTAGCACGCCACGGAGACCGTTGTGCCCACGGTCCAGTTCCAGTGTTCGGCAGCGGCGCTGCGCCGGTTATCGGCGCTGAGCGGCACGCAGACATAGACCATCGGCTCATCGCTCCACAGACTTTGCCTGAACCAGGCCGATGGCTTCTTGAAACCGCAGAGGTCGAGCAGGCCGGCGCCCGAGGCGCGATTCGGCCAGACACCAGCCTCGCCCAGATAGTCGATCCCGGTCCACAGGAACTGGCCGCCCACATAGGCGTTGTCGCGGGCCGCGAGCCACGCACCGTAATCATGGGAGTTCTCACTGCCGAAGATGACACGCTGCGGGTAGCGAGCGTGATCAGCAGCGTAGGCGGCCTCCTGGTAGTTGTAGCCGACGGCATCAAGTTTCTCCGGCAGACCGACGGCGTTCGACATCACGATCGAGGCAAGCGCGGCCGTGACCGGACGCGTCCGGTCCAGCGCATGGGCGGCGGCGACCAATGGCTCCGCACACGTGACGAGATTCTCCGCGCGGGGATTGGCCGGCCGGTAATCCTTTCCCAGGATCGGATGCGAAAACGGATCGTTGGGGTAATCGATTTCGTTGCCGATGCTCCACAGAATGACGCTCGGATGATTCCGGTCGCGGCGGACCATGTCCTGCATGTCGCGCACCGACCACTCGTTGAAGAACTCGCCATAGCCGAAACGGCTCGGCTCGCCCTGGTTCCAGCCGGCCGCCCACTTATTCTTTGTCGGGGTAAACTCGTCGAAGGCTTCATCCTTGACAAGGAAGCCGAGCTGGTCGCAGAGATCGAGAAGTTCCGGTGCTGGCGGATTGTGGCTGGTGCGGATCGCATTGACACCGATCTCCTTCAACGTGCGCAGCCGTCGCTCCCAGACGGCCGCCGGCACCGCCGCGCCCAGCGGGCCGGCGTCATGATGCAGACATACGCCCTTGAGTTTCATCGGCGTGCCATTGAGCGCGAAGCCCTTGTCCGGGTCGAAGCGGATCGTGCGCACGCCAAAGGGCGTCAGGGTCTCGTCGCGCACGACCTCATGTTCGAGCACACGGCTGCGCAAGGTGTAGAGCGTGGGCGAGTCCGGCGACCAAAGGCGCGGATGAGGCAGAGCGATCGTCTGCACCACGGTTTCCGCGGCAACGGAGGGCGCCGTAACCGTCGGACCGGCCGCGGTCGCCACCACCTGACCGTCCGCGTTAAGGAGGTCGGATTGCACGGTGAAGATCTTCTCGTCGCTGCAGCCATTCTGCACCGCAGTCTCGATCCGCACGGTCGCTGAATCAGCCGTCACGGCCGGGGTAGTGACGTATGTGCCCCAGTGCGCGATCCGCAGCGGATCCGTCACGACAAGGCGCACCTGTCGGTAGATGCCGGAACCGGTGTACCAACGGGAGTCGGCAAACCGGGAATGGTCCACTCGCACCGCGAGCACGTTGTCCTCAACTTCAGGCTTCAGAAGCGGCGTCAGTTCGAGCGCAAAGCTGGAGTAGCCATAGGGCCGCCCGCCCACAAACTGGCCGTTGAGCCACACTTCCGCGTTCGCATAGACACCATCGAATTCGACCGTGACCGATCTGCCTTTCCAGGCGGGATCGGCCGGGAAATGTTTCCGATACCACCCGATGCCACCGGCAGCGTAGCCGTTTCCGCTGCCATAATCGGCCCGGAACGGCTCCTCCGTGCTCCAATCGTGCGGCACGTCCACCGACCGCCAGCCGCTGTCGTCGAAACCCGGCGACATGGCTGCCGCGAATTCTCCCTTGCTGAAACGCCAGCCGGCATCCCAGTCGGCCACGATGCGGGGTCGCGCCCCGGCGATTGTGTCCGCGCCGGTGCAGAGGTTGACAGCAAGCAATCCCAAGCCGACATATGCAGTCCAAATTGAGCGGGAATTCATTGGTTAGGGGGTTATCGGGCTCTCCGGTTCATGCCAGCCGTGGTACAGTCGAAGGTCAATCACGTCGGGTCCGATTCGATTTAGAAACGATCAATCCAATACGAGAACAAATCCGCCATACGGTGGCAACGTGATCTCCACTCTTCCACCCGAAACGAGGCGGATCGTCTCATGGCGGAACGGGCCGATTCCGCCGCCGCCGTCGGTGATCAGCGTCGCGGAGCTGTGGCTGCCAAGTCTGCTCAGATCGAGCGCCAGGTCCCGCACGACCGCCTCGCCGTTGATGCCCGCGACGTACCAGCGTTCACCTCCCTGGCGGGCCAGCACCACGAACTTTCCCGGATCGCCGTCCAGGAACTTCGTGTCGTCCCACACGCTGGGAATCCCCTTGATGAAATCGCGCACGTAGCCGGGCGACTTCGCCATGCCGGCCGGAATCTCCGCGTAGTGCTGGATGCCCGAGGTGAACAGGATCGACAACGCCAGTTCGAACCCGCTGGTGGTGCGCCGTTCGATGCGGTCGATGTGGTCCAGCACCATCGGCGTGAAATCCATCGGATCAAAGACATTGCGCGTGAACGGCAGCATGGCCGCATGCGAGGGCTCCTGGTCGGCGTTCGCCTGCTCAAACGTGATATACTCCAGACCCCGGACCGCCTCCATGGTCATCAAACGCGGATAGGTGCGCTGCCAGCCTCGCGGAAGGGTCGCTCCATGGAAATTCATGAGAAAACCATAGGGCGCGGCGTCATCGAGAATGTCGCGGTAGTAGTCGATCATCGACTGGCCGTCGCCGCCGAAGAAATCAATCTTGAGCCCCGCCACCCCCATCGCCTTCAGCCGGTCGAATTCCTTCAGCCGGCTCTCGTGCGTGAGCATCCGGTCGCGCGGGGTTTGCGGCGTCGAGTTCCAGCTTCCCGCGGAGTTGTACCACAGCAGGATCGAGACCTGGTGGTCGCGGGCATAGTCGACCAGCTCCTTGACCTTGTCGTATCCGATCTGCGTGTCCCATAGAGCGTCGATCAGACAATAGCGCCAACCCATGTCGGCCGCATAGTCGATGAACTTCTTCTGCACCTCGTAGGTCGTGTTGCCATCTCCGAGCAGCGGCCAGCTCCAGGCCGCCTTGCCGGGCGAAATCTTGGCGTCCACCGGCCCGGCCGGCGGCTCCGCGAGATCAACCCCGAGCATGGACTCGGCGATCGTCTTGAGGCTGCCAACCACCAGGATGCGCCAGGGCGTCATCCACGGAAGCGTCGACTGGGGGCTGGCAACGCCGCCCGGAAAGACCTCCCGCGGATCCGCAAAGCCGACCGAGTATTCTCCGTCCGGCGATTCCGACCGGAGACGCGTGCCACAGTAATTCCGCGGCAATGATCCTTCGCTCACCAGCAACCAGGTCTCCCCGGAGCAAGATGGCCGAATG
>CAWDQK010000029.1:0-10530 GCA_963804395.1 uncultured Verrucomicrobiae bacterium | reverse complement strand
CCAGCAGATGGTTGAATGTCGGAGCATCCGGCAAAAGGTCGGCCAGGCAGGCGGCTTCGCCCACCAGGGCTGAATCGACCAAGGCGGGGCGGTTGGCCACATTCAGGCCGATGCCAACCACGGCGGTGTCCGGGTTGAACCGGTCAACCAGGATTCCGGCCAGCTTTCGGCGGCCGACCAGGATGTCATTGGGCCAGCGCAGCCGGGCGTTGGCGACTCCAAGTTCGCGGACCACGCCGAGCACGGCCCACCCGGCGGCCAGGGGAAGCAGCGACCAGAGGGCCGGGTCGCCGGGCGTGGGAAGCACGGCCGACAACCACAGTCCATTTTCATCCGAAACCCAGAATCGTCCGGTGCGACCCCGCCCCGCCGTCTGGACGGTGGCGCGAACCGCGGTCCAGGGAGGGAGGTGGGCGGCAAGGGAATTGGTCGAAGTGACCTCGGCGAACTCATGGAGCGCCCATCCGTCGATGACACGGATGTCGGGCTCTTGAGCGATGGGGGTTTCGACCGGCATGGGTTCGAGATCCGGGCTAGCGGATCCGGTGCGAGTGATACAGCTCGCGGCGTCCCTCGGCCGACCAGGCGAGCTGGGCGCCGGCGTCCGGCTGGACGGCGACAATGCGATGCGGCTGCTTCAGGACCATCGCCACGGCTGCGGCGATGGCGGTCAGAACGCCTTCATCGATCATTTCCGGCTCGGGTGAAATCTGGGCGGCCGGCGGCGCGGCGACGGTGGCCGGTGCAGGCACCGGGCGGGCAGGCACGGGTGAGGGCGGCTCAAGGCGCTCTTCGAGCGTGCGCACCGCAGCCCGCAACTGGCGCACCGTCAGCCAAAGATAGACCAGCAGGCCGGCCAGCGCGAGCAATCCGACCAGCGCGAGCAACCCGGGCATCTCGGGATCAACTGCCGAAAAAGCGGCGGGCAAGTGGAACAGGGAGGCAGGACTGGCAAGGCCAAGTGGTGCTGCCGGGATCGGGTGCATGAAGGGAAGGGAGAGGATCTGAAATCGCGATCGTGGCGGCGGCGGAGCGGGTGGTTCTGCGGAGCGAACTGGTGGTTATGGCAAAATTCTCAGCTCTCGCAGATTGGTCGGGACCGGGAAACGGATCAAGGAGGGACAGCGACCGAAAGCGTCGCCGGGACATAAATAAGCTGGTGCGGTGATCGGTAAAACGGGAAGTTCTGCGCGCAAAGGAGGCAACGATCCCGTGGCAGGGGGTGAGGAGTCGAGGCTAGGCGATGCGCAGGATGACCGATCCCTCATCAACAGCCTCGCCGGGGTTGACCTGAATTGACGCAACCTTTCCGCTCTTGGGCGCGTAGATATAAGTGTTCATTTTCATGGCCTCGACCGTCGCAACCTGGGCGCCTTCGGCGACCTCCTGGCCGAGCTTGACCTCGACCGAGACCAGTTTGCCGGCCAGCGGACTGGTCACATCACCGGCAGCCGCAGCCGCCGGCTTGGGTGCGCTCGCGACGACCGGAGCGGCGACCGGAACCTGGACGGCGGGCGCTGGGGCGGGCGGTGCGGCGATCGAGACGCCCGGACTGGCGCCGGGGCCCTCATCGGTCAACTCGACGCTGACGTCGTACACCTTGCCATCAACCGTTACCTTCAGTCTTTTCATCATGGAAGTTGGATGCGGGAGAGCTGCACTGGATCTGCGAATCTGCTGGGAGGAGTCTTGGGGCTGCGGCGCCCTCGCCGCGTTCCTTCTGAAGTCTACGCGACGAGGGCGTCGCGTCTCCAGAAGTTGTCCGGGCATGCCCGATGCATCAGAGCGGAATGTTTCCGTGCTTCTTTGGCGGACGGGTTTCGCGCTTGGAGAGCGTGTTGCGGAGGGCCATTGACAGGATGGCGCGAGTCTGCGCCGGTTCGATGACGTCGGTGATCATTCCCTTGCTGGCTGCTTCGTAGGGCGAGGCGAACTTCTCGCGATAGTCCGCCGCGAGCTCCTTTTCCTTGGCCTTTGGATCGCTGGCCGAGGAAATTTCCCGCTTGAAGAGGATCTTCACCGCCCCTTCGGCACCCATGACGGCAATCTCGGCCGAGGGCCAGGCGTAGACTGAATCCGCGCCCATGTCCCGGCTGCACATTGCGAGGTAGGCGCCGCCGTAGGCCTTGCGGAGGATGAAGGTCAGCTTTGGCACGGTGGACGCGGCATACGCAAACAGCATCTTCGCGCCATGGCGGATGATTCCGCCCCGCTCCTGGGCGACGCCGGGGAGGAATCCGGGAACGTCCACCAGAGTGACGATCGGAATATTGAAGACGTTGCAGAAGCGGATGAACCGGGCGCCTTTGTCGGACGAGTCGATGTCGAGCGTGCCGGCCTTCTGGGCGGGGTTGTTGGCCACGAAACCGGCCACGATGCCCTGTACCCGGCCGAAGCCGACCACGAGGTTCTTGGCGAAGTCCCGGTGCACTTCGAGAAAATCGCCGCCATCCACAAGCCGGTTGATGACGTCGTGGACATCGAAAGGCGCCTTCGGGTCTTCGGGGACGAGGTCATTCAAGACCGGGTCCGCTGACATGTCAACCGCTGGCGTGGGGTGGTGCGGGGGATCCACCACGTTGTTGGACGGCAGGAACGACAGGAGTTTGCGGGCGATCTGGAGGGCCTGGGCATCATCCTCGGCGATGAAATGCACGTTGCCGCTCACCGACGCGTTCGCAGCCGCGCTGCCGATCTCCTCCATCGTCGCGCTCTGGCCGGTTGCCGCCTTGATCACCTCCGGTCCGCAGATGAACATGTTGGCGTTCTTCCGCGTCATGATCAGGAAGTCGGTCAGGGCGGGAGAATACGCCGCGCCGCCGGCGCACGGACCGGCGATGATGGAAATCTGGGGAAGCAGGCCCGAGAGCTCAACGTTGCGGAAGAACACCTGGCCGTAGCCCGACAGGGAGTCATCCCCCTCCTGAATGCGCGCACCGCCGGAATCGTTGATGCCGATCAGCGGAATGCCGGACTTCTGCGCATAGTCCATGATATCGCAGATCTTCTTGGCGTGGATGCGGCCCAGGGCGCCGCCCCCGACGGTAAAATCCTGGCTGAAGGCCGCGACCGGCCGGCCATCAATGTAGCCGACACCGGTGATGACCCCGTCCCCGGGCATGGATTTTCCCTCCATGCCGAAGTTGTGGCAATCGTGCTGGGCGTGCAGCCCCCATTCCATGAAGGTATTCTCCTGGAAGAGGGCGGTGATCCGGTCGCGCGCCGTCATGATTCCTTTCTTTCGGCGCTCGGCCAGCTTGTCCTCGCCGCCCGCGGCGAACGCGACGCGACGTTTCTGTTCGAGAGTGGTGAGCAATGCTTTGGATATGGGCATGGCAAGATCTTCCGTTAGGCGGAACGACGGCTGAAGCAATAACCAGGTTGAAGCTCAGCGCCGGCTCAGGCCGGCTTGGTCGCACAGAGTTCGGTCAGCACTCCGTGCGTCGATTTGGGATGCAGGAAGGCGACGAGCTTTCCGCCCGCGCCGTCGAATGGCTTGTCATTGATCAGGCGGACTCCCGCGCCCGCCGCCTGCGCCAGCTGGCCGACGATGTCGTCGGTGCGAAAAGCGATGTGGTGAACTCCTTCGCCCCGCTCGGTCAGAAACTTGGCGATCGGGCTGTCGGGTGCCGTTGGCTCAAGCAGCTCCAGATGAACGCCGCCGACGTCGAAAAACGCGGTGCGGACCTTTTGGGACGGCACCTCCTCGCGATGCTCGCAGCGCAGTCCGAGCGCTCGTTCGTACACGGGCACGGTCTCATCCAGGGACCGGACGGCGATGCCAAGGTGATCGATTTGATTAATCATTTCTTATGGGTTTGACTCTGCAGCCGGCCAGTATGGAGCACTGCTCGAATTAGCTCTGCGCATATTTTGGCAAAGAGCCGTCATCGTTTGGTCTTTCGGCGATTCAGCGTTGCCAAGTCGGGACCGGAGTCTGATGCAGAGCCCTTATGGCGGGCAACCGCTATTTGTGATCCAATTCACCCATGACAACTTCGACCGAGGCGGGAGCAGCTTCTCCTAATTCTCAATCAGCAACTTACAGCGACTGGAAGTCCGTTGTTGAACAGGAACTCAAAGGCGTGCCATTCGAGAAGAAGCTCGTCACCCGCACACCCGAGGGCATCGACGTGCTGCCGCTGTACCGCCGGGAGGATGCCGCGGCGCTGGTTTTCGCTGGTTTGCCGGGGGAGGCGCCGTATCTGCGGGGATACCGCGAGGCCGGCGCAGGCAAGGTTCGATGGGAGGCACGGACGGGACCGGATGCCTATGAGTTCTCCCCCTTGCCGGCCCTTGCCCTGAGCGTGGCGCCGTCAAAGAATGGCGCACCGGCCTCGACAGCAGCCGATCCGCTTGGCTGGTTGCTGACCCATGGCTCCCTTCCGCTCACCCTGGCCGGCTGTTTTGACGATCTGGCCGAAGGGATCAAGGAAACCGAAAGAGCCGGATTGTCCGCCCGCCCGGTGGGAATCGGCGCACAGATCTGGCACGAATCCGGTGCCACCGCCGTCCAGGAACTCGCCTTTGCGCTGGCGACAGGCGCTGAATACTGGCGCCAGATGCTGGACCGCGGGATTGCGCCGTCCCAGCTGGCGGCGCGCACCCAGCTCGAGTTTGCGGTCGGGGTCGACTGCTTCATGGAGATTGCGAAGCTGCGCGCCGCCCGCGTGCTTTGGAGCAGGATGACCGGGGCGTTTGGTGCGGACGATGGGGCGAAGAAGACGTTTCTGGTCGCGCGAACCGCGACCTGGGACAAGACACTCTTCGATCCCCATGTAAACCTGCTGCGAACTACCACCGAGGCGTTCTCGGCCGCGGTTGGAGGCGCCGACGCGATCGATGTCCGCCCGTTTGACGAGATTGCCGGAGGCCCGACCGAACTTGGCGTGCACCTGGCGCGCAACCTGCACGACCTCCTCGCCGAAGAGTTCAATCTGGAACATCAGGCGGACCCTGCCGGCGGTTCCTGGTATGTCGAGGTGCTGACCGACCAGCTGGCGCGCCGTGCCTGGGCGCTGTTCCAGGAGATCGAGAAGGAGGGAGGAATGGCGCAGGCGGTGCTCGCGGGGCATCCCCAGCAACTGGTCGCAAAGGCGGCGGCGGACAAGCGGGCACTGATCGACAGCCGTCGGCTCCCGATTCTCGGAACCACAGTCCAGCCCAACCTGCGGGAAGAGCCGCGCCCGGTGTCCAGGTCGGCCCTGGCAACAGCTGCCAGACGGAAGTCGGTGCCCAAGCCGATCAAGAGCTTCTCCGCGCTGATCGCGGCCGCGGCCAAGCGCACGACGCTGCCCACGTTGCGCATTGCCTGGACGCAGAAACGCGACTCAGGTCCGACCGCGGTCGCGCTGGTGCCGTTCCGCGCGGCCGAAGGCTTTGAAGCCGTGCGCCAGGCGGGCGACGATTTCCTCAGCCGGACCGGAAAACGGGCGAAGGTCTTCCTCGCCAAGATGGGCCCCGCCAAGCAGCACAAGGCCCGGGCCGATTTCGCCAGCGGCTTTTTTGCGGTGGGTGGATTCGAGATCGACGGCAAGAAGAGCTTTGCCACGGCCGAGGAGGCGGCGGACGCCGCGGTGGCCTCGGGGGCCGTCGTTGCCGTCCTCTGTTCGACCGATGAAACCTACCCGGAACTGGCGCCGGTCTTTGCCCGGCGCATCAAGGCCGCCCGGCCCGCGCTGGCGGTGATCCTGGCGGGACATCCCGGCGATCGCGAGGCGGAGTACCGCTCAGCCGGTTTCGACGATTTCATCCACATCCGTTCCAACGTTCGCACCACCCTTTCCCAGCTGCAGCGCCTTGCCGGCGTTCTTTCATGAAAGCCCATCCGGATTTTTCCCAGATTGCGTTCGACGATTCCGCGGCGTCTTCCGCGCCGGCGCCCAAGAGCGCGGCCCTGGAGGCGTGGTTGACCAGCGAGCAGATCCCGGTGCCGCCGGTCTGCACGGCCGCCGACATCAGCTCGGTCGGGCAGCCGCTCGATTCGATGCCCGGCTTCCCGCCGTTCCTGCGCGGGCCGTACCCGACAATGTACGTGTCCCGGCCGTGGACTGTGCGCCAGTACGCCGGATTCTCGACCGCCTCCGAAAGCAACGCCTTCTACCGCCGCAATCTGGCGGCGGGCCAGATGGGCCTGTCGGTGGCCTTCGACCTCGCCACGCATCGCGGCTACGACTCCGATCACCCGCGCGTGGTGGGCGACGTCGGCAAGGCCGGCGTGGCGATCGACTCGATCCTCGATATGAAGCAGCTGTTTGACAGCATCCCGCTGCGCGACGTGTCGGTGTCGATGACGATGAACGGAGCGGTGCTTCCGATCATGGCGTTCTACATCGCGGCGGCACTGGAGCAGGGGGCGAAGCTCCCGGAACTGGCCGGCACGATTCAGAACGACATCCTGAAGGAATTCATGGTGCGCAACACCTACATCTATCCGCCCGGGCCCTCGATGCGCATCATTGCGGATATTTTCGGGTACTGCGCGCAGCACATGCCCAAGTTCAACTGCATTTCGATCTCGGGCTACCACATGCAGGAGGCCGGCGCCACCGCCGACCTGGAACTGGCCTACACCCTGGCCGACGGCCTGGAGTATCTGCGCACCGGCGTGAAGGCGGGCATCGACATTGACGCGTTCGCCCCGCGCCTGAGCTTCTTCTGGGCCATCGGGAAGAACTTCTTCATGGAGGTCGCCAAGATGCGCGCGGCCCGCGTCATCTGGTCGGAAATGGTCGCGCAGTTCAACCCGAAGAACCCCAAGTCGCTCGCGCTGCGCACCCATTCGCAGACGTCGGGCTGGAGCCTGACGGCGCAGGATCCGTTCAACAATGTTGCCCGCACCTGCCTCGAGGCGCTCGCCGCTGCCGGCGGCCAAACGCAGTCGCTCCACACCAATTCGCTCGACGAGGCCATCGCGCTGCCGACCGATTTCTCGGCGCGCATCGCCCGCAACACCCAGCTTTACCTCCAGCAGGAGACCGGCATCTGCCGCACGGTCGACCCGTGGGCCGGCTCCTACTACGTCGAGTATCTCACCGATGCGCTCCTCAGGAAAGCGCGCGAGCACCTCGCGGAGATCGAGGCGCTGGGCGGCATGGCCAAGGCGATCGAGACCGGGCTGCCGAAGATGCGAATCGAGGAGGCCTCGGCGCGGCGCCAGGCCGCGATCGATTCGGGCAAGGAGACGATCGTCGGCGTGAACAAGTCCGTGCTCGAACACGAGGCGCCGATGGACATCCTCGAGGTGGACAACACCGCGGTGCGTCTGGCGCAGGTCCAGCGGCTGAACGAGCTCAAGGCATCGCGCGACCCGGCGGCCGTCCAGCGCGCGCTTGAGGCGATCACCGCCGCGGCGCGGGACGGCTCGGGCAATCTGCTCGAGCTGGCGGTGGTGGCGGCGCAGGCCCGCGCGACGCTGGGCGAGATTTCCGATGCGATGGAAGCGGTGTTTGGCCGGCACCGGGCGGTTATCCGCACCATCGCCGGAGTCTATCGCTCTGAGTTTGGCGCCAGCCCGGAGATTGAGGAGGTCCGCGCCCTGACGGACGCCTTTGCGGCTCGCGAAGGCCGCCGCCCGCGCATCTACATTGCGAAGCTGGGGCAGGACGGCCATGACCGCGGGGCGAAGGTTGTGGCGACGGCCTATGCGGATTTCGGTTTTGACGTTGACATCGGGCCGCTGTTCCAGACCCCCGAGGAGGCGGCCCGGCAGGCGATCGAGAACGACGTGCACGTGGTGGGGATGAGTTCGCTTGCCGCCGGCCACAAGACCCTGCTGCCGCAGCTGGTGGAGGAGCTCAAGAAGCTCGGCCGGCCGGACATCCTCGTGGTCTGCGGCGGAGTCGTGCCGCATCAGGACTACGACATGCTGCGCGCCGCCGGGGCGGCCGCCATCTTCGGCCCGGGCACCAAGCTGCCCCAGGCCGGCCGCGAGGTCATGCGCCTGATCGAGGACCGGATCGACCACGCGTAGCGCGCGCCTGGGGACGCGACGCCCCCGTCGCGTTTCCATGACTCAGGCGGCACTGCACGACGAGCCTTTTTGGAACGTATCTGGGTCAAGGGGTCGTCGGACCCTTCCGTCTCCCAGTTGCCCATCGCGCGATTCCTGCGAGGGCGAGCGCGAGGATGAACCAAACACTCGGGGCGCCACCGCCGCCGCCGGAGCCACCGCTGCCGTCCCCTCCGGGAATCGTAGTAGTTGGGGTTTGGTTAATGGTGAGAGTCGCCACGTTGCTGGTCACGCTGTTCACGACATTGGAAACCACGACGGTGTAGTTCCCCGCATTGCCAGCCTGGGCGCTCGAGATGCTGTAAGAGTTCCCCGTTGCGCCGCTGATCGCTGTGCCACCGAAGTACCACTGATAGGTGACCGCCGGGCGGCCGGTCGCCGTGACGGAGAACGAGACGCTGCTACCCGCGTAGACCGTCTGGCTTTGCGGCTGTGTCTGAATTGCAGGCGCCATCGCCAACAGTCCCAAGCGAAGTGTGTGGTTGTTTGTGTCTGCGATGAAAAGGCTGCTGCTACCATCCACTGCGACGCCGGCCGGACCGAAGAACCGGACTGCCGATCCCAAACCATCGGTGCTCCCGCTTATCCCAGCCAGTCCGGCCAGTGTGCTCACCACTCCGGTTGACGGGATCACCTCGCGGATCGTGAAGTTGTCAGTGTCGGCTACATAGATGTTACCGGACGAATCCACGGCCAAGTCCGACGGCGAATCGAATCGGGCCGAGCTGCCCGTTCCGTCCGCTCCGCCTGAATTTCCCGCAAGACCGGCGAGAGTGGTGACCAAACCCGACGGCAAGATTTCACGGATCGTGTGATTCTCGGTGTCGGCAACAAACAGGTGGCCTGCGCCATCCACCGCGACGCCGGAGGGGAAGTTGAACCGAGCGTCACTGCCCGGCCCGTCGGTGCTGCCGGAATTGCCTGCCAGGCCTGCGATCGTGGTAACTTGCGCAGTCGATGGCACCACCTTCCGGATCGTGTGGTTGTCGGTGTCGGTCACGTAGAGATTGCTCGCGCTGTCGATCGCCAGGCCCTGCGGTCCCTGGAACAAGGCGGCCGTCCCCGTACCGTCGATGCTGCCGCTTGCCCCTGGTGACCCCGCCAGCGTGCTCACAACGCCCGACGCAGTGACCTCGCGCAGCGTGTTGTTCATGGTGTCGGCAACGTAGATATTTCCAGCGCCATCGACCGCCACTCCCGAGGGATTGTTGAATCGCGCCGTCGTGCCGGGACCGTCGGCGCTCCCGGAATGCCCTGCCGAGCCGGCAAGGGTGGTCACCGCACCGGTCGAGACGACAAACTTGCGGATCGTGTGATTGTCGGTGTCGGCCAGATAGATATTGCCAGAATTGTCAGCCGCCACGCCGGAAGGATAACAGAACCTGGCGTTGCTGCCGGTGCCGTCGCTATTGCCGCTGGTCAGGGCTTGGCCGGCGAGCGTGCTGACCGTCAACGGGTTCGTTATGACGACGGTTGCTGTAGTGGTCACTACGAAGTTAGTCGGGCTTGAAGACAAACCGTCCGGATTGTTCACCTGCACGGACCAGATCCCGACATCAAAGCCGTTGTTGAACTCGTAGCTGATCTGGGTGCTAGAGACAGGCTTCAGCCTGCCTGCCGTGCTCGCAATTGTGCCGCCATCCGGGGGCACAAACGTGAGCGTGGCAGCGTTCTGGAAATTGCTGCCGTTGATCGTCAGCGTATGGTCGCTATTGGAGGCCATCATCGATGTCGGCCACACACTGCTGATCGTGGGCGCGGCCGCAGCTCCGTTTTGCGTCAGACTGTGCGTCTGGCCGCCGATGGTAATCGTCGCGCTGCGGCTGCTCGTCGAAGCGTTGGCGGCCACTGCCACGGTCACCGTCCCGTTGTTGCTGCCGCTGGCCGGCGAAACCGTCGCCCAAGTCTGGTTAGAGCCGGCCGTCCAGCTCGTGTTCGAGGTCACCGTGATGCCATAGCTCTGGGCCGTCGCATCCACCGTCTGCGAGGGAGGACTGATCGTCGTTGAAGCCGCAGCTCCGTTTTGCGTCAGACTGTGCGTCTGGCCGCCGATGGTAATCGTCGCGCTGCGGCTGCTCGTCGAAGCGTTGGCGGCCACTGCCACGGTCACCGTCCCGTTGTTGCTGCCGCTGGCCGGCGAAACCGTCGCCCAAGTCTGGTTAGAGCCGGCCGTCCAGCTCGTGTTCGAGGTCACCGTGATGCCATAGCTCTGGGCCGTCGCATCCACCGTCTGCGAGGGAGGACTGATCGTCGTTGAAGCCGCAGCCAGCGTCGTTGCAGAAATCACGTTTGAATTGGCGCTGCTGGCGCCGTTTGAATTGCTTGCCCGCACGCGGTAGTAATAAGTCGTGCCTGCGTTCAGGCCCGTGATGTCTTGGCTGAGCGCATTACCCACATTGTCATTCTGAAAGCCGGAGACGAAGCTGGAGAAATCGCTGGTTGTGGACACGTCAAACGTATATCCAGTCGTTCCGAATACAGAAGACCAGTTCGCCGTGAAGCCAGTCTGCGAAGGATTG
>CAWDQK010000028.1:0-61453 GCA_963804395.1 uncultured Verrucomicrobiae bacterium | reverse complement strand
TCGGCCACTCCGGTACGAATGGCGTGGTCGTGCTCGAAGGCGTCCTTGCCGCTTCACCGGAGCTTGGCCCGGTCGCGGTAATGGTCGTCGGACCAGCGTGTAGTACCCATGGTGACCTCCTCATGTAAGGGTGAGTTCACAAAACTTCGGAGGGCCGTATAACCCTCGCAACAGCTCATCGAATTCCTCCAGGAGAGCCCAGGCGTCGTTCCGGACGCATCCGGGCATTTTCCAGGAGACAGGTGCCAACGAACCGTCGCATTGGCGGCGGCACCGATCCCGGCAGCTGATTGGTCAAAGAGACAGATAGCCGCCGGCCAGGTTCCGCCACCAAAATCGCGCTCATGGCCACCAAACTCACCACCGACGACGCCCGCCAGTCACTGACCGCGCATGTGGCGGCCAAGGGCGCGGAGCTTCGCGAGAAATACGGTCCCGTCATCGGTTGGGATGAACTGCAGCGCATCCTGGCGGACCGCACGCTGGTGCGTTACCCCTGCGAGATCGTGTTCGATGCCGCGCCGCTCGAACCCAGAGAGGCCGCGCATCCGGTGCCGAAGGGCGACCGCCCCGAGGACGGTTTTGCGCTGCACGTGCATCCGTTCTTCAGGGACCGGCTGTCGGAGGTTGCCCGGCTCGCGCTCTACCAGCTGGTTCTCGTGAACTATGGCGAATTCGCCTCCGCTGACGACGCCGAGACTTTCGGCGCCAGCGCCCTCGGCCTCAGCAAGGACGATTACTACCACCAGCTGTGCGAATTGACGGATCAAGTTCCGAATGTTGGAGAATAGACCGGGCTCGCAGCGCGGCGTTACGCGCCGGGGTTCGGCGGAACGCCGGGGTCAGCCCGTTCGACAGGCTCATCCGTTCGACAGGCTCAGGATGACCCTGAGCGGAGTCGAATGGGTCAGGGCGAGCGCCCCCGGCTACATTCTGTCCATGGATGCCGCGCTGCAGCCGGCCGCGCTGAGGCCGGCACCGGGGTCAGCTCCAGCGTCATTGTCGCCGCCAAAGCAACGGGACGAGGGCGTCGCGTCCCCATTATTGCAGCTTTGACCGGTCGAGCCGGCCGAACACCGTTCCGGTGCGCCCGATGGTGGGCGCACTAATGAATTTCGGCGCCTGCGCCGAAATTCATGCGCCGAGCTGATACCGGATGAAGCGCCGGACCTGGATGTTCTCGCCGATCTTCGCGATCTTCTCGGTGATGATGTCCTTGACGGACTTCTCCGGAAGCTTGACGAACGGCTGGTCGAGCAGGCACACGGTCGAATAGTACTTCTCGAGCTTTCCCTCGATGATCTTCTGGATCGCCGCCGGCGGCTTGCCCGCGACCTGGGCCGCCGCGATGTCGCGCTCCTTTGCAACGTCGGCTTCCGGCACCTCCTCGCGGCGCACGTAACCCGGATTCGCCGCGGCAATCTGCAGGCAGAGGTCGCGGCAGAGAGACTTGAACTCGTCGGTCCGGGCCACGAAGTCCGTTTCGCAATTCACCTCGATCATCACGCCGACTTTGCCTCCGACGTGAATATAGCTCTCGACCAATCCCTCGCGGGTGGCCCGCTCGGCCTTCTTGGCGGCAGAAGCGGCTCCCCGCTTGCGGAGAATCGTGATGGCTTCCTCCACGTTGCCATTGGCCTCGGTCAGGGCCTTCTTGCAGTCGAGCAGGCCGGCGCCGGTTTTCTCGCGCAGGTCGCCGACCATTTGGGCGGTAATGTTGATGCTCATTTCGATAAGGTCTGGATGAAAACGTTGGTGCTGCCGTCACGCGGGCGGCAAGGTTGGCGCCTCTGCCTTGGGGCAGACGCAGGATCCTGCCGCCTCACTCGTCGGACTGTTTGGCGGCGCGGACGGGCTTCTTCTTGGCCGCGATCTTTCCGGTGACTTCCTCTACCGCCACCGCTCCCTCTTCGAGTACAGCGATGTCCTTCAGGTTGGCAGGCAGCTCAATCTTCTCGAGGTCAACCTCGGCGGCAACCGGAGTGGCCGCGGTCGCGGCAGCCGCCATGGCGGCGGAAGCGGCCTTCACGTCGGCCGTCCCGTGGGCCGCGCGGCGGGAATCGCGCTGCGCAAGGCCTTTTTGCACCGCCTCCACCAGCGTATCGACGATGATCCGGATCGACTTAACCGCGTCGTCGTTGCCCGGAATCGGGTGCGAGACCGCCGTCGGATCGGAATTGCTGTCCACCAAAGCGACGCAGGGAATGTTGCAGCGGGTCGCCTCGGCGACGGCAATGTCCTGATGGTTCACATCGACCACGAAGAGCGCGCCGGGCAGCTCGCCCATTTCCAGGATCCCGTCGAAATTGCGCATCATGCGCGCCATCTCGCGCTTGATGGCCGATTCCTCCTTCTTGGGGAGTTTGGCCATCTCGCCGCTGGTCTCCATCGCCTGGTAGTTCTTGAACTTCGCGATCGAGCGTTTGATGGTCCCGAAATTGGTCAGGGTGCCCCCGAGCCAGCGGTTCACGCAGTAAGGCATGCCGACGGAGGTCGCCGCTTCGCGCACGATTTCCTGCGCCTGGCGCTTCGTGCCCACGAAGAGCACGATGCCGCCTTCAGCGACCAGATTCTCGACAAAATCGCATGCTTTCTGTAGCGCCTCATAGGTCTTGCCGAGATCGATGATCGAAACACCCTGTCGGTGATCGAAGATGTAGGGTTTCGAGCGCGGATTCCAGCGCCTGGTCTGATGCCCGAAATGCACGCCGGCATCGAGGAGGTCCTTGACGGTGATGTTCATGTTGATCGATGTATCTTCCGACACACAGGTCGGCCGGAGGGCCGCCTTGCGATCGAGTTGGATGGTTTGGTTGCCGGCCTGGCTTGCTGCCGCCTGTAGAGTCAACAGGGCCAGGACACGGGAAAAGGTCTAAAACACCCGAGCCTGGAGCACTTGGCAAGCTGGAATTTGGCCAGACTTGGATGGCGGGCGCATCTGCCGATTGACGGCTCTTGAGGGCGATTTCCGGACGTAGCGCAGGCTTCCAGCCTGCTTCACCGTCAACCGGGAGATACCCCGTTGGATGGCTGACAATTGGATGTCGATTTTCCTCCGCACCGTGACTAGCATCGTCGCTGGTCTCGTCTGCAAACTTGCTTTTCCCATGATGCTCTCCCCTGAGTCTTTCACCCGCGCCCAGGAATTTATCCTGCAGCATGCCCGACCGATTGAGCGTGCCTTTTACCGTTTTCATTTTGAGAACGCCCCGGCTGCGGCGGTGCGGGCGGCCCTCGCCGCCTTCCAGAATGGCGACGGCGGCTTCGGGCACGCCCTGGAGCCGGATTTCCGGCTGCCAGCCTCGTCGGCGATCGCGACGTCGCTGGGTCTTCAATATCTCCGCGAAGCCGGTGTCCCGGCCC
This sequence comes from uncultured Verrucomicrobiae bacterium, assembly GCA_963804395.1. GTDB lineage: Bacteria > Verrucomicrobiota > Verrucomicrobiia > Opitutales > Opitutaceae > Fen-1467. The sequence continues at coordinate 58,090 of CAWDQK010000028.1, read as the reverse complement.
GCGATCCGATGGTCCGCGCGGCGGCGCGCTGGACCCAGACTGCGTTTGACCGCGCCCTCGAACGCTGGCCTGCCGTTCCTCCGGCGGTCAACGACTGGCCGCATGCCCCCTGGTGGACCTGGAAGGAGCCGGGCAATCCCGGCTTCGTTGCCAACCCCGGAATCGAGTTCGTCGCGCATCTCTGGCGCTATCGCGAGGCGGTTGATCCGGCCTTTCTGTCGGAAATCACGGCCCGGGCTCAGGAACTGATCGGGCGCCTGCCGGACCGGCCCGAAATGCATGATCTCATCTGTGTCATTCACCTGGCGGAGACTCCTTCCGTCCCGGCCAATTTGCGCAACCAGGCGGCCAACTATGTGCGGCGCGCCGGCCCGGCCATCGTCAACCGCAACCCCGAGGCCTGGGCGGGTTATGGCGTGAAACCGGTGACACTCGCTCCACGGGCCAACTCACTGCTCGCTCCCCTGCTTCACGACGAGGTGGACGTAAACTTGGAGTTTGAGATCCACCGTCAGGGTTCCGACGGCGCCTGGGCGCCGAACTGGAACTGGTGCGGACTCTTTTCCGCGGACTGGCCCGAAGCCGAGCGGGAATGGAAAGGAGTCTTGACCCTCCAGACCCTGCTAACCCTCCGGTCGTACGGCTGCCTGTCCGCCGTCGAACATGAAGCCGTCGGCCCGGCATATTCGCTGGCCAACATTTGATCCCGGTGCTTGGCAGCGCCTTTTCGTGCGGAATCTGGATTTCGCATCGGCGGCGGGGGCGCCGCTGCTCCATGCTGTCATTTGGAGGCGCGACGCCCTCGTCGCGTTATCGTTTCCTCGCACCGACGGCGGACACGGCCTGCCTGGCCGAAGCTTCAGCGGGAAATGCAAAAAGGAGAAATGCAAAAAGGGTCACGAGTTGACTCTTGACAGACGGTCCGTTCGGCAATCGGTGGTTATTCGGCAAGCGAATTGACCGTTCGATCCGCGAGATAACGCGGCCGACGGAAGGGCGGGAGGGTTTTCAAATGCGGGCGGGCGAAGCGGGCAGGGTCGCGCGCGATTTGCACTTTCTTAGGGCCCACTAAGGCAATCCGTTAGCAGGCGTTTGGTCGGCGTCCTCCTATTCGTGAGTCATCCAACAAGGTAATCTGTCGCAGCCCGCTTCAGGGACCATCGGGCTGAAAGCAACCGTCGTCGGCCAGTCTCAAATCCACCGGGTCTACGTAGCGCTGAACTTATTACCGCCCGCCAGCCTTGCTCACCCGTAGCATCTACGGTGCATTTGTTGGGTTGAGATCAGACTAGGACGCCGACGCTGCGTTCGACCATGCGGCGAGGGCGCCGCGTCTCCACGAAATGTCCAGCTTGAGCCCGGTCAAAAGCGTTGCGGGGCCGGGGCAAATGGTGATTCGATCATCCCATGCGCACCACGCTGCTTCTCTCCTGCCTTCTGGCCTTCGCGGCCTCCGCCACTGCGGTGGAATCAACCGGGCACCCCACCCTCCAATTGGGCTCCGCGGCACCGGATTTCCATCTGCCCGGCGTCGACGGCAAGACGTATTCACTCGCCGACTTCGCTGACGCCAAGCTCCTGGTCATCGTCTTCACCTCAGTCCATTGCCCGACGGCGCAGGCCTATGAGGGCCGGATCAAGCAACTGGTGGCCGATTATCGCCCGCGGGGTGTGGCGGTCGTCGCGATCAACCCAAACAATCCCGACGCCGTCCGTCTCGACGAGCAGGGCTACACGGATCTGGACGACACCTTTGAATCGATGAAGCTTCGCGCCGCGGACCGGGGATTCAACTATCCCTTCCTCGACGATGGTCCCACCGAGAGCGTGACCCGGCAATACGGACCGGCGGCGACACCGCACGTCTTCATTTTTGATGCCGCGCGCAAGCTGCGCTTTCAGGGCCGGATCGACGATTCCGAGCGCGAAGAACTCGTGAAGAACCGCGACACCCGCAACGCCCTGGACGCGCTCCTGGCCGGCCGGGAGCCGCCAGTGACGCAAACCATGGTCTTCGGTTGCTCGATCAAATGGGCGGAAAAAGCGGAGTCCAACCGCCGCTGGCGCGAACAGGTGGCGAAGGAACCGGTGGCCCTCGACACGGCGGACGTTCAGGCGATGCGCGACTTGCGCGCCAACAAATCGGGCAGGATCCGCGTCATCAATGTCTGGGCCACCTGGTGCGGCCCGTGCGTCTCGGAGTTCGACCAGCTCATCGAGACCAACCTGATCTACCGCAACCGGGATTTTGAGCTCGTGACCGTCGCGGCGCAGTTTCCTGACGAAAAGGACAAGGTGCTGCAGTTCCTGCAACGGCACCACGCCTCGACCCGGAATCTGCTCTTCGGTGAGACCGACAAATACAAGCTGATGGCGGCGCTCGATCCGGAATGGACCGGCGCGCTGCCGCATACACTGGTCATTGGAGCGGACGGCGCGGTGTTGTTTCGCCAGAACCGGAGAGCTCGATTTTCTCCTGCTGCGCCGCGCGCTCGTTCCCGCGCTGAACAAGCTCGCTCAGTGGGGCGGATTGAGTCCGATCAAGTAAAACGGCCAGTCCCATCGATCGCCTTGTCCGCGCAGCGGACATTTGGCGAGGCGCTGGTTCCAACTTCGATGAGCCTTCAACCCCGTGGTCGCATCAAGATTCAAGCTGGGGCCAAGGCGGCGCCTCGCTACGGTTCTTTCGCCTTTTTCAGCGCCTCCTGCTCCGAGGCCGCCTCGATGACCCGCACCTCGGTTGGCGAGATGCGGACGACATACGCGCATCCCTTCTCGGACGGGCGGCTGACTTCGATCCGGGGGTACAGCGGCGCGCCTGGCTTCACGCTGCGTTCACCGACCTGCCCCTCCGGTTTTCCAGGCGCCTCGGCCGGCGGGGCCCCCTCCCGACAATAGGCGAGCGCGTCCGCCAGATAGGGCTGGGCATTCGCGATGAGGCGCGGATTGGCGAGCAGGAGGTAGTCGAACATCGCCTGCGCCTGGGCAACGGTGAGCGTGTTCAGGGGTTTCGTCCCCCGCTCGGCGTGGGGATAAAAATTGCGTCCGAAGGCCGAAGGCTGCCGGTGCTCCAACGCCATCCACATCAGCCCGCGGACGGCAGAATCGGCCAGGATCTCGGGATTCACCTGGCCGGCCTGGAACTCCCGCAGCTCAGCCACCGACATTTGCTTCAACTTGAGTGGATCCGGCGGAACCGGCTTGAAACAGGCGGCACACGCCGCCGGCGTGACCCATTGCTCCAGGTTCTCCCGGAGGCGTTTGTCCTTTTCCTCAGGCGTCTGGGTGACCGGCGCCGGCAAAACCCGGCGGACGAAGCCGACCAGCGACCGGTCAAACAGGCCCAGAGCAAAGCAGATGAGCACCGAAATCAGACAGCGGAAGATCAGCGTGGTCAGATCCTGCTCCTTGAAGAACCGGCCCGTCAGCCACCAGGAGACGCCCAGAATCGCGAGCAGCATCAGGATGATTCCGCCCACCGAGGACGGAAGCCACTCGGTCGGAACGTTCCAACTCTTGATGAGGGCAATCATGACCCATCAGTCGTGAAGCCCGCCTCAGGCACCGGGCCAACCGGTGGCAGTCGGTCTGCGGAAACGATCATGGGGGAAGGGTGCGTGCACGCCGCACTGCAACGATCCTCGCTTTCTAACAACTCCGGCTTCGAGCGCAACGCTCGTTTTTGCGTCTTGCCCCTGTAGCCGGGGGCGCCTGCCCTGAGCCCGCCGAACGGGCTGACCCCCGGCAGCCGGCCTCAACCCGTTCGACACGCCCCTCGACATGCTCGGGGCCTCGAGCCTGTCGAGACGGCTCAGGGCAGGCGCGGCCGGCTACAGTCCGGCGCCGGCACGTACGGCTCCTCGTGCAGATCCGCCGCCCGCCGGCCGTTGAGCAGTTCCAGCCAGACGCGCACCGAGGCGAGCACGACCAGCGCCACCAGCACGAGGAAGGCGCCCGTAACCACCGCGTCAATACGGTTGCTGAGGACGAGCCGGTGCCACTCGGCGACCTGCGCCGCCGTGCCGCCGCCCGCGATCTTCGCCTCCAGCACCGCCACCTGGCTGAGGAAGCCCAGCCGCGGGTCCGCCGAGAAGATCTTCATCCAACCCGCCGTCATGGTCACGGCCAGCAGCCAGGCCAGCGGCAGCAGCGGCACCCAGAGATAATGTCTCCGGCCCATCTTGATCAGCACGGTGGTGCCGAGCGCGAGGGCGATGACCGCCAGGAGCTGGTTGGCCACGCCAAAGATCGGCCACAGTGAATTGATTCCCCCGAGCGGATCCACCACCCCCTGGTAGAGAAACCAGCCCCACGCCGCGACGAAGCCCGCGCTGGCGAGCCAGTTGCCGGCGGTGGAGCGCGTCTCGCCCAGCGGGCGCCAGACATAGCCGAGCAGATCCTGCACCAGGAACCGGCCGACGCGCGTGCCGGCGTCGATCGTCGTCAGAATGAACAGCGCCTCGAACATGATGGCAAAGTGGTACCACAGCGCGAGGGCCGCCCTGCTGCCGAGCACGCCCGCAAACATGTGCGCCATCCCCACGGCGAAGGTCGGCGCGCCCCCCGTCCGGCCGACCATCGTGATCTCTCCCACCGACGCCGCCAGGTCGCGCATTTGCGCCGCCGAGACCGGAAAGCCCAGCGCCGTGACCTGCCGGGTCACGGTCGCAATGTCGCCCTTGATGTTCATCGCGAAATACTGGCCGGGCTCCAGCGAAGCCGCGGCAATCAACGCCATGATGCCCACGACCATCTCCGTGATCATGCCGCCGTAGGCGACGAAGCGGATGTCGCCCTCCCGCGCCAGGAGTTTGGGCGTCGTGCCCGAGGCCACGATGGAGTGAAAGCCCGAGATTGCGGCACAGGCGATGGTGATGAAGCAAAACGGAAAGACCGGCCCCGCGAACACGGGTCCGCTGCCATCGATGAATCGCGTCACCGCCGGCATCCGCAGCATCGGCGCCAGGATGATGATCGCCACGCCAAGTGCGGCCACCGTGCCGAGCTTCATGAACGTGCTCAGGTAATCGCGCGGCGCGAGCAGCAGCCAGACCGGCAGCACCGACGCCACAAAACCGTAGCCCATGATCCACCAGGCCAGCGTGGTCCCTTGCAGCGTCAGCCAGCCCTCCAGCGGAGTCCCGTTCAGCCATTGCCCGCCGGCCACCCCGAGCAGCAGCCCCAGAAAGCCAAACAGGCTCACGAGCCCCACCCGGCCGGGCGTCCAATACCGCAGGCTCAGGCCCATGAGCATCGCAATGGGCATGGTCGCGGTGATGGTGAACAGCCCCCAGGGGCTTTCCGCGAGCGCCTTGACCACGACCAGCGCCAGCACCGCCAGAATGATGATCATGATCGCAACGATGCTGACCAGCGCCAGGAGGCCGGCGAACGGGCCCACCTCTTCGCGCACCATCTGGCCAAGGGATTTGCCGCGCCGGCGGATCGAGCAGAACAGGATGATCGAGTCATGCACCGCCCCGCCGAGCGTCGCACCGACAAGGATCCACAGCATGCCGGGGAGATAGCCGAACTGCGCCGCCAGCACCGGCCCGACCAGCGGTCCCGGCCCGGCGATCGCCGCAAAATGGTGCCCGAAGACGATCCAGCGGTTGGTCTGGACGTAGTCCCGCCCGTCCTCATGCACGACGGCCGGCGTGGCCCGCAGTTCGTCGACCGTCAGCACCCGGGCCATCAGCCAGGCGCTGTGGAACCGCCAGGCCACCGCAAACACGCAGACCGCGGCCACCACCATCCAGAGCGCGCTGACCGGCTCCTGGCGCGCGCAGGCCAGCAAGGCGAGCGAGCCGGTGCCAAGGAGGACCACGAGGGTCCAGATCATCACCCGCGACCAGCGGGGAGAAACCAGGCGGTTCATGGGGAAAGCAGCGCGTTGAAAGGAAGCACCATGCTTCATCCTCGCCAATTTGCCATGAGAATATCCTCGGGGCACGTCGCCGCGACGCGCCCCCAGCGCAGGCTTGTGCTTCCGGACGGCGCGCGCAGAATGCGGCTCTCCCAGCGCTGCCCCACCATCGCGCCGCCATGAAAACAAAATCTGCCTCCCGGCAAGAATCCGCCCGCCCCGAGCCTGCGAACATTCGCACGGGACTGAGTTCCGAATCCATCCGGCAGGCATTCTGCGACAATCTCTTCTTCCTGCTCGGCCGCTTCCCGAAGGTGGCGACGCCGCACGACCGGTTCATGGCCCTCGCCTACACCGTGCGCGACCGCCTGCTCCAGCACTGGATTCGCACTGCGGAAACCTATTTCGAGCGCCGGAGCCGCACCGTGTGCTATTTGTCCGCCGAGTTCCTGCTTGGGCCGCAGCTTGGCAGCAACCTGATCAACCTCGGCATCTACGGCGTGGTCGACCAGGCGATGCGGGACCTCGGGCTCAGTCTGGAGGAGATCCTCGCCGAGGAGGCCGAACCCGGTCTCGGGAACGGCGGCCTGGGCCGCCTCGCGGCGTGCTACATCGAAAGCATGGCCACGCTGGAAATCCCGTCGATCGCGTATGGCATTCGCTATGAATTCGGCATCTTTGCCCAGGCAATCCGCGACGGCTGGCAGGTCGAGATGACGGACAAGTGGCTGCGCCTCGGCAACCCCTGGGAACTGGCGCGCCCGGAACTCGCGTTTGATGTGAAGTTCGGCGGGCGCACCGAAGTGTACACTGAAAACGGCGTCCAGCGCGTGCGCTGGCTGCCGGACCGGATCGTGCGCGGGACCGCCTATGACACGCCGGTGCTCGGTTACCGCGTCAACACCGCCAATCTGCTCCGCCTGTGGCGCGCGGAGGCCAGCGAATCGTTTGACTTCCGGGTCTTCAACTCGGGCGACTACTACGGCGCCGTGTTCGAGAAAATCGTCTCGGAAAACATCACGAAGGTGCTGTATCCAAACGACGAGGTGGTCCAGGGCAAGCAGCTCCGGCTCCAGCAGCAGTACTTTTTCGCCTCCTGCGCCCTGCAGGACATGATCCGGCTCCATCTGCAGACCGCCAGCGGACTGGAGAATTTCCACGTGAAGTTTGCGGTCCAGCTCAACGACACGCACCCGGCGATCGCCATCGCCGAGCTGATGCGCCTGCTGGTGGACGAGCACCGGTTCGACTGGGAGCGGGCGTGGAGCATCACGCAGAACACCTTTGGCTACACCAACCACACGCTGCTGCCCGAGGCCCTCGAACGGTGGCCGGTCACCCTCTTTGGCCAGCTGCTGCCCCGGCACCTTGAAATCATCTATGAAATCAACCGGCGCTTTCTCGATGAAGTCCGGGTCCGCTACCCGGGGGACGCCGACCGCGTCCGGCGGCTGTCGCTGATCGACGAATCCGGAGCGCGGTTCGTGCGCATGGCGCACCTGGCCTCCGTGGGCAGCAAGACCATCAACGGCGTGGCCCGGCTGCACAGCGACCTCCTGAAGGAGGGCGTGCTCCGGGACTTCCACGACTTCGCACCCGCGAGATTCACCAACGTGACCAACGGCATCACCCCGCGTCGCTTCCTGGTGTTGAGCAATCCCGAACTGGCCGCCCTCATCACCTCCCGGATCGGCGGCGACTGGATCAAGCATCTGGACCAGCTGCGCCAGCTCGAACCGCTCGCGGAGGACGCGGACTTTCGCGCGGCATGGCGCCGGGTCAAACGCCACAACAAGGCGCGGCTGGCGGAGTTGTTGCAGAAGCGCGCCGGCGTGGCGGTCGATCCCGATTCGCTGTTCGACATCCAGGTCAAGCGCCTGCACGAGTACAAGCGGCAGCACCTGAACGTCCTCCACGTCATCGCGCTCTACAACCGCCTGCGGCGCAAACCGGACGCCGACGGTCCGGGCCGCACCGTGATCTTCGGCGGCAAGGCCGCGCCGGGTTACTACCTCGCCAAACTGATCATCAAGCTGATCCACTCGGTGGCCGCGCGGATCAACGGCGACCCCGCGGTCAACTCCCGCCTGCGCGTGGCGTTTTTGCCGGATTTCAACGTGCAGAACGCCCAGTGGGTCTACCCGGCCGCCGAGCTGTCCGAGCAGATTTCCACCGCCGGCATGGAAGCCTCGGGCACCGGCAACATGAAGTTCGCGCTCAATGGCGCCGTCACCATCGGCACCCTCGACGGGGCCAACATCGAGATCCGCGACGCGGTCGGCGCCGGGAATTTCTTCCTGTTCGGCCTGAGCAGCACGGAAATCGAGGTTCGCAAAAAGGGCGGCTACCGGCCGCGGGAATACTATGACGCCGATCCGCGGCTGCGCGAGGCCATCGACCAGATCGGCTCGGGTTTCTTCCTCCCCGATGAACCGGAGCTGTTCCAGCCGCTGGTCAACAGCCTGCTCGGTTCCGATCCGTTCATGCTGCTTGCCGATTTCGCCTCCTACGTGGACTGCCAGGACCGCGTCGCCACCGCCTATCGCGACCCTGACGACTGGACCCGGAAGTCCATCCTGAACACCGCCCGGATCGGCTACTTCTCCTCGGACCGCGCCATCCGCGAATATTGCGAGAAGATCTGGCACGTCACGCCGGAACCCATCGATCTCAAATCGCCTTCCCCATGAATCCGCACCCCGTCAGCGTCACCACGCCCGTCGGCCAGGCCATCGAGCGCGTCAAGCAGGTGTTGTTCCGGCCCTTCGATGCCGGCAAATGGTTTGCCATCGGCTTCTGCGCCTGGCTGGCCTTCCTCGGCGAAGGTGGCAGCGGCTACAATTTCCGGATGCCGGGCGGCAACCACAGCCGCAGCACTGAACTCCGACAGGTGATCGAGCAGGCGCGGGATTACGTCCAGGACAATCTTTACTGGATTGTGCCGGTGGCAGTGGCCGCGGTTGTCCTGGGCCTGATCCTCGGGGTGGTTTTCACATGGCTCCGCAGCCGGGGCGAGTTCATGTTTCTGCATTGCGTCGTGCGAAACCAGGCGCAGATCGCCGCGCCGTGGCGGGAGTTCACCCGCGAGGGGAACAGCCTGTTTGGCTTCCGGCTCGTTCTGCTGCTGGTCGCCTTGCTCACGGTCTGGCCGGTTCTGATTTTTTGCGGCATCAAGCTTTACCGGATGTACTTTGACACGGGCTGGTCGTTTGAGGGCATCATGCAGTGTGTCGGCCTTGGGCTGGTCCTGATGGTCGTGGGGATCGCGCTCGCCCTCATCGCCAAATTCACCTCGGACTTCGTCGTTCCGATCATGTCCCTGCGACGCAGGCCTTGCCTGGAATCCTGGAGGGAGTTCGGACGGCTGCTGGCGGCCAACCCGGGAGAGTTCATTGTCTATCTGCTGTTCCAGATCGTGCTCGCAATCGCGCTTGGCCTGCTGGTGGTGGCGGTCGTGCTGGTGACCTGCTGCATCGCGGGATGCATTCTGCTCCTCCCCTACCTTGGCACGGTGCTGCTGCTGCCCGTACTGGTTTTCAAGCGCGCGTATTCCCTGCACTACCTCGCCCAGTTCGGCCCGGAGTACGATGTCTTCGCTCCGCCGCCGCCGGCGCCGCCGGTTGAGCCGGGGCACCCGCAATAGGCCGCCCTCCCGGCCTTGGTCTGCTCCGTTCGCGGGGCAGTTCCGCACCCACCCCCGGGGGCCTCCGCCCAGATCGAAATGTCAGCTATTAGTTGACATTGGTCGGAAGCAGGGGGGCGGAGCACCGCACCGGATTCTGCCGCCGGCGGTGAGCGGGCCGGCACCTCCCGCGGGTCCGCCAAGGTCCGGGCATCGGTGGAAACAGTCCATCGGACCCGATGGCCGCCCTCCTTGGCCGCTCCGGCGGGGAACTGGCTGTTCTCGGACGCTGGGTTCACGATGGCCAGGCGGACGCGAGCTCCCGTTCCGGCCCGGGCGCGGCCGGCCGCATTGCGATGGCCGTCCCGCTCATTGCTTCGCTCCGGGCTCGCGCTGCAGCACCTGCCGCAGAAGGCGCAGGAGCACATCCACCGAGAACGGCTTGGCGAGAAAGCCCGCCAGCTCGAGCGCCGCAATCTTCTCGAGCATGACGCGGTCCCCGGCGCCGCTGATTCCAATGACGGGGACCGCCGGCTCGATCTGCCGCACCAGACCGACCAGCGTCGGTCCGTCAATCTTCGGCATCATCATGTCGGTGATCACTGCCCGGATGATCTCATGGTGCTGTTCAAACAGGCGCAGAGCCTCTTCGCCGCCGTTGGCCGAGAGCACGGAATATCCCTGGCGTTCCAGCACGCGACGGATGAGCTGGCTGACGGCACTCTCGTCGTCCACCGCCAGGATGGTCTCGCCATGCATGAACGGGCTCCGCGAAGGATCGGGCTCGTCGGCCCCGACCCGCAGCCCATCCGGGGCCGGCAGGTAAAGATCAAACCGCGATCCCCGGCCCACGGTGCTGGTGACCTGCACGAAGCCCCCATGGCTGCGGCAGATGCCCACCACGGTCGACAGGCCCAAACCGGTGCCTTTGCCCGGAGGCTTGGTGGTGAAGAAGGGTTCGAAGACCCGCTCCAGGAACTCCGGAGGAATGCCGCTGCCCGTATCCGTCACGCTGAGACAAACGTACCGGCCCGGCTTGGCGCCCGGGATCCCGCGCGCCGTCGGCTCACCCACCGTGACGTTGCTCGCCTCGAGCACCAGTTCGCCGCCGTCCGGCATCGCATCCCGGGCGTTGACACACAGGTTCAGCACCGCCTGGTGCAGGTGGGTGGCGTCCCCGAGAATCGGGGCCAGATCGCCGGCCAGCCTGAGCTCAACCCGGATGTTCTTGGGAAACGTCTCCCGGACCATCCGCGCCGCCTCGTCGAGAATCAAGCCGGGCTGGACGGGGGCCCGCTCACCCTGAATTCCGCGGGCAAAGGTCAGCACCTGCTTGACGATGTCGGCGCCGCGCCGGACGCTCTCGTCCAGGGTTGCCAGCAGCTTGCGCGCCCCGTCGCCCAGGTTCTCCTCCCGGAGCAACGGGATCGCCATCAAGACCGGAGTGAGCACGTTGTTGAGATCATGGGCCATGCCGCCCGCCAGCGAGCCCAGGCTTTCGACGCGCTGCGCCCGCAGGAACTGCGCCTCGAGCTGCTTCTTCTCCGTAATGTCGGAACTGATCACAAACACCGCCCGCGGCCGGGCGCGGTCGCCGCGCACCAGGGTGAGCCGCGTGAATACCGTCACCTCGACCCCGGCCTTGGTCCGCTGTCGCTCCTCGCCCGTCCAGTTGCCGCGCTGGAGCAGAACCGCCGTCTGGTCCTCCACGGCCTTCGGATCGCGGGAGAACAAGTCGGCCGTCGGGCGGCTCAGGGCCTCGGCCGGCGTCCAGCCGAACAGGCGTTCCGCTCCCTGGTTCCAATAGAGCACCGTGCCGTCGAGCGCCGTGACGTAGATGGCGTCATTGGCCGTGTCGAGGAGCTCGGCCTGCTCCCGGATCTTGGCCTCGGCCTGCTTGCTGGCAGTCACGTCGAGGATGACTCCGTCCCAAATGGTGCTGCCGTCCGGCATCGATCGCGGCGTGGAGATGCTCTGGATCCAGATGGTCCGCCCGTCCACCACGGCGCGACCCTCCCAGTTCCACGGCAGACGGCTGCGAATGGTGGCGGCAAGGCGTCGCGCGAATTTCGCCCGATCATCGGGGTGGATCACGCGGAAAAGCGAGTTCGCGTCGGACATGATCGTCCGGGGATCCACGCCGATCACCGACCGCGCACTCTCACTGATGAACTGGAAGGCCGTCGATCCGTCGGCCCGCGCCACCGTTTGGAAGATGACTCCCGGCATGTTGGCCGAGAGACTGGCCAGCTGCGCGGACTGCTCCTGCAGCCTGGCCTCCACCCGCCTTCGTTCGGTGGCATCGCGCACCACGGCAAGCATGCGGACCACCCGCCCGCACTCGTCGGCGATCAAGGTGGTCACGACGTCAGCAAACATCGTCGAACCATCCTTCCGCCGAAACTCGACCTCCTTGGTCCGCACGCGGGCCGAGCCATCCCCCGCCGCCAGGGCCGCGGTTCTCAGCGGCAGGCCCTCGGCCGCCAGATGCACCGATCCTGTCGCCAGAATTTCCGGGGGACGCAGCCCGGTCATCTCCTCTGATGTCCATCCGAGAAGGCCGAAAATGGACGGGCTCACAAAGGTGAAGCGGTTCTCAACCAGATCCAGGATCCAGATCACGTCGGCGCTATTCTCCCCAATGATCCGGAAATTCTCGTCGCGTTCCCGCAGCGCCACCTCCAGGCGCTCCCGCGCCCGCGCCTCCAGACGCAACAGCAGGTACAACAGGCCGGCGCTGCCCGCGACAAAAACCCAGTCCAGGTAGTCTTGGATTAAAGTCAGCCGGTGCGGGCTGCGGACTGTCACCGCCAGCAGCCAGTCGGAAAGACAAATCCACCCGACTCCGCCAAGCGCATAGATCCCCGCAATCCTTGCCGCCGACCACCGGCCCGCCAGCATTGTCTGCTTCCGGATCGTACCGGCCGCACTGCCTTCATCAGCCGGTCCGGAAACCGGTGCCGGAGCCGCGTCCGCCCGCCGCAGCGCCGGCCCATCTTTGGGCACGTCGGAATTCGGCTGGGTTGGATTCATGGCGAAACGGCAGCGACCGGTCTATAATCGACACGATTTGTCTGGAACTGGCAACCTGCATTCAGGCCCGGGGATGCGCCCGCTCGTAGACCTTCTTCAGATGGGCGATGCTCACGTGCGTATAGATCTGGGTCGTGGCCAGATTCACGTGCCCGAGCAGTTCCTGCACCAGGCGGAGGTCGGCCCCCGCGTTGAGCAGGTGAGTCGCGTAGCTGTGCCGGAGCTTGTGCGGTGTCATGTCAGCCGGCAGATCAGCCAGCGCCAGATAGCGTTTCAACAGCCGCTGAACTTCTCTCACGGGCAGGCGCTGATGGCGCGGGTTGACGATCACCGGCGCGTCCGGCGCGCTGCTCCGCGCAAAATCGTCCCGCCATTTTACCAGCACCGCGGTGGCGACCCGGCCCAGCGGGCACAAGCGCTCCTTGTTTCCCTTTCCCAGGACGCGGGCCAGCCCGCGCTCGAAGTCGATCTGGCCATAATTCAGGCCGCTCAGCTCGCTCACCCGCAGTCCGCCGCCATAAAGCAGTTCCATTACCAGCCGGTCGCGCCACGCCATGAACGGATCCAGGCTTCCGTTTTCGAGGAGGCGTTGCGGACCGGCCAGCAGATCGACCATCTGTTTCTCAGTGAGGAATTTCGGCAGCGGTTGGTCCAGTCGCGGCAGCGGGAGGCCGGTGAAAGGGGAGCGCGAGATCCGGCCCCGCCGCATCCAGAATTTCCAGAAGGCCCGGAGCCCCGACACGTGATTGTGCAGGGTCCGCCGGCCGAAGCGTCGCTGTCCCTCGATCACGAAATCGCGCAGTTCGCGGGAATCGAGTTGATCCCAGCCACGATCCGCCAGTCCGTTTTGGGCCAGCCAGCGCCAGAAATCTTCGAACGCCTGGCGGTAGTTGCGCACCGTGTAGCGCGAATAGCGGCGCTCCTTGGCGAGGTATTCCAGGAACGGCGTCAGCCATTCTGCCACCACGCCGGCCGGCACCGCCGCCGCCGTCGAATCCGGCCGGTCGTCGCCTGGTCCAGTCATGGGATCGGCCGCGCGCACACGAACCCCGAGGTTGGATGGAGACCCGACGCCCTCGTCGCGTTCCCGATGGTTCCATGCGACGAGGGCGTCGCATCTCCATTGCTCTGGGAGCGTTGGGGAAAACGTGCTCCACCAGTGTCAAGCCGTTCCACAAGATTCACGATTACGCCGGTTGATTTCCCGCCCGCCAGCCTTCTTCGGCCACCCGCATCACCCGGGAGGTTTCATGGCGCAAGGCGCCTTCCGGATCCAGGCCCTTCGCCTGCGCCGCGGCGGCCACCTCGAACAACAGGCGTCCGAGAGACTCTTCCGTCAGGTCGGCGGCCAGTTGCTGGATCCTGCCGCCATCGACCTGCCCGGCGGTCGGCAGCGATTTCTTCTCAATCTGTTTCCACACCGCCTCGGCGTACATCAGGGCCGGCAATTGCGGTGGCAGATGCTTGAAGACAGCCGCTTCATTGGCTCCGCCGGCCGGCTTCTCCGTCCGCTTGATGGCGTCCCACTGCACTAGCACCTCGGCGGACGTGTTCAGCCGGTTGGTGCCAAAGACATGCGGATGACGGCGCACCAGCTTCTCGTTGATCTCGCGCGCCACGTCGTCGAAATCGAAGTCGCCACGCTCGGCCGCCAGCTGGGCGTGGAAAACCACCTGCACGAGCACGTCGCCGAGTTCCTCGCGCATGTGCGGCAGATCCAGGCGATCGATCGTCTCGAGCAACTCGCTGCATTCGTCGATGAGACAGCGGGCGAGCGTCTGGTGGGTCTGTTCCCGGTCCCAAGGGCAGCCGTCGGGCGCCCGCAACCGGGCCACAGTTTGGCGGAGATCGTCAATGGCACTCATTTCGAAGATGGCCGCAAGACGATCCAGGGCGGCAGAGCCGCAACCAAAGTGGCACGGGTCTCCCGACCCGTGTCACGCGAGTCACGGGTCGGAAGACCCGTACCACCCATGAATCGTCGCAGCGCATGATGATCTGGAAGGACAGTGGCAAGAAAACGCAAAACATAAAGCCTTGCGCCAGTCGCCTCTCTTTGCGGCTAATCATGGTGCCGATGGACAAGCTCACCGAGATCATGGCCCACAAGCGGACCGAAATCGCTCCTTTGATCCGCCCGGTTTCCGCCGCGGAGCTGGTCCGGGCCGATGCCGGACGGCCCCGGCCTCCGTCCTTCGCCCAGGCGCTGCGCCGCCCCGACGGCCGGCTGGCCGTCATCGCCGAGATCAAGCGCCGGTCGCCTTCGGCCGGCGAGATCCGGCCCGGGATTTCCGCGCTCGACCAGGGCCGGAAGTACCGCGCGGCGGGAGCCGACGCGCTGTCCGTGCTCACCGACGCGAAATATTTCGGCGGCTCGGTGGACGACCTGCGCGAGGTCACGGCCGGATTCCAGGCAACGCCTCCGGCCATTCCCTGCCTGCGGAAGGACTTCATGATCCACCCAGTCCAGGTGCTTGAGGCCCGCCAGGCCGGCGCAAGCGCCATCCTCATCATCGTCCGCGCCCTCGGCGACGACGAGATCGCAGCGTTGCACGATGCCGCCCGCAGCGCCGGCGTGGACGTCCTGTTTGAAATCCACGACGAGGCGGACCTGGAGCGCGCCCTGCGCCACGACGCCACGATGGTCGGGGTGAACAACCGCGATCTCGCCGTCTTCCAGACCGACCTCGCGGTCAGCGAACGCCTGATTCCGCTGCTCCCGCGGCACGTGCTGGCCGTCAGCGAAAGCGGAGTCTTTACCGGCGGCGATTCCGCACGCGTGCACGCCGCAGGCGCACACGCGGTGCTGGTCGGCGAGGCGTTGATGAAAGCGGCGGATCCCGCCCGCCTCCTGGCAGAGTTTCGCCAGTCGTAGCCCGGATGTTTCCCACCTCATTCTGCCGCAAAGCCACAGTCTGTTCGATGCACAGATTTGCCGGTCCAGCGTCAATGGCATCCGGGCTAAGCCCCCATATCCTGCGACTCTCGCCGACGCCGCGATCGAGGGCGGAAAAATGATCGTGACAACGACCGAGACTGTGAAATATGCGGGCTAGGCGGATGGTTCGCGACGAAAATGAACTTTGGGCACAAATCGTATTCTGGAGCCGCGCCGTCGTCGGCACGGCCGACCACCAGGATCGCCAAGGGTGCGTCGCGTCCCCTGTAGCATCCGGACCCGGCTGGACCATGCCCCTCACTCCCACCGAAACCCGCGCGCTGCTCGATCAGCTCGGCCACCGGCCGAAGCGTTTTTTGGGGCAGAACTTCCTGGTTGACGGCAACATCGTCCGCAAATCGCTTGCACTCGGGCAGGTCGCGGCCGGCGACGCGGTGGTCGAAATCGGACCGGGTCTCGGGACCCTGACCGGCGCCTTGCTGGAAGCCGGGGCGGAAATCTGGGCCGTGGAAAAGGATCCGGCCTTGTACCGGCATCTCACCCTGACGCTGCAGCCGCGTTTCCCGGAACGGCTGCACCTGGTTGCCGGTGACGCCGTGGAGCTTCCGTTGGGCGGCCTTCCCGCCGAGAAGGCGGCAGCCGGATTCAAGATCATCGCCAATCTGCCCTACGCCATTTCCACGCCGTGGATGGATGCGGTGTTGTCCGGCCCCCTCCCCGGCCGGATGGTGCTGATGCTTCAGCGGGAGGCGGCCTGCCGTTACAACGCGCAACCGGGCGGCAAAGATTTCGGCGCGATTTCGATCTTCCTGCAGGCCGCCTATACCTTGACACCCGGGCACAAGGTGGCGGCAGCGTGCTTTTATCCGCACCCCGAAGTCGATTCCTGCCTGCAGGTCCTGGAGCTCAAACCCGAGCCCTTCCGGTTCTCACCGGAAGCAAAAGCATTCATCCGGCGTTGCTTTCAGCAGCGTCGAAAACAGCTGGCTGCGTTTCTGCGCCGCCATCCCGACACCGAGTCAGTCGCGTCGTGGTCAACGGATCTGGCCGCAGCCGGCTTCAGCCCCAAATCCCGTGCCGAAGAGATTCCCGTGGTACTTTGGCAGAGGCTGGCAGTCAGACAATTGCGCGCAACCGGTCTCTAGTGACTTGAAATGTAAGTACTTCCGCCGTGTAATCGAAAACGACTCATGAAATCCCTTTCCGCTTTCGCCCTTCTGGCTTCCTGCGGGTGTGTGTCGCCACTCTTCGGACAGCTGTCTCAGACATCCCCCGATGATTTCGCCCCGCCGCGCGCCACCCCGGCAGATTCAGGCGCGACGCAGCCGATTCCAAGCCGGCTTTATGGAAGCATCGAAGGTGATCTTTTCCACGGAGAGGGGTACTACACGTCGCCGACCCGACTCTTCAAGCTGAAGATTCCCATCCTGCCCCAGCTCGGGGGAACGATTTCGGATACCCTGAATGTCGTCACCTTCGGCGATGATTTGAACGTTCACATCAATATCGGGGCGTTTCCTCTGTCGATGGAGTTGAAGTCGGATCTTGAGGCCAAGGGCGCAAAGGATTTCCTGATCTATTTCTTCACGACTCTCGTCATGCCCGATTACGTGACGAGTTTCCCCGGCGCCAAGATGGAACAAAACGCCGTCTTTCTTGGCAAATATCAGGACGGCGCGATGTTGATCTACAGTTTGCTGCCGGGAGGTTCATCCTTTGAACACCGCGTGAGGATCGCGACCTTTCTGGGGCCGGCAGTAGCCAAACGCGGCGACCTTCTCTTTATAAAGTACGGGCATGTCTTTATCATCAGCACCGAACTTCCGGAACGCGTGTTGGAACACTCGTCGTTCAAGAAGACGGCGGAGGAGGAAGATGCCATCCTGCGTCAACGATTGATGGACATCGTCAACAAGATGCAGTTCTTCGAGCCGGCAGCGGGGACGAAGGGCTGAGGCGGGGCCGGCGGACATGCACACCAACGGGGCGGCGCCACTCCGCGAGTCTCGTCTGCGCACGCGCGACGCGGTGGAAGCCGATCTGCCTGCAATCGTCGCAATCTATAATGCCACGATCCCCGGCGGCATGGTGACCGCTGACACGGCGCCGGTCACGGTTGAGAGCCGGTTGCCTTGGTTCCGCAGCCACACTCCGGACCGACGACCTTTCTGGGTCGTGCTGGACGAGTCCGGTAGGATTCTGGCCTGGCTCAGTTTCAGCGATTTTCATTCGAGGCCGGCCTACCATCCGACGGCTGAGATCAGCGTTTACGTGGACGAGGCCGCGCGGCGCCGTGGACTTGCCAGTTTCCTCCTGGACCGGGCCATCGCGCGCGCGCCTGAAGCTGGAGTGAAGGTGCTGGTGGGGCTCATCTGGGGGCACAACGAGCCGAGTCTCCGATTGTTCGAGCAACACGGCTTCGCGCGGTGGGGTCACCTGCCGCGGGTCGCACTGTTGTACGGCCTCGAGCGGGATCTGATCATCGTCGGCCGGCGCACTGAACCTTAGAGCACTTGACTGGGCAAGGTTTGACCATTGCGCGGACCGGCATTTGTTTGGACCTCCTTCATGTCGCCCGCCGCCAGCAGCCTGCCAGCAGCCCCTCCGACGCTCATCACTATTCTCGCCTTTGATGCCGGAAACCGGCTGGCGGTGCGGCGCGCGGGGACCCGGTTCGGACTCGCTTTCGTCGGTCCCGACTCCGGGATCGCAGTCCAACGCTTGGAAACACACTTCAAGTGTCACACCCCGCCCGCGGAATTCTTCTCCATGGCGGCCGGGGGGGTGAATTACCGGGTCTTCTTTGCCCAAGTCCAGGGGGCCCCCGCCGACGATGAGGTGCGGTTCCTCACACTTGATTACCTGGCCGGTCGCAGCGCCGATCTTGCGCCATCGCTCGCCGCGGCCATCGCCGGAATCGAGCCCCATCTCATCGCGATTCCCTACCTGCACCTCGGCGAGAACGACTACATCTACCGGTTTCGCGTCGAACGGGAGCGGAACCACGACATTTATGCGCAGGATCACGCCGCCCGCGCCCTATATCAAAGCCGGCTTTGCGAGGCCATCAAGACGCTGAACCGCACCCACGAACGGTCCGCCAGCCACCCGGCCACGCTCGATTTCGGTGCGGTCCGCTACATTATCCCGAGTCATTTTGGCTTCTGTCTCGGGGTGAAGAACGCCATCGAGCGCGCCTACGAAACGCTGGCTGGGAACCCGGACCGCCGGGTGTTCATGTTGAGCGAGCTCATTCACAATCCGTTTGTGAACGAGGACCTCCGCCGGCGCGGCCTTCGTTTCCTGCAGACGGACAAGGGCCGGCCGTTTGCAGTCGACGGCCGGCTGGCCCAGCCCGATGGCTCCGCCCTGTTGCTGTGGGACACCCTCACGGGCGAGGATATCGTGATCATCCCGGCGTTCGGCGCCACCGACGAGGACAAGAAGAAGCTGATCCGGAAGGGCATCCCCGTCGCGCGGTACGATGCCACCTGCATGCTGGTGGAAAAGGTCTGGAAAGCCGCGCGGTCGTTCGGCCGCGAGGGGCACAGTGTGATCATCCACGGCAAGGCCGAGCACGAGGAAACCAAGGCCACCTTCTCCAACTCCCGCCGTTTTGCCCCCTCTTTGATCATCCGCAGTCTTGAGGAAGCGCGCCTGATCGGCGGCCTGATCCGGGAGCCTTCCGCCGCGCGCACCGCCGAGTTCTCCGAGAGATTCAAGGGCTTGTTCACCCCCGGCTTCGATCCGGCGCGGGATCTGGGCCGCATCGCCGTCGTCAACCAGACGACGCTGCTGATGAACGAAACCGTGGAAATCATCGACTATTTTCGAAGTGTCTACCGTGAGAAATACGGTGCGGACGAAGGCGATGCCCACGTGGGCGGCAGCGGCAAGAAGGACACCCTGTGCTATGCCACCCAGGTCAACCAGGACGCGCTCAGCCGGGCGCTGGCCGAGCCGCTCGACGCCGCGCTTGTGATTGGCGGTCAAAACAGCTCCAACACCTACCAATTGTTCCGCCTGTGCGAGCAGGCGGTGGGCTCACGCGCCTTCTTCATCCAGTCGGAGGAAAACATCCGCAGCCGGGACGATGTGCAGCACTACGTGTTTCCGGTCGCGAGGCTCAACCACACCGGCCGCATGGAACGCCGCACGTTCCCCGAAGGGTCGGATCCGTTCCGGGTTCTGATCACCGGTGGAGCTTCCTGTCCGGACGGACTGATCCAGCAGGTGATTGCACGCATCAACACCCTCTTCCCCGCCGGTCGGCTGCGCGCGATCGACGACGTGCTGGCCACCCTGCAGGCCTCCTGAGAAACAGGCCCTGCGTTGTGTGGCCACGAGCGCCAGCGAGTGGATCCGACGCCGGCCGCCCGCTCGCTGGCGCTCGCAGCTACTTCCAACCCAAGATTTCTTCCCGTCCGAACCAAACCGCGTTTTGCCGTGGGGACTGCATCGATCCGGCATAGAGGAGATCCGCGAATTCGGTCGACAGCCAATCGCCGGCCGGCAACAACGAGATTCCCGTCAAGCGGCGCCGAAATCGGCCGAAGTAACTTCCAGCATCCCATGATGCCGCAATTGAAACCCTTCCACGGACGCAATCCGTGCTCCGTGTGGCGCTGCTTGTGGTGCGTCCTGACCCTCGCCATCGCGCTGACGGTGACCGGGATTGTTGTGCGCGCAGAGAGCGCCATCATGCCGGCAGCTCCGGACGGCGTGGCCGAGGCCGGCGTGCCGTTATTCGTCGTGCTCGGTCCGGAGTCGCTGGGGCTCAGCACGGCTCCCACCGATCTGCATCTCCTGCCCGATGGCCGGATTCTGGTCGTTTCGCAACGCGAGCTCGCGATTGGGGATGGCGGGCGCTGGGAGACCTTTCAGCAGGCCGCCAACCAACCCGGGTTCATTCAAGCGCAAGTGGCGGTGGACGATGACGGCCGGATCTACGCCGGCATAACCCGCTCCATCGCCCGGATCGATCTCGGTGAAGACGCCCGCTGGCGGTTCGTGCCAGTCATGTCGGTTCCCCAAAACGATCCGTACGTCCGCGTCGTCCAGTTTCCCGACACATGGCTCTGGTCCTCGGGAGATGCAGTCATCGCTTGGCGCCCCGGACAAACGGACCGTTTCTGCAAGCTGTCTGTCGCGGTCCAACACGTTTTCGCCGTGGGCAATGATCGGTTTGCCAGCGACGGATCAACCGGTTCGCTCTACCAACTGCACTTTGGGGGCGAGGCGACGCTTGTTCCCGCCGTCGAGGCGCTGGCCAGCAACACGGTGACCTGCAGCGCGGACTATGGGCCGGACCAGATGATCGTCGGAACGGCGCGCGACGGGCTCCGGGTTTTCGATGGCAAATCGTTCAGCGACGCAGCCGTTCCAAGAGTCCTGGGACGAGGGCACCTCATCAATGACATCTGCCGGATCGGCACCGATTCCTATGCCGCGGCCGTCGATACGACGGGAATCGTCTTTTTCGAACGCGGCGGAGGTATCATTCAGATACTCAGCCGCATGCTCGACCACCGGCTCGCCCGCGCGCGCAGGCTGGTCTATTCGCCAACTGGGGTGCTGTGGGCATTGCTCGACAACGGTGTGGCTTGCGTGCAATTCCCGGCGCCGGTCTCGAATATTGCACCGCTTCTCCCCAGCGTGATGAACTACGCGAAACCCCTGCGACACCAGGGCGAATTGTGGGTGCTGGCGGACGGTGGGCTGATGCGCGGCATCTATGACGCAAATCGATGCCTGGAACGTTTCGAGACGGACACACCGTCTGGGCGGTTCCTTTGGGCCGCCAATGAATCTGAGGGCCGGCTGTTTGCTAGCAATGAAGAGGGGATCTTTGTCCGCGCCGGCACCGGCTGGCAACAGGTGGCTTCCGGGATCATCAACGCGCGCGTCGGAGTCGGCCGCGCACAATCCGATGGCCGGTTCTTCTACGTCGCGCGTGACGAGATCGGATGGATCCAGGAATCGCCCGGAGGGTATTCCGTCCAGCGCATCCCAGTTAAAGGTCTTGGTCAGGTCTACAATGCAGTGGATGATTCCACCGGCGCCATCTGGCTTGAATTGGGCACCAGCCGGGTGGGACGCGTGGAATTTGGCGCTGGCGGACCGGCCGTCAGGTTCTTCGGCAAAGAAGACGGACTGGGTGATGGCTGGGCCAACCTTTGCGTTCTCGATGGAATTGTCCGGTGCACCACGTCGCGCAACCTGCAGGTTTTTGACGCGCGCACCGGGCGGTTTGTTGATGATCCGGGGTTGTTTCGCCGCATTCCCCTCCTCGCCGATTGCACGGGCCGGCCTGCACGGGACCCGTCCGGCCGCCTTTGGTTTGTTTCACAGGGCGTCGTCCGCTTCGTGGATGACCTGAAGGCCGGGGAGAACCCGCCAGTCGGGTCCCTGCCGGTGGGTTTCCAGCCGGGCGAATTCACCATGCAGCCGGACGGTGTCATCTGGATGCAGGGCCGCGAGCACCTGATCCGCTACGATCCCCATCTGCCGAGCCCTCCGCCGCCCCCCCTTCGCGCCAAAATCACCTCCGTGCTGCTCGCGGCGGATGACCGCCACCTCTTTACCCCGGGCCCGACGCTCCTTCCGCTCAACTATTCGGACAATTCGCTTCTGGTGCGGTTCGCCGCTGTATCCAGTCCGTTCGGTTCGCCGGTCACTTTCGAGGTGATGCTCGAGGGCGGCGCCGACCGCTGGGTTTCGACGGGCACCGTGGGTTCAGCGTCGTTCAGCCGACTCAAGGAAGGCAGCTATGTTTTCCATGTCCGGCCGGTGGCCGCCGGGACGCCCGGAGAGGAAGCCCGGCTGGCATTCACCATCCGGCCGCCGTGGTTCCGAACCAATCTCGCGTGGGTGATCTACGTTGTCGGTGCGGTCAGCCTGGTGCTGTTGGTCGCCTGGTTGTCTTCCTACCTGGAACGGCGTGAGAAGGCACGCCTCGAGCGCCTGGTTGCCGAGCGCACCGTCGAGCTCAATGCCACCAACACTCGGCTCGGCCGCCAGGTCGAGGAAACCATGGAGAAGACGGCGGCCCTGGCCGCGAGCGAGGAACGCTACCGCCGCCTCAACGCCGAGCTTGAAGCCCGGGTCACCGAGCGCACCGCGGAATTGTCGAAGACCAATGTGGATCTGACGCGCGAAATCGCCGAGCGCCAGCGGGCCGAGCGCGAGGTTGAGCGTGTGCACAAGCAACTCGTTACCGCCTCGCACGAGGCCGGCATGGCGGAAGTGGCCACCGGAGTGCTCCACAACGTGGGCAATGTTCTCAACAGCGTAAATGTTTCGGCCGGGCTCGTGGCCGAACGACTGCGCACGTCGCGAATCGACGGCGTGGCCCGCCTGGCGCGGTTGTTGAAGGAGCAAGGTGACCGGCTGGCACATTTCCTTACGGAGGATACCCGTGGGCGCACGGTGCCTGCCTACCTGGAACAACTGTCCGCCCACCTGGAACAGGAGCGCGTGGAGGTCGCCAGGGAATTGAGCGGATTGATCCTGAATGTCGACCACATCAAGGAAATCGTGTCGATGCAGCAGAACTACGCGCGAGTTTCGGGCGTCGTGGAGACGGTATCGCTGGCGGACCTGGCGGAAGACGCCATCAAGATCCACAGCGGGGCGTTCGCGCGCCATGGCATTGCCCTTGTGCGGGATTACGAGCAACTGCCGCCAATGTCCGTGGACAAGCACAAGGTGCTGCAGGTCCTCGTAAACCTCATCCACAATTC
Organism: uncultured Verrucomicrobiae bacterium; assembly: GCA_963804395.1. Classification (GTDB taxonomy): domain Bacteria; phylum Verrucomicrobiota; class Verrucomicrobiia; order Opitutales; family Opitutaceae; genus Fen-1467. Next base: position 34,928 of record CAWDQK010000028.1, on the reverse strand, counting down.
CAAGTATGCCTGCGATGCCACCAACCAGCCCGAGAAACGGGTGACAGTCCGGATCAGGGCCGGCGGCCCCGACCGGGTCAGAATTGAAGTTGCAGACACCGGTGTCGGAATCCCGCCGGAAAACCTCACCCGGATCTTTTCCCAGGGTTTCACCACGCGCAAGGGAGGGCACGGCTTCGGCCTGCACAGCAGCGCGCTGGCGGCCAGTGAACTGGGCGGCTCGCTCACGGTGCACAGCGACGGCCCGGGGCGCGGTGCCACCTTCACACTGGAACTGCCCCTGCAACCGCCGCCATCCGGCAAGAATACCTGAACAACAGCGCGGCCCGGGCTGGAATCGGTCCCGCGGCCCCGGACCTTGAGGATTGTCCCCTTTGACCAGACTCGTGGCGCCATCAGGATTTTCGTTCTGACCACGCGGCAAGCACGTCGGTCGTCCCAGCGGCTTCGTAACACAATACGTTACATCGACTGAACGCTTGCTTTGTAACGTATTCCGTTACCAGGGCGCTGCACCCCGCTCGCCCAAACGCGCCGTGCCCTCCGCAATCGGAGCGTCAACCCGGCGCACCCTGCTACGGGATCTTCAGCAGCTCATCCGGGTTCCACGGGCCGCTGCGCCCGGCCACTGCGCCCCGGATCTCCTTCACCTTCTCCGGCGCCACCGGCGGCGCGTTGTTGCCCCATTCCGAGCGAACGTAGGTCAGGACGCCCGCAATCTGCTCGTCCCGCAACAGCGGACCGAACGCCGTCATCGTGTTGTTGAATTGCGCATTCTTCACCGTGATCGGACCGCTCAGGCCGTTGAGGACGATGCGAATGATCCGGTCTTCCGGTCCCTGCGCCCATTCGGATCCGGCCAGTGGCGGATAGGCGCCCGGCAGCCCCAGTCCCGTTGTCTGGTGGCAGGCAATGCAGTTCGCAAAAAAGACCCGCTTGCCAACCATCCTCGGATCCTGGATCACCGGCGCCCCGCTATCGGCCATGCCGCCTGGCGGTGTTCGTTCATCATAGACCAGGGGTTTGAACCCGCCCGAGTAGCGGCCGAGATAGATCGCCGAGAACAGGATCAGCGCGCTCATCAATCCGAGCAGTAGGAGCGGAATGGGCGGATTGCCTTCCGTGGACTCGGCTTTCTCGCGCAGCAGGATGGCGTGGACCTTCTGGATTTGTTCATCCGAGGCTCCGGCCTTCTCGAACGGTTGCTGGTCGCCGTTGCCGGTGGTCATTTGGCGGCTCCTCCCTTCTTCGGCGGGACGTAGGGTTTTGCCTCGGGAAACTCGTACGTGTCCTTCAGGCTCAGCAGATATGCCACCAGCGCCTCGGCGCGCGGCGTCGGCACCAGCTCAAATCCCGGCCGGTCCAGGCCGTGCGCCTTCGCGTAATCCACCGGCAGTTTCAACGCCTTCGGGGAGCGTTCCCCGACGATTTGCCGATACTCGTAGAGAAAGGCAAACGGAGCCATGATCGAGCCAGGCGACATGAGCCGGGGATCGAACAGATGCAGATGGTGCCAGTCGGCCGACGGCTGCCGGGCACCGATGTTGCGCAGATCGGGCCCGGTCCGCATGGTGCCCAGAAAGACGCGCCGCTCGTAGATGTAATCGCGGGCCACACTCTGGCGCTCCCCCCAGCCACGCTCGGTATCGGCCCCGAAACCCGGGCGGCGGACCTGCTGGGAATGGCAATACAGGCAGCCGAGGTCCTGATAAACCGCCCGGCCGCGCTCCGCCATGCCGGACGGCTTCTCCGGGAAGGTCTTGCCCTCGTTCGCGTCGTAGTACGGCGTCAGGCTCCCGTATTGGATCTGATTGGTCAGCACCACGCCCGTCCAGGAGAACGCGAGCGCGAAAAAGATGCCGAGGAAGATGAGCGGGCCTTTGTTCATCGGGCGGGGTCCGGCTGCATCGCAGGCGGAGACTGGAACAATGTGGGGGCCGTGGCTCCGGCGGGACGCCGGGCAAACAGCATCCACCCCACATTGACCGCAAACGCGAGGTGGCCGATCGTGATCACGATCCCGGCGACGCTGCGCATGAACAGCCAGGGAAGCGTGTGCCGCACGACGTCGATGAATGCGATGTTGGCATCGTTCATTTCCGTGCCCTGGATCCAGCCCCCGACCGACAGCTCGAGCCAGTAAAGGGTGATGCCGACCGCCACCGCCCAGAAATGCGCGCGGATCAGCGTCGCCGACGGCCACTCCTTGAGCAGGATGCGCGGCAGGATGTAGTAGATCGCGCCGAACATCACCATCGTGAAGAACGCATACATGCCCTGGTGCGCATGTGCCACGGTGAAGTGGGTGAAATGCGTGATCTCGTTGAACGACCGCACCGCCATCGCCGAGCCGATCAGGCTCACCAGCGTGTAGTTCACCGCCCCGAACACAACGAAGCGCAGCGTCGGGCTGAAGCGCAGCGCCCCGAAGCTGCCCACCATTGTGAGGTGACAATTGATGGCCGTGACCGCCACCGGGACGATCATCATCAGGCTGGCCGCAATTCCCGCGGAGATGACCCAGGCCGGCACCGGGCCGCCGATGAGGTGGTGGACTCCCGCCCAATTGTAGAAGATCGCCAGCGACCAGAAGCCGAGCACCGACAGGTAATAGCTGTGGATCGGTTTCCCCAGCACCTTCGGAATGAAATAGTAGGCAGCAGCCAGCCCGATCGGCGTAAACCAGAGTCCAATCAGGTTGTGCGCGAACCACCAGTTGACCAGCGCCTGCACCGTGCCGCGCGCCGGCTCGAAAACGAGCATGATCTGCGCAATCGAATAGAGCCACGGGAACCAGAAGAGCGCGGCCAGCAGATACCACTGGGAGACGTAAATGTGCTCCGACCGGCGGAACCGGAACGTGATGATTGCCCACACCGCGACCAGCGCGTAAGCCACGAACAGCAACGGCGTCGCATACGGCGGGATCTCCAGCCATTCAATCGACGTCGAATCACCGGCCAAAATGCCGATCACCCCGATGGTCACCCCAAGATTCCAAAAACCGGCGGCGACCATGAGCAGCCCAGGGTGCCGGAGTCTCGCGCGCGAAAGCCGGGCCATCAGCCAGAACGCCACCGCAAACGCCACGTTGATGCCCCAGCCGTACACCACCGAATTGAGGTGCGCCGTGCGTGCCCGCCCGAAGGTGAGCCACTCGTAGTCGCCGAGAAAGGCCGGCGTGTGCAGCTTGATCGATGAAATCAACGCAAACACCGTTCCCGCCAGCAGCCAGATCAGGCTGGACAGCAGGAAGACAAGCACCGGCCATTTCGCTGAGGCGTCGATTTCGCTCAATTCGGCGCGCGCAACCGCATCGGTCGGCGTGGTCGGATCGACCGAAGCGGTTAGACTGGGTGCGTCAGACATGGAAGAGGACGGCAGCAGGCAAAGCGAAGAGTGGAGAGCGATAAGCTCTAAGCGGTAAGCTTTAGGCTCCAAGCATTCGGGATTCAGATTCTGGCATTGCGCTCCATTCCTTGGGATTTGGCGTTTGGATTCTCTACCTTAGCTCTTGGTACTTGGTACTTGATACCTGGTACTTTGAACTTGGCACTTCCAGCTTGGCCTTTGGAGTTTGGCGTTTGGAATTTGGCCTTTGGGATCAGGCCTTTGGAGTTTGGAATTTGGCTTTTGCGATTTGGGATTTGGAGTTTGGAGTCTGCGCTTCGTCCTTCCCTCACGCCTCACGTTCCTTCCCATCCTTCCGCCTTTCGCCATCCGACAGCACCTTCTTCCGCTTCTCCGGGAAATGATCGGTCATCTGCCCCACCGGTTCCTGGTCGTCAAAGATCGAGACAGCCCCGCGGTCGAAATCCAGGAGCTGGCCATGCTTCGAAGACCAGAAGAGCGCGTAGACGGCAGTACCGCTCAGCGCCGCCGCGATCAGAAATGCAACCGTGTAGAAGATCCATTCCATTGTTCGAAGTGCGAATTGCGATCCACGACTTACGATTTACGATTGCGGGGATTTCGGCCTTTTCTTGCCGAATGAAGTGCTGCCCGTCTTCCTTGAGATTTGGATTTTGGGATTTGGCGTTTGCTCCAGCTACCGTTTTCGTTCCGCGTTGATTTCCTGCAGGGTGAGTTCCATCGCGCGGTCAAGCGGGAGCTGCACGACCCCCTTGTCCTTGTCGATCCACGCGTAGGAGGTCGCGGCAGCCTTCTCCCTGGCGCGCATCTCATCCAGGTGATCCTGACGGCCCTTCGCCGTGAACTTCCATTGCTCCTCGGCGGGAATCTTCGCCAGATCAACCTCGTCCGCCTGACGCCGGAGCGGGACATAGGCCAGGACGAGCACGACCACAAAGATGAGGAAACAACCCGCGATTGCCAGGAAGGTCCACCAGAAGCTGGCGCGGCTTTCCGGAATTCCCGACGGCGGTGCTGGACTCTGTGAGGGATCGGACATGGATTTGTCAGACTGGGCGCAAGGGTTTGGATTTTGGAGTTTTTTGGAACTTGATCCTTGGAACTTGGTCCTTGGGGTTGGAGTTTGGCCTTTGGCGTTTGGGGTTTTGGCCTTTGGCCTTTGGAGTTTGGCCTTTGGCCTTTGGCCTTTGGAGTTTGGCCTTTGGAGTTTGGCCTTTGGAGTTTGGCCTTTGGAGTTTGGCCTTTGGCGTTTGGAGTTTGGGATTTGGCGTTTGGAGTTTGGGATTTGGAGTTTGGCATTTCTCCTCACGAATCCGCCGCCTCGTGACAAGTCAGGCATTCCGCAATGCGCGGATCGCGGACTGGCAGCAGTTTCGCCGTGGGAAAGCTCCGGAGGTAGGCCCAGAGGCAGACACCGCCCACACCGAGCAGCGCCGTGAAATGCCAGACGACCAGCGGCGAAATGAACGGCCGTGGATGGCCGGCCGCGTCCCGGATCGCCGGCAACGTGTTGAAGCAGATGTTGACAAAGAGCATCACCAGGATCCACCACGCGATGAATTGGGCCCGGCCATGTTCAATCTTGTATCGGTAGGAAAGCAGGTAACAGAACGGGAAGGCGAAGTAGAGAAAGAGATCGGACATTCCCACCCAGTACCAATCGCCGTACTCGCGCAAGTTGAAGTAGAAGGTCTCCTCCGGCACGTTGGCATTCCAGATCAGGAAATACTGGGAAAACGCAATGTAGGCCCAGAAAACCGTGAACGTCAGCGCCAGTTGGCCGATCGAGTGCAGGTGGTTCGGATTGAGAATCCCCCGGTAGTCGCCCCGGCGATAAAGCCAGAGCGTGACCAGCACGCCCACCGCGAGCGCGCCCCGCATACCGGTGGCAAAGAAATACACGCCGTAGATGGTCGAGAACCAGTGGTACTCGAGGCTCTTGAACCAGTCGATTGACGCAAAGGTGATGGCGAAACCGGCGAGCGGCAGGCCCGCGGCCGCCCAGAAGCGGCTCGACCGCGTCCACTTGAGATCACCGTCGGCATCCTGGCGGAACGAATTGCGCCGCATCACGTACGCCAGCCAGATCCAGACTCCGAAGAAGATCACCAGCCGGAGCGCAAAGAAGCCGGGGTTCAGGTAGCCGGATTTCTTGAGGTAGAGGATATCCTCTCCCACCTTTTCATGGGTGCCGGGCAGGATTGCATTGGGATTCATCCACAGCCAGATGAGGCCGGGCTTGAGCCATGCCGAGACCGCCAGCAGCGGGAGGAACAGCAGGAAAAGCCACTTGAGCGCCGCGAGCCAGTGCTCGAACTGCCTCCGGAGAACCACGCCCCAGCTCGCGTCGAAAATGTGATGGAGCAACACCAGCATCAGCATGCCCACCACGATCAGGGTCCAGTAGCCGACCGCCATCAGCCAGGACAACGCCACGCTGCGCGCATCCGAGACGAAGAATCCAACGACCGTCAGCGCCAGGCCGGCCAGGCCGATGCCGAGCGCAACGCCGGCCTTCGAAGCTGGCGCACCGGTTGGGGCGGCGGGAGCAGAAAGTGGATCAGTCGTGCTCATGGGCCCAGATCGGCTTTGTGGTCGGCCGGCACGTCCGCCGCGGTGCCCTGGCGCGCCCGCTCCAGCGCCCGCACGTATGCGATGACCGCCCAGCGATCCTCGGGACTGAGTTTGTCGGCGTAGGCGGACATCGTGTTCTTGCCGTTGGTGATCGTGTTGAAGATCTCCCCTTCCGCCATCTTGCGGATGCGATCGTCGTGGTAAGAGGCGGTCGTCACCATGCCGTAGGCCTTCGTGATTCCCTGTCCGTCGCCCAGCGCACCGTGACACGGGGTGCAATAGATCGTGTAGCGTTCCTTCCCACGCTCCATCAGCCTCTCGTCAACCGGCAACTGCGGCGGGAAACCGCGGGCGAACTCCCCGGTTGTCGTCTTGCCGCGATAAAGGAAATCGTCGGCCCGGAGGAAGCCGGCATCCGGCGCCACCGTCCGCCCGCGGGGCACCACGCCGGCCGGCAACGGCCGGTCGGCACGTCCGTCGGCAAAGAACTTCGACTCCGCCTGCGGCTTGTACTTCGCCTGGCGCTTCATGTCCGGGAAGACCTCGACCGGTGGCTGGCTGGAACGCCGCCCGCGGAAACCCGCGATCGAAATCGTCAGCACCACCAGGAAAGCGGTTACGTAGTAGATGTAGCGCATCCGGTCAGTCCTCCAGCTCCTCAATTTCCCGGCCGCCCACGCTCTCGAGCAAGGCCCGGGTGGCCGTTGGATCGTACCGCGGATCGCGCGCCTCGATCACGACAAAGAACCGGTCGTCGGTCGCGCGCCGGTAGTGCGCCTGCTTCATCACCGCATGGTAGTGCATCGGCAGCCGGTTGAGCAGAAACATGCCGATGATCGTGGCAAACGCGGTGAACAGGATGGTCAATTCGTAGGAGATCGGAAACGCAAAGAGCGGACTAAAGAACGGCTTGCCACCGACAATGAGCCTGAAATTCCACGCACCGGACCACCAGACCAGTGACATGCCGGTGATCAATCCGAGGATGCCGCCGGCGAGCGAGAAGCGCGGCACGAACGAACGCCGAACCCCCATCGCGCGATCCATGCCGTGAACCGGGAACGGCGTGATGACATCCCAGGACTTGTAGCCCGCATCGCGCACCGCTTCCGCCGCGTGCATGATGTCAGCAGGCGTCTCGAACATGGCGATCAGTCCATAAGGTTGCGCGGGCATGGGAGAGCTTAGGGTTCAGAGGTTATGCGGTTCAGGGTTCACCGGTTCAGAGGTTCAGGGTTATGCGGTTCAGGGTTCCAGGATTATGCGGTTCAAGGTTTTGCGTTCTCCGATTTGGCCTTTGGGATTTGGCGTTTGGCGTTTTGCTCTTGGTCCTTGTCACTTGTTACTTCCAGTTTGGCCTTGGGATTTGTCACTCGTTACTTCCCGTTTGGCGTTTGGGATTTGGCGTTTGGCCTTTTGCTCTTGGTCCTTGGTCCTTGTCACTGAAACTTCCGGTTTGGCCTTTGGGATTTGGCGTTTGGAGTTTTGTCCCAGTGAGACTGATGTGGATCCGCCTGCGGGGTCACCGCCTTGATCTCGGCCATCGGCATCAGCGGCAGGAACCGGATGAACAGCAGGAAGAGCGTGCCGAACACCCCGAAGGTCCCGAAAAAGGTGAAGATCTCGATGACCGTTGGAGAGTAATAGCCCCAGCTCGAGGGCAGAAAATCGCGGGCCAGCGATGTGCCGATGATCACGAACCGCTCCATCCACATGCCAACGTTGACCAGCAGCGACAGCAGCCAGACGACCGCCGTGTTGCAGCGCACGCCTTTGAACCAGAAGAACTGCGGGATGATGACGTTGCAGGTGACCATGGTCCAGTAGGCCCAGGCGTAGGGCCCGAAGGCGCGGTTGATAAAGGTGAAGCTCTCGTAGGGATTCGCGCCGTACCACGCGATGAAGAACTCCATCATGTACGCATAGCCCACCATCGACCCCGTCGCCAGGGTGATCTTGCACATGTTATCGATGTGGTGCTGCGTGATCAGGTCCTCGAGCTTGAAGACCGCGCGCAGCGGCAGAATCAGCGTCAACACCATCGCGAAGCCCGAGTAGATCGCGCCGGCGACAAAATACGGCGGGAAGATCGTCGTGTGCCATCCCGGGATCAGCGAAACCGCGAAGTCGAAACGACACGATCGTGTGCACCGAAAGCACCAGCGGCGTCGCGATGCCCGCGAGGATCAGGTACGCCATCTCGTAATTGCTCCAGTGGCGGTTGGACCCGCGCCAGCCCATCGCGAACAGCCCGTAAAGAAAGGCCTTGCACCTTCTTGCCCGCCGCCGTGAACCGGTCGCGCAGCAGGCCAAGGTCGGGAATCATGCCGACGTACCAGAACAGGACCGACACCGTGCCATAGGTCGAACACCGCAAACACGTCCCATTCGAGCGGCGAGCGGAAGTTCTGCCAGATGCCGTTCGAGTTGGGGATCGGAAACAGATACCATGCCATCCAAATGCGGCCGACATGGAAAAGCGGAAAAATGCCGGCGCAGACCACCGCAAAAATCGTCATCGCCTCGGCGGCGCGGTTGATCGACGTGCGCCACTTCTGGCGGAGCAGGCAGAGGATCGCCGAAATCAGGGTGCCGGCATGCCCGATGCCGATCCAGAACACGAAATTGACGATGTCCCACGCCCAGTTGACCGGATTGCGGTGACCCCACACGCCCACCCCCGTGCCCACCAGGTAAGTAAGCCCGGCAACGGTGAACGAGGCGACAAAGCAGGTGACACCAAAACAGATCCACCACCAGCGCGGCGTGGGCCCCTCGATGATGCCGCAAATCTTGTCGCTGATCCACGCAAAGCTGCGGTGGTTCTCCACGAGCACCGCGCGCGGCAGAACCGCCGGATCGACCTCGGCGAGGATGGGCGGAGCCCCGGCAGCGGCTTCGACAGCTTCAGCCATCAGTCGTTTCCTCCGGTCAGTGAATGCGCAGAGGCGCAACGAGCCTGCGCCCCGACACCACCAAGAAGGGAACCCGCGCCTCTGATGGATCGAGAGCATCTTAACCCTAATGGAAACTGAGAACGCAAACGTAGCTGCGAGCGTGAGCGAGCGGAATGCTTCAGTTCACAGGACCAGACACGAACACCGTGGTAACGCAAACGTAGCTGCGAGCGTGAGCGAGCGGAATGCTTCAGTTCACAGGACCAGACACGAACACCGTGGTAACGCAAACGTAGCTGCGAGCGTGAGCCCCTCGACACGCTCGGGGACCTGAGCCGTTTCGACAAGCTCAAGGCCCCGAGCCTGTCGAGGGGCCCGTCGAACGGGCGAGCGGAAGGGGCGCCCACTCGCTCACGCTCGCGGCCACACATTCTGTGAAACCGCTCCAGCCTCGTGTCCTCTGCGCCTTCGTGGTTCATCGTTGGTTTACTTCCGGACGGTTCACCCTTCCGTTTTTCAATGTTTCAATGTTTCAGCGTTTCAAGGTTTCAGTCCTCCAGCCTTTCAGCCCCTTCAGCCTTTATTTGGTACTCCCGCCGGCTGAGCGGCAGCGCGGCGTAATCCGGCATCTTCGGATTGGGATTGCGCACCTTGCCCAGGTAGGTCGTGCGCGGCCGGGTGTTCAAGTAACCAAGAACCGAATACGTGCGGGGTTCGGCCTTCGCCTTCGACACCGCGCTGCCCTCGTCCAGCAGGTCCCCGAACACGATCGCCTCGACCGGGCAGACCTGCTGGCAGGCGGTTCTCACCGCGCCGTCGCGCAGCCGGACGTCCCCTGGAGTGCCGGCCTGCGCCGCCTTCACCTTGTGCTGAATCCTGGCATTCTCGATCCGCTGCACGCAATAGGTGCACTTCTCCATCACGCCGCGCATCCGCACCGAGACCTCCGGGTTCTTCACCAGCTTGACCAGCTCCGGCATCTCCTTCTGGTGGCCGAACGGCCCCTGGTACAGCGCGTCGGTCGCGCGTTTGTTCCAGTCGAAATAATTGAACCGGCGGACCTTGTAGGGGCAGTTGTTCGCGCAGTAGCGGGTGCCGACGCAACGGTTGTACGCCATCACGTTCAGGCCCTCCTCGTCGTGCACCGTGGCATTGACCGGGCAAACCATCTCGCACGGCGCCAACTCGCACTGCTGGCAGGCCATCGGCTCCAGCGACACCTGCGGATCCTCGGGGATCTCGACATTGCCCTCCCCGCCGAACGCTCCGGCGGCAATCTTCCCGTCCGAATAGTAGCGGTCGATGCGGATCCAGTGCATCTCGCGCCCGCGGATGACCTGGTCCCGCCCCACAATCGGAATGTTGTTCTCGGCCTGGCAGGCGATAACGCAGGCGTTGCACCCGATGCAGGTATTCAGGTCGATCGACATTCCCCACTGATGGTAACCGTCCTCGGCCTTGCCCAGCTTCGGCGTGACGTAAAGCGAATTGCCCCGGGGAATCTCGGTCGCCTTCTCGGCCGGCGAGAGCTTCGCGCTCTCCGCATCGTAGGGCGGACTGTGCGGTTCCAGGCCAATCGCCGCCACAAATGCCGGATTCTTGATGAACTCTCCGACGTTGGCCTCGCGAATAATCTCCCGGCCCTCCATCGACCAGTGCTCCTGGGTGTTGGCCAAAGCCTGCCGCTCCCCGGCGAGAACCTCAATCGTCGCCCCCACCGCGATGTCCATCGCCGCGCTCGTGCGCAACGCATATGCGCTGAAGCCCGCACCCGTGCCCGCCCGGCCGGACTGCATGCGCCCATACCCGAGCGGAAGGACGATCGTGTAATCGGCAAGGCCGGGCTGAATCTGCAGCGGCCCGCGCACCGTGCGGCCGCCGAGCTTCACGACGCCCATGGGCGCCATCTCCTTGCCGTTCACCCAGTCGGCCGCCTCCCCCCGCGCCAGGGGCAGCACCCCGCTCGCCCCCGGCAGGATCCCCAGTTCCTTGGCCAGCCGCGGCGAAACCAGAATTGCGTTGTCCCAGGTGAGCCGCGTGATCGGGTCCGGACACTCCTGCAGCCAGCCGTTGTTGGCAAAGCGGCCGTCGTCGAGCTTGTGGTCCGCCACGAACCGCACTTCGAGGTTTGCGGGACCGACGATCTGCGGTTTTGACTCCAGGGCGGCGATCGCCTGCGCGGCGTCGGCGCGAGCCGGAAGGTCACCGACCACCGGCAGGGCCGTTCCCGCCAGCAACCCATCGTAAAGAAACTGCCGGAAGCTTTTCTCTGGATCGCGCGGCGCGGGCGTCCCGCCGGTATTCGGCACTCCCGCGACTCCGACAGTTGCCGCCAGCCTCGTGATGGTCTGGTAGACCAGCGTGTACGGATCGACCGCCGCGTCGCCCAGGATCCGCGAGAGCAAAGCGAGTTCGCTCATCCCGTCGAACAGCGGAAGAATCATCGGCTGCACCGGCACAATCGTGCCGTCAGCCGTACGCGCATCGCCCCACGACTCCAAATAGTGCGTTCCCGCGACATGCACGCCCGCCAGCGCAGCGGTCTCGTCGGGATAATAGCTGTGGCGGATGACTTCGGGGACCGACTTCTGCAGCGCGGGCCAGTCGAGCTCAACCGGAGCGTTGTAGGCGGGATTGCCGCCGATGACGAAGAGCGTCTTCACCGCGCCGGACCTGATCTGCTCCGCGAGTTGCTGGATCGTTGCCGCGCCTGTCGCCTCGACCGCGACGAAATCGACCGTCCGGCCAACGTTGCCCAGCGCCGCGTTCATGAGATAAGCCAGCGCGTGAACCGCGACCGGCTGCTGCGCTCCGGCAACGACCAGGCTCTCGCCTCTGGACGCGATCAGGTCGGCGGCACACTCGGCGAGCCATCCCGGTTTCACCTCGAATCTTTGGGCCAAACGGGCAAAAACATCGGTCCCGAGCACGCGTCCCGCCAGCGCGGCCGCCAAGGCGACAACGTTGCTGCTGGCGATCCGCAGCCGGTGGTCGGCCATCGAGCCGGTGATGGTGAAGGTGCTTTCCGCCACGTACAGCCGGTTCATCCGGCCCGCCTCTTCCGGCGAAGTCACCCGGCGGCCCTGCGCAAATCCGCGGGCGTTGGCCAGCGCCGCCGGATCGGCCTGGAGGAAATCACAATCGAGGCTTACGATCCGCCGAGCCTGCGCAAAGCGGTAAACCGGCTTCACGTCCCGGCCAAACACCAGACGCGCCGCCTCAACGGGAGGCTCATCGGTCACGGGCTCGAACTCCGCCCAGACAGCCTGCGGGAATCTCTCCTTCAGCCGGGAGACGAGCCCGGCGCGCGTCGGCGAACTCGACGTTTCGGCCAGAAACGCCAGGCCGGCGCCCTGGTTCGCAGTGTATTTCTGGCTGACCGAGGCCAGCAAATCGTGGAGCGCCGTCGCAGAGAGCTCCGCACCGTCCTTGGTGTGCATCGTGGCGCGATCCGGGTCGTAAAGGTCAAGCAGCGAACCCTGCGCGACGAGGCTGGTCGTGCCGCCGTACGGTCGGTAGGACGGATTGCCTTCAAGCTTGGTCGGCCGCCCCTGGTACGTTTCAGCAACCAGCGGGATTGCGCCGCGCCGCAACGGCATGGCGGTCGCGAAATACAACGGCAGGCCGTCCTTCACCATCTCGTCGGACTTGCTGTACGGCAGCACATAGGCTTCGGGGCGCCGGCAGCCGGCCAGCCCGACGCCGCCCAGGGCAAACGAAGCCGCCATGAGCTTGAAGAACTGGCGCCGGTCAACGCCTTCGAGGCGCGCCGCGCCCTCGGGAAACTCGCGCTCCACATAGGTGCGAAAACCCGGCGTCTCCATCAATTCATCCAGGCTGCGCCAATAGCGCGGACCGCGCGCTTCGCGCTCAGACGGACGCGGATGTTGGACGACGCGCTTCATCGGGGATCAGAGTTCAAGGGTTCAGAGGTTCAAGGGTTCAGAGGTTCAAGGGTTCAGGGGTTCAAGGGTTCAGGGGTTCAAGGGTTCAGGGGTTCAAGGGTTCAGGGGTTCAAGGGTTCAGGGGTTCAACGGTTCAGGGTTTTGGGTTCTGAGTTTTATGCCTTGGGTCTAGAAGGCTTTCTTTTGCATTTGGACATTGGAGCCCCTTCTTTGGCGTTTGGGATTTCTTCCTTGTTACCTGTTACTTGATCCTTGGCACTTCCCGTTTGGCGTTTGGGATTTGGAGTTTGGCTTTTAGAATTTGGAGTTTGGGATTTGGCGTTTGGGATTTCTCATCTAGCGGTGGCACCCTGAGCAGCTCTGCGGCGGCTTGATCTTCCAGTCGTGGACTACCCGCGTCGCATCGGCGGCCCGGCCCTGCGCGGCGAGCGTTGGCGAATCGAGATGGTAGACCTCCTGCGGGGCGCGGAGGAACTGCCCCGGATCGCGGTGGCAGTCGAGGCAGAACTTCATGCTCAGCGATTTCGCGTGGGTCACCACCGTCATCTGGTTGATCGGCCCATGGCATTCGACGCAGCTGATTCCGCGGTTCACGTGAATCGCATGGTTGAAGTAGACAAAATCCGGCGCCTTGTGCACCTGGACCCATGGGACCGGCTCGCCGCTTTCGAAGCTGGCGCGCACCACGGCGAGCAGCGGACTCTGCGGCTTCACGAGCTTGTGGCAGTTCATGCAGGTCTGCGAAGTCGGCAGATTGGCGAAGCCCGACTGATCCACGTTGCTGTGGCAATAGCGGCAATCCAGGCCCAGCTGCCCGGCATGCAGGCTGTGGTCGTAGGGCACCGGCTGCACCGGCGCGTAGCCGACCCGGAGGTACTTGGGCGTGCAGTAATAGGTGACCGCGGCCGTCACGGTTCCGCCGAGAACAAACAGATAGATGACGATCTGGAGCGGCAGCGAATTGGACCGCTTCGAGAATACGTGCGACATGGATCAGATCGTCTCCGGAGGTTCGGCTGCGAAGACGGCTAAACCGCTTCCGGGCGGCGCGGCACGGCTCGCGGCTCGGGGCGAAGGGCAAAGGCGCCGGTGGAACTCGCCGGCGAGGCGGACGCAGGCGGGCCGGAGCGCGCGACCAGACGCGGCGCGAGGCCAACGGCGGCGACAAGTCCGGCTAATCGAGCGAAGAAAGATTTGCGCGAACAATGCGGGTTCACGGATTCGTCAGGTCGACGGGGTCGGGAATGGAACGAGAAGAAGCGTAATGGCTTCCGGGATGTAAATCAATTTTCTCCGGGTTGCCAGATTACGCGCCGAATCATTAGCCGTTCGTGCGCCACCAATGCCGCAACTAATCACAAAAGTAATGGACAGGAGCATGTCGGTTTTCGCCCTCCATGCTCCTCCTAAGAAGCAGCCCGCGCTGTAGCCGGCCGCGCCTGCCCTGACCCATTCGACTCCGCTTAGGGTCATCCTGATCCTGTCGAACGGATGAGCGTGTCGAATGGGTTGAGGCCGGCCTTATGTTCTGTCGATGCTGGGGTCGGCGCCCCCGGCTACAGGTTTCCTCCTGTCGCGAACAAAACGCGTTTTGCATTTTGAGTTTGCAGACTGGAGGACGAAGTCCAACTCGCTGCTCGCCGATTCGGAATTGCTTGCGACATGCGGCCTGTCAGCCCAGAAAGAAGATGCTTTTGACGGCATCTTCTGCGTTCTGCCGTACGGCAAATGCCCGTTCTTTGAATGTCCATCCAGCCGGGTGCCCGCCGCGATGAGACCCGCTACGATCTCCCAGTACGATTCGCAATGCCCATCGTACCCGGTGTTGGCCGGCCAAGCGGATCCCATGTACACTGGCCTTACCAGCGGAGCGAACTTGAACGGTTAGGGTTAGTTCACATGAACGGCCGTATCTATGACCCCCTGCTGGGAAGATTCCTGTCGGCGGACCTCTTGGTCCCGCATCCGGGCAGTCTCCAGAGCTTCAACCGGTATAGCTACGTCGGGAACAATCCGCTAACGCTGGTCGATCCGAGCGGGTTCGAAGATTACACCAAGGAAGAGCTCGATGCCATCGGTAAACAAATCCACGATCAGCACGTTGCCGAAGAGAACGCACTTCAGCGGAGAGACGACCGAGCGGCAGCAATGGCTTGCCACGGGCAAGATGCATCGCTCACTCCAAGCGCAGCCGACGCGGCCTCAGACGCGGCTGATTCGGCCTCGGCGTCCGCAACCCCAGATAAGGGCGTGATCGACAGTGTCGCGCCTGCCGCCTCGACAACACCGACGAACGTGACACCTGTCTGCTTTGTTGCAGGAACGCCGATTGCCACTACTGACGGAGGGTTCTGTCCTATCGAGGAGATCAAGGTCGGGCAGCGCGTGCAAACTGCCGACGATGTTTCCACCCAGAATAGCGACACCGAGATAAAGCCGGACGACTGGCGAAAAGTCGATTTGGTCATTCCAAATGCCGACGGAAATGGCGGGGACTTTGAATTAACGACTCTCATGCCGGTTGCCCGTATTGAGGCGGAAGGTCTCACGGCTGGCGGTGAGAAGCAGGTCAACTTCTCGGAAATGGGCATTCACGGCCGTGCCCAAGTACGTTCGATCTCTCCTTGTCCGCGCATAGAACCCGGTCGCGGCCGAGTGGTCTTGTCAACTTTCACCCGCGTCAGCAACGGACTGTTCGAGCTGCGGATCGCCGGTCTGAAGGAAAAGATCGAAGTAACCGGCTCCCATCGCCTCTTAAGTGGTTCTTCGCGGAATTTAGTGGGTGGAACTACCGGATAACTGGCAGCAGGTCGAGCTTGCCGCAATGAAGAGGATTCGATAGCGGTAGTTTTCGAAGCGGCGGAAGCCGCGAGCGTCGGCCTTGATCGCCTGGATCTTGGAATTGAATCCCTCCGAGATCGCATTGGTGATCGGATGCAGAAAGAAATTCAACAAGCCCTGCAGATGGGATTGGAGCGTGAGGGCAGTCTTCTTGATGGGTTCGAGTTTGGAGCGTCGGGCCGCCCCGAACCATTTTCGGAAGAAGGCCTGGGCGCTGATCGCATCGGGCTGGGCCCAGAACTCGACGAAGGTTTCTTTGTGACACCAAGCCCGAGCGGTCTTCAGATTGCGCTCGCAGAGTTCGGAGAAATCGAGCGCACGGTCGCCTTCGGGGCAGGCACCTTGCAGCCACAGATACTTGGAGCCAGTGAGACTTTCGTCGCCTACTTCAAGCAGTCGGCGGTGTTCATCGCGGCGGACCTTGTCCACCGCTTCATTCAGATGCTTGGAGACGTGGAATCGATCATAGACGATGGCCGCCTGCGGAGCCGCTTGCTTGGCGGCCGCGGCAAACTCTGCACTCATGTCGATGGCGACCGCCTCCACCTGCTGGCGCTGCTCCGGGGGCAGGCTCTCCCAAAGCTTGAGCCCGCTTGCAGTGTTGCGGTCTTTGACGACGTCCAAGACGCGCCGGCCCGTCAGATCCGTCATCACCGAAACGTAGTCCTGACCTCGCCCGAAGTTCTTTTCATCCATCCCCACCTGCCTCACCTCATCGGTCGAACGGCGCAGAAGCCCGCGCTCGACCGCTCGCTCGACGATCTCCTGGATCGTGTGCCAGTCCAGCCTCAGAATCTCCATGGCTTGGACGAAGGACCGCGCCGCCTCGATGACCGCTACGGCAAAGGCCTCAAACATCAGGGTGAAGCGGCCGTGGGGCTCCGCCCACGGCACCGTGGCGGTGACCACTCCGTGCTCCGGGCACTGGCAGCGTGGAACGCGCGCCCGAATGACCGTCATGAATTGCATGACATCCAGGTGCCGCCATTGCCGCTCCGGGGCGTGGTCGTACCGCGGACACGCCCGCCCGCATTCCGGGCACGCCACCGCGGCCGATGCGTCATGTCCGAGTTCCACGTCCACTCGCTTTGCCTCCAGTTTCAACTCCACGCGTTTCACCTGCCAGGGCGACTGGATGCCCAACAGCATACCATAATGTGCAGCCACTGCGGCTTCCGCCGCGTGCGTCGATTCAGCTTTCTTGGTCATGCTGCCCAACGTGCTCATCGCCCCGACGACGTCCAGCCCACACGTCGACCGGGCGAGGCCAGGATCGCAATGCGATCCGAAGCAAGGCCGAGCGCCGGCCTCTTGTGCCAGCATCACCGCACCATCAGCCCTTCAAAAGCAGCCTCCCTCTGAGACCCATTAAAATCCGCGAATAACCATAGATTCTCGGGCCTGATTGCTGTTATCGCATTCAAGCAAACCTAAAGCGGAAGCAATCGCGCCGCCGGAACCAACCGAGTTCGTCGCACCAAATGACGGGACTAAAGGCATCGTTTTCATGTTTGAAATGGGATCATTAACGAGGATTTCGAGGACGGTTCTCCCGAAACCTTAGGTTGGTTTCCTGTCGCGGTTCTTTTTGGCTTCAACTCCGTGCGTCGAGTCCGTAAAGCATTTGGGCGCGCAATCATGGTTTCGAGCGCGCCGACGTAGCCGATAAGGCGCTGGTTCGTCGCGAGGAGATTGTCGCGGAGCGCCACCCATTTGAGAAAGCGTTGCTGGGCTTCCTGCGGCTACAATGCGGGGTCTTGCGCCAAAGCAGCGGGTCGTTGACCATCGGCGAAACTTGGCCTGCCAACGCTGGAGGTGCGGGCGAAGACCGTCGTTGGACCAAGACAATGGAATCACCATTGGATTCTCGACCGACCGCATCGACGCCTTGGCAGCATCCCGGCAGAAAGATCGTTCCACATGCCAAATAGCAGTAGATAGGTCAAAAGGCCCGCGCGCGTCTCGCTCCGTGACACGAAGCATCCGAACTTCGCCCGAACGACTGGCAGCTGAACGTTGCATGGGGTTGCTCTGAAACGAGGCATTTGCTCACTCTCAGGAGATTCACGCAACATTGAAATGATGGTAGAAAGAGAAGCATGATATGAAAGTTTTGGATAGATCATTCCGGCCGCAAATCCTCATCGACGAGAAGCAGGCTGGGAAGCCTGCGCTTCGTTCGGCAAGCCTCCGGAACCGCCGACCACCCGGAGATGCGACCGCGTTCCGGACCGGCGGGTGGTTGACAGTGCGGACCGTTTCGAGCACTTTTGAACATGGATGGGTCCACGATACTTTTCAGAACCCGTGTGCCCACGAAGCGTCTCAAGCACGCCGAGAAAATCCTGTCCCGGCTCGGACTGAAGCCCGGCGAAGCATTTAACTTGCTCCTGGCCCAGGTTGAACTTCGCGAGGCGCTGCCATTTGCCGTCAGCGCTCATCCGGGAAGCACTCTGACTCCGGAAGAACAGGCAAGCGCGTGGAACAATTCTCTCGGTGCGTACTGAGCCGCAACCGGGAGATGTCTGGTTTGCTGAGCTTGGGTTGGTCGAGAAAAGCCGGCCGGTTCTCGTCCTGGCATATCCCGGCGATGGAGCCGCCCGTTCGCTGGTGATCGTTGCCACGCGAACCTCGCAATTGCGAGGTGCCCGCGGCGAAATCGACATCGGCAAACCGCGGTGGCTCCCCAAGCATTCGGCTGTCAACGTGAAGGGGCTGGCGAGTTTCGATCGCCACAAACTGGCTCGGAAACTCGGCGTCCTCCCGGCTGAGCAATACACCCAGGTGAAATCTGCCATTCGCGAGCTTCTTCATCTTTGAGCGGTAATCCTTCAGGCAGATCGCGCAGGCATGCGCGGGCATCGCGATGGCCGGGAAAAAGCGCAGTCGGTTGAGGCTGGTGGTGGCGTTGGTTTGGTGGGTGCGACAGTCCGTGAAGAGACTGTTGGCCTGGCAGATGAAGATCCAAGACGGCCGAATGGCGGCTGCCCTTAATCTTTATGGTAGGATAGGAAAATTCGTCGTTGTAGACTTGCCATCGGCGGGTGAATGTTGCGCCCATGCCTGATCCTGAACTCCCTCCCATCCACACCGTCCGCGGCCAGCGCGTCGTACTCGATAGCGACCTTGCCGCGCTCTATGAAGTCCAAGTCAAAGTCTTTAATCAAACCATCCGACGGCATGCGAAAAGATTTCCCATCGATTTTGCGTTTCAGCTTACTCGTAAAGAGGTTGCAAACTTGAAGTCACAAATTGTGACTTCGAGTTTGGACCCAGACCCTGCTGTAAGGTCACAAATTGTGACCTTAAAGAGGTCCGCCCGTGGCCAGCACCGGAAGTACCTTCCATGGGCTTTCACTGAACACGGTGCGATCATGGCTGCCACGATTCTTCGCGGTGAGCGAGCCGTCGCTATGAGCGTGTATGTCGTCCGCGCCTTCGTGCGGATGCGCGAGGAACTGATGACCAACGCAACCATTTTGCAGCGGCTTGCTCAGATTGACAAAAAGCTCCTGGAGCACGATGTCGTCCTTCAAGACGTCGTCGAAAAACTCCTGCCCCTGCTAAACCCGCCGCCGGACCTTCCGCCCAAACGGCGCATCGGCTTTAATGTTGCCAGCGACTGACCCGAGAAACGGATTGGCTTCCCGTCCTCTGCTGCCTCTGCGCGCTCCGGTGAGACAGCCCACGGCGGATCTGCAATGGCGCTTTGCCGGTGTTTGGAACTGCAGGCGGAGCACCTCGCCAATCCGGCGGCCGATGGTGCGTTGCCGTTCCAACGACACCTGCCCAATGATCTCGGACGTGCCTTCCTTCGCGATGACATGGAAGAAGCGGCAGTCGGCGACCGACTGAAACTCCGGGCCGGAATCGCAGATTGCCTTCGGGGTCGTCGGCACCATCGTTCTGGACCGCCTTCGCTGATGACCCATCCCCCTGAACATCCTGACTGGCGGCCGGAGAACGCCGGGCCCGAATTTGCCGTCCGCATTGTGCCGGCGGGCAGCGCGCGGATCGTTCCACCCGCCACGGTCCGCGCGGCGCGGCGCCGGCGGTTCTCTGCTGCGGAGTACGCGCAAGGGGTCCTGCGCGGGGACCGGTCGCTCCTTGCGCAAACGATCACCGTGGTCGAAAGCGATGCTGCCGCGCGGATCGCCGAGGCGCAGGCGGTGCTGGCCTTGCTGCTGCCGCAGACCGGCCGCTCGGTCCGGATCGGAATCACGGGGGTGCCCGGGGCCGGGAAGAGTTCGCTGATCGAGACCTTTGGCACATGGCTGTGCCGCCAGGGCCGGAAGGTTGCCGTCCTGGCGGTCGATCCGAGCAGCAGCGTCAGCCACGGGAGCATTCTCGGCGACAAGACCCGGATGGAGCAGCTTGCCCGCGAGCCCGGCGCCTTCATCCGGCCGTCCCCCTCGGGAGGGGCGCTGGGCGGTGTCGCCCGCAAGACCCGCGAGACCATCCTGGTGTGCGAAGCTGCGGGGTACGACGTCATCCTGGTGGAAACGGTCGGGGTGGGGCAGAGCGAAATCGCCGTGCGCTCGATGGTGGATTTTCTGCTCCTTCTGACCATCACGGGCGGCGGCGACGATCTGCAGGGGATGAAGCGCGGCTCGCTGGAGCTGGCCGACGCGGTGGCGGTGACCAAGGCCGACGAGGACAATCTCACCCGGGCGCAGGTCACGCGGCGCATGCTGCAGGACTCGCTGCACTACTTTGCGCCGCCGACGCCCGGCTGGTCCGCGCGCGCGTTGACCTGTTCCGCCCGCACCGGCGAAGGCGTGCCCGAACTCTGGGCGGCGGTGGAGGAGTTTCTCAGCATCACCCGCGAGAACGGCGCCCTGCCGGAACGCCGGCGCCGGCAGAATCTCGCGTGGGCCGAGTCGATGATCGAGGAAGCGCTGCGCAGCCGGTTCTTTCATCAACCGAAGGTCGCGGCGCGCCGCGCCGCGTGGGAGAAGGCGATCCTGTCCGGCAGCATTCCCGTCACCGCCGCGGTCCGCGAACTGCTCGCCCTCGGCGGCGGCTAGCGAGCCCGGGTGCGCAGGGCTACGCATCGCTGCATTCAAGGGTGGCACCGGTCTGTGACCGGCGAATCGGCCAGTCGGAGACTGGCGCTACGGGTAGGCCATTTTCCACCGGTCGGGATGGAGATCCTTCATCCCGCGCGACGATCCTTTTGGCGGGCGGTGCGTCGTGTCCGCCAACGCAAGTCTGCCCCTGTAGCCTTGGGCGCCGACCCCGGGCCGGCCTCAACGCGGCCGGCTACACCAGATAGGAAGGGCGCTGAAGGCGCCGCGCTTCAGCCTTGGCTGCGGATCCAACGCACCCGGAGGCATCCGGGCCGGCGGCGGTTTTGCTACGGCACGGCCACCACGGCGCAGGAGGCCTGCTGCTCGACGTAGGTGGTAACGGCACTGTGGCCGGCCGCGGCCCCCGCATGATCGTGCCGGCCCATGATGATGCAATCGGCCTTGAGGCTGCCGCCCAGCTCGACGATTTCGCGGGCGGGCTCGCCGGAGCGGACGGCCACCGACACTTGAAAACCATCCTCCCGGAGATAGTTTTCGAGCCGCTCCAGCCGGGCCGCGGCGTCGTCCGCCGCCTCCGCGCCGGCCGGCGCCACGTGCATCAGCACGAGCCGGCTGCGATTGCGGCGCGCCAGCATCGCCGCGCACTCGATGACCTCGGGGGTTTCCGCAGAGAAATCGACGGGAACGAGGATGGTGCTCATGCGCCCTTATAGCAGGTTTCGCCGCCGCGGGCTGCGCAGATTTTGCGGAAGAGCACGCAGGCCGCACCACAACCGACGCCCAACAATTGGCAAGCCATGCGAAGCCATGTAGCGGCTTTTAGAGTACAAATTCACCGTGGTTCTTTGATGGCTCCGGATCCCGGGGATCGCCCGGAGAAAAAGGGCCGCGGACGTCGGTCGCCGCGGCACGGCCGGCGGCACCGCCGCCCGGAAGAATTCCGCCCGGCCTAATCCCCGGGCGGTGGGTGAACCCGGCGGGCAATTCCCGCGATTCACCTGATTGAGGACCAAGTGCGCAGCTCCCCGCGGGCAACCGCGGGGAGCCTGCATTTGAAACGCGGCGGCGCCGCGTTTCAAAGGCGCGCGACCAGCAGCTCCTTCTGGAAGAGCAGCTCCTTTGGCAGTTCGGTGTAGAGCTTCAGGAAGAGTTCATCCTGCATCAGGACCTCCTGCTTCCAGTCGTCGACGTTGATTGCCAGCACCTTGGTGAGCTTCTCGCGATCATAGCCGGGCAGGCCCTCGATATCGAACTGGTCGATGCGGGGCATCCAGCCGAGCGGCGTCTCGTCCGCGGCCACCCGGCCCTGGCAGCGGTCGACGATCCACCGCAGCACGCGCATGTTCTCGCCGAAACCGGGCCAGAGGAACTTGCCGTTTTCGTCTTTGCGAAACCAATTGACGTGAAAAATCTTCGGCGGGCGCCTCACCAGCTTGCGCATCCGGAGCCAGTGTTCGAAGTAATCGCCCATGTTGTAGCCGGCAAACGGCAGCATCGCCATGGGATCCCGGCGGACCTTGCCCACGGCGCCGGCGGCGGCGGCCGTCATTTCCGACCCCATCGTGGCGCCGACATAGACCCCGTGGACCCAGTTGAACGTCTGGAAGACCAGCGGCATCGTGGTGGCCCGGCGGCCGCCAAAGACGATGGCGCTGATCGGGACGCCGTCCGGGCTCTCCCAGTCCGGGTCGATGCAGGGGCACTGTGCCGCCGGCGCCGTGAAGCGCGCGTTCGGATGCGCGGCGGGGCGGCCGCACCCCGGCGTCCAGCTCTTGCCCTGCCAGTCGGTCAGGTGCGCCGGAGCCTCGCGGGTCATGCCTTCCCACCAGACGTCGCCGTCATCGGTCAGGGCGACATTGGTGAAGATCGTGTTGGTCCGGATCGAATCCATCGCGTTGGGATTCGATTCGTAGGAGGTGCCGGGCGCGACCCCGAAGAACCCGGCCTCGGGGTTGATGGCGCGGAGGCGGCCGTCCGGTCCGGGCTTCAACCAGGCAATGTCGTCGCCGAGCGTGGTGACCTTCCAGCCCTGGAAATGGGCGGGCGGGATCAGCATCGCGAAATTGGTCTTGCCGCAGGCGCTGGGGAAGGCCGCGGTGACATAGGTCGCGTTGCCCTCCGGGTCCTGCACCTTGAGGATCAGCATGTGCTCGGCCATCCAGCCCTCGTCCCGCGCCATGCAGGAGGCGATGCGCAGCGCGAAGCATTTCTTGCCCAGCAGCGCGTTGCCGCCGTATCCGCTGCCAAACGACCAGATCGAGCGTTCCTCGGGGAAATGGACGATGTATTTGACGGGGTTGCAGGGCCACGGCACGTCGGCGTCCCCGGGGTTCAGCGGCCGGCCGACGGAATGCAGGCAGGGCACGAATTCGCCGTCGGCCCCGAGGATGTCCCAGACGGCGGCGCCCATGCGCGTCATGATCCGCATGTTGGCCACAACATACGGCGAGTCCGTGAGCTCGATCCCGATGTGCGACAGGGGCGAACCGAGCGGCCCCATGCTGAACGGGATGACATACAGGGTGCGGCCGCGCATGCAGCCCTGGAACAGGCCATGGAGCGTGGCCTTCATCTCGCGCGGCGGCAGCCAGTTGTTGGTCGGACCGGCGTCGTTCTGGTGCTGGCTGCAGATGAAGGTCCGGTCCTCGACGCGGGCGACGTCGGACGGATCCGAGCGCACATAGATGCATCCGGGGCGCCGGGCGGGATCCAGGCGGAGGGCGGTGCCGTTTTGCACCATCAAACCGACCATGCGGTCGTATTCGGCTGGGGAGCCGTCGCACCATTCGACCGCCGCGGGCTGGCAGAGCGCGGCAATTTCGTTCACCCAGGCGACCACCCGGGGATGAGGGGTCGGAGGGGCGGGGCGTTGGCCGAGGGCGGATGACGTGGGCTCGAGCGTAGTTTGCATGCGCGTAGAGGACGATACCTGGTTGGTTGACCGCCGGATTAGCTCCTCAGAATTTGCGCAAACGTCAGCAAAAATCGCGTTTTCGTTTGCGAAAGAACCCTGTCCGGGTGGATGTTGACGGCCGCGCACGGTCCATGTCGAACGAGATCCCATCGCCTCTATCACGCAGCAAAAGCATCGTCGAACACCTCAAGGCCTCCCAGATCTGGCGTGATTATGAGAAGGCCTTTGCCGACGCCACCGGGCTCCCGCTTGGACTGCGCCCGGTGGAGACGTTTCAGTTCCCGCTTGCCGGCCACAAGAACGAGAACCCGTTTTGCGCGCTGCTGGCCCAGACCAACAAGTCTTGCTCGGCCTGTCTGCAGATGCAGCAGAAGATCGCGGAGTCCGCCAAGGTCGAGGCCCAGACGCTGCGGTGCTTTGCGGGCCTGTGTGACACCGCCATCCCGGTCCGGGTGGGCGAAAACCTGATCGCGTTCCTCCAGACCGGCCAGGTGTTCCTGCACCAGCCCAGCCGGAGCGAGTTCCACCGTGTGACCCGGCAATTGCTGGACTGGGGGCGCGAGATTGACGTGAAGCGGATCGAGGAGGCCTATTTCCAGACGCGGGTCATCTCGCGGCGGCAATACGAGTCGATTGTCCGGTTGCTCGTGATCTTCTCCCAGCATCTGGCGGCGATCAGCAACCAGCTGATGGTGCAGGAGGAGAAAGCCGAGGCGCCGATGATCATCCGGGCCCGCGCGTACATTGCCAGCCACCAGAGCGAGGAGCTTTCGCTCAAGGAAGTCGCCAAGGCGGTCAACACCAGCGCCTTCTATTTCTGCAAGATGTTCAAACAGGCGACCAGCCTGACGTTCACCGACTACCTGGCGCGGGTGCGGGTCGAGAAAGTGAAGAGCCTGCTGCTCAATCCGCACAAGCGGGTCAGCGAGGCGGCGTTTGAGGCGGGGTTCCAGTCGCTCTCGCAGTTCAATCGGGTCTTCAAGAAGATCGAGGGAATGTCGCCGAGCGACTTTCGAGAACAGCTCCATCCCTCCGCCGGATTGGTCGGGGCCTCGTAAACGCGGCGAGGGCGTCACGTCCCCCGGGGGGGATGCCTTCTACCGCCGGGCCGGGAGCGGGCACACCGGTTTGCCATGCGGGCGCTGGCCGGCAGCATGCGCGGTGGCCGGGGAATACTGGCAAACCTCGCAGAAGGCGTGGATCTCGCGGTGCGCGAGAAAGCGGAAGGTGAGCAGCAATTCGTCCACACACGCGGTGGCGGCCAGATCGTCGAGATGATGCTGGTTGCGCGGCACCGTCTGGGCGGCAAAGGCCAGCGCTGCCTGTCCGGCGATGAAGTAGTTGATCAGCGGATTCAAACGGCAATGACAGGTGCTGCCAACGTCGCCGGCCGCCGGAGGATGGCGGGAGAGCCATTCATGGGTCGACTTGCTGCGAAAGAGCGCAAACAGCTGCTCGATCGACTCATCCATCAGATAAATCAGGGTGTCCGGGTTGCCGAGCGGCGTGGTCACCGGAGCGGCGCGCAACAGAAGCTCCCACTTGCGCCTGATTTC
Organism: uncultured Verrucomicrobiae bacterium; assembly: GCA_963804395.1. Taxonomy (GTDB): domain Bacteria; phylum Verrucomicrobiota; class Verrucomicrobiia; order Opitutales; family Opitutaceae; genus Fen-1467. The sequence continues at coordinate 9,839 of CAWDQK010000028.1, read as the reverse complement.
GGCGCGATGGCCGTCGAGCGCCTCCAGATACCCTTGCTTCATCGTGCCATAGTGGCAGGGAATGCGCCATTCAGCAGCGCACGGTTTGGCAAGCTCTGCGCATTTCTTGCAGGAAGCAACGCTCTAGAAACCTGTCGGGCAGCTGCGACGTGGCAGACTGTAGCGCCGTAAACCAGAACGGCGCTGACGGCGCAGTGCCCTCCAGCTGGAAGAATCGCTTGCGTGGAGGGCGGACCGCCGTGTCTGCCATCTCCGGCGTTGCCTTGTAGCCGGGGGCGTCAACCCCGGCAGCCGGCCTCAGCGCGGCCGGCTACAACCAAGCAAGAATGCGCCTACCCGCCGAAGAATGCCGCGGCCTTGTGGATGACCTCGACCAGCCGGTTGACCTCACCGGGGGTGTTGTAAAGGTAGAAGCTGGCCCGGGTGGTGGCGGTGATGCCCAGTTTTCGCCAGAGCGGCTGGGTGCAGTGGTGACCGCCGCGCAGGGCGATGCCCTCCTGGTCGGCAAACGTTACGACGTCGTGGGCGTGGGCGCCGGCCAGTCCGAAGCTGACCAATCCACCCCGTTCGCCCGGCGGACCGAACAGACGGATCCCGGGAACCGCTGCCAACCGGGCGAAGGCGTCGCGCGCAAGCGCCCCGTCGTGGGCGGCAATCGCGGACCGGCCGATGGCATCCAGATAATCCATCGCGGCGTGCAGGCCGATGGCGCCGGCAATGTCGGGTGTGCCGGCCTCGAACTTGTGGGGGACCTTGTTCCAGGTGCTTTGTTCGAAATGCACCGTGGCGATCATTTCCCCGCCGCCCTGGAAAGGGTCCATTTCGTCGAGCAATGCATGGCGGCCGTAGAGCACGCCAATGCCGGTGGGTCCGGCCATCTTGTGCCCCGAGAAGGCCAGGAAATCACACCCCAGGGCCTGGACGTCAACCGGCAGGTGTCCGGCGCTCTGCGCGGCGTCCACCACGGAAATCACCCCGTGGCGCCGGGCGCGCGCGCACAATTCCGCCGCCGGGTTGATCGTGCCGAGCGAGTTTGAAACGTGCGGGAAGGCGAAGAGCTTCACCTGTCCCGCCAGGAGGGAGTCCAGATCGCCGAGGTCCAGCAAGCCCTCATCACCCGTGACGGGAACGAACAGCAGGCGGGCGCCCGTGCGTTGGGCGAGAAGCTGCCACGGCACCAGATTGCTGTGGTGTTCCATCTCGGTGACCAGAATGGCGTCGCCGGGGTGGAGCCGCGACGTAAACGAATAGGCGAGCAGATTGATGCCTTCCGTGGTGCCACGCGTGAAGATGATCTCCTCCGGGGAAGCAGCATTGACGAAGCGCGCGGTCCGGGTCCGGGCCGCCTCGTAGGCGGTCGTGGCCCGGTAGCTCAGCTCGTGCACCCCCCGGTGGACATTGGCGTTGTCGTGTTCGTAATAGCGCACCAGCGCATCGATCACGGAGCGCGGTTTCTGGGTCGTGGCGCCGTTGTCGAGATAGGCTAGCGGATGCCCATGGACCGTCTGGGCAAGAATGGGGAAATCCGCGCGCAGTGCGGACCAGTTTGGCGCGGAGGCGTTGGGCGGGTTCATTCCGTGGTGGCGGTGACGGCCTCGCCGTGGATGGCGTTGATCGCTGCGTGCCACCCCAGGGTTGCACACTTGATGCGGGCCGGAAACTGGTGGACGCCGGCAAACGCCGAGAGGTCGAGATCGTTCTCATCCGGCACGCCCTCGGTGACGATCTCCTTGAAACGCCCGAACAGCGCCTCGGCTTCCGGCAGGGTGCGCCCCTTGAGACGCTGGGTCATGAGGGACGCGGACGCCTGGGAAATGGCGCAGCCGGCGCCCTGGAAGCTGATGTCAGCGATCCGGTCGCCCTCCAGCTGCACGTAGACGGTGACCTCGTCGCCGCAGACCGGATTACTTCCTGCGGCAACGCGGTTGGCGGTCGGCAACTTTCTGAAATTCCTCGGGCGCCGGTTGTTTTCGAGAATGACGCTCTGGTACAGCTCAGTCAGATCCATGAAGAGTTAGACTTTAGACCGGATTTGCCGCGATCGCTAGCCCGAACATTTCACGAGGGCGTGAAATGTTCGCCCCGCAGGGGGCCGACTTTGTCGGGGCTGGCCGCGACCTGGTCGCCCTGCCGCAGGGCAGGCGGATTTTTCTTTGGAGACAGCCGGGTGTTCAGGAAAAATCCGGGCTAGCGGTTTTTCATCAGGATTCCGGCGACGTCGTCCGCCGGAATCCTACGGGAAGAGCCACTGCTCCCGCCAGCCATCGGTCTCGCGCAGGTAGGCGACCCGCTCATGGCGGCGAAACGGTTTCTGCTTCCAGAATTCGATCCGCTCCGGCACCACGCGGAATCCCGACCAGAACGGCGGCCGGGGCACGGCGCCGAACGGATAGCGCAGGGCGATCTTGGCGCAGGCCTGCTCGAGTTCGAAATAGCCGCCGCGCATCGGACGCGACTGCTCCGAGGCCCACGCGCCGACCTGGCTGAGGCGGGGACGGGTGGCGAAATAGGCGTCGGCCTCGGCATCGGAAGTCCGCTCGACGCGCCCGGCGACGCGCACCTGCCGGGTCAGCGGGCCCCAGTAGAAACAAAGCTCGGCCTGCGGATTGGCCTTGAGATCGGCGGATTTGACACTCTCCAGGTTGGTATAAAAGACGAAGCCCCGCTCGTCAGCGTGCTTGAGCAGCACCATGCGAACCGACGGACAACCGTGGGAGTTGGCGGTCGCCAGGGCCATGGCCGTGGGCTCATCGATTCCGTTCGTTCGTTTTGCCTCATCCAGCCAGGAATTGAACTGTGCGATAGGGTCGAGCATGGGAAGGTCAGAGTCGTGGCACAAAACAGCCGCGTTGGCAAAACGCGGCTGTTGGTAGTTAATCAACTGAAGCCGGGCGTCAGCCGCTCGTGACCGATTTGACGGTCGTGGCGGCGTCGCCGTTCTTCGGGGCCGGGGTCTTGAGTGCCGGCGCAGCCGGAGCGGCGCCAGTCAACTGCGTCGCGGCCAGCTTCTGATAGAAGGCAACGCGCTTGTGCACCTCGGCCTGGGCCAGGCGGTCGAGTTCGGCGGACCGCTCGGGATTCTTCTTCTCCAGCAGGCGGAACCGGTTCTCCGTCTTCGTAAACTTGATCAGCTCAGTCTTGGGGGCCGGCGAATCGAGCTGCAGCGGATTTTCGCCGCGTTCAGCCCGGCGCGGATCGTAGCGGAAGAGCGGCCAGTAGCCGGTTTCAACCGCCATCTTCTGATGCTCCAATCCGTCCGTGAGCGAATAGCCATGCGCGATGCAGTGGGCAAATGCGATCACGAGCGAGGGACCGGGATAGGAATCGGCTTCCCGCAGCGCGGCCAGGGTCTGATTATCCCGCGCACCGATCGCGATCCGGGCGACGTAGGTGTTGCCATAGGTCATTGCGAGCAATCCGAGATCCTTCTTTCCAACCGCCTTGCCACCCATGGCGAACCGGGCGGCGGCGCCGAGCGGCGTGGCCTTCGAGCACTGGCCACCGGTGTTTGAGTAGACTTCCGTATCCAAGACCAGGACGTTGACCTTCCGGCCGGAAGCGAGGACGTGGTCCAGGCCGCCGTATCCGATGTCGTAGGCCCAGCCGTCGCCGCCGATGACCCAGACGCTCTTCCTGACGAAATGATCCGCCAGTTCGGCGAGCTCACGGGCAATGGGATCGGAGGGAATCGCCGCGAGCTGCTCGCGCAGTTGAACGACCCGGGCGCGCTGGGCTGCGATTCCGGCTTCACTGGTTTGATCGGCCTTGAGCAGCGCCTCGACCAGGGGCGGGCCGACGCGGGCGGCGAGCTTCTGCACCAGATCGCGGGCAATCGCCTCCTTGCGATCGAGACCCAGGCGGAGTCCGAGGCCGAATTCAGCATTGTCCTCGAAGAGCGAGTTGGACCAGGCGGGTCCACGGCCTTCGCTATTCTGGGCGTAGGGGGTGGTCGGCAGGTTGCCGCCATAGATCGACGTGCATCCCGTGGCGTTGCCGATGACCGTGCGGTCGCCAAACAGCTGGGTCAGCAGCTTGACGTACGGCGTCTCGCCGCAGCCGGAACAGGCGCCGGAGAATTCGAACAGGGGTTCGAGGAATTGCGCGCTCTTGACCTGGTCGAGCTTGAGGGTGGTGCGGTCCGGAGACGGAAGCCGCAGGAAGAACTCGAAGTTCTGGCGCTCCGGCACCCGCAACGGCGCCTGCGCCTGCATGTTGATGGCCTTCTTCTTCGGATCGGTCTTGTCCTTGACCGGGCAGAACTGCACGCACAGCTCGCAGCCGGTGCAGTCTTCGGGCGCGACCTGCAGCGTATAGCGCATTCCCTTGACGTCCGGGGAACGAAAATCGGTCGAGTGGAACGTCTCGGGCGCCCCAACCAATGCCTCCGGCGGGAAATACTTCGCGCGGATCGCCGCGTGGGGGCAGATCTCGACGCACTTGTTGCACTGGATGCAGAGCGCGGCGTCCCAGACCGGGATCTCGTCCGCAAGATTGCGCTTCTCCCAGTGAGACGTGTTGGTCGGCCAGGTGCCGTCGGGCGCGAAGGCGCTCACCGGGAGCTCGTCGCCCCGGCCGGACAGCATGACCGCGGTTACGTTGCGGATGAAATCGGGCGCATCTTCCGACACGGTCGGGGGACGGCGCACGAGCGAGGTTGCGTCCGCCGGCACCGGGACCTGGCGCAGTGCCTCCAGGGCGCTGTCAACGGCGGCGACGTTCTTCTTGACCACGTCCTCGCCCTGTTTGCCGTAGGACTTCTTGATCGCCTTCTTGATGCTTTCCAGGGCCTGCGGCAGCGGGAGCACGCCGCTCAGCGCAAAGAAGCAGACCTGCATGATGGTGTTGATCCGGCCGCCGAGCCCGCAGGCGCGGGCCACGGCCCCGGCGTCGATGGCGTAGAACCGGAGCTTCTTCGCAATGATCTCATGCTGGGTCTCGACACTCAGCCGGTCCCACAAGGTTTCGATCGGACCAGGGGCGTTGAGCAGGAAGATGCCGCCAGGCGCGGCGTTGGCGAGCACGGGCTGCACTTCAAGCAGGAAGTACTGATGGCAGGCAACGAAGCCGGCTTCGCGAACGAGGTATGGCGCCCGCACCAGCTTGTCGCCGAAGCGCAGGTGGGAGACGGTCGTGGCGCCGGATTTCTTTGAATCGTAAACGAAATAGCCCTGGGCGAACTTTCCCGCCTCTTCGCCGATGATCTTGATCGTGTTCTTGTTGGCACCGACGGTGCCGTCGGCGCCGAGGCCGAAGAAGACGGCGCAGGTCCGGTCCACCGGCTCGATATCAACCGCCGGATCATACTTGAGCGACAGGCCGGTGACATCGTCATTGATGCCGATGGTAAAATGGTTCTTCGGTTGCGCCCGGCCGAGCTCGGCAAAGACGCCGCAGACCATCGCGGGCGTGAATTCCTTCGAGGAAAGGCCGTAGCGGCCGCCGACGACGGTGACCCGGCCGGCCTTGGGCGTGAACCAGCCGGCCAGTTCCGCCTCGCGCAGGGCGGAGATGACGTCGACGTAGAGCGGCTCGCCAACCGCGCCCGGCTCCTTGGTGCGGTCCAGCACTGCGATCGAGCGCACCGTCGATGGCAACGCGGCGGCAAAAGCTTTGACCGAGAACGGGCGGTAGAGGCGCACCTTCAAGACGCCGGTCTTCTCCCCCTTGGCGTTGAGCCAGGCGGCGGTCTCGGCGGCGGTCTCGGCTCCGGAGCCCATGATGACCAGCACGCGGTCCGCTTCGGGATGACCCTCGTAGTCGAAGAGATGATAGGCCCGGCCGGTAAGCTTGGCGAATTCGTCCATCACCTCTTGCGTGATGGTCGGGGCGACGTCGTAAAAGCGATTGATGGATTCGCGCGCCTGGAAGAAAACGTCCGGGTTCTGGGCGGTGCCGCGCAGGACCGGGCGGTCCGGGGTGAGTCCGCGGCGCCGGAAGGCGGCGAGCGCCTCGACATCGGTCAGGGAGCGCAGGGTGTCGTCGCTGATCCGGACGACGGTGTTGACTTCATGCGAGGTCCGGAAGCCGTCGAAGAAATGGAGCACCGGCACGCGGGTGCGCAGCGTGGAGGCGTGCGCGATCGCCGCGAGATCGTGCGCTTCCTGCGGGGAGTTGGATGCCAGCATGGCCCAGGCGCACTGCCGGCAGGCCATGACGTCAGAATGGTCGCCGAAGATGGACAGGGCATGGGTGGCGAGCGTGCGCGCCGTCACATGAATCACGCACGGGGTGAGCTCCCCGGCGATTTTGTACATGTTGGGGATCATTAACAAGAGCCCCTGCGAGGCGGTGAAGGTGCTCGCGAGCGAGCCACCCTGCAACGCGCCATGAACCGCGCCCGCCGCGCCACCTTCGGACTGAAGCTCCACGATCTCAGGCACCATCCCCCAGATGTTTTGCTGCTGGGCCACGGCCCATTCGTCAGCATACTCAGCCATCGGCGACGATGGCGTGATCGGGTAGATGGCAAAGACATCGCTGACGCGGTAGGCGACCGAAGCGACAGCCTCATTGCCATCCATGGTGGAGACGGTGGATTTGGAAACAATATTCACAGCGAAGGGAATGGCTAAGTGATTGAGAAATACGGAGATTGTCCAGCGTATCGCCGTTCAGACGAGGGTGCTCCGCATCCTTTGGCGACCATTGCGCAGAAATTGAGAACCGGGTGGTCCGGAGCGCCTGGCATGAGGGGTTTGGGGAAACAGAAAGCCCCGGCGGGGAGCCGGGGCGGACAAGCGGTCGTTGGCGCCGAAAGTCTACTTCGGGGGGGGTGGCGGTGGAAGCTTGGTGAGAAAACTATCGCCCACCTTTTGGGCGACCATGTCATACATGCGCTGGATTTCGAGATCGGCATTGTCCCGGTCGGTCTTTGCCAGCTCAACCTTGGCGGCGGATTCATATACCTCGCGGCCCAGTTGCTCGCGCTGGGCCCGCAGGTTGACGATTTCCTTGTCCATGTCGGCAATCTGCTTGGTAACCGACGCCGCTTCAGCTTCGAACTTTTCAGTCTCTTCCTTGACCTTGCGGTCCTGCTCATCCTTCTCGCGCTGGAGTCGTTCCTGTTTCTCCTTGTCCTTCGCCTCCCGCGCCTGCTGCTGAGCCACAGCATCCATTCGGGCTTTGTCCTCGATCTGCTGTCGGCGGACCTCGTCAGCGGCCTTTTGATCCTCGATCTTCTGGGCTTCGATCCGCTCTTGTTCGGCCATCTGAGGCTTGGCGACTTGGGTGTAATACACGCCAAACGCGATCAGCAGAAGGGTGGGGAATACGACGTAAAACTTGTTCATGGATACAAAAACAATGAGAGGTTGGCGGCCCGGTCTTCCTAGTGGTTTGCCGCGGCCTTGGCTAAAGCATCAGCGGCGGTCTTGGCGTCCTCGGCAGCCTTCAGTTTCTCAAGCAGGTCGTAGTAGGTCTTCATGTTGCCCTCGGCGACACGGATGTATTCCCGGAGGCCGGTTTCCTCGGCAACGAACTGCTTCTTTTGCAGTTCAAGCTGCGCGATCTCGTTTTTGACCGTGTCGGCATCACCCTTCTGCCGGTCGAGCTGGGGGCGCAGGTGGTGGTTGAGTTCGTCGAACGCATGCTGCCGGCGGTCCAACAGGGCATTGCGGGCATCGTTCTCCTGCTGTTCCTTTTGTTCCTTCGCCAAGCGGGCCGCTTTGCGTTCCTCCTGTGCCTTGGTGGCATCCTCGATCGCCTTCTTGCGTCGCTCAAGATCGAGCCTGATCCGATCCGCCTTCTCTTGTGCGGCCTGGATGGCCTTTTGCTCTTCGCGCACCTTGTATCCCTGGTCGAAATTCCAGTAGACAATTCCCCAGACAAGCAGACCAATGAGCGGCCCGATAATATAGGCTTTGTTCATGACAAACGATTTAAGTGGTGGATTTGAAATTACCTCTGCATCTGCTGTTTCCGGCTCTCCGTATCCTGAATGTTGGCCTTGATGGCTTCCTCCAGCTTGCTTGCCTGTTTCACGGCATCCAAGGCGCCGATCTTCTTCGCAGCTTCGGCTGCTTCACCTGCCGCCTTCAGAGCCTCGTCAAACTTTTTCAGGTCCATTGCAGTATAGGCGTACATCAGCAGGCCGACATGTGGCTTTTCGGTGCCGCCCTTTGCAAGGCAGGCCTTGATGTGCTCAAACGCCTCGTTCTCCTTCGGGATGTTGAGATAGACCAACGCCAGCTGGTATTCCATCTCTGCATTGGTCGGGAACAGCTTGGCCGCGGTCAGAAACGTCTCGACCGCCTTGTCGTCGCGATGGATCGACTGGTACCATCCACCGAGGAGCTGCCAGTTCTGGGGAGTGGACTCGATTGTTTCATTCTTCAGCCCGGTTTCGAGCAAATCGCAGGCGATGGAGAATTGGGAAATGCTGGAGTAAATGGTGACCAGATTATAATTCTCCTTTGGCGTGGTCATGAATCCCAGCTTTTGGGCCCGCTCGAATGTCAGAATCGCACGGATGTAGTAGGAATTTGCGGTCTTGCTGTCCTTTTTATCTTCCGCGGCGGAAGCGAGCTGAAGGTAGGTGATGGCCAGCTGCTGCCAGTTGTTCTTGGCGTCCGGCTTGTGCTTGAGCTCGAGCTCTAGATATTGGGCCATCTCCTTGAACCGGTTCTGCTGATAGAGCCCGGCAACTTTCATTTGGAAGAAACCATCGCGGGGATGCGCGGTTGACCGGAGTCCCTTGTTCGACCCACGTCATCGCCTTCTCCAACATCGCGGGGTCGCCCTTTTGCTCGCTGCCGAATTCGGTTCCCTGGCCAAAGGTGAAATAGACGACCGCGATGAAATAGAGGGTATCCTGGTTGAGCGACTTCTGGTCGGCGTGTTGCAGCCAGCGTTCGATTGCAGCGACCGACTTGTTATAGAGGCGGATCTTTGCGGCGACATCCTTGGCTTCCGCCGCCTCGGTGTAGGTCACCTGGGAGATGGCAAAGAGAATGTCCTGGACTTCCTTTTCCTTGAAGTAGTGCTTTCGGTCATCGATTCCCAGCGCCTGTTCCAAGTCTTCAAGACCCTTTGCCAGGTTGTTCTTCTCGTGAATGTAAATATGAGCCCTGGTGCCCAGAATATACGCCGCATCATAGCTGTCCGGCGCTGCCTTGACAATGACCTGATCGAGCACGCTCAAGGCCTTGTCCCATTGTCCGGCTTCATTCGCCGGGCGGAAGTCAGCGCTCAGCCGCTCGGAGATCTCATCGGTGAGTTCCGGGCCTTGAGCTGGCTGGGACTCAGCCCGCACCATGCACAGACATCCGCTCAATACCGCGGCGACCGCGAGTCCCTTAAAAGAGAGATTAGTCCTGATTAAGGCCATGATGTGAGTCCAAAAAGAAAGATCGATCAATCGGCGTTGGTAATGCTAAAGACAATCTCTACTGACATGCGCGTGTTCACACTCTTGCCGCCGCGCCGGCCGGCCTTGAATTTCCATTTGGCGACGGCCTGGACAGCAGGAGACTCGAATTCGCGATGATCCGAACTCTTGGCGTACGGGTCCCGCACGTTGCCATCGGCGTCGCAGATAAACACCACCACCACGTGCCCGTCAAATCCCTGCCGCTTCATCTCGTAAGGATACTGAGGCTTTGACTGAAGGCGGGGCACCGGCTGCTGATCCAGCTGCGAGATGTCGAAAATAGTGCCCAGATTCTTGCCCCAACCCGGGGGACGCGGATTCGCGGGAATCGTCACCACACCTTTGGATGCTTGCATTCCCGGAGGGGGCGGAGGCTCCGGCGTCATCACAAAGGTGGCGTCCGGCACGACGTTCGGGATATCCACCAGGGTCGGTGGGGCGATGGTCGATTGCACGGCATCAGCAATACATC